>JBGSJL010000310.1:0-35386 GCA_041741955.1 Pirellulaceae bacterium | reverse complement strand
CGTTGCATCCGCCTGTCCTCCTGCCAATGGCGGGATATATCTACCCATTTCCTCCGAGCTCCTGGACGATTCCAAAGCGGCGACGAGTCGCACGTACTCCAAATTTGGAGTGCTGGGACTTGTCCTAGCTTTCCTATCGCCATAGAGCTCGATCCACGTTGGTTCAACGATGTGCTATAGGTCTGCCATATGCAACTGGCTCTCCCGCGGGGAGAGCATGCCGGACCAAGCTAGGCGGGTCGTTGCATCCGCCTGTCCTCCGGGCCAATGGCGAAATATATCTACCCATTTCCTCCGAGCTCCTGGACGATTCCAAAGCGGCGACGAGTCGCACGCACTCCAAATTTCGCGATTCCAAAGTGGCGACGAGTCGCACGTACTCCAAATTTGTCGCATTTTGTGTAAGGAACTGGTTTTCCGTTCGTCTACCATTTAGGCGCGCAACGAATCCAGTGGAGGTGGCTCGATAGAAGTAACCCGACAATGGCGGTATACTTGGCAGCGGAGAGGCATCCGATCGACGGTTGAGTCGACAATTAAAAAAGGGGTGCTGGCAACTTTGCCCCTTTGGGCAGCGGGTGTTCGTCATGTCTACCGACTCGTCCCATTACGCTTTGGAAGCGGCGGTCAGCCCCGAATATTGGGTTGATCGCTATGGCGATTATTTGTTCCGTTTTGCACTTTCGCGGCTCCGCGACGAGTCCGAGGCAGAGGAAATTGTGCAGGAAACCTTTCTGAAAGGCATTCGATCTCAACACCAATTTACGGGGAGGGGTTCGCAGCGGGGCTGGCTCATGAGCATTCTCAAACGAAAGATCATCGACTTTATGCGGGCCAGGGCCAGGGAGCAGAATCGCCGACCGCAAATCGATGACTTTGATCCGACTGCCTTGCTGTTTGATATCGATGGGCGTTGGAAGCCAGGGGTCTTGCCGACTTTTACTGCCGAGCAAGAGTTACAGTCGGACGAATTCTGGAATGTAGTGCGCGAATGCTTGGCAAGCATCCCGCAGCGACAAGCGGACGTGTTTGTGCTAAGCGTGCTGGACGAGATGGACAGCGATAAAATTTGCCAGGAATTGGATATCACACCTTCGAATATGTGGGTGCGGCTGCACCGGGCTCGATTAGGGCTGGCTAAGTGCGTGGGCTCAAAGTGGTTAGAAACTGGCCGGGAGCAGATCGATGAATGATTTGAATGCATCGGAATTAATTACTAAATCCCTGTCCGGGATCCTGAGCCCGCACGAGCATAACGACCTGCAAACGCACCTGGACAAGACGCCAGAAGCCAAAGCGTTTGCCAGCCTATCTGCAATCATCCAGGATGCGCTGTTGGAGGAAAGTCGCCATGCAGACGCAGGAGAGGAATCGCCCCAGCTTCTGGCAAAACGACTGAGCGATATCGCCAAAGAACGCATGCGCCGCTCGCTTCGCGAAGCCCAAGGAGACTCGGCAGCACTCGCCCCAGCTTCGCAGCTCAAAGTCGCTCAGTCCGAGACAACGTACTACCGTGGTGCCACCCCAGAAACAATCGAAGAAATTCGTCAGGGCGTCGCCAGATTTACGCTCATTCGAAAAATCGGCGAGGGTGGCCTGGGCACCGTTTGGTTGGCTCGCGATGAAAAACTAAAGCGCAATGTGGCTCTGAAAGAACTCAACAAAGCTTCCTCGGATTCGCAAAAGCTATCGCAGAGATTCGCGCGCGAAGCTGAAATCACGGGGCATCTAGAGCACCCCAACGTGGTTCCGCTGTACCTGAGTGGCGTCAATCCTGAAACGGGGCTGCCGTTTTACGCGATGCGTTTCTTGGGCAAGCAAACGTTGGCCGACGCCATCCAGGAGTACCATGCCCGGCGACTCAGCTCGATCGAAGACCCGATCCATCTGCACCGCTTACTGAATGCATTTTTGGATGTCTGCCAAGCGATCGCTTTTGCCCATTCGCGAGGCGTCATTCATCGCGACCTCAAACCTGAAAATGTCGCGTTGGATAACTTTGGCCAAGTCCTCGTGCTCGACTGGGGACTCGCCAAACTTGACACAGACGGTGAGCTGGCCACGCGTTTAGCGCTCAGCGGTACACCCGAGGATGGGTCCGTAGCCCAGACGCTCGATGGCGACGTGGTGGGTACGCCGCTGTACATGGCACCCGAGCAGGCCCTCGGCGACATGAGTCAGTTGGACCAGCGCACGGATGTCTATGGTCTGGGGGCCATCCTATTCGCGATTCTGACCGGCAGTGCGCCGCATGAGAATAGTCATCGAACCGAAAGCGGCAATCTTCGCCTCAAAGAGTTTTTGGTTTGTATTGCCACCGCCGACACACCCAAACCCCGCGATATCAACCCAACCATTCCCCGCGACCTAGAACTGATTTGCATGCGCGCCATGTCGCGTGAACGCTTCGCGCGACATGCGACGGCACAAGAATTGGCCAGCGAGGTTGAAGCCTGGATCGCGGGCCGGCACCGGCTGCAGACGCGATACGATTCGATGCGGATGACGGGTCGCGATCTAAAGTCGCGGCTATGCGTTCAAATCAGGCAGTTAGCCGTTACGGCTCAGTTCATGGTAGAGCTGCCGCCCATTCAGGGCTTGCTGGCTGATGAGCAAGCCAGCGACTCCAACGTCTCCGAGTGGCGCGAACGCTTGTCGACAATTCTGCAAGCTTTGGCCAAAACCAAATCCAATCTGTCAGGATTGAGCTTTGCCAAAGTCAACCAGGAGCGGATTAGCGAAATTGTGCGCGTCGAAAGAAGTTTGCACGACGTGGCCAACATTCGGACGCTCCCGCAGAGCAGACTCCGCCGTGGCGCGGCGAACACATTTCACAAGACAACCATGGAGCAGTTTCCTGGCGAGTTCCGTATCGACGTTGACTTGAGCGTTTCGGATGTGGTGCGGATCGTGGCCGGGGTTCCAGTCTTCGACTCCGCCACCGAGGAACCCTTTGGGTTGGTACTGGCAGAAGCCGAAATCGGCAATCTCGTGCGACCTGAAATCGAAGCCATCTCAACCCAGGATGTCATTTACTTGATCGACGATCGTGGCCACATACTGTTTTCGACCAGGCCGAGCAGTCGTTCCACTCCGCGCTTGGCAACTAGCGAAATCAGCCGTTGGCCGGAGATTTCTAAGGCACTCGCCGAGTCCGGCGAATACATCGAATCGGATCGTGAATTCTACGCAACCCAACTGATGTTCCCCCAAAAGAACAATTCAATTCGAATCGTTCTGCAAGTCGCCTCCTAACCAACTAGACAACTAGCCTACTGGTTTTCCTCAAGCTGATTTAGGAACTGATGCCCGCCAACTTAACTCCCCGATATCACAAGGCCGAAGATGCTTACCGCCAAGCCGAGACACCCCAAGAGGAGCTCGAATGCCTGCAGGTCATGCTGCGCGAAATCCCCAAGCACAAAGGCACCGACCGACTTCAGGCTGATCTGAAATCCAAAATTGCCAAGGTCAAAGCGGACACTCAGAAGCAAAGCGCCCAGTCGGCAACCAAGTCGACGGCCACCAAAATCCCCAAGCAGGGTGCCGGAAGAATTCTGTTGGTCGGCGCGCCCAATTGTGGCAAAAGCCAGTTGCTGGGTGCCCTGACACGCGCGCAACCTGAGATTGCACCCTATCCGTTTACCACGCAAGCACCGCTGCCGGGCATGATGCTTTTCGAAGATTGTCCATTCCAGTTGATTGACCTGCCGCCCATTACGGCCGATTTCTTTTCCACCAACACGCTCGGGCTCGTGCGTGGCGCCGACCTTGTTTTCCTAGTCATCGATCTGGGTAACGACGAGCTTGTCGAAGAAACCCAAGCCGTCTTGGAAAGATTTTCGAGCGGCAAAACGCGACTGGGAAGGGAAACAAAGTTGGACGAAGAGGATGTCGGCGTGAGTTATACCCAAACACTCGTGGTGCTCAACAAGAGCGATGCGGCCAATGCAGCGGATCGCAAATCGCTGCTGGACGAATACCTGAGTTTGCCATTCGATCGCCTCGAAGTGAGCGCCACCCAAGGAACAGGTTTGGAACAGTTGCGAGCGGCAGCCTTTGAGCGCCTCCAGATTGTGCGTGTGTATACGAAGCATCCCAAAGAAAAAGAGCCCGATCGCACAAAGCCATTCACGATTCGCCAAGGTGAAACGCTGGTAGAGGTGGCCGAGAACGTTCATCGCGATATGGCGACGAGTTTAAAAGGCGCCCGCGTGTGGGGTGCTGCCGTGCATGACGGGACTATGGTCAAGCCCGACTACCAACCGCAAGACGGCGATATCGTCGAGTTGCATACTTGATAGTTCAAGTAAAAGTGGATGGAATACCGTGAATAATACCGAGATTGCGCGCGTCTTCGACGAACTGGCGGACCTGCTCGAGCTGCGTGGCGAAAATGCATTTCGCGTGCGCGCCTATCGTAACGGGGCCAAGACAATTGCCGAGTTGAATGAATCGATTGCGGAGATCCTGGCTGATCCAAGCCGCGACCTGACGCAGTTGAGTGGCATCGGCGCAACACTAGCAGAAAAGTGCAAGACACTTTTGGAAACTGGCGAGTTGCCCCAGTTAAGCGAGCTGCGACAGTCCACGCCGCCAGTCCTCATCAAGATGACACGCATTCCTGGCTTGGGTGTCAAAAAGGCTCTCGTTTTGCTAAATGAACTGAGCATCCAGTCGCTCGAAGATCTAAAGTTTGCCTGCGAGGCGCACAAAGTTCGCGAGCTCAAGGGCTTTGCCGCCAAGACCGAACAGATGATCCTAGATGGGCTCGAAATCGCCGCCGCGGCCTCTTTACGCCTCCGTATCGACCAAGCCGAACGCCTCGTGCAACGGCTGAGCGAACATCTAAGAAGCTGCACCGCCATTGAAACTCTTGAGTTTGCAGGTAGCTATCGTCGTGCAAAGGAAACAGTCGGGGACATCGATATTTTAGTCGTCAGTAGCGATGCAGCGGCCGTCATGAATTGCTTGGCACAGTTTCCAGGAATGGTCAGCAGTATTGCTCGAGGTGATACGAAGATGTCGATACGAGTCGACGATCATTTCCAGGTCGACCTGCGTGTCGTGCCACAGGCTTCGCTAGGTGCCGCGTTGCAATATTTCACGGGATCCAAGGAACACAACGTCGCCGTTCGCAGCTTGGCTCGCAAACAGGGACTGACAGTCAACGAGTATGGCGTGGCTCGCATCGAACAGCCCGAAACTTATATCGCGGGTAGAACCGAAGACGAGCTGTACCGCGCGCTGGGACTAGCCTGGATTCCGCCCGAGCTCCGCGAGGGCAAACATGAAATCCAGTGGGCAGGGCAGGGGGGCATCTTTCCACCGCTAATTCAATTGCACGATATCGCCTGCGATCTACACATGCATACGACCGCCACCGACGGTGCCAACTCGATCTCTGAGATGGCGGCGGCGGCCAGGCAGCGGGGGCTCAAGTTCATCGCCATCACCGACCATTCCAAACGGGTCAGCATGGCTCGTGGACTTGACGCGGCTCGCCTACTGGACCAATGGCAGGCCATCGACGACTTTAATGCGCGGCAGGACGATGGCTTTCGCGTACTCAAAGGCATCGAATGCGATATTCTCGAAGCTGGCCCCATGGATCTAGCCGACGAAGTACTTGCTCAAGCCGACTGGGTCATAGGCAGTGTTCACTACGGGCAAAAGCAATCTCGCGAGCAAATCACGGCTCGCATCGTCGGAGCACTTGCCAACCCCCACGTAGATCTCATCGCACATCCCACCGGTCGACTGATCGGCTCGCGGCCACCGTATGACGTGGACTTGGATGCTGTGATCCAAGCGGCGGTTGAATACCAAAAAGCGCTCGAGCTCAACGCGAATCCAATGCGACTGGACCTTTCGGAAGCGCATCTTACGATGGCCGTACGGGAGGGAATCCCGATCGCCATCAATTCGGACGCGCACCACATGGATGGACTCGATGTGATGCGCTACGGGGTGTATCAAGCGCGACGCGCACTGATAGAAAAAGACCAGGTAATCAATACCTGGTCTTTAGAACGTTTAATCGCTTGGTGCAGCCGAGAAAGCTAAACGATTTCCCAGTTGTTCATGCTGGCAAGTTCCTTTTTCACATCGCTGCCGTCTGGCGTATCGTCCGAATCGCGGTCGAACCAACTATCTTCGAACTTGACAAAGCCCGCCTCGCCGCGGGCGCCGCGGGCCATCGCCACATTGGTCGTGAGGGCAATCACCGCATCGGCCATGGCAACTTCAGGATAACACTTTGGTTTGTTTTCTGGAGCGGGATTGCGAATGCACCAAGCCCAGTGTTCAATTTCTTCGGTGTAGCCGCGGCTGACATCGCCACCGGAGGCTGCTTTGGCAACACTGGCTGCGGCATAATTGCCGCTCGCCTGTGTGTCCAAGCTGTAGCCGCCTTTATCGCCCTTCACGCTTACTTTGGATTCTGTATCGGAGTCCTGATAGAGCATCAGCTCCTTTTCCTTGTCCAGGATGATGGTCCCCTTGGTGCCCATGACTACCTCGCCATAACCACCATAACCATTGCCATTGATGGTCGAATAGGTCACGACGATCTTCTTGTTCGGATCCTGAGAATAGTTGGGAATCCCCTTGTCCTTCGGCGGATAATTTTGGGCCGCATTGTAATAGCCGACGTCAAACGAGGGTTCGTATTCTGGTCCAGGGAACTCATACATGCAGTAGACATGGTCTTCGGCATCGCGATCCATCGGGAAAATGTGCCTTCCACCTACCGCGTGGACGGTCAGCGGATGTGCTTTTTTTCCATCCTGGCGGAGTGCAGAGCAAAAGATGGTGGATGCGTCCAGTTGGTGGCTTCCAAGCTCTGCCATGAGCCCTCCACCGGTCCGTTCCCACAATCGCCAACGGACCAATTCTTCGAGCTCTGAACGCACATCTCCGTTGGGTAGTTTGAGCTTTTCGTAGCCGTGTTTGGCGGCTGCTACATCCTTATCGGCATCCCATGATTCCCACTGCGCGACAATGTGGGTCAGCTCTTCGATCTTCAGGGGATCTGTGGCCGCGTCCAATTGGCGACGATAGCTGTTGAGTTGATCCACAATCTTATTGACTTTGCCTTCGCCTCCGGGCAGAGGCATCTGCCAACTATCGCGGCCGGGCAAATTACCGCGATGCCATTGTGCGCGGATATGATGCAGTTGGCCCAGCAAACCGAACTTCAGCAAATGAACGGCATTGTCATATAACACGCTATAGTGCCGTTGATGGCCCGTGGCCAAGTGCAGTCCGGTATCTTTGGCCACGCGAGCCATGGCTTTGCATTGAGCCACGTTGTGGGCCATGAGTTTTTCGGTGAGCACGTGTTTGCCGCGCAACATGGCTTGAATAGCGATAGGTGCGTGCAGAAATAATGGCAGCGCGATGATCACGGCTTCGATGCTCGGATCGTCCAGCAGGGCTTGCATGCCACCGTTTTCGGGTGTGTAAACCTTCACGTTTTTCCGAGCTTCGGCTTCCGAGCTGTAGCCGTACTGTTTGATCAGCCCAGGTCTGGCCGCCAGGGCGGCTGGACTAGCCCAATCGCCGTGAAACGCTCGATGGATACTGCTTGGTCGCAAATCCGCAATCGCAGTCACTTGAACGTAATCGGGTGTGCAACCTCCGAGCAACACGTTGCCCTCGTCGCCAACTCCGATCACTCCAACTCGGACCGGATCGTTCACGGTACCGTAGCCGAAATACATCGCCCCCAGTCCCGCGCCGGAAACTGCGCCAGCCGCCGCCACACCCTTGATAAAATCACGACGTGTAACGCCGACGGCCTCGTAATAATTATCTTGACCGATTTGCTTTTGTTCTGCTGTAAGTGCTTGCATGATTTTTATTCTAAAATTCGCAGTTAGGAATCGTTCGGTTTTAAGTGACGGATTCAGCCATACGGCGCGAGTCGGCCTATCTTGTGAAAGGGTTGGCTAATGTACGAAGAGGTTGCATTCGTTAGCGGGTGGCCAGTTTCTCTGGCCGCTTCTTTTGCCACCATGCCCATGGGATAAAATCGAGACCCGCATAGCGACCCGCATCTGTCGTGGCTAGTACGATCAAGGCGATGCACTCGACGGACTGATAATAAGTTGGCTGAGATCCAGGATAGCCCGGCATCTGCGTCAGGATCACACTGATCAGGAAGATGGCCGCAGCCCAAGCTGCCAATGGAGTCAACAGACCTACCATCAGTAGGATACCCACAACCATGTCGAAAAAGGGAATAATTTTGTCCACAGCACGCGTAGTCAGCAGTCGTTCCTCGGGGCGATCGAAATAAAAGTAACCAGCCGACTTTAGCTGCGTTTCATTGGCTACTGAGTTCAATCGACCTTCGTACTGGTCCCAAATCGCATCGACCGAGGCCAATGCGCTCCGCACGCCCGCCATCCGCTCGTTCTCGATCGTCTCCTTTTGCCCCCGCAGACTGGAAACTTCGTTCCACATCTTCGACTCGTCCATGGCAGTCAGCCGGTCCCTGCTTTCGCTGTATTTGAAAATGTCTTCGCTGGATTCTAGGTAGACTTCGTTAAGTTTGTCGGTGTACTGTTTTCTAACGCGATCTAAGTTCTTTTTCTGGTCGTCGGTTAAAGCGAAATGCGTACCGGCCTGATCAGCCGCAGTTGCAAACAACTCATTGACCCGCTGCTTATCCAGCCGCAATCGGCCGTCGTTGTCCCAGATCAGTTGCTGGAACTTGTCGGCCAGCGGACCGTTAGCCGCCTTGAGAAAGCCCACGGAAGAAAAGTCATTTCCGCGAACCTTGGCAACCCCCTCCATATAAAAGTGCCAGCCGATGCACACGCGCAGAGCGATCAGCGCCAAAATCCCGAAAAAGCCTAGGCGAGCATAGTTTTGCATGAATCTGAGTAACTGCTAGATAGTTTTCTGGTAACTGCAGGCGTCCCAACGACACTGGACAGGAACGCCAGTCACAGCGTTTGCTAAAATGATAGTCCGTGGTCGACCTTCACAGATTATTGTCGAAAATTCGCCCTAAGCCAAGCCTTACCGGCGTTTCAGCGAATAATCGTATTGTACCCAGGCAAAATCCCGTGGTTCACAAGACTCCAAAAAATCTGCATTACTGGCTGGTCAAGAGCGAGCCTGAGGTTTTCAGCATCGACGACTTAGCCGCCTGTGAGCACCAAACAACTCATTGGGATGGCGTTCGCAATTACCAAGCACGAAATTTCATGCGCGATGATATGAAAATCGGCGACCTGGTACTCTTCTACCACAGTAATTCCAAACCGCCCGCAGTCGCCGGCATCGCCAGAATTGTCTGCGAGGGCTATGTCGATCATACAGCCTTTGACAAAAACGACGACCACTATGACCCCAAATCCAAACCCGAAGCGCCGGCTTGGATCATGGTCGATATCCAGTTGGTTAAGAAGTTCGTGCGGCCCCTTACACTGCCGGAACTCCGCACCATGAAACCGCTTGCCAAGATGACGTTGCTGCAACGCGGTTCGCGACTGAGCGTGCAACCTGTCAGTGCAATTGAATTCAAAACGATTTGTGACGCAGCCGGCTATGCATTTTGAGTTTTTTTATGACCGCCAAGCGGTCGCAGATGGTAGCCGTGGGTCGAAAATCAAGCGGAAAATTAGTGGGATAGGCTTCCAGCCTGTCAGGCGGGAATCAACAGGCTGGAAGCCAATCCCACGTTCAGAATCAGACTGTAATTTAATTTTCCGCACGATCCAACACCCACGGTCCGACGAAAAGAGACCCCTCCGGTTTGTCGCCGCACACGGCGTGTGTCTGCTACAGAATCGAATAGAATGAAATCGAAACATCGAGCGAACGCTGCGAACAGGAGCACTACTCTCCAACTCGGCGGCTCTAAGAATACCATCCACCCTATGCGAGCTCCATTGTGATCCGCTCTGAAAAACACGCAATCACTTCGATACTGATTTTTGCTGCGGCTTGGTGGCCCGATCCTATTCCTGCGCAGGAAATTATCGAATCACTCAGCCCCAAGCACGAAATCGAAGCTGCTGACCTATTGCCAAGTACCGTAGTTCTCTTGGTCGCAGCGCCGCAAGCCAGCGAGCTGGTACAGAGCCTACTTGAACATCCGCTTCGAGGCCAACTCGAGTCGCTGCCTGCGATCGAAAAAGCGATGAAGTCCGAGGACCTAATTAAGCTGAAGAGCGCTGTCAGTTTATTCGAAGCGGGCATGGGTGCGCGCTGGCCCAAAGTACTACGAACAATCACTGGCGGTGGCCTCTACATTGCATTTGATAGTCAGACGCGTGGTCTGGTGCTCCTGGCAAAGTCGAGCGATGTGGACACCTTAGTGCGATTTCGCAACACAGTCCTTGCCGCGCTGCCTGCCAATCGCAACGGCCAAGTCACACAGGGCAACTACCGTGGCTTCGACGCTCACGCGCTCGGTGGCGACAATCGCATGGCCGTGATGGACCAATGGCTACTGGTCACCAACCGCTCCGAACTAGGCAAACAGATCGTAGATCAATATTTAGATCACGCCGGAGACGCGCTAGCCGTCAAACCGCGATTTACGCAAGCTCTGGCGATGCGCGATGCGCGGGACCACCTCTGGGGCTTTGTCGATATCGCCCAGTTGCGCGACGCGGGCGTTGCCCGTGAGTTGTATGCGGGTCGCGCACCCAACGCGCTCGCCGAACTGGTTTTTGGAGGATTATTGTGCAACTTGCAACACACCCAGTACGGCACCGCCGCGCTCCGCATGAACACACAGGGAGCTCAACTTTCTGTGGCGACGCCTCACGACGGGGCCTGGGCCGGCGAGGAGCGCCAATACTTTTTTGGGCCCACCGGCGACGCCCCGGCACCGCCACTCATTGAAATCCCAGATCGGCTGCTGGCCCTCAGCGCATACCGCGATATGGCCCAGATGTGGCTGCGGGCCGGCGACTTACTCAACGACAAAGGCCAAGACCAACTAGCGCAGGCAGATACGCAATTGACAACGTTCTTTTCAGGCAAAGACTTTGGCGAAGACATCCTAGCGGCCTTGTCCAGCGACATTCAGATCGTAGCGACTCATCAGACATTTGATTCCGCCGCACCGCAGCCAGCGATCAAACTGCCTGCATTCGCATTCCAATTCCGCATGAAGAACGCCCAGACCACCCAAACGGATCTGCGCCGCGTTTTTCAAAGTTTGATTGGCTTCCTCAACGTGGTTGGTGCGGCCCAAGGGCAGCCTCAGCTCGATCTGGATATGGAAAAAAATGAAAAATTTCAGTTAGTTACGGCTCAATACGTGCCCCAAAAGGAGTATGCCACAGCGCTGGACGCACCTATCAACTTTAATTTTTCGCCGACACTGGGCTTTGCAGGCGATCGATTGGTCCTGTCGAGCTCCCGCAGCCTGGCCATCGAATTGTTGCAACAGGAAAACATAGACTCGTCTGCAGTTGCGGATCTTCCTAATACGCACGCACGGCTCGATGCCCGCACGCTCCAGGTCGTGCTGGCAGACAACCAATCTCAGTTGGTTGCACAAAACATGTTAGAAAAGGGTCACAGCCAGGCTGCTGCGCAAGACGAGATCAAACTGCTGCTAGGCTTATTGAATCTGTTGCGCGACGCCAGCCTGACGCTGTCTGCCAAGTCCGGTCAGCTCCAACTGAGCTTGGATGTTCGAGTGGCCCAGCCAGCCCAGTAGATTTTCTGAGGCATGGCATTGGCAAAATTGGGACGACTGGGTGAGCCAGCGCAACGAATAGTCAACAAGGCCGATGCACAGGCCGGAGGCATGATGCACAGGCCGGAGGCCGAAACATCCCTTGCCGTGGCCGTTAGGCCACGGACCCGACAACTCAACCCACAAAGGCCAGAGGCCGACACATGGCGTTGCGCAAGAATGTGTCGGCCTCCGGCCTAGAAACATCCATTGCATTTAGGTCCGGTGGCTCACGCGACCGGCAATGGTTTTGCCGGCCTCCGGCCTAAGATAATGCACTAGATTTTCTCTTCGGAACTCGGGGGCATCTGAGTTTTTCCTTGTTTGCAAGCCTAGCCCACAGCCTATGCACGGTCGTTCGTAGTATGTTAGATCCTTGCTCACGCTGCGGGCTGGGATAAAAACGGTGCACATTGCTCAATGTAGGTTATGCTATGGAAACGACTATGCAACACATGACAGAAATCGATCCGCAGTGGGCTTGGAGCACCTATGAACCCAGCCCACAGCAGCCGTGGGACGCTAGGCGAGTTAGGCACCTGTATCGCCGCGCGGGCTTTGGAGCGAGTCCAGCGGAGATCTCAGAAGCACTAAAATCTACGCCTGGCTCCGTCGTGGACTCGATGTTTTCGGCAGAATCTGAGTCGTCGGAATTTCGCAGCACAGCAGACTCTCTTGCGCGAACGGTTTTGGCGGCCGGCGACCCGAAACAATTGGCTGCAGCCTGGACCTATCGCTTACTGGGCACACCGCACCAATTGCTAGAGAAAGCGGTTATTTTTTGGCATGGGCACTTCTCAACCGGGGCTGACAAAGTCAAAGATGCGGGCATGATGTGGAACCAGAACCTGCTGCTGCGTCAGCATGCATTGGGCAAGCTGGCCCCGCTGGTTCAATCCATGGCCCAGGACCCAGCCATGCTGATCTATCTGGATTCCGCCACCAATCGCAAGTCGCATCCCAACGAAAATTTCGCTCGCGAACTGATGGAACTTTTCTGTTTGGGCGAAGGCAACTATGGAGAGCAAGATGTTCGAGAGCTGGCGCGATGTTTTACAGGCTGGGAAATAAAGAACTCGCGTTTCCGCAAAAATAAATATCAGCAGGATACGGGCATCAAATCGGTGCTGGGCCAGTCGGGTGCTTTTGACGGAGAAGAAGCCGTCGCGATTGTGCTCGACCAAGCGGCCGCACCGCTGTTTATTTGTCGCAAGCTCGTTCGCTTTTTTGTCGCCGATGAACCAGCCCTCACCAATGAACTCATCGCACCCTTGGCAAACCTGTTTCGGGATGAAGACCTCAATATTGCCTCAGTGATTTCGCGCATCCTGACCAGCAACTTGTTCTATTCACCGCACGCATTGGCGCGGAAGATCCGCTCCCCAGTCGAACTGCTGATCGGTCTGCTACGCAGTTTGGAAGGCACGACTAATGCTCTGATGCTTGCCCAGGGGCTAGAGCAAATTGGGCAGGGGCTTTTTTTTCCACCCAATGTCAAAGGCTGGGATGGTGGTCGAGCTTGGATCAACTCGTCGACGTTACTCGGCCGCGCAAATCTGGTCTATCGCGTATTGAAGGATGAGCATACGCATTTTGCAAACGGCAGTCTGGATCGCTACTTGCACAACCTGGGCCTGCACGACGACCAAGAAGTTGTCAGGTGGTTGGCAGATGCCCTGTTGGCAGTTCCACTGGCGACGCCTACCGAAACGCGACTGATCGAATCGCTGCAATCCAATCGAAACGATCGCGAGGCTGGGCTGCTAGGTGTCGTCAACGGTATGGCGACTCTGCCTGAATTCCAATTGGGTTAACCGCACACTAGGAAATACTATGTTCATTCAATCTTCAACCAGCCGTCGTCGCTTCCTGGCGTCAAGCTTGTGTACTTCGGTAGCCCTGGGCATCGATAGCCAGTTACCAAGATTCTTAGTGCGGGCGGCCGACTCAGCGCCCAAAACAGGCGAGCGCATCTTAGTAGTTGTGCAGTTGACCGGCGGCAACGATGGACTCAATACGCTCGTGCCCTACGCCAACGAGGCCTACCGAGCTGCGCGGCCCAAGTTGGCACTTAACTCAGCGGACGTGCTAAAAATCGACAGCGAACTCGGACTACATCCGCAGTTGACTGGCCTGCACAGCTTGCTGGAAGATGGGTTGCTGACGATCGTTCAGGGCGTTGGCTACGACCAACCCAATCGCTCGCATTTCGAGTCGATGGATATTTGGCATACCTGCCAGCGAAAGGGGCTGGCCCGCAGCGAGGGATGGCTGGGAAATTACTTGGACGAATCGGCCTCAGTCCAAGGTGGCGATGTGCCGGGTCTGCACTTGGGACGCAGTCAGCAGCCACTCGCTTTGGCGGCTCGTAAGACACGCGTACCCTCGATCACTAAACTCGATGAATTCCGTTTGCAGGGTCGCGGAAGCGAAGCGCTGCGGGAATTAATCGATCGTCTAGCACTGGACTCTCCGTCGACCGCTGCCGCCGAGGAGTCACAAAATGACCTGTTGAACTTCGTACAATCCAGCAATGCTTCGGCCATGATCGCCAGCCAGCGTGTCGCCCAGGCTGCGCAGGATTATCGGACTGACATCCAGTACCCCAGCTCAGGACTCGGAGAGAAACTGCGAGTTGTGTCGCAGCTCATCGATGCGGGGCTCGCTACGCGAATCTATTACGTCGAGCTCGACGGTTTCGACACACACGCCCAGCAGGCGCAGACACACGCGAATTTGCTCGATGAATGGAGCGCGGCATTGACGGCCTTTATGCGCGACATTGCTACCCACGGACATGAAAAACGCGTGTGCGTTATGACCTTCAGCGAATTTGGAAGACGATTGGCGGAAAACTCCAGTGGAGGTACGGATCACGGCGCCGCCGCTCCACTGTTCCTGTGCGGCGGTGCCGTTCAGCCTGGACTCGTGGGCGCCCCGGCCAATCTAACGGAACTCGACGACGGCGACGTCCAGCACTCCATCGACTTTCGACAAGTCTACGCCAGCGTACTAAGCCAATGGATGGGAGTGGCAAACCCCGCCACGATTCTACATGCACATTACGACACACTACCACTGTTCACTAGTTAGCGCGTCAAAGTAAACATACCGATACTGAAATGAAATCATGCATATCATTTTTCATTCGCACGCAATACTTATCGTTACCGCTCTTTTTTTTGCAGCGACTTCGATGGTAAAATCTGCCGACGAGCGCAAGCCCAACGTGATTTTCATTCTGGCCGACGATCTTGGCTATCGTGAACTGGGATGCTTCGGGCAGAAGCTCATTAAGACGCCGAACATCGATCGACTTGCCAGTCAGGGCATGCGATTGACACAGCATTACAGCGGCAATGCCGTCTGCGCGCCTTCGCGATGCGTGCTGCTAACGGGCAAACATCCTGGGCATGCGTTCGTGCGCGATAACAAATCGACTCCGCCCGAAGGTCAGTGGCCCATCCCAGACAGTGAAGTCACGCTGGCCGAGCTTTTCAAGCAACAGGGCTATGCCACCGGCGCAATGGGCAAATGGGGCTTGGGCGGCCCTGGGTCCACAGGCGAACCACTCAAACAAGGTGTCGATCGCTTCTTTGGCTACAACTGCCAGTCGCATGCCCACAGCTACTATCCAAGCTACCTGTGGGACAACAGCCAGCATGTCACTCTGAAGAACGATCCCGAGATTCCCGGTCACGGAGGTCTGGCTCCAGGCAGCGACCCTGCGGACCCGAAGAGTTACGATCTCTATAAGGGCCAAGACTACGCACCCGATCGAATCCACGAGCAGGTGCTCGAGTTCATCCGCGCCCACCAAGACCAACCGTTTTTTCTGTATTACCCCTCCGTAATTCCTCACGTGGCCCTCCATGTTCCAGATGAAGAACTCGAGCCATACACCGATCTGGGATGGAACGACCCTCCGTTCACTCGCGAGAAAGCCGGCTACACGCCGCACTTCACTCCGCGAGCCGCTTATGCAGCCATGATCTCGAAGCTAGACAAGCACGTCGGGAGCGTTTTGGCGTTGCTCGATGAATTAGGTCTAGCCCAAGACACGATCGTGGTGTTCAGCAGCGACAATGGAGCGACCCATTTGAACGAGGAGGTGGATGTTCAGTTTTTCCAGAGCGTCGGCGAGTTGCGAGCTCTGAAAGGCTCGCTGTACGAAGGCGGCGTGCGCGTGCCGGGCATTGTACGCTGGCCTGATAAAATTCCGGCAGGATCAAGCAGCGATCGCATCAGCGGCTTCGAGGACTGGATGCCCACGCTGCTCGAATTGACGGAAAATAGCCAAGCCATTCCCGCTAACATCGACGGCATCAGCATGGCTGCGACCTTGCGCGGCGAAGAGCAAACCGCCCGTCCGTACCTTTATCGTGAATTCCCAGGCTATGGCGGCCAACAGTCCATCCGTGTCAATCAGTGGAAAGCCATTCGGCAGGACATGGGGAAAGGCAATTTGCAAGTTGAGCTCTACAACATCGCCAACGATATCAGCGAATCCAAAAACGTGGCAGAACAGCATCCCGAGCTGGTCGCCGAACTGACTTCTAAAATGGAAACGGTACGCACGCCATCCGCAGATTTTCCGCTGACACCCATCGACGCGCCAGTCAAGCAACGACGCTGAATGCCTAAACTAATGGCTGTGTTCCGGTGGTGCGCTGCGCGACCACCGGCTAATGGCTGTCATCTCTTCGAGGCTGTGAGTTTTTGAGCGTTTTCCAAAACTTAAACTTCAACTTGAACTTAAACTTCAACTCTTGCGGCGGTAGAGTTCAGGTTTAAGTTCAAGTAAAAGTTTAGGTTTGAATAAACTCACAGCCCATTCGGGATGGTAACGGTTGGGCCTGTCATCCAAGATCTGGTAAAGATCTCAGTCTGGGTATTCCCGTGCAGCTTGGATGGCGGTGATTGCCAACTCGCGAGAGACACCCGGTACGAGCTCGACGTGCCCCAGTCTAGTCGGCAGGACAAATCGTAGCTGCCCGTGCTCAACTTTCTTATCGTGCTGCATCGCCCGCCACAGTAACTCAGGTTCGGATGCGCTGAAGCAGGTTGGCAACTCGAGCTGCCGCAACAATTTTTGCTGACGTTGCACGAATTCCGACGGAACTCGCCCCATATTTGCTGCCATCAGAGCGGCCATGTGCATGCCGATCGATACGGCTTCACCGTGCAAGAGCGTTCCATATCCAGTCACACTCTCGAGCGCGTGCGCGAACGTGTGGCCATAGTTTAATATTGCGCGCAAGCCCGTCGTCTCGCGCTCGTCCTGCTGCACAACCTGAGCTTTGGCGATACACGACTGGGCTACGATATAGGAAATCACATCGGCACGTTTTTCCAACACCGCCTTTACGTTTTGCTCGATGTATTCGAAAAGCTCGGGCAGCAAAATGACACCATATTTAACGACTTCTGCCAAACCTGAAACGAACTCCCGGCGCGGCAGCGAGCTGAGACTGTCTGTATCGATCAACACCAGACTGGGTTGCCAGAATGCGCCGACAATATTTTTGGCTCCAGGTAGGTTCACACCGGTTTTGCCGCCCACGCTAGAGTCGACTTGGCTCAAAAGAGTCGTAGGAACTTGAACGAGCGGTAAGCCTCGCGCAAAAGTCGCTGCGGCAAAGCCAGCTAAATCGCCAATGACTCCGCCGCCCACTGCGACAACCAACGAGCCTCGATCGGTGTGTGCCGCCAACATGGCCTGCCAAATCCGCTCGAGCTCCGCCAACGACTTGCTGCCCTCGCCGCTCGGCACCTCGATGGGAGTCGTTCGTAAACCGGCCTCTGGTAAAATTCTTAACGTAGTCTGTGCGATCGTGGCGATCCGCTCGTCAAACACGACCACCGCATGGCGGCACTTTGGATGACTCTCAGCGATGCGTGCTGGTAGCGAATCGAGCAGTTTTGATCCGATGTGGATCGCATAGCTGCGCTCGGCCAAGTTGACCTCGACCGTTTGCGGTCTGTCTGAGCGGGAATGCATAGTGGTTTCAGCCATTGCGGATTTCGATTTTCGCTGTCAAAGTGTCGCGTTAATGCGCCGCTGGATTTTGTCCGGCTGCGGCAGCTTTTGCCGAACATTGTATCGCTCAAGATTGTAGCGTTCTTATCGCAAATCCCCAGGCTGGAAATGATCGCCAACCCGACACACGCATTTTTGATTCAAGTCGGTACACTCCTGCACCGCTACGGTACACCTTCGCATCGACTCGAACGGGTTATGTCGCAAGTCTCACGAAGCCAGGGAGTCGAAGGTGTTTTCTTATACACACCCACGGCGCTCGTCATTTCAATGACAGACGAACAGGGCGAAAGCACCTACCTGCGGCGCGTCGACTCCGGTTCCGTCGATGTCGACAAACTCATTCAATTCGATGAAACTCTCGAGCGACTGGAAGCTGGCAAGCTGTCGGTGTCTGACGCCAGCGAGCAGTTCGCGCGCATCGCCGCTGCGCCCGCCCCTTATCCCAGTGGGTTAACTGTACTGGCCTGTTCGGTTTCATGCGCTGCGGTGGCCGTCTTGTTCCGCGGAGCTCTCAATGATGTCCTGGCCGCTGCCAGCCTTGGACTTATCGTGGCGATCCTGGAAACATTACATGCCAAGTGGGCTTGGGAACAGGGATTCCTCGAACCGATTGCTGGCTTTGTTGCCGCTGTAGGGGCGCTAGCGATCGATTCATTTATTGTGCCAATCGACGATCGCCTGGTAACTCTGGCTGCGCTGATCGTCATGATTCCAGGCCTGAGAATTACGGTCGCCCTAACGGAACTGGCTTTGGGACATCTCTCAGCCGGCGTCGCCAGGTTGGCTGGAGCAGGCGTTTCGCTGCTGACGATTACCGTGGGTGTTGCGCTCGGATGGCGTTTGGCTGCCTCCTGGCGGATCCTGCCAGACCTAAACTCAACCGAACTGCCCGCATGGAGCCAATGGCTGGCGATTGGCATTGCACCCATTGCCTTTTCGATTGTCTTTAGAGCTCGCTGGCCGCTGTGGCCCACGATCGTCACCGTGTCCGTGGCCGGGTATCTAGCCAGCCGCTTTGCCGGAGGTGCGTTGGGGGTAGAAGTCGGCGCCTTTGTCGGTGCGTTGGTTGTCGGCGTGGGCAGCAACCTCTACGCCAAGCTGCGCAACCGTCCAGCGCTGGTCCCCTTAACGCCCGGCATCCTGATCCTAGTACCTGGCTCGCTGGGCTATCAATCTCTGACAGCCCTCTTGGATCGCGAAACGATTGCGGGTGTCGACTTTGCGTTCGGAATGCTGATGGTGGCTATTTCCTTGGTGGGTGGTATCGTCACTGCCAATGTCGTCATGCCACCTAGGCGCATTTTGTAAAAAAAACCTAAGGGTCTGTTGGACTCAAGAGCCCCATGGCTTTTAGTGCGGCGTAACAGTCCGGCAGATCAAAGTGACTCAGTACATCGAGCGGCAAATAGGCCAGCGGCATGTGATAGGCTTCGTCTGCTGCCAATGCATGAAACGATGGCAGCGGTTTGTGCAAGCCGACCTTTTCTACGCACGGTCCCAGTAGCGAAGCGCTGAGCAGAGCTGCAAACGTAGCTGGCAGTGCTCCCCAATCGTTACCCAGTAATTCGATGCGGTCATAGCCGAAAGACTTTAGCCACTGCATGACTCGCAACACATCGAGGGTCTTCTGCCCCAAATAGCTCCGATCGAGCATGATTCCGTGGATGGCATAGAAATAGTCGCAGCCGTATGGATTGTCGAAACTGTTCTGGCCACAAGTGTTTGGTAGCGATTCGCCAATACCCCGCACGTCGCAAGTAAAGACAGGTACGTCAGGCGAGCTCTCGATAGGTTGACGAATGAAGTCCTCGGTCCGCAGTTCATCGTCGCTCGAACGATGCGCCACGTAGAGCAGGGCTTGGCTACCGGAGCGTTGCGTCTTCGCGTTGGGTGGTCGCGATAGGTGGTGCACATTTCCGAGCATATAGCTGATGGCAAACACGTCTGCTTCGGTCTCTACTGCGTAGGTCGTGGCAAATCTGCGTGGATAGCCGCGGTCCCCAAAATCCCTCAAGATGCGAAACTCGGGCGGGGCGATCGGTAGCTCGGGCGGCAAATTGAGCACTCGAGAAACGCTGGCGAGTAGCTGGTCGGCAGGCGGATTGGATGGCCGATGGGCGCCTCGATTGTGCTTGAGCTGCTGTGCTTTTTCACGTGTGAAAGTGAACAGCGTGGCTGGCTTTAGCTCGGCAACCTGTCCCGCCCGAGTGCACCACAATGTTTCATCTCTTTCGATGACGATTTTCGACTCGACATCTTGCGACTCCAGTCCGGTAATTTGATTGAACCAGGCATACATGGCTTGGCGATTCTCGATGGAGAATCCATGTTCGGTGGGGCCGATCTGCAGCGAAATATTCTCTGGCTTGCCGAGCAATTGGTACAGCTTTTGCAACCTCGCGAAGGCCTCTTGGCCGCCACGCACGTCAAAGAAATCGCGCTCTTTGGCTAAGATCACAATCGGCTTGGGCGCCATGGCCGCTAAGAAGTCCTCGTGCTCGAGTCCCAATGCCAGTGCATGGGGTGGACACTGCTCCGTATCAGCTGGCAATTCGTTTTCGGCATTATGCAAAAACGTGGTTACGAAACAGCCCGGTGCAGCCATGGTAAACCGATCTTCCAAACCGCACAGCCACGTGGTCATGGTGCCGCCACCGGAGTTCCCCGTAATACCAATGTGCAATGGATTGACTTCGGGACGAGTCAGCAAATAGTCCAGAGCGCGAATACCATCCCAGGCCCGCCACGTGCCGAAGAATTCACCTACCAGGAATTGCTGGTTTCCTCCATGAATGTGCTCCTTCACTCCCGCGCCATACTTAGACTTGAGGTGCTCGTCGACATACTGTAGCCGCTCACCCTGGCCGATCGGATCGAAGATCAAACAGGCATAGCCCAGCCGCGCCAAGCCCTGCGCAAAAGCTTGATAGGTCCCAGCCGCTTTGCCATTGGACGAATGCCCGCAAGTTCCCACTACGGCTGGAACTGTTCCAACTGCTTTTGGAAGATAAAGATTGGCGGTTACTGGGAAATTCGGACGGCTTTCGAAGATAATGTTTTCAATACGATAACCGTCTCGCTCGACGACTCCAGTCGTTCGCGATTGCAAGTCGGTTTTCTCAGGAAGTGGTCCAAAGCAAAGCGCGATTTTCTCTCGCACCAATCTCACGTACTCTTGCGCCTGCTGGCGTGTTTCAAGCTTGGCTTTGGCCAAGGACGACTGTTGATTCGCTCCTGCGACTTGGTCAACTAAGAATTCCTGCATGACACGCGGGAAGCGATTGAGTGTCTGCACGCCATCCGCTGCCCAGCCAACAGAGCCACAGCGAGCTGCGAACAACGCCATGGTCGAGCCACAAATCGCGCTAGAGAACCGACGTCGACTGAACTGATTTTTCATGATGACTCCCAATTCAATTGGTTGGCGGGGAGCTTGCATCCTCCCAGCCTGCTTTGGCATGCAATTGCTTGGCCGGGAGCTTGCCTCCCCCCAAGCATGCTTTGGCGTCCTAACACGCAGCGCTGCCACCGCATTTTCATCGGGCCGAATCGCTTCCAGCGATTCGGACCAGATGAGAACCAGCGATCAAGCTTGCCCGTATAGTACACCAAAGCCGCATCCACTTCAGCAATCCCCGAACGGACCTTCACGTTTGAACTTAAACCCGTACTTCTACTTCTACTTGAACTTGCACTTGAACTTGCACTTGCACTTAAACTTGAACTTGAACTTGCACTTGCACTTAAACAAAGAGTCTAAGTTCAGATTGAAGCCCATTTCACACCTAGGACCGCACCAGTCCGGGATGTATATCCATATCTAACGGGGAAAAATCACCGCGTTCGACTTGCTCCCACGCGATAGCTCCCATGACGGCGTTATCCGTGCATAATTCTTTCGCTGCAACGATTAATTCAGCCCCCATCCGCTCGGCCATCGCCTGCAATTGCAATCGCAGCGCGTCGTTGGCGGCGACCCCGCCACCCACACACAGTCGCTTGAGACGTGTTGTTTTAAGCGCTAGGCTGGCTTTTCCGACCAGGCAGTCGATAGCTGCTTGCTGGAAACTGGCCGCCATATTCGCTTGTACTTGTACATCGAGATCCAGCGCAGAAAAATCTTGCTTTCCGACACCGACCAAATGATATCGGACAGCCGTCTTGAGTCCCGAAAAACTAAGGTTGAGCGACTGGCGATCCGACAGCATGGGTCTTGGTAGCGCATAAGCATTAGGATCTCCGGTGGCTGCCAGTCGGCCAATGTGTGGACCACCTGGGTAGGGCAAGCCCAGCATCACCGCGACTTTATCAAACGCTTCACCCACGGCGTCATCGATCGTACTACCCAAATACTTCCAGGTATTGGCTCCGCTACAGTGGTATAGATTCGTATGTCCGCCGCTGACGATGAACCCAACACACGGAAAAATACTTTCCGCGCGATTGAGTTGGCATGCGTAGACGTGCGCCTTCAGGTGATTGACGGCCACCAGCGGTTTTTGCCAAGCCACACACAGGGCCTTGGCCGCCGCCAAGCCTACCAGCAACGATCCCGGCAACCCCGGCTCGGTGGCTACCGCAATGGCGGCCAACTCGCGCTCCGGATCAATGCCCGCCTGCTCAAGCGTTTGTTGGACGATCGGGACAATACGTTCCAAATGAGCTCGGGCCGCTAGTTCGGGAACCACACCGTGAAAGCGATCATGGATTTGCTCTTGGCTAGCGACGAATGAAGCAAGTACTCGGCGCTGTCGGTCGATGATGGCAGCCGCTGTCTCATCGCAAGTTGTTTCAATACACAGCAGATACATTTTGATCAGCCTTTTCAGCCCGGAGGGCGACATTACCTTTGCCGGTGGCTTCAGCCAGCGGTGTCCGGTTTCGCCATCGGTAGCCCGGAGGGCGAAACACAAAACGCATTTGAATAATGTGTCGCCCTCTGGGCTGGAGGTGTTTGTCAAATAGGATCCGAGGGCTTACGCCTAATGGCAGTGAATATTTCGCCCTCTGGGCTAAAAGCCGGTTGCGAATTCCCCTGAACAAAACCAGCCCAACCGACGCCAACACACAACCCCCAAACCCTTAACAGCCCAGGTTAACGGTGGGCTACTAAACGTCCGGCGTCAGCGGTTGGCCCATTTCCTGGAGGTGATCAAAGGTAAAAATACCAGAGTCGTGACCGTCCGAAAACGCAATATTATACGCATAATTGCCAACCGGCCGCATATGCTTGATCGTCAGCGGCCGCGCCTCCTCCAGGGACAGCACAGGCATCGTAAACGCTTTTTTTTCTTGTGCCCCGTGCTTTTCTCGGCAAGTCGCACACGGACACTTCTTGCGGAGCTCGGCAGCCGAATAGCGCAAACTGCTGCCATCGGTCCACTCAATCAAGATACTCGACTGTCCGTCCCGAGCTATCGACGTAGGAGACAAATCCATGTTGTGGACCGACCTTTGCAAATTTCGCTAATCGTTCTGTTTCGCCGAGAGTGCGCCCGCGAGTTCGCTCGGAGCAACAACGTATTGTAAGCAATTTACCTGCCACAGCGATCGAGTAGGTTTTATCCCTATCGGGATAACACACAATCCATGCGGTACTTAGTTTTTTTGTAGGGTGGGTCAAATCGCGATAGCGATGCAGACCCACCGACGCTGCAATCACAACTACAATCACAGAAAAATGGTGGGTCATCGTGGCCTATCGGCACACTCGACCCACCCTACATCTGAGTTTACATCCAATGAGGTAATCCCCACGCTTTCCGGCGAATGACTCAAAGCGCAGTCTTGGTGTGCCGACGATAGGGATAGAAGCGGCTGTTCCATCGACGCGGAATGCTAGCTAATGCCGCGGTAGCACCCCATGACCGCCAAAGTCCGCCAGTCAACGTACTCGCGATACGAAAAATTCATTGATGATGCAATTCACTGCTCGGCCAAACAATCCTCGCCGCAGACTTTGCGTGGGCGCGTTGGCTCGTATCGCAGCCCTGATGACTATTGCCACGACGCTGTACGCGATGAGCAACCATGGTTGGGCGGACGAGTTACCTCTAGACCCGCCAGTTGGCGTCACAATTAAGCTGCAATTGCGCCCAGCAACGCCCGGTACAGCCGCGACTCCCGCCACACTTACGACGCCCATCGCTGAGAAACCACCTAGTCCCAAACCACGTCTGGTCGATCCGTCGACCTCCAAAGCAAAAACGATTCCCTCGGCACTGGTCCACTTTGAAAAGCCCAGCGCCAGTCCCGATAGCCCCTCAACACCCGCCGCTGTCACCCAGCCAAAACTAGCTGAGCCGAAACAAGCCGGACCGCAGCAGGCACAGCGAAAAACAACCGGCCAAACTTCGGCTGACCCTCCCTCGTTGGAACTTACCGATTCGCATGGAAGCGATACTCAATCAGTACCGGGCCCAAAATCAGTACCGAGCACAGCATTAGTACCGGGCCCAAAATCAGTACCGAGCACAGCATCATTGCCGAGCCCAGAGAACTCCAAATCCACGCCAATGCGAATCGATGCGCAAGCCCAACTGAACGCGATTCCACTCAAAGCGCTTGGTACGAGACAGGAACTCCGCGATTGGGACGGCAATTCCAAAGCCATGGATCGCCAGGAGAATTCGACACCGAAGGCACTCCGCCTAACCGACAAGCGGGCTGATCTCGATTTTTCGAACGAGATATCAGGCGAGTCGGACACAGCCGGTCCCGCGATGGAACTACAAGCCGACGATGTGCCACTCGAACAGGAAGACCATCCGTTTGACGCACCGGCTGCTCTTTCCGTGCTCCCCAAGTCTCCGCGGTCCGACGCGAAGGAATTAGCGCCCACTCAACGCGATACCCTGTCAGCTCGCGAATTGACGATCAAGGCTGAGATCCAGCAGTGCCTGAGCTACTTTCTCGCGAATCCAGAAAATACGACCCGACGCGGACCGTGGGCGCTAATGCACACGACGCTACCATTTGGCGTCGAATCCGAAGTGATTGCGGGCGGTCGCCGAGTCAACACCATCGGTTGGATGAGCTTCAATGGTCTCTCCGCAAAGCAGCGAATGTTTCAGCCAACTCGGACGGGTTTTCGCCCCAACGTTGGGCCCGGCATGCAAGGCCACGAAGGGCAGTTCCTGGCCATCCTGGCTCAGTCGAATGTCAGCGGCGAATACCCACTGCAGGTAGGTTCGCGAAAATATACGGTGATGGATCTCGCAAAATACGAGATGTCAACCTGCCGCGAGAAATCGGAACTGACCTTCAAATTGATCGGACTCTCCTACTACTTAGAACCCGACGCCCGGTGGCGGGATAGTCGTGGACAAACTTGGTCATTGGAAAAAATGGTAGCCGAAGAGTTGTCGCAGCCGGTTTTGGGTGCGGCCTGCGGTGGCACGCACCGCCTAATGGGTCTGAGCTACGCAATCATTCAGCGGCAAGCCGCTCGAAAGCCGATCCACGGCACCTGGAGCCGCGCCGAGAGCTACTTGAATGATTATGTCAACTACGCGATGTCGCTACAAAACCCGGACGGCAGCTTCAGCACCAATTGGTTTGAATCTCGCGGAATGGACGCTGACGTCGCGCGAAAAGTGCAAACCTCGGGGCACATTTTAGAGTGGCTCGTATACACGCTTCCCGACGATCACTTGCGGTCGCCGCGCATTCAACTGGGTATCGAATTCTTGCTCAGTACCGTGGGTCGCGAACCGCAGCGCGATTGGCCGATCGGCCCGCGGGGCCATGCTCTGCGTGCCATGGCACTCTATAGCCAACGTGTGTTTGGAGCCGAAACGGGCAAGCTGAAGCAGTACGTGGCCGAAGTGGAAACAGGCTTAAGCCGTCGATAATGCTGACCCATTATCGGGTCTCTGCGATTGCCGAAGTTGCCGATGTCGATTAAATTTAACGTTCCGTGCTCCGACCAAAAAATCATTGTCGAGAATCCGTCGAGAATCATTGTCGAGCAACCTGCTGGTGAACATGATTTGAGTACGTCTGATGGCATCGCAACGATTCAACAAGCAATTCGCAGTCATGCTCGAAACGGCTGGTTTGTTGGTTTTGCAGACGGGAGCCGACGCACTACTGGTCCTACTCGACGGCCAAACCGACTGGGAAAAACTACGGGCTGCAATTCCCGCTGCGGTCGAACATGTCATTGTGGCCGCTGATTTGGAGGAAGACCTCGAAGGTGCTCAAGCGCGAGGGCTCATGCCTTTGCCGCTGAACAAAGAAAAATCGCCGCTGCTGGAGCGTTTACAAAACGCGCTACTCGAGTCGGTGGCGGATGGCTTTTTGAAAGCCAACGGAGATGTCATTGCGGTCTACAGCGGATTTGAGTATCAAAAAATCGACTCAATCAGCCACATTCGCTTGGATGATCGCCTCAGACGACTCACCACCCGCGATTTGCAGCGGCTGGAGAGCAGCGTACCCCTCAAGAGCCTAAAGACCGTAATCGATTTGGCCTCTCAGATTGGCCGGGAAGGACGCGAAGGTAAAAAAGTCGGCACGATTTTTGTCGTGGGCGACACGCGGCGCGTCCTGCAGCATTGCAAAGACAGCGGTTTTGATCCGCTGCGTGGTTACAAACGCGAAAATCGAAACTTGTTTGACGCCAAAGTTCGTGAGGATATCAAAGAGATTGCGCAGATGGATGGAGCCTTCGTGGTTTCACCAGACGGCATCATCGAAAAGAGCCGACAGATCATCGAAGTTTCTCACGCCGATCTGACACTGTCCAAAGGGCTCGGTGCCAGGCATTGGGCTGGCGCAGCCATATCACAAATTACCAAAGCCATTGGCATCGTTGTCAGTCAATCCACCGGCACCGTAAGATTGTTCCAAAACGGAGATACCGTACTCCGCATCGAACCCATGGATCATGCTGTCAAATGGCAAGAATTTAACTACGATCCGCCAACTTCTACGCCAGAAAATTAGGCATCTACTCTGTTTTTGTAGGGTGGGTCAAATCGCGACAGCGATGCTGACCCACCGTTGCTGCTGAACGTGGGATAGGCTTCCAGCCTGTCGATTCCCGCATGACAGGCTGGAAGCCTATCCCACTTATTTTCCGCTCAATCCTAAATTGCTTACTTCGTCCCGTTGCCTAGTTGCATCTGAGCCCACAAACTGGGATTGTCCACCACGGGTAGATCGGGCTGGAGCGCCAGCGACTGCCAGCCAAGTTCGCGATCGGCGACTGCGAAATAGAAACCCACGGTCGGAAAGTCGCCTAGGTCCAATCCATGCAGCGCGTTGAAATGAATCGCAGCCACGATGCGGTAGCGTCCTTCGCTAACACGGGCGCGGATCGCCAGTTGGTCGTCCGGGGGAGGAGGAGGATTTTCGCGAGCGCGATTGATCGGTGCCCAGCCCACAAACGGCAGGTCGGCTTTGGGGCCGCGGCCCATTGGTGAAAATCCGAAACGATTGCAAAATTTGGTGGCGCGGTGGATCTCGCGCGAATTGCGAGTATCGATCCAGACATGCAGGCCATCGCTATCTTCTAAGCGAGATTCGCGGCACCACGGCAGCTTCTGCTTTCCCTGAACATCGGCCTGGAAAAACAAGGCATCTTTGCCAACCGCCACGCGGACCTGCGCAAATTTCGGCTGACCAGCAAGCTCTGCGCTCAGACAGGGCACTATCGACTCGTCCGGCAAAGCTTCTGGGCGATCGCTAAAGGTTCGATCCAAGCGGTGCGCTTTGAAACGCACGCGAATCAACAGGCTCGGATCGATGGTCGGTGTTTCCTCGGTGGTTTCCATATGCGCTTACTTTTTCCCCCGCTTACGTTTCTCTTGAAAAAAGTGACTCAGGATCGCGCCACACTGGTCGGCCAGCACACCCCCTGTGACATCCGCGCGGTGATTCAGACGGCTATCATCCAGCAAGCGGAACAAGGAATCCACCGCGCCTGCCTTCGGATCGCGAGCACCATACACAACCCGGGCCACTCGAGATTGCACCAGCGCACCGGCGCACATAGGGCAGGGCTCGAGCGTCACGTACATGGTACATCCCTCCAACCGCCAACTTTCAAGTGTGGCTGCGGCCTGAGTGATGGCAATCATCTCCGCGTGCGCCGTCGGATCCTGTAGCGATTCGCGTTGATTCCAACCCGAGCCGATCACGCGGCTGCCCAAAGCAATCACGGCGCCTACCGGCACCTCGTCTTCCTGCAGCGCCTGCTCGGCCAATCCCAGAGCTTGATGCATGAACAGTGAATCCCAATCGACGCCGTCGCTTTGGAGATCCTCGGGATGCCGATCGCCAACTATCCATTCCTGCTGGGAGCGGCGAAAAAAATCGTCCGACTCTGGGATTCCATCGCTCTCGGAAATCACTTTGAATCCGTTTTGTCTGAGTCTGGCTTGTCTGAGTCTGGCTTGATCATGCGGTATCTAAAATTGCGAACGGCCACTTTTGTTTTGAAGGCACAAAACCCAAGCGGACGACTCACATAAACTTCGATACGCGTGGAAAACTCGTGTCCGTCGCGCTCCTGATCCACGACCTCTCGGTCATCGATCCAAGCCTTGATCGCTTGGTCGTCAACGCGCACGCGGAATTTATACCACTTGCCATTGTCGAAATCACGATAGCTCGACGTCGAATTCTCGGCGGCATCATACCCGTCCACGCTCGATAGCCCAACCACACCGCCACCCCAGCCGCCAGCAATGAACGAGCAAAACTCGGCTCCAACCGGAAATGTCAATCCACACAAAAAGTCATTGCCTTCAACGCGCTGAGCTTCCAATTCAATCTCAAAATTTTCTTTGGGAAACTCGCGTTTGAAATTGATCCCCGTCAGCGGGTCGCCCTTTTCGAGAACCAGCGTTTCTTCCTTTCGAACCACTTCGGCTTGCCCGCCAAAGTCGGAAACCTCCCAGCCGTCCAGGCCCTTCTCAGGCAGCAGTGCAATCCAGCCGAGCTTCTTGGCCGCTTCGTTCAGCTTAGCGTCCGTTTTTTTCTGTGCTTCGTCGGGCGACGTAGCTTTCTGGACGACAGCATTCTTGGTCTCCTTGGTCTGGGCCACAGGATCTTTGGCGGGTTTTTCCTGACCCAAAATATTTGTAGACAGCAATAAGGCTACCCAAACTGCCGCCAAAGCCAAATATCGCATGACATGCACTCCGCTAGATTGAATTCGATCAGAAACGACAGGGGTTCCGCCTCCAGAATATAGCAGATCTGCGGTGTACGGAGGCAGAAGCTAAGCTACATTGGCTTCTGAGATAAGATCCACCGTAAATAGTTAACGTACAGCGAATTCCTGATAATTCGTCTTCCGCTGACCGATTTTAGCTGATAATCGCCAAGCTTCCAATTAGCATTTCCGTACACTGGTTGCAGCACACGAGGTGTGCCGTCTAAGGATCGTGCGGAAAATTGAAAATTACTTGTCTGAGTCTAAATGTGGGATAGGCTTCCAGCCTGTCGATTCCCGCAGGACAGGCTGGAAGCCTATCCCACATATATGACAGGCTGGAAGCCTATCCCACATATATGACAGGCTGGAAGCCTATCCCACATATTTTCCGCTTGATCCCAAGCTGGAGACCGAATATTTCAACGAACCCAATGAGCTCGGTAGCTACTCGCTCGCTTCGCAAGTGGTGGCCTCCGAACGGAATTCCTAATTTCTGGCGCATCGTGGCCCGTATTGCGACAATCTGCCTGTTCATTTATTGGCTGGCCATTTTTACGGGAACACACCTGCCATCCAGGGCTTTGCCGCAAGTCAACTTGTCGGACAAGCTGTGTCATTGTTTGGCGTTTTTTGGACTAGCCTTCCTGTTGGCTTGGGCAATTCCCACCGCCCGAAACGCCTGGAAGCACTTGGCCATCGCCGGTACGATCGCGATGGCTTACAGTTGCTTTGACGAGCTTACTCAGATTTTTATCCCAGGCCGGAGTTGCGATATTTGGGATGTGGCCGCCGACTCCGTCGGAGTGTTGTTGGGACTGACCTGCTATGTTATCTCGCGGCAAATACTGCTTCAATTGCCATGGGGGCGTCGAATACTCAAGAGTCTGTCGCGTTAAGGCAGCTAGATTCAGCAGCCGCCCAGCCGCGCGATATCGCTCGCCCAAACTTCTAACAATGTGGCTTGGTTGGCATTCCTATCGACTTGCTCGGTGGCCAACAGGCAACGATCCCAAGCCGCCGTGGCACCTCGCACGCCGGTTTTCCAGTGATCGAGGCAACTGCGGGCCTCGCGCCACAGCACGGAACGGCTCTCCGAACCCGTTGCTTCTGCTCGACCTTGCTCGGTGGCCATTAGCTGGAGAGCGATTTGGCGATAGAAGGCGGCGGACAAACGAAAGACCAACTTCATCCGCTCGCGCTTGACCCGCGCGTCTTTGCCGGACGCATCGACGATCGCTCCGCAACTCTTGGCCATCTCCATAATAGACAGTTGAGGTTTGCTAAGACTTTGATAGAGGTACGTTCGAAACTCCTCTAGCTCCGGATCGGCCAGCGACTGAGCCTCTGACAAACTACCCCCACATTGCATAGACAATTGGTGAGCTTGCTCAGGCGTTTCCGCCCATCCGAGTCGCAGCAGCAAAGTCGCGATGTGCTCTGCCCCCAGCGGTTTAAAAATAAGCGCCTGACACCGCGAGCGAATGGTGGGCAATTGACGCTGAAGACTTGTTCCCAGCAGGATCAAAAGCGAATCAGCGGGCGGTTCTTCGAGCGTCTTGAGCAGGCAGTTCGCGCCCTCGATATTGAAGTAGTCGGCATCCTCGATGATGGCAATCTTGCGACGACCGCCATAGGGTCTCATGCTGATATCGTGGCACAGACCTTCGCGCATGCGCTTGTCCCGTTCACCAATCAGCAATTCGATCGGAATGTAGGCCCTGTCCGCCGGTTTTACGACAGCCAACAGGTCGGGGTGCGTCGCCGCATCGGCTTGCACACAGTCCTCGCAATGATCGCAAAATTCGAGAGAATTGGCAGGGGTTGTGCGGCACAACAGTCCCTTCGCCAAAAGCCGAGCAAAAGTTCGCTTGCCGATTCCATCGGGCCCCACAAACAAAAAGCTGGTCGCCAATCGCCCGGCCGCCAAGGCCGTTTGGAACCATTGCCGCTGTTGCTCGAGTCCAATTAGCTCCGACCATTGCATCGTAGGATTTCGTATTGTGGCAGGAGTCGCCAGACCTCCGTCCGCACCTTCGTAGCCAGAGTCGCCAGACTTCCGTCCGCACGCACCGAAGTCTGGCGACTCCAGCTACGCTAAAACTTGTTTCTCTTTCACAACCAGGTTACCCGCATTTACCTTGAAGGCTATTGGCCATTGACCAGCCACTTGGCACAATCTAACGCATAACAGCCCAGTCTGGTAGACAGTTGCCTTACTTGGCGGCCAGCCGCTGCGGGTGCCATTTAAACAAGATTTCGCTTACATCGAGTTATGCCAGCCTCCGCACCCTCCACCAGCCGTACTTCAGGAACCTGGTTTGACTACGCTGGCTACGTGGCTCTGCGTGGCGCTATCTGTCTAATCCAGTCGGTATCGCTGGCCACGTGCGACCGCTGGTGCAAAATTCTGGCTGTCTTCATCGCCGATTGGACCAGCCTGCGCCGCGATCCCACCGATCCGAACTTGGAGTTAGTCTATGGCAAACTTTCGGATGCGCAGAAGTCGTGGCTGCGGCGCAAGATGTGGCACCACCTACTGTTGATGGTCTGCGAGATCGCGCATGCGCCTCGCAAAATCCATCGCACCAATTGGCGCGATCATTTCTTTATTCCCCAAAAGAACGAAATGTTCAGCACGCTCATGAGCCCACGGGCTTCGGTGCTGGTGACAGGACACTTCGGAAATTTTGAAGTCGCTGGATATTTTTGTGGGCTGATGGGGACTCCCACAACGACGATCGCCAGGCCGCTGGACAATCCGCATATCAACGCCTTCATCGGCGATTTTCGTGCTCAAGGGGGGCACATCTTATTGCCCAAGGAGGGCAGTTCGGCGCGCGTGCAGGCAGCACTCAACGCGGGTGGCACCCTGGCGCTCCTGGCCGATCAACACGCTGGCCCTCGCGGGTGTTGGGTCGAGTTTTTTGGAAGTCCAACCTCATGCCATAAAGCACTCGCGCTGTTTGTACTTTCCGCCAAAGCCCCCATGATCGTCAACTACACTCGGCGACTTGACCAGCCTCTGCGATTCGAAATGGGCATGACGGGTATCGCCGATCCCGCCTTACTGGATTGCGTCGATGTGCCCAGCTACCTCCAGTCGGTGGACGATCTGACCGCTTGGTACAACGCGCGGCTCGAGCAGGCGATCCGCTTGGCCCCCGAGCAATATTGGTGGCTGCACCGTCGCTGGCGCGGTATCCCAGCCAACCAGCTCAAACGTTTGCAAGCCCGCCAAGCGCGAGCCGCCGGTGCGTGAGCACGGTGAAAAGTCGACACCAACTGTCCTAGATTTCGCTGCCGTTCCAGCGCATAAACGCTTCCAGCGCGAAGAACTCAGGTAGACCAATCTGATTGTATTTTTCCGCCGTTCCCTTATTGCGATCCTCGGCGCGTTGCCAGAACTCACGCGGGTCGGCACCCGGAAACAGAGCTTCGTCTTTTTGGCTCTCGTGCATGAAGATGGCTTGCCGCTTCAGCTCGATATCGCTGGGGCTGAGCGGCACGGCAATTTCGATTTCGTGCAGCGCATATTCTTGCCATGCACCGCGATAGAGCAATACTTCTGGAATGGCCTTGCCCTCGCGCAGCATGTTGGCCAGGACGCACAAAATGGCTTCGGCACAAACGCGGTGCGTACCGTGCGGATCGGCCAAGTCGCCGGCCACATAAATTTGGTCGGGCTGCACGCGCTGGAGCAGCTCGCGAATGATGCCCGTGTCATCTTCGCCCATCGGACGCTTGGCGATCGTGCCCGTCCGGTAGAATGGCAAGTCCAAAAAATGCAGGTTGTCGGCTCGGCAACCCACATGCAGCGCTCCGGCCCGCGCTTCACTCCAGCGAATAAGCGCCTTGATCTTCAAAATCGTTTCGTGATCCGGTTCGCCCGGCTTCTTGTGATCCAAGCCACACGCCACCTGCTGCTGGACCTCCACGGATTTTTGCTGGTCAATCGAAAATAGGCGGTTGTATTCGGTGACCAAGTCCGCCACCCGCTGGGCATCATGATCGAACACCGCAATGTTGCCACTGGTCATGTACGCGATGTGCAATCGATGGCCATCTTCGACTATGCGAATCAGTGTGCCACCCATGCTAATCACATCGTCGTCCGGGTGCGGACTGAAGCACAGGCATGTCTTCGCTGCCTCCTTGCCCGCCGGATGGTACTCGATCGTATCCTGCATCCAGCGGAAGACGCGATGCGAAATCTTTTGAGCGGGACCATGGTGGCGCAGCAACTGGTGCAAATCGTGCTTGCGAAAGTCGTCGTCATCGAGTTTCAATAGGGCCTTGCCCGTCTGCTCGCACAACCACAGCACCGCCCGCTTGATAAGCGCTTCGTCCCAGTCCACTTTCTCGACCAGCCACGGCATGGAAATACCGGTCAACGAGCCAGCCGCCGGCAGATCCAGCAGCGCGCGCGCATCGGCGTGCTCCTGCAAGTACGAGGCGGGAACACGGTCCGAAATTGTACCTTCCAATGTCTCACTCACAATCGACGCCTTGTGCTCGCCCAGTGCCAGCAGCAGCACATGTCGCGCCGCTAAAATCGGCGACAATCCCACCGTGAGCGCCTGCAAGGGAACATTCGACTCGCCAAAAAAATCGCTAGCGCAAGCCTGCCGAGTAAGCGGATCCAACGTACACAATCGCGTGCGACTCTTGCGCATCGAAAACGGCTCGTTGAAGCCAATGTGTCCGTTGCGGCCAATACCCAGCAAAACTAGATCGAAGCCACCCACACTTTGAATCGCTTCGTCATAACGGCGACAATGAAGTTCGACATCCGCGCTATGAATCTGGCTATCCAAACTGTGGATGTGACGCGAGTCCATGTTGACGTGTGCGAAAAAATGTTCCGCAAGCCAGCGGTGATGACTCTGCGGATCGTCGTGCGAGACGCCGTAGAATTCGTCCAAGCAAAATGCGATGACATTGGAAAAGTCGAGCCCTTGATCGCGATGCAAGCGGATTAATTCGCGGTAAGTTCCCACCGGTGTGCTACCCGTCGGCAAGCCCAACACGGTGGTCTGCCCCAAGTCCGAGCGTTCCCGAATAAGACGGGCAATGATCTGAGCCGCATGACGGGCCAAGTCCTTGCCCGTTTGAAATACAAACGCTGGCATGTGCGTGCCCGTAATCGGTCGCGCGCGGTTCATGGAACCGGATCCAGAGGCTGCAAACGGCGTTGTCGATTCGAGCATTGACACTATAACTTGTTCCACTATGAATCAGTAAATGTTTTGTTGGCGGGGGTCGAGTCGGCTGCTATAACATGACCGGATTGTAGCACGAACTGTGGCGAATCCAGAACCCAGAGGGCCTCAATTTTAGGTTTCTCCCCGTGTCACTCGAAGGGGCATTCGAAGGTGCGCTCGAAGGGACATTCGAAGGGGCAACTGACCAGCCTTCAACGACTACCCGTTGCGATGCGGGAGCGGGCGTCTATCATGTTTGCTTAACGATCGTTTTGCGGAAATATAAGTGGGATAGGCTTCCAGCCTGTCACGTGGCACAGGCTTCCAGCCTGTCATGCGTGGGATAGGCTTCCAGCCTGTCATGCGTGGGATAGGCTTCCAGCCTGTCATAGTGGAATCGACAGGCTGGAAGCCTATCCCACGTGGAATCCACAGGCTGGAAGCCTGTGCCACGTAGACTCGACAGGCTGGAAGCCTATCCCACGCCTGAGAAACCGACGAACCGAACTGATTTTCCTTCGCATTCACCAGAGTCCAATATGTCACAGAACTCGGCCAAACAGTGGTTCAATCTCGAAGAGAAGTTTTTCAGCGATGTCGACCAGCATCTGATCGACAAGCTGCGAAAGGAATTGTCGATCGGTCAATCGGCCGATGAGATCATGCGCGTCACGGGCATTTCCGATCCCAAGCTCGCAGAGGAAATCGCTTCCATGAATATTACCGTCGAAACGCTGGCCGCGTTTCGCTTGGTGCCGCTGGTCGCGGTGGCTTGGGCCGACGATCGCGTCGAAGAAAACGAGCGCTACGCCGTAATGCGCACCGCCGAAAAATCCGGAATTGCAAAAGACTCCGCCTCGATGGAGTTGATCCAGTCGTGGGTCGCACGGCGACCTGCTCCCGATTTACTGGACGCCTGGTGCGATTACGCCCGTGCACTGTCAGCTTCGCTGGATGGCGAACACCGCGATGTCCTCAAGAAGGAATTGATGCACCAAGTTCGCGAAGTGGCCAGTGCCGCGGGTGGCGTGCTAGGCTTCGGCAGCGTCAGTTCCCTGGAAAAAGCGACCATCGAGCGTATCGAGCAAGCTCTCAGCTAGTGCTTTGTAAGTTGTGGGATAGGCTTCCAGCTGTCTGCGTGGGATAGGCTTCCAGCCTGTCTGCGTGGGATAGGCTTCCAGCCTGTCTGCGTGGGGGATAGGCTTCCAGCCTGTCTGCGTGGGATAGGCTTCCAGCCTGTCTGTGTGGGATAGGCTTCCAGCCTG
>JBGSJL010000309.1:0-27118 GCA_041741955.1 Pirellulaceae bacterium | reverse complement strand
ACCGCCGTCACCGCCGACTCCGCCAGTTCCGCCGACACCACCCGAACCGCCGACTCCGCCAGTACCACCATCTTCGCCCATGTCCGCGCCATGACCACCCAGGCCACCACCTTGACCGCTGGCTCCACCGCCGCCGCCGCTTCCCCCAGCACCGCCGCCACCAGAGCTGCCGGGATTGCCGCCAATGAAGTAGCGTGAATCAAGCGGATATAGGAATGGACTGAAGCCTGTTCTTCCGGCTGAGCCGGTTGCGCCTGTACCACCGCCGCCGCCTTGGTCGCCCGCCTGTCCTGCCTGACCAGGGTTTCCGGGTGCTCCACCACCACTGGACGGCAAACCGCGTTGTCCGCCGCCAAGAGAACTACCGCCTAAAGCACCGATCGTCGTTGAGCCTGCGTTGAAACCTGCTGTAGGGCCATCTGGTCCGCTCTGGCCGATGATTTCGAATAAGTCACCGCCGCCGTCGCCGAACGCCCCCAAGCCTCCAGGGGAACCCACAACTCCGTAACCACCATTGCTATAGCTACCACCGTCGCCGCCCAGCGTGGAGCCTTGCCCACCGCTACCCCCAGCTCCGCCGACTCCAACGTTCGCTCCAGGAGTACCACCACCGGGACCTGGTACGATTCCCACAGCCGAAGCGTCGATGGTCGCACCGTCGGCGATGACCACATTGTTGGCAACCTTCAACGATAGCGGCCGCGAACCAATGATCTGCAAGTGGTCGGGTCCGATCACCAGATCTCCCGCTACGAAGATGTTTGCGATTTGGCCAATGTATCGATTTTCTTCGTCGTAAATATCTTCATAGGCAACTGTGAAAGGCGTGCCAAAAATGGTCAACGGATCCGCGTCGTCACCGGCGACCATTTCCGCGGGACCGTTGTCGGTATTGATAACTACGTTGCGAGCCGGTCCAAACGTGGGCATAGTTGGCACGGGGGCAACTTGGAAAAAGCCATTGGCATCGCTGCCGATCGCTTGAGTCAGTTGAGTGGTCGTATAGATAACTTCGTGCGAACGAGTTTCATGCTCGGGCCAAGTCACCTGCACTTGGTACTGGCCATCGGGCAAATCGGAAAACTCCCAACTCGCCTGATTGCCGCTCAGTCCGGCAGCTCGCAAGTGATAGTTGTCAGCGAAGGCTGCGGCGTTGCGATCGCCGACCCAGCCGGATGCAAAATCTTCGTTGTATCCTCTGTCTCCATTGTCGATCAATCGCGAATTGGTCAGCGCTTGTACCGAGCGGATTTGATTGCCTGCCAAGTAAAGTCGCTCGAGCTCGTTCAAGTTGGCCAACGCATCGACCGAAGTCAGCGAATTGCCAACGAGGCTGAGCACCTGCAAATTCGTCAACTTGGCCAGTGCTTCCACGGATGTCACACCGGCGTGATCGATGCTCAGATACTGCAGCCGATGCAAATCTGTCAGCGGATTGAGCGCGGAAGTGCTGCTCAACTGAGTGCCATCCAAATCCAAATTGCGCAGTTGATTCATGCCGATCAGCGGCGACAGATCGCTGATCGTCGAACCGCTAAGTGACAGAGTCTCCAATCTCGCCGGACCGTATTGAACTTTGTTGATGTTTTGCAAACGCAACGAGTCAAGATTATTGATGCCTACTGTCGACAGATTCAAATTTCGCAAATTCATCGCATGCTCTAGACCGGCCAAATTCGAGACGTTGGGGTCATCCAAATTCAATGTCAGCAGTGTGTTCAAATCGCTGGCATGAATCGGACGCGCGGGCAAGTAAGCCGGTGAGGCAGTCAAACGGATGTCGAGCGCCTGCGCAACCGCGCGCCTAACCGCCGTAGACGTCAGATCGACGATTGGATCAAGAAAAGTAGTGAGCACTTCGGTGACCGCTTCGCCAACGGCCGATGTCGCTTCCGTTTCACTTGACAGCCGATCTTTCAATTCGATTCCATCGCCGACAAACACATCTTGGCCCGCGCTACCGTAAAGCCGATCCCAATCGCCGTTGCCGATCAGCGTGTCATCACCATCGCCACCACGGATTATGTCTCGATCGGAAAGGCCATCATCGGAGAAACCAAAACCCTCGCGAACTTGTCGCGTTGCAGGCGCTAGGAATTCGAAGGTCGCTGTCTGAGTCCCGGGTTGTGAATTAGTGGCACGAATGAAATACCTCCCGGCGTTGAATTGCCGCAGGTCGACGACGGACGCTTGGGACGCCAATTCGTGTCCTTCGGCATCAAACACGTCCACAGTAACACCTTTTTGCACCGGAGTAACGACCAGTCGAGTTGCGGAAGCAACACTGTCGTCTACCGCGATTGACACGTTCGAGTATGGAAACAGGTTGCTCAGCGTCGGTCGCACGCCGAGCGTCAAACGGGTGATGCCATGGGCGAGGTTGTTCAACAACGCTGTGTGCATTTGTGGCAATAGGCCTGCACTCGAGAACGAACGCACACCATCGGTGGAAACGTTCAGCGTCAGCGGTTGTGCAAAAGTAGTTCCCGATCCGCCGTTGCCGGTCTCTGCTTCTCCAGTGGGCCATGTGAACGTGAACGCAGCGTCGCGGATCGGACCTGTGCCTGCGGCGGTAGCGTCCGAAAGGGTAAACTGCTTCACCGCGCCGCTGCCGGTCTCATAGACCAGTTTGCCATTGAGGCTGAACATATTTCCTGGATACGAACTGGCCGTTCCGGTGGCTTGATCCTTGACCAATTGCGTCCCAGCCGCAGTGCCGTCAGTCGTAAACAGCTCAAGTCCAACCGCGTTGTCCAGTGCTGAAAAATAGACTGCGTTGCCGACTGCGGCAAAGCCTGCCGGAATCGTCAGCGAGCCAGACAGCCGTCGCATCGTAACGTTGCCGGAATCGAACTCAGCCACAAACGGATTGGATATCCCTGCGGCACGCTCCGCAGAAAAATAGAGCTTCGATCCAATCGCGGTTAGGCCCGTGGGTGCGTTGACCGCTTGTCCCTCGCTGTCCACCGCCACGACCGAAGTGCCGGCAGCCGTTCCATCGCTCTTCCAAAGCTGACCCACGAAACCACCAACCAATAAATCCTCGTGAGTCGTTTCGAAAAACAGCGTACCACCCACGTCGGTCAATTCCGACGGCACCAGACCAATGTCTTTCACGAGCGCGGTTGTGGCCGCCGTGCCGCCGCTGCGCCACAGTTGCGTCCCCTCGCGGAAGAAGAGCGTGCCGCTGCCGAGCGAGCTTGTCGTCAAATTGGTCGCGTCGCCATAGCGAAGAGGCGTGATCAATGGCGAACTCAGCGAGCTGCTCAAGTCGAGCTTCCACAGGCCATTCTGCGGCGGCTGGCCATCGTTCGCCGCAAAGTAGAGCGCGTTGCCCTGCGACGCGAATTGCGTAACATTCGAGATCAAGGCATTGTTCTGAGCATTCCAATCAGTCAGCACGTCGGAGACTTGAAACGTGCTCAAATCGACTCGTATCAAACGTCCGTAGTTGGTGGCCACGATGGCTTGGTTGTTCGCGATCGCCATCTGAATCACCGATTCACCCGGCACACCGAACACGAAGGAACTCTGGAGGCTGAATAATAGCTGCGGCGTGCCGTTAGGTGATGCTAAATGCCATATGCCGCTTTGCCCAAAGGCCTCAAAGTTACCAGCCGACTGACTCTCGAAGATCAATCTCGATCCGTCAGTGGCCATTCGTTGCGGTTCAACAGCTCTGCTGCCCACCCTGGCGACGTGACCTAGCGTTCCGTCCGTATACTTCAAAACTCCTTGCGAGACAAAATAGACAACCTGCTGACCGTCGACCGTTACCACTGCCCGGCGGCTGAGGTCAACGTCCGTTAGCGGATCGCCAACACTGGCCGTGTAGTTGACCGTCAGCTCAGAGCTTGAAAGCTGGCTTGGTTCGGGCACGTAAGGCAGCAACCGCGACAGATCGACTTGCAGCGTGCCATCACCGGCAGCGCGGGGAGCGATGGAAAGCGGTTGCGTAGGCTGCGGTCCAACCACCAGCGAATTGCCCGCCAGTCCGTCACCGAGCGTATTGAATTCGAGCCACTGCGTGCCGGTTACTGGGCGAGTCATCTTCTCGACCAACCCAGGTCCCTTACTAACCACGAACTGTCCAAAACCAGGCAGGGATTCATTGGCCAACAGGTCAACGCCTCGGTCCGGAATCTCAGTTCGAATTCGATTTCCAAAGACCGTAAACACGCGACCGGCTTCGGCTGTGTTGGTCAGAGTGGCACCTGCAGTGCTCGCAGCAAACACCAAATCGTCCACTCCGTCCAAATTCAAATCGAACTGTGGCGAGCGGCCAAGTCCATCGATCAGTCCGTAGGTGTTATCCGACGCGATGACTTGGTTAGCGTCGGCCAGCGCGAGCGAGCTGTTCCACGAGTCGTTCGAGGCGATGTCCGAAAATAGATAAACTCTGCCTGAAACCTGCGTTCCGAAAACCTGCGATACCGATTCCGCGATTGCCAAGTCGGCCCTGCCATCGCCGTTAAAATCACCGGCTGTGGCCCGTAGTCGCACTACCAGTCCAGCGGTCGGACCGCTGCGCGTGATCGTCCGCAGGGGCACCGAGTTGACCGCTCGCACCGTATTGGTGATCGAGCCAATAGTCGTAGTCGTCTCAGTCACCGTCGAGGTCATTACGATAACCTGATCTTCGATATTGAACGCGGAAGTCAGCGGATCAAGTGAACTTCTCGGTGCATTGACTACTGCAAAATCGCTGGTGCCATCGCGATTGATGTCGCCCAGCGCGGCTAGCTCGACACCAAATGCGCGCTGAGTCGTCGAGCTGACGGGAGTCGCCAATAGGGTGGACGTGCTCAAAGCGGTTGTACTGGAATTTACCCAGTAAACACCCGGACGAGCGAAATCCAACGGATTCGACATCAAGAAATCTTGGCTGCCATCGCCATCCACGTCGCCGACAGGCAATACGCCAAGTCGATCGCCGCTGGGATCGCGCTGAGTCGGAACCGTGCTGATCGGATTGTTGACGGGCTTGAACGAAATTTCGTCAAAGTAGGCAACTGTAATTCCGGGGGCTGGGAATCGCGATGAAAACAGAGTGATCCGCGCTGTGGTGGCGTCCCGAGGCGCAATGACCGTCGCTTGGTTGGTTAGCCAGCTCGACGGGGACTGAAGACTTCCGCTGTCGTAGCCGCTACCAACGGGAGCCCCTGTTGCGCTGAGGAACTGCAGCCGTACACCAGCATTCATCGTTGAGAAGGTACGCAGGCTGAATCCAAGACTAAACCTTTGCAAACCAGTGGCCAGTGCGTCGATATAGGCGGCAAGTGATATATCTTGTGTAACCGAGTTGCTTACTGGAAGGGACTGCGATCGAAAGAAGTAATTTCCCGAGTTGGGAGTCACTGTTCCGTCAGACGTGCGTGCCCCAAATCCATTGCGCACGACCCAACCAGAATTGTTGCCTGATTCCGCATCACCATTGACGACCAACTCGGGGGCGTCGTATATGACATCGCTCGGAGCATCCCACTCGGACTCCACACTACTCCATTTGTATGTTTTGAGCTGAGGCTGCAAGCTGCTCACGTTGCGACCCGACAGAACAATTTCTGCAACCTGATCGCCGTCTGTATCAGTCAATGAAACTTGAACAGTACCGCTGGCAAACGTGTTTGAACTACTGGTGATGGCCGGTTGCCAAGTTGAATCCGAAAGGGCAAGCTGGCGAGCTGGATTGGCGGCCCCCTTGAGTAATTTCACCACCGGACCGTCGCCAGTCTCGCGGACAAAGGCGACCTCGCTGCGGTGAGGCGCGGTGCTGGTGACGTCCACTTCGGCGGTGCTTAAGCCAACGCGATAGACACCGCTGGCTGGGTTGGCTGGATCGACGCGTAGATCGATAGTCACGTCGGCTCGTTCGGCGATGCTCTCGCTGCGCATCGCATCGATTGGACCGAACAACAAGTAGGCTGTCTTCGACCCCACCGCAATGAAGTCATCGATGCGGTCACCGTTGAAATCGCCGATCGATTGCAGCGGCTGCAATCGATCGCCAATCGACGCTCCTTCTAAAGCGGGAACTTGTGGCAGCGAGAAGACTTTTTCTATTGAATTGGCTAAATCGAGTCCAGTCAAATCTGCTGAATTACCCACAATCATCGGCGTGGCCAGTGTATACCTGAAAGCACTTGGCGCAAGGCCTGACGGAATTGTTGTCGATTTTCGTTCTCTACCGGCCAGGATATGCAAACTGCGTCCAGTGATGGTATCGGCGATGGCAAAATCGCTGCGCTGGTCGCCAGGAAGCTGCCCAATCGGCGCGAAGAAATTTTTCGGAGGAACGAACGAGGCATTGTTCTCGGAAACGTAAAACGATTTGCCAGTTTCAACCGACAGCGACGGTGTGGTGCTGATGTCGAAACCACCCAAATAGATCTGGCCCACAGCATGAACCAAGTCCGAAAGTCCACCCGAAGAGGATCGTTCCAGCGACATGCCACCAAGATCCGCATAGGTATCGCCGTCCACATCGCCGAAGCCTTGCAGCGCGGCCGATGCAAAGTACTTCGTGACGTCCTGTAATACTTTCTCACCGGGGGTCGCCAGCGATTGTTGAACCAAATAGGACCCTAAGTCGTCGCTGGCAATCACAAAGTCGACTTGGTTGTCACCGTTCACATCGCCCACGGAACTAATGCGAGTTCGATCAAACGGACCATAGGGCGCCAGCGAGTCGTCGAAGACCAACGGAGTCGTCGAGGTGAGTACTGCGGGACTTGCCGCACTCACTGGCCCGCTGCTTAACCCTGCGCCACCATTGACCACGTAGACGATCGATGTGGTGTCAACTCCCACCGTCCGCTCGCCAATTACTGCGAACTCGCTTTTGCCATCGCCATTGCGATCGCCGACCGAACCGACCACGGCACCAATCGACTCGTTGGCTGCGCCGGTGAGCGTGATGTTTGGCGCTGAAATCTGGACACTGCTGACTGCGACTTTGACATCGTCGATGAACCAACCTGGATAATCGTTGACATATTCGTCATGGGAATCGAATTCGAATCGCAACCAAATTTTGCCTTGATAGTTATTGAGCCAATCGCTTCCGGGACGATTAAGCTGCAGCCGCATGTTTTGGAACGAAGTTGCCGTCGCGTCGGTAAACAGTTGATTTTGACCCGCAAAATACGGATCGGTAGTGTTCAAAGTCAACAAGTTGGTTCCATTGGCAGCCATCACCAGCGATCGAGTCTTGTCGACTGAATCGAAATCGGGTTCATTGGGGTTGTCAACTTTTGCTTTGGCCACCCGCACGATGGCTTTATCGTATTCGACTTGTGATTGGTAGGTGTTCTCAGTTTTCAGCCACGAGGCGAAGGAGACTTCGACGGCAGCACCGCTATAATTGGACAAGTTGATGGCAGGCGACGTCAACGTGCCGCTGACTGTCGCGTCGACATTGAAACTCTGCTGCGTCGTCGGGACGTTGATCTGAAACGCCACAGTGCCACCGGCGGAGTGACCCGGCAGCGGAGTTGTGCTACTGTTGGGCTCCGTGACCGTGCGATACCAATTGACCCGCTCGGCCCCAGTTGTCGCTGCAGCGTTAGGATTCGAGGCGACGAAGTTCTGTAAATCGAGATCAAACGTGTTGGCCGTGGTGACCGGTTTGACAGTCCAGCTCGTATTGCCCAAGTAGATGCCAACTTGGTTCTGCCCTTTTGAACCGATGAGGATATCATCAGCCGCATCGCCGCTCACATCGCCGGCGTTGTCAATGCTGTCGACGATAATGTCCGCAGTTGCGATGACGATATCCGCCAAAGCGTCTGCATTGACATTCGTCGGCCACTGATTGGCCGCGCGACCGAGCAAGATACGTAGGCCCGGTTGAGTGGAAGCATTCCCAGAGCCCAACCAATAGATGGCGATGTCTTGCTTGCCGTCTTTGTTGAAGTCGCCGTGGAAGAACTTGGTTTCAGCGCTATCGGGCACAGTGATCGTGAAGGCAGGTGTGCTACCTGCCAAGCCCGCAATATCTTGTCCCAATGTCACGCGGTATAGAGTTCCCGCGCTCGTTTGCTGCATCGAGCTGATAAAGTCAGGTTTACCATCGCCATTGATGTCGCCTAGCGGAATAATCGCGGGAACATCGCTCAAATTGCTCGACTGCAAGTGAACTTCAGCGCCTCCCAAAGCCAGCGATGCCCCTGCCGCCACGTCGGTGGTCTGCGCCCACAACTCTTTTTTGAACGTCAGCGTGTACGGCCCAACAGCCGGCAACGGAGCGTTTGGATTTGCCGGGTCTGCAGGCGAGAAAAGCGCATTTAGATTCAACACGCGCAGCAAGTAATACTCGGGTACTCCATCGGGTTGAAGAACTGGTACCACACTTCCAGTCGACGCATCCAGTCGCCCCGCAGTGACGGACAGCAATTGATTCAGAATCGCGTTCGATTGCAATCTCGTAGTCGTCTGTAAATCGTGGGGACCGTCAAACGTCAGTTGAATCATCTCCTTCAACACATGGGCTGCTTCGGCTTTGCCATAGCTCTTCAGCGCTGTAGGGGTGGGAATCACCAGCCAGTCGCTGACGTCCCCTTCATGCAGAGTCAGATGTACTTCGATATCTTTGGTTAGCACGCCGCGCAGACTCGACGCTTCCTCGCTCAGCAGCGCTGCACCAGTAGCCAAGTCGTTGCTGCTGCGGCTGGAGTATTCATATTTATCGGGCAGTACCTCCGGCGTTCCCCCGGCGAGCCAATCGTGGCCGCTACCACCCTGCAGCTTGTCGTTGCCGCCACCACCGACGATCATGTCATCGCCTGCTCCGCCATCGATATTGTCATCCCCCGCACCACCGAATAAGCGATCCGCTCCCGCGCCACCGCGAATCTGTAGATGGGCCAACGCACCGACAGGAATCATCCCTGGACTGAAGCCCCAGGTAACTAAACCGCTAGCCAATGCTCCTGGAATCTTCAGCCCCTCTTCGGCATGAACCTCATCGTTGCCACCGCGCGTATCGATGACAAAGTCTTCTACGCTGGTCGAGACAAAAAAGGCGACGTCTTGACGGAACTCGCCCGTCTTCGAGTCTACGATCCACTGCCCGCCAGCCGTATCCCAGACGCGAGCCGTCAATGCGTGCCGATAGTTGACTGTGTCATACGTTACCGCCACGTTGTCGGGTACCGCGCGACCCTGCGCGTCCAAGTCGCCACCGAGGAACAGCACTTGATCGCGTCCCACACCACCATCGACGCGATCGCTTTGAGTGGCAATGATCGTTTGTCGGTCGATAGGATTGATGGCTCGCTGCGTGGTCTTCAGCAGCGGCAATTGGTCAGGGATCAATTGGAAGATGTCGTCGCCGTCGCCCCCCCACATCAAGTCTTGCGCCTGCCTGTCGGCACCACCACTAAGCACATCGTTACCATCGCCACCAAAAATCCAATCTTCCCACGACCCGCCCGACAACACATCGTTCCCTTCACCTCCCAAGAGCACATCGCGGCGTAGGATCTTCACGCCGCTGGCCAGATAGAGCGGTTCATTTACGTTGTAAGCCGTAAAGCCTGCGGTTTCAACTTGCGGATTTTCTAGTGTTTGAGTTCCTGGGTTGGAGCCAAACACGGGCCGCAGTTCGTATTCGGCAAAGCCCGTCGAGCTGAGCCGCAGGTAGTACTCTCCAGCCAGCAGGCCAGACAATTCCACCGTCGCTGTCACTGCGCTGCCGGTAGTTGCACTCCGCAGCACCAATGTTGTCTGTCCAGCCGCATAAATTTCGAGCGCTACATTGCCAGCCCCCGCGCGCTTAGTAACGCTCACGCGATCAAATTGTGCATCGTCATTCAACTTGAACTTGAACCAATCTTTATCCAATGCATCGTGCAACGCAAGACCGCTGATTAGCCCAAACTGATCTATCCGAGTATTGTCTGTCGTCAGATCGTAAGCGGTACTTGGCCCGTCATTTGGTTCGGCCCAATCCGGTGTGGTGATATCGAGCTGATAGATGGTCGGATTCCTGTTCGACTCGATCTTCAGCCAGTAGGTTTTGCCAGCAGTCAAAGCGAGCTTGCCCCAAGTCAGTCTGCCATCGGCGTCTGATACTCCACCGAGGACCAACTGCAAATCTGACACCCCGCCTACGCGCTGGTACAGTTCCAATTTGATTCCATCGTCACTCGACAGACTGCTGATTCGCAGCGCGTCGCCACTGCGCGGAACTTGGTCCACATTGGCAAACGAAAGCTGATACCAGTCGACATCCGCAGGATTGTCCAGCGTCAGCCCTTGAATGGATCGCGGCGTTCGCCATTTATGATCGATGCCGGTGTCACCGCCTGGAGTGGGGCCGTCGAGATTGTAAGCCGTTTCTTCCGTATCGTTGCGGCGCGCATGGCTGCCGACACCTTCGGTCACATCGGTCAGAATCGGGAAGCCAGACTTGTAATCAACTCGATCGTTGCCCTTGCCCGCATCGGTCCAGACAGACTTGATCACTGTGGGTCCGACAGTGATGATGTCATTTCCATCGAGCGCGTCGATGATGATCGCTTGGAAATCACCTTCGGGTGGCAGCAAGCGGCTCAATCCACCTGAGCCCACCAAGCCGTTGGTGGCCAGTTGTCCGTCGTCCAGTCCCAAGATTTGCCGCGCGGCCAAATTCGTAGTCGCAACCAACGTGGAAGTGTTTGGCGACAATTGCGAATCGATGCGAACCAGCGCGAGTTTGCCTTCGCTCAAACGGGCGGAAACTTTACCACCCAACCCCACCGCTTGCAGTTTCAGGTCGATGTCTGCCACCAACGCTTCCACCGTAGAATTGGTTTGAGCAGGAATGGTGATCGACACAGTCAATCCACCATCTAGGCTCAACGAAAACTGTGCGTCACTGGGCAAACTGCCGTCGCTGGGCAACGCGATGGAACCGATGATGGCCGAGCCGTAGAAACTGTCGTTCGGATTCCAGATCAATCGGCCATTGGCATCGCGGGCACCGAAGTCCAATTGCACTTGCGCGTCAAAGGTAAAGTTCCCTGAGTTGTTGGTCAGCCGCGTGATCAAATGGTGACCTTGCAGCAATCCTGGCTCGGTCACGTAGTCGACGGTGATGATGTCGTCTTTGTTCGAGCCACCGTAGTACCAAACTCTGTTGGTGCTCTTGGCATATTCCTTCCATTCATCCCCCGCCAACCCGCCATCGCGCGAGGCAAACGTTTTGCCTTGTCGATCGCGAATCAGGTCGGCACCCTCGATCGCCCCATTGCCGTAGAGGAAATCTAGACCGGTCCCGCCAAACAGCACGTCCGATCGTGGCCCGCCGAGTAAGCGATTCAGTCCCGTGTCCTCGGGCTGATAAGGTTGTCGGATTGGGCCGACAGCAATTTGATCTGCGTCCAACAGGCCGTCATTATCGAGGTCGCCGTTGTGATCGAGCAAAACGCCGTCTGGCCCCACGAATATTCCGAACTGTAGCGTTGGACCATAATTGTCCGCAGTCTCTTTGCGGAAATCTCGCCCTAGGTCTGGATCGCGAGTCCAAGCGTACAAGTCGTTGATACCTTGTCCGCCGATCAAATCATCGTTGCCAGCGCCAGCAAACAGTCGATCGTAATCGTCGGCTCGGCCTTGAGTCGGCCCGCCATCGCCCCACAGTTGATCGTCGCCAGCCATCCCCAAAATCGTATCGCTGCCGCGACCACCGTCGATGCGATCGCGACCTGGGCTACCTTGAATGAAGTCGTTCCCAGCCCCGCCGTCGATGACACTGACCCAATCGTCGCTGCGGGCCGACAAGTCGCTTAGGTCGAGCGGCTTAACACCAGCCAGCGTGTAATTCGCGCCAACGAAGGACTGGGGCGTATCAATAAAGCGAATGTCGTCGTTGCCTCCGAGCCCAGAGATTTGAATTTGCTCGACCAGCGGCAGACCTTTGGAAAAGCGTCGATCTTCGAAGCTGCGCCAAGCGGCGGTCATCACCCGAGAATTGATTTGCACTGCCAACCGCGAAGCGGGGCGCTGCGGAATCGACGGGGTTGTCGGTGTTGCTTGGGTTGCCGGGATGATGTAATTCTCTTGTCCGATCCGAATCACGTCGGCGGCATCGGTCCCCTGGATGACTAGAATGTCTGTCGCATTGTCGTCCGCGATATCCCCTTTGCTAACATTTCCGTAGTGACCGTCGAACACTTCGTGCTGACCAGCTTGCAGCGGATCGTAGCTGGTATCGACATCCAAAATCAATTTATCGATGCCCGAACCACCATACAGAGTATCAACACCGTTTTGACCTTCGAGTCGATCTGAATCGAAGCCGCCCCACAGCGTGTCATTGCCGCCACCGCCGTAAAGATAATCCTGCCCCGCTCCACCGAAAATCAAATCATTGCCGCCAATGAGAGCTTGCTGGTCCCAATAAACATAGAAAGGACCGGCCAAGGCGTCGCCATAGATGGTTTCATTGCCGTCATCGCCAAACATGATTTCGCTGCGGATCGAACCATAGATCCAGTCATCCCCCGCACCGCCGTGCAATTCATCGCCCGACCAACTCTTTTCCACCTCGATGCCAGCGAGTTGATTGGCGTAAGAGAAGGCATACAGATAGTCCGCTCCATCGCCGCCAAATAGGCGTTGACCTCTCAGCGAATTGGCATCGCTGGTGACACTCCCTGCATCGCCGTACAAAGTGTCGACCCCTGCGTCGCCAAACAACTGGTCGATCCCCGCACCACCGTAGAGTTGATCGTCACCGCGACCTCCGCGCACAATGTCCGCGCCAGCGTCACCGCGGACCGTGTCATTGCCGCTACCGCCGTCGAGATAGTCATCGCCAGCACCACCGCTGAGAGTGTCGTTCTGGCCACCACCCCACAGCCAATCGTTGTCGTCATCACCGTAGAGCGAATCGTTGCCATCATCGGACTGGCCGTCGAGCGACAGACCGTTGAGTTCTTTGGGCACTAGCGCCAACATGCCGAAGGTGGCCTGCGTAACGCCTGAACCATCCGGCGTATCGGCCAGCGTCCAATTCGCTCCAGGGAAATTGGTCGGCAGAGCGAAGAAGCTAGCTTCATCGCGGGTGAACATGGTGACGGAAATGGCCGCTTCTCCACCCCAGATCACATCGCGCCCGGCACCGCCACGAATCGTGTCGTTGCCAGTTGAGCCGACGGCAAAGTCATCGCCTGCACCCAAGTCGATCGTGTCATCGCCAGCGTCGCCAAAGACCAAATCACGTTCGGAACCGGTGCGCACTACGTCATTGCCCGCTCCGGCGTAGACGACGTTGTCGCCGTCCCCCGCATCGACGAAATCGTCTTCGGAACCGGCGTTAATCGAGTCGTCACCTGTATAGCTGAACACCGTATCGGGACCGGGCCCAGTCCAAATCGTGTCCGTGCCGCGACTCGCGTAGACTCGGTCACCGTGTTCCGAGGCCTGCGAGTTGCTCGGCGCATCGGGTTGCCCAAATGGATCAGCGTCGATGATGTTAACGTCGGAAGTTAAACCGCTTTCGGCCGCACCGCTGCCAACGTAGATGGTATCCGCGCCCCAGCCCGCGTAGATGCGATTGTTGCCCCCCAGGGCATAGATCGTATCGTCCCCGGTATTGCCATAGATCATATCATCGCCGATATCGCCGTAGATCGTATCGCCGTTAACTGGCCCCGCCGGTGTACCCGCCAGTTGACTGTCGTCAGTTTCGTTATCGCCATAAATCAGATTGCGGTCGCTGGCTAAACCACCTCCGGCAGCATTGACGCCCCCGTAGATCGTATCGCGTCCCAGTCCACCAACGATTTTGTCCGAACCGGCACCGCCGTAAATCGTATCGTCGCCGCCACCGGAGAAGATCATGTCGTCGCCACTAAAGGCATGGATCAAATCGCGACCATCGCCAGCAGTGATCGTATCGACGCCAAAGTCACCGAAGACAGTGTTGTTCCCCGAGCCCGCGTCGATGATGTGATTCGCCTCGGCTTCACCGCTGGTCGCGTTCGGATCGTAGTTGATCCCCGCCACGATAAAGTCGTCGCCTGCTCCGCCACGAATTTCGTCGCTGCCCAGACCGGCGAAGATGCGATCGTTGCCGTCACCGCCCCAGATTTTGTCATTACCCTCACCGGTGCTGATCGTATCGTCACCAGCCTCGCCGTAAACTTCGTCGTCGCCCCCGGCGCTATCGATGACATCGTTGCCCGCGCCCCCCCAAATCTTGTCGCGACCACTGCCACTGGTAACATAGTCATCGGCCGCACCAGCGTAGATGACGTTATTGCCACTGAGTGCGATGATAGTATCGTTGCCACTACCACTGCCGTCTTCGTTGTCGCCGTAGATTGTATCATCGCCCAAGTCGCCGTAGATCGTGTCGTTGCCATCGCCACCGACAACTTTGTTAATCACATCCGATGAGGAGCCCTGTTGTTTATCCCCAGCAGTGATGGTGTCATTGCCGCCTTCACCGTAGATTTCATCGCTCCCCAAACCACCGCGGATCGTATCATTTCCAGCTCCACCATAGATGATGTCGTTGCTCAAACCGCCGTCGATGGTGTCGTCGCCATCGTCGCCCCAAATGTGATCATTACCTAAGCCGCCGGTGATCGTGTCGATCTGGCTGCCACCATAGAGCCAGTCCGCCCCGTCATCGCCTGATATCGTGTCCGCGCCTGCCTCGCCGTACAGATAGTCGTTGTCCAGTCCACCGAAGAGCTTGTCATTGCCGAGTCCGCCATAAATCGTGTCCTCGCCGAGATCGCCGTTCAGCGTGTCATTGCCGTCGCCCCCTTGCAGATAGTCATTCCCGGTACCGCCGCGCAGGTCGGCGGGCACAGAAATGCCTGGGCGAATACGAATATCATCGTTGCCCGCTTTGCCGTCGGCGAAGATCGACGTCACGCCCGAGTATTCGGCGAAGACAGTTGCACCGGCCACAGTCCGCGTCACCTTAATACGAGCCGTTCCGGGGACCGGCTCGACGACAAACGTATCCGCCTGATCGGAAGTGATCAGCACCAACTTGCCGTTGTCCAACATGGCAGGTTGTTCTGCGCTCGCGGGGGTGGCGATCACTGGCGTACACGTGGTGGCAAAACTGGCCGAGACTCCTGCGATCCGATTCTCATAGTTGACTAGAGTGATTTCGCCGCTCAGCGGTCCTAGACCGATCTTGGCATAGATTTTGGCGAAAGTTATTAGACTAGCATCGAAGCTGCCATGAACATCGAATGCGCAGCCCGCACCCTGTTCCAAGTTGTGATAGAGCTCGTCCCAGTGAACTTTGCCATCGCCGTCTTCATCTTTGAGATCGAACACTCCGCTAGCCTTAATACCTCCACCTACTCCGACATCGAAGCGGTAGTCCAGCCCCAGCGTCTTCGCCCCCTGAGATGGAGGTGGGGACAAGATTCCAATCGCTGCCAAGAGATCCAAATCGATGGAAGCCTCCGGCAAATCGACTCCATTTTTGACGTGATCGTTTAGGTAGAAGCCATTGAAGATATCCTCGATATCACCCGACTTCGCGAAATCTCGGAACCCTTTGGTGTCAAATCCAAGCCCCAGACGCACCGCCGTATCCACGGTACCCTTGATAGCAAACAGCCCACCAGGAGCGTAAATGGGCGCGTACAATTTCAGTTCCGGAAGATCCCATGTAACCAGAGGAACATCCCGTCCGAGTAGCAATCCGATCGCTGTAAACGGTTTTTCGATAATCGGAAATTTGGGAGGTGGGAATTTTTGTCCGCCAACAAAACTGAAGACTGCTTGTGCGGAAGCCAAAATGTCGGAAATCTGACCGTTTACAAAGTCGAGCGCTTCGTTAATTGCGCTACCATCTAGGCCCAATGGCGTGGCTTGATCCAACTTGAAGTCTTTGGCACGCACATCGCCAAGCTTAAAGGAACCTACTGGCAAAGGAACATTCCCCCGCGAATTTAACTTGTCCAGCAAATCGACCACTTTGCGAATCGCCAGCACAACTCCTTCAGCCGTCTCGAGCGAGTCCTTCCCCACGAAAACTTCTGCTACCAGACGGATGATTCTGAGCAGATTGAAGCCTTCCCCCAGCACGGACGACAGCACGGGTATCGGTTCGGCAAGCACGTCCAACACAGCATCAAGTGGACCAATCACATCGCCAAAGGTGTCTAGAATTGGTCGCACAATACTGTTGATTGCGCCGCCCGCATCGATCGATATATTCTTGAATTCAAGCGACGGCGTACCTCCAAAACTGCTGGCTGGTCCGTTGGTCGATGCATTCAAAAAATTCCAGTCCAGTACAAACTCCGCTACGATCGATGGCAGGGCGGTGTTGCCTTGCAAGCTGGTGCGCAACAGCAAGTGGACGTGTGCGAGACCGTCGAAGCGAGCATTGAAAGCATCTAGCACCGCACCTGAGGCAATCTCGGACATGGTCAGCCGGTCGTCGCCTACACCGTTGATATCGATGGCAAAACTACCTTGGATACGACTGCGGTCCAGCGGGTCGTTTGAATTGAAATCGTTGGCATCGATCTGCAGGAAGCCGAGATGCCCTTTGGCAGTAAAGTCCGGGATCGTCGCCAAGACGTCAATCTTGATCTCGTCGACTTGGCTTGTATCCAGAAAGAAGCCTTGCGAGCGACTGAGCCCCAAACCAACATGGAAACGCGATTCGATTTGCAACCGAATGCCACCGTCCAATTCCAGCCCAATTGCCGGAATGCCAATATCAAAATCGACGTCCACTGTCGAATCGGCTAATGTGGCCACCAAATCAAAACTGTATAGCACCTCGTTGGGAACGCGAGTCAGGACTTGCGTTTGTGGATTGAAAACCAAGCCGTCGACCATGACATGAATCGAGGACAGACTGGCGTCGCTTCCCAGCAGATTCAGTCCGTCCTGTCCCAACGCCTCGTAGAGTTTCTGTTGCACAAAGCCGAGGGTCTGCTTACCGACTTGATTGAAATTGTCTTTCACTTTGTCGCGGATATCGGTGATGAACCGCGATGCGTCCTTGAGTCCATCACCAATCAAAGGGAGCTTGGCGGCGAAAGCCACGGTATCGACGGCAGTGTCGAGTAGCGTGAAGAAGCCTTCGATGCTGTCGGTCAAGCCCGACATGTCGTTGGCCAAGTCGATGCGATTGATGGCTTCGGCAAAATCAGGCATATCCAAACTGGTACTGCCGACGATGTCGTTGAAATCGGCGACTGTAAACACGATCGCCGGGTTGGCTGGATCGAGCGGCGATCCAAGCTGTGGGAAGTCAACCGGCAATCGGATCGACAAACCACCTTGGACGCTGGCTGACAAATCGGCGAACAAATTTTCGTCTAGGTAGTGGCGACCGTCGCCGTTGTTGTTAGCCAGCGAAATCGAAAGCGACACCGGAGCCGTCGATGGTCCCGCACCGTCGGCATCCAACTTGATCCAGCCATCGTGGACGAAGAGTCCCCCCAGAGCGCCGGCGGTCAACTTGAAGCTAACACCCGATCCGCTGGCAAACAGATTGGCCGAAGCCGTCGAGGTGTCGTAGATGAATACCCTGGGGTTAGCTGGATTGGACAAGTCAAGTCCCATGTCGACTCGCAGATTAAAACCGCCGCTGAGCATGAATTGCCCTAAGCCCTGTTGCGGAATCAGCGTGTCCAGCCCAGGGATGCCGGCTTTGGCAACGTCGAGCGTCAATTGCACTTTGCGCGAGATGATGACGGGCAGATTGATACTCAGTTTGAGTGCGTTGCCATCGCGCGTGATGGAAAAATACTCGGGCGCTTCGCCTTCACCGGCTGCTGGACCTTCACCCACTGGAAACTGATCGAAGCCAAATACCTCGCTGGCAATTTTGTTCAGCGTCTGGCCTACATCTTGCAGCTTGGCATCTTTCTGGGCCGCGTATTTGGTAATGATTTGCTGGATGTCGGTATTCAGGTTCAGCAGCTTGTTCAGCGTCAGGTCACCGACGATCTTAGTGTTCATGAACTTTAGGTTTTGAATCTGGCTGTAGTGTCGCGCCAGACCTTCCAGCAAATCGCAAATCTGCTGAGCTTTGAGAAAGGCAAAGTTCGTCAAACCTGTCAGATCGCCTTCAAAGCCCTGTTTGAAATTCTCTGGTTGAAAGATGTTGTCCAGTTCGGCCCGATACGCGGGAACTTGCCCATTGGCATTGGCCACCAACGATTGCCCGTTGAGAGCCGCTTCGAGTGGCAGCCGCAGTTTGGCTGCGCCGGATTTGTTGACCGCAGCCAGCAGCGACTTGGGCTCACCCACGGCGGCTACGATGCCTTCGAACATTTCCGCGCCGGTGATCCGGTTGTCGGCATTCAGTCCCGTACCAGGATCCTTGAGCTTGAAATCTAGTTTGGCATTGGCATCCAGCGTGCTGTTCACGATGCCAACTTGCACAAAGCCAAAGTTGGCCGCTGCGCTCATATCCTTGCCGGTAATGGCGCCTTCGGCGTAGATTCGCGGGGCAGCACCCGCATTGGTTGGGATAAAGACGTGCCGTTCGAGCCGATCACCGTGTACCGGTGTGCCGACCAATTGCCGCGCCTTATCGGCTCGGATATCTGTCGTTTCGCCCAGGACTCCCAAGCCGATATCGGAATTGCCGATTGCAGAAGCACCCACGTTGGCTACGGCAAAAGGCTTGGTATGAACTTGGGTCAAATCGGTGAGCACGAAGCGACCTTCGACAATTTGGGCGCGGAATTTGTCGGAGCGGCCAGCCACAAGCAGCGTCAGAATATCGCCAACGGTGGCTGTTTCGGCACTTAAACCATCGAAGTTGACTTGCCAAGTCGTGTCATCGCCAAGTGTGATGCTGAGATCGTTCTGGCCCTCGATATTTTGCTTCAGCGGATTGATGTTGTTGTTTAGTGACTTGGCCAGCGTCGCTTCGTTCACAAGCGTGCCGGTTCCAAGGGGATTGAGGTCTAGACCGATGGTGAATTGAAAGCCAGCCGACGGTTGGACTTGCAGTTTACTGGGCGACTCTAGATGGTTCAGCGGCCCCAGATCACCAAACTGAGCCGGAATTTCCAGCGGTTTGATCTTGCTGTTGTAGTCAATGTTGAAAGTAAACGTGCAGTCGCTGGCGTTGAACTGAAAACCGAGCGGGTTAAGTTTTGCGACAAAATCTTGGATCGAGTTGAAGGCAAGTTGTCCGCCTTGATCCCGCAGTCCATTGACCAGCGTGTCCCAGGCGGTTCGCAAAACGAAAACATTTTTCAGCGGCTCTTGGAGCAGACTATCCGCTACCAATCCCTTGCCCTTGTTTTCCAACATCGATAGAAAATCGCCGACAACGTTGGTCATCGAATATAGATCTTGATTGGTGTAGTGCCCCCAATTCTGCAGACAAGCGTTGTTTTGACCGAAGCTGAGCGACGGATCGCCAGCAAAGACATCGCTCAGGCTGAGCGTAATCGTACTGGTAGGCAGCCCTGCAAAATTCGCATTGACGGGCATGGCTAGGTTGGCACTGCCAGTATGCGCGCGCGTGAACAAATCGGTGAACGGACCTTTTGCTAAATCGCTCAAATTCAATCGCGTCGTGCGCGCAAGCGTGACTTCCGCTGTCAGGTTTACATTGGCGTTGTCGACGGCGGCAGCCAGGATGCCGTTGTTGAGCGGAAAATCCAAATTGGCTGAGGCGTTTACCGAGACCGAGTTGCCAGCTTTGAAGTCTGTGTCTCGAACAAATAATTGCTGTGTCGAGCGATCGAGTCCCAGCGTAAATTTCAACTCCAGATTCGATTTGACCGCCACTCGATCTCCGTTGTCCAACGTAGCTTTGACGCCGCGCTGATTGGCTTCGCCCCCGAGTTGCAAATCGCGCTGAGTATCGGCAATGGTCGGAGCAAAGCGAATGTCCAGCAACACTTCGCTAGGGCTCTCGCGAAAGGCAACACTGGTCACACCAGCAACTTGTGTGAGCAAGTAAGTTCGCAGCGAGGTCAACGTGGCCGATGGATTGGCTTGCAGGTAGGCGGCCGCAGCTTGAAAGAATTCCGCTAGCCGCGCGTCCGCACTGGTCAAAGAGCCAATCGAGACTTGGACCGGCACACCGTTGATGTCTGTCGGCAAACGTGGGTCAATCACGCCTGTGACGCCGATGATTGGCAACGGCCGAGAGAGCAGATCAATGTTGGCTTGCGGGCGAAAGCCGCTGATCAATTGCGCGAAGCCGCTGCCGACCATGCCGACTTCGCCGGGGGCCAGCACTTCCAGCGGCGGCGGTGCGAAATCGATATGCAAGGTGTTTTGAGACAGCAGGGGCGATAGACTGGCGCGAAGTGGTTGTCCAGGGTTGGCCGTGTTGAACGCAGCCACTGCGCTGACCGCCGCCGCGTTGTTGGGGTTCATGCGGAACTGGGTCACTCGCCCGCGATCGGGTCCGGTCTCTGCGGCCAGGATCGCATCGAGCAGCGATTTGATTTGTGCGGAACTGAGGCCGCTGATGTTCAGGTCTGCATCCATGCCGGCCAAGTGCGATCCCCAAGGAGCTGATGGATACAAGGCTGTCGCCGATCGCTGGTCGGCGCTGAGAGCAATTACCCGCGCAATAGTGCTTACCGAATTGATCGACGCCGCGCCCCGCAACGTGTTCAATGTCCAATTTGAGGCATAGCGATTGTTGTTCACCAAACCATCCAGCGTGCTCCACTGCGGGGCGGTGGGTGAGTTCAACCAACGGACGGTGCGTGCATCGAGCAGGTCGTTTTGAGAAATGGAACTGGGGGTTACCTCTCCCGTCGAATCTACGACTGCTTTGAAAAGCTGCAGCGCTTGTTTGGTTTCCGAGTTGAATTGACCATCGACGATAAGAGATCGCCCCAGCTTGTCGGTAAAACCCAAATAGTTCAGCCGCTGTTTCAAACGGACGACGCTTTTGGAATCCAGCGCAGTCGTGATTGCGGCTACTCCATGACTGGACAGTCCATCTGCCACTTCGACGCGAATCGAATCGCTCGTTTGAACCCCACCGGCCGTGACGGTAAAGTCAAACTGCAGTCGTCCTTGGAAACCGGGTTGGACGCTCGACAAATCGGTGAGAATGCCAGGAACGGACCCCGGTGCGAAGTAGAAATTGCCCGAGGCGAGCGACGCACTCTGGCCAACTTCGCCAAAGGCATCAGTGGAGAAGACATAGCCGGCAACTTTGGGGGGTGAGTTTGGGTTAATTGCCGTTCCCATATCGGCCAGCTCGCGTATCGAACCATTGGCATTAGTCGAGAATTGCAGGGGCAAAGTGAAATCGCCCGAATTTAGCACCGAGACTTGTGCCAGCCGGTATTCGGCACCTGCCGGATCGGTGGGCCGCTGCATGGAAAGCCAGATCAGGTCGCCGGTAAATCCTCGGACCGGATTGCCGACCAGCAGTCGCCGATCTTCGAGCGTTTCGAAAAGTTGTCGCCGCTTTCGCCGCTGGGTCCGAGCACGAATCTGCCTGAGAACATTCCGCCTATGTTGACGCAGCGTCATCACCAATCCCCTCGCAAGCCGAGTTAGCACCGCCCCCGCAACCGACTTTGCCGTGTTCCTGCATGGGTGCGCCAAAGACGGGACCAACAACAGGCTAGTCGAACAGACAATTGCGGTCTTGCTCGACCAAACAACTGCTACTGGTACTAATCCCAATGGGGCTCTGCGACCGACAGAAATTCGTCACAAATTGTAGAAACAACCCACCATCAGGGTGAAATAGGAGAATCGACCGAGCCATTCTGAGTGTGCGTCTGAATTCGCGCGAGCAGTTTTTCAGCTTCGACCAAAAAATCGGTCTGCAGGTTGATTGCGAGAGTGCAAGCCTTTTCGGCTTCTTCCCAACTTCCCAGTGCGGACTTGGCCTCAGCAAGTTGATAGTGCGAATTCCCCAACGACTTATTGGCTCGGGCTATCTCGACAGAGGTGCCGATCTTGCGCAGTTCGGCTTCGGCAGCTTGAGCCGCGATGGCGTGTTGACACCAATCGACAGCTTCAGCGAATCGCATTTCGGCTAAGGACAGGCGCGCGAGCAAATTGCAAAGTTCGCCCTTGGTAACTTGAAACCGAGCGGGACTCTGCGCGCTTTCGATGAGATGATCCAGCGTTTTGTTGGCTGCCAGTGCCAGCGAGCGCGCTTCCACCAGCCGCGTTTGCGCAAAACGAATCTCGCCATAGATGACTTGAATGGTTGCTTCCAAACTTTGAAAATCGGCGGACTCAGGTGCCATCAACCGCAGCTTTTGCGAAAGCCTGGAAGCCTCAACCGCCGCCGCTTCTGCTTTCGGCAATTCCTTGTGTTTCCAAAGTGAAGTGGCCAAACTGCGGTGCGCGGAGGCGGCGACAACTAGAAAGGGCGGCGGGGTAGACTCTGTTCGGGTCAATGGTTCCATCGCCGCAATCGCCGTTTGATAAGTTCGAATCGAATCCTCGAATTTGCCTTGCAAGCGTTGCAAATCGCCTAAGTTTACGTTGGCTGCAGCGGCAAAATAGACGACACCCGAGTCCTCGGAGTTTAGCCGCCCCGCTTCGCTGAGTGCGTCGATGCCTTGTTTGAAAACCGCTTCCGACTCGGACAGATTGCCGCGCTTCATCAGCGTCGTCGCAAGCGTCGAATAGGCGAGACCAAGTGCATTGTGCGTTCTAAAAGATTGAGGCTGGCGAGCCACCACCCTCTGGTGGAGCTCGACTGCTTGTCTCAGTATGGGCTCCGCGCTCTCCAGGTCGCCGCGCTGGACCAGTTGCGTTCCCTGGTTGAGTGTGAGCACTGCCAAGTTGTCCAAGTAGGCGAAAACGAGCGGATGTTCATCGCAAAGCTGTCGGTAAATCTTTTGAGCTGCCGAAAAATGTACGACGCCTTCATCAAATTTCTGTTGTCGGGCAAAAATCATGTTGAGTCCCTTAGAGCCGCGAGCCAGTCCATAGAGCGCGAGCGAATTTCTGGGATCGAGGGCGAGCCATTGTTTGGAAAGTTCAGCCTCGCGACCAAACCACTTTCCGGCTTCATCCAACCTTCCGCGAAATTGCAAATTGAGCGCCAATCGATCGACGACTTCCAAGAGAACCTGCGCCTGTCCTGACTGTATCAGCAGATCGAAATTTGCCGGAAATTGTTCGCAAATCTGGGCGACCTCGTCAAAAATCTGATGTTGCTCTGCGGCACGCTCTGGTGCAGACAATTGCTCCCCCAGCTCGGCCATGGCGGAGGCCAGCAAGACGAGATCCTGCGGCTCTGCACTCTGGTCCGACAATTTCCGCAGCAGCTCGATCGACTCCCGTAGTTTGGCTTCTCCGCCAGCAACATCAGCAAGCTTGGCTGCCACCAAGCCTTGATTGCTCAGGCTCTTTGCCAAAGCCCTTTGCAAAGCTAAATTCTGCGGCTGCACTTGCAATACCGCGCGGTAGGCGTCGCTCGATTTGCCATACCGAGCTTGAGCTTCCTCCAAATCGCCCAGTTCGTGACTGATAAACGCCAACTGGAATTGGTTCTCTGCCTGACGCTCCGGCAAAGTGCTGCTCTTCGTGGCTTGACGATCAAGCTGCTGGTAAAACTCTTGGGCGTTGAGCAGCAATTGCTGGCGAAAACCTTCCATGCCCAGCTCTTTGAGCTCTGGATTCTCGGCAACTTCAGTCAAATACTGCTTGACCGCCTGCACTGCCAATTCGGCGTTTTGCACCGCATTGCGTTCATTATGACGAGCGACAGAAAACATCCACAACGAGGCCAGTAAACCGATCGCCAGCGAAGCGAATACGGCGGCCGCCAAACTCGCCACCAGCGGTTGTCGCTTGCTCCAACGCCAGAACTGCTCCGGCGCCGAGATAGGGCGAGCCTCGATAGCACGTCCGTCCAGAAAGCGATCGATTTCAGCGGCCAGCTTTTTGGCGGACTCGTAGCGGTCGGCTGGAGTTTTAGAGAGGGCTTTGAGCGTAATGGTTTCCAAATCGCGGGGAATGGAGGGATTGAGTCGGCAGGGTGCGACCGGTTCTTCGTCGATGACTTGCCGCAATGTTTCGACCGATGTGGCGGCTTGGTGCGGCGGGCGACCGGTGATGCCTGTGTAGAGAATGGCCCCCAACGAGTAAACGTCCGATAGCATATTCGCTTTGCCGTAGGCTTGCTCGGGTGCCATGTACGCAGGTGTTCCAAGCGCCTGTCCCGACTCCGTCAATTCGTCGGTGGCTGAGGCTTGTTCGGTACCAACCAGTTTGGCCAAGCCGAAATCCGCCACGTGCACTTTGCCATGCAAGTCGATCAGAATATTGCGAGGCTTCAAGTCGCGATGGACGATGCCCCGCTCGTGGGCAAACTGAACCGCTATGGCCACATCGCGGACGATCCGAGCTATCTCGTTGGGAGGCAGCGGACTGTTGGCAATTTTCCCAGCTAAATCCTGGCCCGAAATTAAAGGCATAGAGTAATAGTGAAAGCCTTGATCGCTGCCCACGTCGTAGACCGGAACGATGCCCTCGTGATGCAAGCCACCGAGCGTCAGCGATTCATTGCGAAAACGAGCGATATCCACTTCACCCGCCAGCACCCCAGCACGAATGATCTTCAACGCCACATCGCGGCCTAAGAGCGTCTGGCGAGCGCGATAAACAATGCCCATGCCGCCGCGAGCAATTTCTTCAATGATCTCGTAATCGCCAATGCGTTGCGGTCTATTGAACTCCTGCACATCGGTCTGTTCGAGCAAGGTTTCGGTCAGCGGTTCGGTATCCCAGCCATCCAGCTTTTCAAGCTCCTCTTCGGCTACAAAGGCGCGCAACACAACGCCGCGAGAATCGGCGAACCGCTCCAAAAAATGGCTGGGCTCGATCGCTCGTTGGCTAGCTTCCGCCAACTCTAATTCGGATCGAATCAGCGACTCGAGCAACAGATCGCGGTCTTCGGCCAGCGAGATATTCAGAAAGCTTTCCAGGGTTGCTTGATTGCCCGAATGGCGGGCCGCTTCAAAACGCAAACAGACCTCGTCGATGCGTCTGAGTTGTTGGCTCGACGGACGGGGCAGTTTGACTATGTCGTTGGCTACGGATGGATCGATTGCATATTTCGGATCGAACATACACGGCATCTTAGAGCAGGCTTGAGACTTGAGATTTTCTCTACTCGCCTTCGACGCTCTCTTTCCAGATTGTGCGGATGAGTTGGATTCGGCGTTCGACGGACCGGAGCGAGCAGCCGATGAGTTCTTTGATCTGCAGATTGGAATATCCGGCCAATCTCATTAGCGCGATTTCGCGTAGCTCGATTTCCAGTCTGTCGAGCAGCTCTTGGAAAATTATATCACAGTCGGCGGTGGGAACATTGGAAAGTATTTGATCCAAGCGGAATCCGCGCGAGCTGCCACCGGTCAGCTCGCTTTCGTTCCGAACTTGCCCGCCCCCGCGTTTCTTGGCATTCTCGCGCAGCGACTGCTTGCGAGCCAACTGCGCCGTGAACTTGCTCAAGATTCTCCATAAGTCATCGCGCCGCATCGGCTCGTTGTACTTGCCGCTTTCCATTCGCGTTAGAAATTTCCAAAACGCGACTTGCACAGCATCCTCAGCATCCAGCGGCAGTTGCCTGACCGATAGCACCGAATCGGCCAAGCGCTTTAGTCGTGGAAAGTAACGATTCCACAACTCGCTCGCCGAATCCCGATCGCCCGCGCGCAGCTTGACCAGCAGCAACGAAATTGATCCCAGTGAGTTGTCGTGCATAGTTCAATGTCAAATCAATAGAGCTGCCAACCCAATTCTTGCCGTAGAACACGCCTGGGCTTTATCGGACTGGCCAGCGCCTGTGCTTGTTGTACCATAGCGTGAGCGGAATTTAATTCGTAGGGCCCAAGCGATCGGAATTAACTAAAATCAAATTCTCTGGATTTGCGAAGAAAAATTGATCGTTGGTATCGCCGGAAGGTATGACTTTATCCACCCCGCCGGAGTCGCGTGGTGTCAGGATATCCTACCCCACAATCCTGGTTCGAAGCTATGGTGCATCGGGCGAGGGCCCCCACGCGTGCAGATCGCGGCATGTGATTGGATTGGAAGATGTTAGATTTTGAGGCGGAATTTAACAGACAGTCAGATATCAGCCTCTTAATTTAATCTACATACAACGAGCAAAGCCAGGATGGCAACTAGTCCAGCATTGCAATACAGACGAGGCGGCCCCCGCGCCGATCATTGTCACGGAACGAAACTTGTTGCCGCGACTTAAGTTGTCGAGCGTCCATGGCTTCACGAACAAAAGGACCGCGCTCACGTTCGTCTCCGATCATCCCTAGGCCGGCGGACATCGCGGCGATGTCGAAGTGTATTCGCCCCCTCAAGAGTTTTTCTGGGGGAATCCGAGTGCTGAGAGTATCAAAATCGCCCACTTGGTTGGTGAGCCAGACAAGGTAACTTACTCCGATTATGAGAAGGGGGCGCAAATGGATGGCGCGATCACCCCAACCAGGCGAGTGCAATTCTTCCACGCGACGCACTCTCCCGATCCGATTGACGAAAGCCTCTACCTCAACGCAGCCGGTCTTGAGCTGCTCGGAATCACCATCGGTTGGTGCCTACAAGAACGTAAGCTACAGCAACCTTAAGGGAGAGGCAGGGACACTCAGGAGAGGCAGGGACACTCAAGCTTAAAAGCGGTTAATACCCACCCACAGTAGGGGTAATCCAGGTTACGGCCAATTGCGCGATGTATTGGTCAGTCGGTAAACAGAGAGCCATACACTCTCAGCTTCACCCGCGCCAGCGTACAACTCGCGGGACGCGTGAACGGCTTCGCTCGCATATGCGAGGCCGTCCGAATCGCGATTTGGTCAGAGTTCTCGCAAGACCAGCCCCCCTTATCCCGAACCCTTCTCCGAGTACCCTTGGAGAAGTGAGTACCGACGGAGAAGCGACCGTCTATTGGTTAGTCAAGCGGAAGAGTCTAAAATCTCTTCCTTCGACTGAATTTCGTGGGCGAACCCCCGGGATTTTTTAGGCATGGCGCCGGTAAATCAATGTTTGATTTCCTACTGGCGCAGCGTTACTATAAACAGTGCTAAGTGAAACGTAGCAAAGCTCTGCGGGGACGCAACTTTGTCAGGGATAACTTAGTCGCCGGTGAGTCAATGACCCATCGAGCACGTAGTGCCCGTGGCCAGGCTGGCAACAGCTTGGCCACGTGCCTTTC
>JBGSJL010000308.1:0-82841 GCA_041741955.1 Pirellulaceae bacterium | reverse complement strand
CGCGCGCAGCCGCACGAACAGACTCTGGCAAAGAGAAAAACAGTGATGTTGTCGAGGTTCAAGGAGCTGTATGGGACTGCGGAATCGTTCTGCCTGGCGAGCCCACGATTGTCACGGTCCCATTGAATACGGCAAGTGAGCCCACTAGCGCTGATATCGTTACGGTCGAATCAAGTTGCGAATGCGTTGACATCAAAATCGTCGACTATCTCGATGCTAGATCAGTCCGAACTGCTGGGGCTCGTTTAACTATCGTTCAAAATTAGGGTGGTTCTGATTTAATCTTCGATGTCTCACAGCGGGGCGAAAGGTTTGTTCTTATGCCTGCGATAAGTCCGATGAGTTGCTGGCGAAGCGTACTTCTCTTTGTTTCCTATTGGATGCGAATAGCGTACGGCTTTGGTATCGCATTCGTTTTTTGTTTAACGCCAGAGTGTTTTTCAGCCGATGGCCGTGCATCAGAATTGGCAATGGCCGCCTTGCCCGCATTTCAAGTGAACCTGGAAAAACTCGCCTGCGCGAATTTTAATATGACTACCGAGATCAAAGATAGTCCGGATGGATCTATTACCCTGAAAGTTGATCGCGGCTGCGAATACCTGCTCATTGCGATTGCCATAAGCGCGGGATTACTTTCTATCTGTACTGACAGGCATATGCGCAGCGGAAAGTTTGTCGTTGATGTATTGGTGACGTACACAAAGCATTGCATCACCACGGAAGCGATTTGTTGCAGGCAAGTAGCTCAATGAATAACCACAGGTACAAAGTAGTAATTCTTGCGGCCCTGGTTTCATTCCTGTCTTGCCTTGCTGTTTTGCGGATAGCGAGCAAGGATACACTCACTTTTTCTCCGCAGCACATCGACTTGACGAACGAGCGAATTCTTGAAGGGACTGTTATCCCCATACAATCGGTATTAGCAATAGGTGCCGAGAACGTTCAACTCACGTCAGTGGCTCATTCGTGTTCCTGCCTGTCCGTTTCTTCACCCGTCGTTGATTTCGCAAAACTGCCCGTTGCGTTACGTGCCAACTCGCAAATACCGATTCGGGTTGATTTTAATACGACTGCGAAAATGGGGATCCATGAGCAGGGCGTTACGTTTTCTTTCGAAGTCGGGGACGAAGCCAGTGTTGTCAGACGATCCCTTTCTGCTGTGGCAAATATCCGAGCGCCGATGCAACCCTGCCCGCCGCACGTGGTGCTGAACTCTCGTGATTCAACCGCATTGGTCCGAATTTGCGAAGAAGATGTTGAACCGCTGTATGCAGTCGAAGCCATTTCGTACGAGGCCCCCATAACTGCCAAACTTGTGGAACCCTCACCAATGCACATCACCTTTGCCGGAAACCGCCTGAGGGTGAGAAACAATATCGAAGTTCGCCTCGCAGCCAACGATTCGCAAGTGGATTCGACGACGTTAGTTGTAAAGCTGCGCCCGTTAGATGATCGTTTTGAGCCAAAAACGATCCGAATACCTGTTGGGATCAAGGGCCTTCAGTCCATACGCTCAATTCCGTCAAAGCTCTTCGTGTCTTCGTCCGGCCAGTTGGTAACACGGGATGTTGTTGTAACGGGGCCGCGAAATTTTGCGAATTGTACAATCGTATCCTATCCTGATTTTTGCACGGTTCGACCAAAACAAGAGTACGAACGTGAGGGTGAAAAAATGTTCCGGTTTGAGGTAACTGGCAGCATTGGGAGTGGCGAAATTGTGTTTCGAGTTGGGCAAAAGAACCTGGTTCTTCCTGTCAAGTTTCTTAAGTTGGAGAAATCATGATGATGCGTAAGTCGTTACTTAGCGGAGCGGCAATGGGCTTTGCACTCGCAGGCTACTTGCATGTCTTTGGCGGCAGCTGGAGTTACAACGCCTGCTTTACGGGAGCGGGCAACATGATGCGGTGCGTGCCTGCGCCTGGCTGTAAAGTACTCGGGTATCCCTGCGTTATTGAAGACGAATTGTATCCACCACATTGGGTCCACGGTTGCAGTGCTTATGGCTACGTTTGCGAGGGTGGCGGCGTTAAATGTCACTGCTTTGCAAATGGGCAACTTACCGCCTGCGCGCCGACAAACCCCGTATGTCCGTAGTAGTATTCGCGGCGTGCGGCGATTCATGACCAATGCACCGCTTGGCTTGTCGGAGTGTTGAAAAATGGTGGTGGTAACGCGGTTCCTTTACGCTCTCGCTATTTGCGGGTTTCTACTCAACTTCGTTTCGGGTGATGAGTTAACAGATCTCGTCAACATACATCGCACGAAGCTGGAGAGTATCCAGGATATCGAAGTGAAAGTCGTCTCTATCACGTTTCAAGACGGAAAAGAATCGAGTCGCGATGAGTACAGTTGGGCTCTTTCGGGAGGCGAGGAGAGACTCATCCTGCGGACGCAAGGGGGTGGGGAGTATGTAGGAGAGTTTACTGGCCTACGGTTCACGCTAGGGAATCGAGATTACCATAACGGAATTGGGGGATTCATCGGTCTCAAGGAATTTGATGGCACGCTGGATCGACTAGGACAGTTGCCAGCCGACTCACTGGCGTCGGCACTCTTTAATGAAGGTTATCCCGTTGGTAGGGGCGTGGGTGTCGACCTCTGGGGGCAAATGGGCTGCTACTTAATTGGCCTGAAGCCGTCATCCAGACCAATGTGGACAGTCTTCCAACAGTCGCTGGTTTCTAAGTTGGAAGACGAGGGGTTGAGAACAGTTTCCTTCAAGATGGATGACTCGGAATTTCGTGTTGTTATCGAGCCAGAAAAGGACTACTTGATCTCACGCTATGAACGCAAGGACAAGTTCGGGTGTTTGTGCTTTTGCAATCGAAAAGTTTCAGCAGGTTGACGAATTCGGCTTCTTTCCAGCGAAGTTCTCTTGTCACGTCAATGGCGAACTATTTTACCGAACCGAGATAGAGGTAGTTTCTATCAACAAACCGATCCCTCGGGAGACTTTACAAGTTGCTATCCCGCCGATGACGCCCTTTGTCGAAGAGCACTCAGGCAAGTTTGGCATTTGGGGCGATGGAAAACCGCTGCGGTATTTTTCCACGAACGAGGAAGCACGACAGTGGGATCAAAATCGGAAGCAGAACGCTCTAAAACTTCGTAATGGAACCAACAATGGAGTCGCTCTGAGGTATTTTTTTGCGCTTTTGATTTTCTCATGTGTCTTGATCTACTTTGCGGTACAAAGAAGGAAATAGCAAGTTGCCGCAGCGAACACTTAATTCTCCTTAAGACCGCTTTAGTGCAGCCCTCAATCGAAGGGACGGCATTGACAACAAACAAACACTGTAGTCGCCGATAATGAGATTACGTATCGCAGTGTCCGCTGCCGGACTAATTCGTTTGGCGATCAATTACAAGTGGGCCTTGCGCATCCACGCTTGAAGCCGCTCCCCGCATTTCGTTTGCCTCAATTGCATAGCCGAGCTCAACCGCTAGTGTTGAAGATCCGGATACGAGCCACTTTTGTACCTACCGCTTCCCGAGCCGAGGGCGACACGAGTTTCCAGGTGGTTTACGGTCTCGTTTGGAGTCGTCGGTACAATTCTGCTATTTATCGGAATTGTCGTTGCGCGCGTCGCTTCAAGAAAAGCTAAAGCGCCGAGAAGAATACTTAGGCAGTCTGGTGATAAATCATGAGTGCTAAGCTCGCCACACTGGCCGCAGTCGTTTGCCTGGTTAGCTCGGCGATCGAACAGTGCCAGTGCGAGTTCCCGTCCGTTCAAGACATGTTCCATCGTGGGATAGGCTTCCAGCCTGTCGATTCCCGCATGACAGGCTGGAAGCCTATCCCACTTGGCATGACAGGCTGGAAGCCTATCCGACTTGGCATGATAGGCTGGAAGCCAATCCCACTCTGTGGGTAATACTTCGTTCTCGCTGCACTTGGCTGTTTTTGTTTGCTAGGGCTTGGGTCGGTTCTCGGTTGTGGCGAATCTCGATTGCTATCCTGCGCGACTCTATCGGATCCGCGTCAGGCGGTTGAATGATGCCCGAGTTAGACTAGCTCAATGCTTTGGAACCAAGAAGCTCAAGTGGTGAGCACAATGCACCAACTGCAACTGCAATCCCTCTTCTTTTGACAAAGTTCCAAACAACGGTGAGGGATGCAACTCGCCTGTGTATTGACTAAACCGCTCGATGGCTGCTTTCAATCGCGCGGCACTAGTTTGGTCATCTAGGCCACTGGCTTCGTGGATGGACTGCGGGGCAGTTGGTCCGCCGTCCGGCATTGTGCCCGAAGCAATAATTTTGCGAAACATCGATTTGCCAACGCTGACTTTCATGCACCACAAAATCGCATTGATCGGGAACGTGGATTTGGGATACCCATCGAGCGGATAGATCAGCCAGTCTCGCAAATGTTCGCTCACCTGTGCCAAGTTCCACTTGCCGAGGCTCTTATAACCGTTGGACAGAAGTACATCTATTCGTTGGTTGATCTCTTCGAGGTCGGCGAACTTAAGTTGTTGGCGCTTGCTAGTTGAATCGGTCATCGCGTCTAGATTTATTCCTGTAAGAAAATAGTTCGCAGGCTGGTGACTCCGACCATTGTATCCAATGTGCTCAAGCGAGCCAACTTGAACCCAGTTTCGGCCGCAACTGTGACTCGATGGTCTCCACCGACAATCAGGTTGGAGACCAATGTGCCACAATGACCAACGTGCCACTGCGATCGTACTACCTGCTCGCTAAAACTGGACCTGCACTGTATTTGGCTGAGCACAATAGATTTTGCTGAGCACAATAGAACCCGAGGCAATTTTTTCTTGGAGTCCGAGTGTCTACTCGTTTCGAAACGGATCGCCGCGCCAACTATTCCGGAAGCTGCTGGATGGTGGCTGCCATGGGGGCTTTTGCGCTGGAAGACGTACTGGTTAAAGCGGCGTCCAAGTCACTACCCGTTGGTCAGATCCTGTTGCTCTTCGGCTTAGGTGGAGCGACTGTTTTTGGCTGCGTGGCACTCCTTAGCCAGCAGAAACTAATTAGCGCAGATGTCGTTTCGCGCCCCATGCAATTGAGAATGTTATTCGAAATCTTTGGTCGGCTCTTCTATGTCCTGGCAATAGCGCTGACGCCATTATCCGCCGCAACGGTTATCCTCCAGGCGACACCGATGGTGGTCGTTGCCGGAGCGGCGGTCATATTCGGGGAAAAAGTGGGCTACCGAAGGTGGCTTGCGATGGTCATTGGCATGGCAGGTGTTGTGGTTATCGTTCGCCCAGGCGCGGAAAGTTTTTCATTACTCTCGTTACTGGCAGTCCTGGGTATGCTCGGCTTTGCGGGCCGCGATTTGGCTAGTCGCGCCGCCCCGCGGAGTCTAGGCATCTCTGTACTGGGGTTCTTCGGATTTCTTTCCGTGATTGCGGCTGGCATCCTTTGCTCGATCTGGAATAACTCCCAGTTTGTGTGGCCGAATTGGGAGAGTTCGCTCAGTCTGGCAGGGGCAGTGATATTGGGTGTCGCCGCCTATGCCGGTCTGATGAAAGCCATGCGTACCGGCGAGGTGTCGGTCGTTACCCCATTCCGCTACTCGCGTCTGGTCTTTGGCATGGCACTCGGAACGTTATTGTTTAATGAACAACTCGCCCTTCCCGTTCTGACAGGGTGTGGTCTAATTGTGTTTTCCGGAGTGCTAAACATTTGGAACTCACGCCGCTCAATGACAACGATTGATTAGTTAGCCCACGCGACCAAACTGGCCTAGTGGTTATTGCAATTCAACTCGCTGAAGAATCAACACGCCATAGCGCTGGGTTACCTCCACAAAGCCAGCTTGTAGTGCCTCGGCCTGCACGGTTGCGATATCATCTTGGGACTGTTGGAACGCCTCCTGTCGATCGAGCACAATCCAGCGGTAGTGCTTGATGGGCGCCCCCATTCGATCCGATAGCGTGGCCAACTCTTCGCGCCGTTGCACGTACTGTCCGACCGTTTCAACATCGCGGTTGCCGACCAGATGTGCTGCAATACGGCCCGTGGCAAGCACCGCAGAGCCATCCTGGTGAATCGTTCTTACCTGATCATCTAACCATCGCCCGTCTTCCTCAGCCGACTGTCGCCGCCACTGCGATTGAGTCCCATAGGTACGACCTTCGACATCCAGAAGCGTTGGACTGCTGTATGGTAGTTGTCCCATATATAGACTCAGCAGTAGTCCAGTTGACAATGCTCCTACTGCGGTCGCGGTAGTCTGACCAGCGGCCCCATGCAACGTTGCAAACCAAAACAGCGGCAACAGCGTTGCCGAATACTGAAATGCCAGAGACGCAGCCGGTTTGTGATCCCACACAACCAGCAACAGCAGCGGAAGGGCAGTAGGTAGCAACCAGCGCCAGCCATGCCACAAGCTGAACGCGAAGCAGGGCAGCCACAAGCTCAAACAAAAAGCCAGCTTATCCCAACGAAAAATCTGTCCCCAAAACGCGCTGGGTCGCAGCAGTGGCGACAGTACTACTTCTGTGGCCGAATTGCCGAGCGCTACAAATCGCCCCGTCTGAAATTCGGCGATACCACTGAACTGGTACACGAGCAGGAATCCAATACCGCTCGCCAGCGCAGCAGCACTCCATACCAAGGGACCCACTCCGAATATCCTACGAGTTTGAGCCCTATCTGCTGCAAGTCCACTTGCGCCCGTTTGGAAATTTGACGTCGGGTCCAAACTGTTACGCCGCGACCAAACGCTAGGCCAGAGACACAACCACACATTGTTCGCGCAGAACAAGCAGACAATCACGATCACGCCTTCCTCCATGGACATCGCAAGGATGCTGGCCACAACCGCTAGCCAGCGGTTTTCAGCCAACAGTGCCCAGAGGGCCAGTAGTAGCAGTGGAATGGCAAGTGAGATCGGGTGCCAACCGTAGGTATACGCAACATTCATCTGCCCAAGCGCAGGTTGTACTAACCAAGCGGCAGCCATCCATGCTCCGTCGCGTGGGCGAAACTTCAAACGCTTGGCCATCAACCAGATCAACAGAGCCCCTACCGCCAGTGAAATCGCTTGGACTGCAAAGAACAAATTCACATTCGGGTACATCTTCCACAGCGGTACGAACACGAGCAGCCCTGGATTGAAGTGATCCCAAAACGCGGGCAAAACGGGCGATTCAAGCAGCAGTCCGCGTCCCTCAGCCGTATTGGCAATCCGCTGAGCGAAGTGCCCAAAGTCGTTGAAACCCAGCAAGTAATTTTGGTAGTAGGCCAACGATTGCTGGTACCACCAACCAGCAAATAGAGTCACCAGCACACAGGTGCAGGCAAGACTCCATGGCCAACTCAGTCGTGCACGATCGACCGGCTGCGTTTCGTAAGCCAGCAAGGCCATGCTGGATCCGGCCCATGCCGACAGCCAGAGCGGTTCCCAGTAGCTTGGTGGCAACTCACTACCAAAGATTCTGGTCAGAAATGCCAGTGTGGAAACATTGGCAACCACCATTGTCAGCACCGCCTGCCACGCACGAGAGCTCGATAACTTTGCGACTCGCCCCAACTGAAACAACCAGATTGCCGTGAATAAAGCAACGAGCAGCCAGGACGCATCGGAAGCCATAAATGGCTCCAGCCAGCTTGGTCCGGCTGGAATCGTCGTATATCCCATCACCAAATGGATGCGACTCGAAGTTGCCGTTGCGGATACCGCCCACAAACAGACAGCGAACAACGCCGTGCCCCATAACAGCCGGTGCGAATCACGCGGCAAGCGCTCCGGCAATTCAGCTCTTTTGCTAGCATGTTTCTTCATGGATTCCCCGAGAACCATTACCCGAAAACTGAGGGCAGCAACACACACCGACAGAAAAGTCTTCCCTACCGGCAAACTTAACCTAATTTACTAAACTCAGCCCGCCGATAGATACTTCGCAGGGCGGACAATTTGCCTGCGGAAGCTCTACGAGTGTCCGATATCCGAACTTCGGAGAACCATGGAAATGCGATTTATCGTTGCCGCGATCTTTACACTCTGGATGTCCTTTTCCAGTGGATGCTCCATGTGCTCGCGAGGCTACTTGGATGACTATGCCACAGTTGGCGGTAAGTGGCAACGGAGCGATCCCGTCCAGGGCAGGGTTGGTTCGATTTTTAGCGATGCCGGTGCCACTGTCGCGGCGAGCCATGACGAGGCGATGAACAGTCAAAGTCCGTACATAGATTCCTACGAAGGCGAATTTGATCGCGTTGAGTCTTACGAAGCCGATGGCAACGAATTTCTGGAATTGCAGCAAGACGAATTCGGCGATTGGGGCGCTGGCCTGTGAGATCGCAAACACCCTAAATCAGAGATTTGCAAATCATGCACTTTGGGGACAAACTCGCACAACAAGTACAACTCAAGAGATCGGCAGTCTGCGTTGGGCTGGACCCGCGCTGGGACAGCTTGCCTGCGGCTATTCGCGATTCGGTCGATACCTCCGACCCAGCCGCTGTCTCCGCTGCAACGCAGTGTTATTGTCAAGAGGTCATCGATGCGGTCGCGCAGTACGCTCCGGTCGTCAAGCCACAAGCGGCGTTTTTTGAACAGCTTGGGCCCACGGGTATGCTAGCTCTGGCGGCCGTCATCCGCCACACGCGGAAGGCTGGGTTATTGGTCTTGCTCGATGGCAAGCGTGGCGATATTGGCTCCACCGCCCAGGGTTATGCAGATGCCTATCTGGGATTGTCCAGCCCCTGGCAGTGCGACGCATTGACCGTTAACCCCTACTTGGGCGACGACACTTTGACGCCCTTTGTCAATGTCGCCAACACGAGGGATGCGGGCATTTTCGTACTCGTAAAAACTTCCAATGCAGGCAGTGGCTTCCTACAAGATCAGCAGCTCTCCGATCAGCAAACTGTTTACCAGCGTGTCGCGCAGTTAGTTCAGCAGCACGCGCTAGACTCGTGCGGAAAATCGGGATTCGGCAACGTGGGAGCCGTCGTGGGTGCCACCTATCCCGAACAGTTAGCACAGTTGCGAAGTCAAATGCCCAACACATGGTTATTGATCCCTGGTTTTGGGGCGCAGGGTGGAACGGCCGCTGATGTGGCTGCCGGTTTCGATGCGCGGGGCATCGGCGCGATCGTCAACAGCTCGCGAGGTATTATCTTCGCTTACTCTCAAGCTCGCTACATGAACCTGGGCTGGCAAGAAGCCGTAGCTGAAGCCGCTCGCGAAATGTCTCAACAACTACCCTCACCCAGCTAATCGCACGAACAGGGTGACTCAACCCAATTCGTGATGCAGGCACTCAGCCAGTTCCGGAAATTTGAATGCGAAACCAGCTTGAACCAGTCGACTGGAGTCGACGCGACAACTGGCAAGCAACAACGCGTCTGCCATTTCGCCCAGCATCAGCCGCAATAAAAACGCGGGCACTGGCAGCGAGACAGGGCGGCCCATCACTTTCGCAAGGGTACCAGTGAACTGACTGTTGGTAACAGGGTTTGGAGCTACTAGGTTGTACGCACCCTCAGCAGTTGGATGTTCCAAGAGCCATTGCAGTGCGCTCACGCAATCATCGATGGCTATCCAACTCCAATACTGATCGCCGGAGCCCAGCCGCCCACCTAGAAACCATCGAAACAATGGCAGCATTTTGGCGAGAGCGCCACCGGAACCCGCCAGCACCATACCCAGTCTAGGATGGACTACCCTAACGCCCACCCTTTTGAGTGGTTCTGCCACCGCCTCCCAGTCACTGGCCAGAGTTGCCAGAAAGTCTGTCGCAGCTGGCGCGGTTTCACGGACCATCTCAGAGCCACAGTCGCCGTAATATCCCGTGGCCGAGATCGACAGAAATGTGCGCGGTGGCGAGACCAATTGGCCGAGTTGCGCGACCAGGGCCTCAGTCGCCGCGACACGCGAGTCGCGTAGTCGGTCCTTTTCTAAAGTCGACCACCGCTGTGCAGCGATGCTGCGTCCAGCCATGTGAATGATCGCATCAAAATTGTTAACCAGCGTTGGATCTTTCATGCCCTCCAAAGGCGACCATTCAATCTGCGGAACTTTCGGCGTCGCCTCGCGATGGCTCGCTGGACGAACCATTCGCCAAACCTCATACCCCGCGTCTTGGAGCGATTCGCATAACCTTGAACCAATCAAGCCGCCAGCGCCGCTGATGGCGACTCTGGGACTAGCCTTATCGGTATTCAAAGATCGCATTCAGCCAATTCCGGTGGACTTTCGATGGCCATGGCCGACAGCTTCTCCATGGCTCGCTTTTCCAATTGTCGCACCCTCTCCTTAGAAATCTGAAGCCGATCAGCCAACTTCTGAAGAGTTTGTACCCTGCGATGGCCCCCCAGCGAAAATCGTGCGCGGATAATGAACTTCTCGCGACGATCCAATTTGCAGAGCAAGTTTTGCAGGTGGTCCCTCAGCGAGTTCCATCGCTGTTCATTCATGGATGATGGCTCGATGTCTTCGGCAACATCCAATCCTTTTTCGCTGATGCTGTTGGAGACTTTGAATCGCTCCTCTTGTTTGTCCATCACGAAGCGGTAGGAATTACGACGCACGACTTGGGTCGCATAAGTGCTGAAGCGAAAGCCGAGTTGATAGTCGAACTTGTCGACAGCCCGCATCAACGCCATGATCCCATCGCTCAGGAGATCATCAAATCCGCATTGCGAATTGCAGAACTTTTTGACTACTGAAATCACCAAACGCACATTGGCCTTGACAATGCAGTCGCGATACCAATTCGCCGCCCGCAACAATCCACGCACGCGCTCCGTGTCCCACTGATCCAGAAATTCCTCTGCAGCGTGACGCGAGACTATCTGCGCTGCGCGATACCGCAGATAGTTCATCCTCTGGAAAAGCCGCCGCTCCTGGTCGGGCGTCAGCAATTGCTCTTCGCACAAACTTGCTAAGTGCGAGGGAAGGCTAAGCCGTTTGGCGCTCCGCTTGGCCGTTTCCGGCGCACACTTGTCGAGAAATTCGTCACCTAAAATATCGCGTTCAGCAGTTGTCGAAGAGAAGTCGACGCTGTCAATGAACTCGGACGCTTCGGCCTTAAGCGACTCCATCGTCGCCAGCGCGATCTGTACAGGTTCTGCCTCGGAGCTTAGTTGGCAGAACGCCACGAAACCTTCTTCCAGCGCCGCACGTCGGAAGGTTCTCTTTTTTCGTTTCGATGCCGCCAGCCTGGATGGGCGCCTCCCGGAACCAGTCTTCTGCGAAACCTCCAATAATTGGCAAACGGTCATGTGAAACTCCTTTGATACTGCAACTTCGTTCAAATCGACCAAATCGGTCTTTTCGTTCTACCGCATTGTTTTCGGTCATGCAACTACAGGAATCTGTCTAACTTGGGAATTTTCGAAAACTACTCTGAAATGCTCGACTTCTACAGCGGAAATGTGCAACTTCTCTCGACGCCAGCCCTTTCCAACCAGAGCAAAGGGCTGTCGGCTAGTCGATTGACTATAATCCTTTAAACCGCTCAAACCGCTTTCCGAGCGAACTTTTGGGTGTCGCATCGGGATCGAAAATACGAGAATGGAGAACCATGGAAGTGGATGAGCAGCTCACCACCCGTCAGGTAGCCGCGTCACTCGGCGTTTCCGAATCTTCGGTGAAGCGCTGGTGCAACTCGGGAGTCATCCCGACAGTTCGCACCGTTGGCGGGCACCGTAGAATCCCGATGAGCGCATTCCTGAGGTTCCTGGCAGACACAAACCGTCAGGTGCAATTCCCGGTCGAGGCAAGTAACTCAGACAAGGCTAACTTAGACAGCCTCTCCATTGCGACGCCTACAGAGATGCCTACCAAGGAGCAGCTCTTGGTCGCGCTGGAGAAGGGCGACGAGGAAGCGTGTCGAGAGCTGTTGGGTTCTGCCTATGCGATCAGCCAATCCTTCGCTATTGTGGCTGACGAAATCATCGCGGCGACTTTCCACATGCTCGGCGAGCGCTGGTGTGATGGCTCGGTTGATATTTATCAAGAGCGCCGCGGCTGTGAAATTTGCGGCCGTTTGGTCCACGAATTTCGACGGATGTTCCCCAAAGCACCTCAGGATGCGCCGCTGGCACTAGGAGGCTCGCCCGCTGGAGATCACTACGGCACGCCCTCACGGTTAATCGAACTCGTGCTCCAGGAAAACCATTGGCAATCGATGAACCTTGGTGCCAACCTTCCGCTTTCCACCATTGCCGCAGCCGTGCATGACAACAAGCCGCAAATGTTATGGCTAAGCGTGTCTTATTTAGAGAATCCACAGCAGTTTGCTCGCGAGTATCAGAGCTTTCATGCAGACCTGCCAAGCGACTTGTTCGTGATTGTCGGCGGGCGGGCGCTAACGGACGAATTGCGTCCCAATCTGACGTATACTGGACATTGCGACAACATGCAGCAATTTGCATCTTTGGCAGCAGCCCTGCACTCGAAACGTTTTCCCCTCGTACGCACTTAGCATCTCACGGAGTAGGTCTCTATGCAATTCACTTCGCTCAATCGACGCTCATTGATGGCGGTTCTAGCCGCTGCTGCCGGAGTGCATCTGGTAAAGCCGCACGTTGGATTGTCCGCAGAGCCAGCCGCATTGGCTTGGCCAAGCTGGCGTGGTGTACTTCGAAATGGGCATTGCCCGGCGGCAGTTTGGCCGACCAATCTGGCTCAGCTTGAAAAGCAATGGTCTTGCGAGTTGGGCAACAGTTACAGCGGTCCCATCGTCGCTGCCCAGCGCGTGTTCACGACTGAGACGGTAAACAAAACGGACGAAGCTCTGGTTGCCCTGGATACGAAGACCGGCGCAGAGTTATGGAAGCGCCAGTGGCCCGGCGCGATGAGCGTGCCTTTCTTCGCCAAGAGCAATGGAGACTGGATTCGCTCGACGCCTGCCACAAATGGTGCGCGCATCGTTCTGGGCGGTATGCGAGATGTCCTTGCCTGTTTCGATTGCGAGAGCGGACAAGAACTGTGGAGAGTTGACTTTGTGCAGAAATTCGGCTCAGAGCTCCCGTCCTTCGGAATGGTTTGCTCACCGCTAATCGATGGTGAATTTGTCTATGTGCAAGCTGGCGGAGGCATTCGCAAATTGAACCTCGACACCGGCGAGGCTCTGTGGCTGGCGTTGGAAGACGGCGGCGGCATGAACGGCGGTGCTTTTTCTTCACCCGTTATCGCCGAGATTCATGGTGTGCGTCAGTTGATCACGCAAACACGCAACGCACTGGCTGGGATAGACCTCGACAGCGGCCGGGCCCTTTGGACGCGCGAGGTGGCTTCGTTTCGCGGCATGAACATCCTGACACCGACAGTTTGGGACAATTGTGTTTTCACAAGTTCCTACGGCGGCAAATCCCAGTTGATTGGATTGACACCTGGAACCGGTTCTGACCCGTGGCAGACCGAACTGAAATGGGAAGGCAAATCCGAAGCCTACATGTCTTCGCCCGTGGTTGTTGACAACCACCTGTACCTACATCTGAAGAATCAGCGGGCATGCTGCATCGACCTAGCCACAGGACAGGAAACCTGGCGTACGACGCCCTTCGGAAAATACTGGAGCTTAATCACCAATCGCACACAGATTCTCGCACTGGATGAGACGGGCGAGCTGTTGCTGTTCGAATGCAATCCGCGCGAATTCGTACTGCTAGATCGTAAGCAGGTTTCGACACAACCCAGTTGGGCGCACATTGCACTAGTGGAAGGCCAATTATTGATCCGCCGCCAGCAGGGCTTGGATGCGTTTCGTTGGTCCTGAGAGGGCTCGCTTATGCGATCCCAGGCATCTAGAATTGATGGCCTTCACAGCGTGCTTGCTTGGCAGCGGTATATTCCCGCCGCTGACGGTCCCTGCGCGCTGAACCGCCCCGATTCTCAGTCCCATGGAGCTCCTCCGATGCGCCTCACCGTACTAGCGCTGCTAGCGATGGTCCTAACCAGCTCGATCGCGACCGCTTGGGCTGCCGAGCCGGTTAAAATTCTTCTGATTACCGGTGGCTGTTGCCACGATTACGATTATCAATCGAAGGTTATGCAACAAGCCTTCGCGGACCAAAAGATCGAAGTCGAGTGGAAAGTAGTCAACGCGGGCGGCGACGGCACCGAGGCCGAAATTGACCTCTATGACAATACGGCTTGGGCCAAAGGCTTTGACGTCGTTATTCACAACGAGTGTTTTGCAAACACCAAGAATGAAGCGTACATTCGCAAGATAACCGACGCACACAAGTCAGGCGTCAATGCAGTCGTAATCCATTGTGCCATGCACACATATCGCGCTGCACAAGTCGACGATTGGCGTGAGTTCTTAGGTGTCACCAGCCGTCGCCACGACCATCAATCCAAGTATCCTGTCAAAGTCGTGGCTGGGGACCATCCGATCATGAAGGGCTTTCCCCGCGATTGGGTGACGCCGATGGACGAGCTGTACATCATCGAAGCCGTCTGGCCTAACGCCAAACCGCTGGCTACGTCTGTGAGCGAAAAAGATGGTAGCTCCAACCCGTGTTTTTGGATTAACGAGTATGGCAAGTCGCGAGTCTTCGGAACAACCTACGGTCATAGCAATGAGACATTCGCAGAAAAGCCATTTCAACTCGCGCTCGTGCGTGGCACGCTGTGGGCCGCCGGTAAGCTCGACAACTAGAGCTACTCCGAGAACGTTTTGTGAGTACCTCGTCCGAGCATCTGTTCGAATAGGATTCTCGACTTTACCGACCGAAGAAAAACGATGAACTCAAGGTCTGGGACGTCGACACCTGTCGATAGTAGATCAACGGTGACGACGATGCCCGGATTGGGCAGGTTGCAAAACTCGCGAATGCTTTGCCACGGTCGATCGATGCGACCCGTAATCTTACGGACGAACACCTCGCTGCGTTCAAAGATGTTTATGGCCAGTTCGACCCATTCGTCAGCGTGCGACTGACGAGAACTTTTATACCCCTCGGAAGAAGCAGCCTGAAGTGCCGTCAGGACAGGCTACGGGTTCCATTTCCCCTTGAGCGTAAAAAATGTTCGTCATTGCGATGTGCTGGATCGAGGTTCAGAAGCATCTATCAAGCTGTAACCGGAACGGTGGCTTTGATCTTTTGGATGAAATGATGCTCGCCTGAAGTGGTGATTAATTTCGCAGCTCGCTTCTCAGCTTCCACTTTCTGATCGAATTCAAACACTGCTACTCGTTTACAGTCCTGGTTGAACACGGCCCAGTAGATGCGTGTCCGTGTTTCTACTTTCACCCGCCGACGCGGCTTGACGGGCATGACGACTACACCGTCGGCATCGACGATGGGAGGCTTGACGGGTCTGATTACCTTGATTTGAGCACTGGCTTTGGCGCCGAGGCGTGGTTTGGGTTTCGTTTTCGACTTTACAGCAGTAGCAGCGCGACCAACCATTGCGTAGGGCTCCTAGAAGAAAGTAGGGGAAAGATAAGGCGTGGAAAATTACAACTTAGGACGGAACAGTTTCCAACACTGGCTGGGATTCGACCAACCTTCCCCGTTGGGCCACACGGCAAACTAACGGACCAGGTGGGTGGATTGCGCTGGATTCGGTGAAGTGTATAAAGTGGAATTGCAGTTCGAATTCCCGAAGCGATAGCGATGAGAAGCTGACAACTGAGGCGATTGGTTTTTCAATCGAGGGCCAATCAGGTCGCGATACATGCACTGTTCTTCGTTGAGGCTCCATTATAGCGGGTTCATTTCGGCTTTGACAGTGCTAAGCTAACATTGAAAAATTGTTCCGTAATTATGCGATTAGAAGACTTGACAAAGCCGAAACCACACCGACCTTTTTAGGGCTTTAACTTCCCCTCGGCGATGTGCCGTTCACGCCCGCCCACGTGGTCTTTTGATGCGGGATACACATCCTCTAACCAGCGCTGCAAATCGTCGCCGCTGGGCGGCGAGTCGCCAATTCTGTCCACTAAACGCCGCATCGCCGTGCGGCACCAACCGCAACCAGTACCTGCGCTCTGGCACTCCGCGAGCTGACTTGGCACTTGGACTCGATGCACACGAATGTAGTTGATGACTTTGCGCCAACTTACATGAAAACACAGACACAATTCATCATCGACTTGCATTGAAAATCAAACTCCGCGCGATCTGGCAGGCTCGCAGAAAATCTGGGATATCCAAACTCTCCTGCTTTGTATGTACATTGCGTTGACCACAACCCAGCGTCACCGTAGGAACACCGTGCAGGACTAACCAGTTCGCATCCACGCCGCCATTGGTCACCGCCCGCGTGGGCACACCCCCGACTTCCATCACAGCCTGTTCGGCCAGGGCTACCGGCGGTGCATCGTCGCTCAAGCGGAAGGATTCGTAGTCGACCCGTCGCTCAATTTCCGCGCGCACAGCGGTTCCGTCGCGGCTAACGACTTGCTTGGCTGCCGCCACAAACGCATCTTCAATGGCATCCGCAATCGCCGTCCGAAGTTCGCGATTATGGCTGCGCGCTTCCGCCTGAATTTCAACCAAATCCGCCACAACGTTTGTGGCATGACCGCCTTGGATTGTGCCTATGTTGCTGGTACCCGTCTGGCGCTGTTTCTTCACTTGGCCCAGCCAACCCTGTTTATGCAACGTGGCAATGGCCAAGCCAGCCGCATGGATCGCGCTCGCGCCGGCCTCGGGTGCCAAACCCGCATGAGCAGGCAGACCGAGTAAACGGATTTTCATGCGCTCTCCACCGGTCGCTCCGATCGTCAGCTTGCAGGGATCGCCCCCGTCAAAGTTAAAGGCCATGGACGGCTTACCGAGTTTGCCGACGTTCAGATGTCGGCTGCCCTGCAAACCGATTTCTTCTTGAACGAAAAAGCACAAAGTTAGCGGAGCATGCAGTTGTTTGCTCTCCAGCGTTTCCAACACTCCTACCAGAACGGCGGCCACCCCCGCTCTGTCATCAGCCCCCAACCCAGTGCTCTTGTTGGCGGATTGAAAAGTCTGCCCAATCTGTTTGGGCATACAGCCGACGCAAATAGGAACCGTATCCAAGTGGGCCGAAAGCATGATTCGCGGCTTGCGAACGGACCCTGGCAACTTGACAATCAAATTCCCGACTTGACCCGGCGACGGAGTCTTCTTGTGTGCCGAGTCGACTTGAATTGCAGACGCTTCAACTCCAGCTTTCTCAAGTATCGCTACGACAGCCGCAGAGATCGCGGCTTCTTCGCAGCTCTTGCCAGCCACGGCCATGAGTCCAGCAACCAGTTCCAGAGCTCGCTTTTTATTGATTGTTTGCATGTTGGAGCTTGTAAGGGGAGGTGAAGAATCCTTTTAGGCAATTCTTATGGCAAAAGACTTGAAACGCAACGTCGCTGGCATGATTGATGTGAGGCCGGGGGCCCATAGTAAGCCGGACGGAGTCGCCGGACTTTGGTTCCTGCGGCCTGAAGCCTGAAGCCCTGCGGTCCGAAGTCTGACGACTGCAGCTACGAAGAGTTTACCCATCCTACCAACGACTAGCCCACATATTGGGCAGCTCTGCCGTGACATGTCGCAGTCTCCAATGCCTTCCATCACACCCTTCCTTCGGTTGTCCATCAGCCGAACACTTCGCAACTGCAAAGGTAAATATTACCCCGCTAAACTTCTCAGTAGATTAACACGGGAAGATGGCACGCCCTTTGCGAATACAGTTAAACTCATCGGCTGGATAGTATTTGTGTCCGCCCCATCCTGCTCTTGCAAGAAGCGTCCCATGAATCAACTGCGTGCAATCCAGTATCAATACTCAGCTCTGTACAGTGAAATCGTGCAGATCGACCTGAACCGTGCGCTAGGGTGCTTGTTGTGCAATCGTTGGTCTTTGCTGATGTGCAAATTGGTGATTGGCATGGTGTCGGCGTACGACATTTACCTAACCGTCAAATATGTCAACTCACTGGGTTCCTACGAACTAAATCCCATCGGTCGTTGGCTGATGTCTTTGGACGACGGTCCCGACTGCGAATTGCGTCAGGTAGCCGGATTCATTGCTGCCAAATTTGCAGGAAATTTTATCGCCCTGAGCGTGCTTGAGTTTCTGGCAAGTTGGAAGCGCACCGTCGCAACGGCCGTCGCTATGCCGCTGGCACTGTTCCAACTTAGCCTGCTGTATTTCCTGATATTTGCGACGGACTAACCGTACAGCTATAGGCTTGCTTCGGCATACGCCTCGTCGGTCTCCCAGATGCGCACACTCACGGCGCGAGCTCCCGAGCCCGCCAATACGGCCGGACACATGACTTCTAGTAGATAGCGAGCCATATTTTCGGCGGTGGGATTGTACGGCAACTTAAACAGACGGCTGGGCGTGACTGCCTGCAAAGCGTCAATCGCATTGTGATCCTGTTCGAATACTAGGAAGCTATGGTCCCAATTTTCATCGATCCAACCCTTCGTTCGGGCTTTTAGATCTGCAAAGTCCAGTACGCGTCCGACCGTGTCCACTTCATCGCCTGTGACAAAAAAGTCGGCGACATAGTTGTGTCCATGGAAATGCTCACACTTGCCTCCATGTCCGAACAAGCGGTGGCCCGCACAGAACTTGATCCGACGCATTATGGTTAAACTCATCTGTTGGTCTTTCTGATTCTCAGTTTAGTTCTAGGAAGTTTCGGCAGGGTAAATCCGAGCAGGGTAAATCCGAATTGGCTGCGCCCTATTTGCACAGCCCGTCATCGTAGTTTGGGATTGCCCTGGTGCCTAAGGGTGTCTCGCGATGATTTCTTTTCGACGTTGGCACGAAGCGCTTCCTCAAGATTGACACCCGTTTGATTGGCCAAACAGAGTAAAACGAACAACACATCCGCAAGCTCACAATGCAGTTCAGAGTCTGCGTTTTCACCATCTTTAAAACTCTGCTCACCGTACTTGCGCGACATGATTCGCGCCAGCTCGCCGACCTCTTCCATCAACTGGGCCAAATTCGTCAATTCAGAAAAGTAGCGTACACCGCAGCTCTTGATCCATTGGTCAACCAGTTGCTGAGCGGCGTAGATACCCAGGTCAGGAGGATGCGGCTGAGTCATCGGATTGTCCTATCCAAATGGCACAAGGTGGTGTCGCGTTTCATCTGGACTGACTCCATAGAAATGGGCATCCTATCCAACGGAATAAACTCGAACAGGCCGGCCTTCAGCTCTCAAAGATCCAATGAATCGAGCTGATCGATCAGGCTGTCCAGCGCGTCGCTGGACTTATTTTCTTGCCTGCGCAGCGCGAGCCGTTCGCTGAGGCCGTTCGTAGGGCCGACCGCTTCGCGACCGGCAAGCACTAGTTGTTCGTCGCGTTCGCGAATAGCGGCCGCTTCAGCGTCTTCACCTTCGTCCGGCGCTCCGAACAGTTTTGACAGATCGATCTTCATTCCACCGCTATCCACTGGAGCACCCGCAATTGCCGGCGTTTTGTGTTGCGGGAAAATGATCGCGTTCTGTGGGCAAACTCGGCTGCAGGCAGGGCAGCCCTTGCGGCAGTTGTCTGCCTGTTCGACGACAATGGTTTCCAATGAGTCGATACCATAGACACCAAACAGACAAAAATCGATGCACTCCATACAGTTCGTGCAACGACTGAAATCAATGACGGGATACCAGCGCCGCGCCGGATGCTCTTCGATCGTCGCCACACTGGTCGCACCAAAGAGGGTGGAACTAGAGCCAGCTTGCTCTACGACCACCTGCGGCCCACCGATGTAGGTATTGTTGGTTGGGTTGTCGAATCGATTCAGCATTTCCAGCGTAAGTGGCGTGGACGGTTCATTACGCAAAGTGGAACTAGCGGCTTGGATTCGCAAAATTTCTTTTACGAAGTCATGAGCATGGGGGCTGGCCCGAAAATCGAGCGAATAGATCGTACGGCTTGGCCGCGGCTGCGAGAAAAGCACTCGGTCGTCCGCAGTGTCGCTTTGACTCGAGTCCACCTCTCGTTCATCGTCGCCGAAATCCTGTTGCAATTCGACTTCGCCAACTTGTCCACGCACGCCATTTCGATCCAGGATCCAATGGGCCGCCCGCGTATACATCCAAGTCAGTAGCACCAAATTACCCTGCAAGCCGCGCAGGGCTTGGTAGGTTTCGCCATCTTTGGCCAAATCGTAGAGGTGCGGTATACGGAGGACGTTTACGCCGACCAGCTCGCTGGCCAAATCAACCACGGTCTGCTCCAGCTCCCGTTTGTCGGGGCTGCGACTCTGCCCAGCCGAAACAATAACCGTCAACGGGTTGCTATGCATTGGCTTGTCCCTTGATCGTGCGTTGAGCCACTTCCCAGGCGACGGTTAAGTGCTCTAGATACTGCGGCGGAGTGAGCAGTTTTTCGCTGGCTTCGGGCACAATTTCAAACATCCAACCCTCACCATATTTGTCCAGGTTAATTGCCGAGGGATCTTGTATCAGCAATTCGTTAAGTCCAACAACGCTGCCGCCCACGGGGGAATACAAACTGCTTTCGGCCTTCTTACTCTCGATGGAACCGATCTCCTGCCTTGGCTTGAGAGTCATCTTCGGCTCAATAATCAAGTCCAAAAAATAAACGTCCTGTAGCAGGCGGACCGCGTAGGCCGACAAACCAAATCGCAAACAATTGCCTGTGGCAGCTGAATTGTTTTGGGCCCACATATGATTCTTAGCGTACAGTCGATCTGTGGGAAAGCTCGCTTTGAACTCGCCCATCATGAACACCAGCTCGGCGCTCATGTGTAGCGAACTCCTTGATGTTCGGACTCGAAGAAGGGCGGCAGCAAGCCATCGGCCCTCAGCAGGCCTTCCATAGTTAATTCGATACGATTCCCATCGCGCACCACATAGCCATCGCTAACATGCTGACTCCACACGTCCAGGAACTCAGTCCAAATATCCGTATCGAACTTGCTCTCAAAGTAATCCAGTTCGAGGTAGCCGCGCTTGAGCAGCAAGATCATTTCGCGAATCATCGACTGCTTGGCAGTTGGCGTATACGCGCGCCCTAGCGGCAACTTGCCCGCATTGACGGCACCAATGTACTGCGACCATTCCGGTAGATTTTGGTAGTGAACGCCCGAGATGTGCCCGAACGATGCAATACCTGTAGCCAGTAAATCAGAGCCTTTCCACAGGTTATCGCGGTAGCTAAAGCTAACTTTGTTCGGGTCTTTGATCATCGTGTAGGCAGAACTTTGGGCGTAGCCTGCTTCGGAAAAAGCTTCGAAAGCATATTGCACCCAATCCCGCTTGGTCTGCCAATCGGCCACCGGCGACTCTTGCGAATCTTTGAGTATGCCTTCGGAATAGACCGTGTTAAACGGCAGCTCCATTTGGTAAATCGTCACACTCTCGGGCGACAATTCGAGTGTCTTGGCTACGTTAATTTTCCAATTTCCCCAAGTCTCACCCACCATGCCGGAAATCAAGTCGATATTCACGTTTGGAAAATCGGCTTCTACGATCCATTCCCAGGCTCGAAAAACTTCTTTGGACAAATGGGCCCGACCGTTCTCTTCGAGAATTGCGTCGTTGAAGTTCTCGATTCCGAGGCTCAACCGCGTAATGCCCAACTGCCGCAGCGCCTTCACCTTGGACTCGCTCAGTGTGCCGGGCTCGCATTCGAATGTAACCTCTTCGGCTTTGTCCCAACTAATACTAGCCCGCAATCGATCCACGAGACTCGTCAACTGCTTGGGCGAAAGAAAGCTGGGAGTTCCACCACCGAAGTACACAAATCGAAATGGGCGACCGCCCATGGCGGGCTGCGTGCTGACCAACTCGATTTCCTTGCACAGGGCTTCGACGTAGGTCTCAATCTCGTTGGCATTCTTACCGGTGAAAACCTTGAAGTAGCAGAACTTGCAGCGCTTACGGCAAAACGGAATGTGCAGGTACAACCCCAGCGGAACATCGCGTGGCGGAGTTGACATTGCACGCTCCACCTCGGGAAGAAACTCTGGCTTCCAACGCGAGTAGGGCGGGTAGTTGGAGATGAAGTAGCTGCCTACTTCAGTCTTGGCTGCTTCTGTCGACATTGGCTGGCTTCTGTATCAGTATTTCTCTGGCTCTAGGTTACTAAGAAACGCGATGCTATTTCTTGCCGAAACAGAAGACTGTTCCTCTGTCATTCGCAACTACTAATTTACCATCTGCAACGGCGGGTGCCCCGACAAAACCTGGTTTCACCTCGAACATCCACGTTTCTTCGCCCGTTTTCAAGTCAAAAAGGGCAATTCGACCATCCGCCGCCGCCACCACGACCCTTTGACCTGCAATCACTGGCGAAGCATCGCTGCGCTTCCGAAGTGTCTTCTCCCATTTTACGAGTCCCGTCGCGATGTCGATAGCAAATAAACGCTTATTGCGGCTGGTGGCGACCAACAAACCATCCGCTACAGCCACAGAATTTTTGAATTCGTCGGCAAGCTCCGGATCCTTGAACTTCCACAGTAGTTCCATGGTCGACAATTTGAAACAAAAAATCTCACCTGCATACGTCGGCACGAAGACTCGGTCACCCAGCACACTGGGGGTGCTACCCGTCGGTGCATCGATGGGAAGCGGCTCTCCTACAGCCTGACCATTATTTACGTCGACAATATGCAAGAGCGCGTCGCAGCCGCCTAGAAACGTGAGATCGCCTGCCAAAGTCGCGCCACACTGAAGCTGGTCTCCGGTTTCGTACTCCCATGCCAGACTGCCGGTGGCTCGGTCCACCGCGTACAACGTACCATTCTGCGAAGTGAACAACACATTAGACCCATGGAAATTGGGACTCGCGTCGATTTCCAGTTCGGTTGGATAGTTCCACTGCTCCTTACCGTCGACAGCATCCAGCGCGTGCAAAGTCCCATCGTAGTCACCGACGAAAAGCGTGCCGTCGCGGTATGCAGGCGAGGCAACGAAGCCGGTTTCGAACTTGACTTTCCAAACTTCTTTGCCAGTCTTCAGGTCGATGGCCAGCACGCGGCCATCGTGATCGGCGGCAAAAACTTTGTCGTCAGCGACAATCGGGCCCGCATCAAAGCCAAGTCCTTCCAGGTCCAGCTCCCACAACAGATCTAGCGGCTCGGGCAAACTCTCCTGCGTGGCTCCAGTTCCTGCCACATCGCCGCGTCCCATCGGCCAACCAGGCCTATTCTCGGCCAGCAGCGGTACGGGCCGTGCTACCCGTCCCAATTTTCTACAGTTGGGTCCAATGCCTTTAATACCTAAATCGACCTCCACCGCTTTGACGATTTCCTTTAAGGCAGCCACCCGCTCCGGATTTTCTCGAGCCACATTTTTCGATTCGCCGATGTCCTCTGCTAGGTTATACAACTCAGAATTCGCGAGCGTCAGCTTCCAATCTCCGCCGCGAACAGCCTCCAATTCTAAACCGCGAAAGTATAGAAACTCCTGTCTTGGACCAGACTTATCGTCAGTCTCTCCCGAAATAATCGGCCAGATATTAACACCATCCAGTTTGTTGGGCGGCAGCTCTGCGCCAGCCAAGTGGGCCACCGTCGGCAACACATCCATCATGGACGTGATCGCGACGGTCTCCGAAGCGGCAGGTATTTTGCCCGGCCAATAACAGATTGTTGGAACCCGAATACCGCCTTCGAGCGTAGAACCCTTCGAACCCCGCAAGGGAGTATTGTCAGAGCCGTGATTCGTGGCGCCCCCATTGTCCGAAGTGAAGATGACTAACGTGCTCTCGGCAATCTGAAGTTCGTCTAGCGTCGCCAGAATTTGCCCGACACTCCAGTCAACTTCGCTGACCCAATCGCCAAACAATCCATTTTTCGAAGTTCCGCGAAAGTCCTCGCTCGGATAAAGCGGAAAATGCACGGCGGTGTGTGGAAAATAGAGAAAGAAAGGACCATCTTTGTTTTTGCGAATAAAGTCGGTCGCCTTGTCCGTATATCGCCGCGTTAATGTTGCTTGCTCCTCGGCTTTGACACGCTCGATCACCTGCTCGTTCTCAAGCAACGGAAGCGGAGGTTGCTGGTTACCCCGCAGACCGTCTGAATTCAGTCCAGCCACCGTCTCATTCTTAGCTTTCGGTTTGGGCAGCGGCATGCCAAAATTGCTCTTCGATCCATCTTCGCCCAAGCCCATGTCATTGGAGTAAGGTAGGCCAAAGTAGTAATCGAAGCCCTGGCGAGTCGGTAAGAATTCCGGCTGATCCCCCAAATGCCACTTGCCAATACAGGCTGTGGCGTAGCCAACTTGCTTGAGCACCTCCGCGACAGTCATCTCGTCGGGATCGAGCCCCACTGCCGAAGCTGGGAACAACACGTGCGGAATCGGCAAAACCCGCTTGGGATAGCAGCCGGTCATCAGCGATGCGCGCGAGGGCGAACAAACCGGTGCACCATAGTGACTCTTTAGCTTGCGACCCTTGGACGCCAACCGATGCAGATTAGGAGTTGCTTGGGTCGCATTTCCAAACGGACCTATATCGCCATACCCCAAATCGTCGACGTTAATCAGCACAACATTGGGGCGATCGGCGCAACTTGCGCTGCGGACCTGACCGAACGGCCCGCTATCCCCCAGTAGACAACTTGCAGTCAACAACCAAATTGCCGTTCGCATCGCGCATTTCCTTCGGACTCTTGAGTCGTGTTGTAGGCAACTATTCAACCGGAAAGCCTCGCTTGCGAAGCAGGGCGGAGGTATCGACGTCGCGGCCTCGAAACGCCCGAAAACCGTCGGCCGGATCGATCGTGTCGCCTACGGACATGATATGGTCATGCAAGCTCTGAGCCACCGCAGGATCGTAGTAGCTGCCCGCCGCTTCGAACACATTCGCAGCATCGGCCGTCAGGGCGTCCGACCACAGGTAACTATAGTAGCCTGCCGAATAGCCATCGTCAGAAAAGATGTGCATAAAGTGCGGCGTGCGGTGCCGCATGGGTATTTCACTCGGCATGCCTAGCTCTTCTAGCGTTTTACGCTCGAAGGAATCCGGATCGATGGCCACATCGCCCGCCAAGTGCAGCTTCATATCGATCAGCGCACTGGCTAAGTACTCGACAGTTGCAAAGCCTTGATTAAACGTAGCAGCTTTGTCGATCTTGTCGACCAACTGTTGTGGCAGCGGCTGGCCAGTCTCGAAGTGCAACGCAAACTGGTTGAGGATCTCGGGAGTGGTTAACCAATGTTCGTTGAGCTGCGACGGAAACTCGACATAGTCGCGGGCGACCGATGTTCCCGATTGCGAAGGGTAACGCACCTTGGAACACAGGCCATGCAGCGCGTGGCCAAACTCGTGAAACAGCGTATCGGCATCGTCCCACGAAATTAGCACGGGCTGACCTTCGGCTCCCTTGACGAAATTTGAGTTATTAGAAACCAACGTCGTAATCGGCTCGGAGATGTTTTCCTGAGCTCGATAGTCGGTCATCCAAGCGCCCGAACGCTTACCTTCGCGAGCATAGGGGTCAAAGTACCAAAGTCCGACGAGCTTCCCCGTCGCGTCGCCAACTTCCCATACGCGCACGTCGGGATGAAAAACGGGCACATCGAAGATCTGCTTGAACTGGAAGCCATACAGACGACCGGCAGCCCACATCATTCCTTCGCGAAGCTTTTCCATTTGCAGATAGGGCTTCACTTCGTTGAAGTCGAGATCGTATTTGGCTTTGCGAACTTTTTCTGAATAAAAGCGATAGTCCCACGCCTCGATCTTGATTTTCGCCGCTTCGCTATCGGCGATTTTCTGCATATCGGCAACTTCTTCCTCCACGCGCGCGACCGCCTTGGGCCAGACCTTCAACATCAGATCCATTGCGGCTTCAGGCGTCTTGGCCATCTGCGGCTCAAGCCTCCAATGCGCGTGGGTCTCGTATCCCAACATCTTCGCTCGCACCGCGCGCAGCTTCAGAATCTCGGTAATGATGGCATTATTGTCATGCTGGTCTCCATTGTCTCCGCGACTGTAATAGTTGCGCCAGATTTTTTCTCGCAGCCCTCGGTTCTCGGAGTAGGTTAGGAACGGGTCCATCGATGAACGTGTGTTCGTGATAGCCCATTTTGTCGGTTGACCTTTCTCTTTGGCGGCCGCCGACATGGCAGACACTACGCTGCTGGGCAATCCAGCCAGTTCAGCGGCATCTTCGATCCATGTCACGTAACCCTGTTCGTCGGCGAGCACATTCTGGCTGAAATCGGTAAACAAACTCGCCAGCCGCTTGTTGATTTTTGATAGTCGCTCTTTTTCTTCCAGCGAGAGTTTCGCTCCTTGGCGCACGAACTGTTTGTAGCGATCCTCGGTCAAACGCTGTTGCGCCTTGTCCAACTTTTTGTACTCGTCGCCATCGTAGACCGCCGAAATGCGGGCGAAGAGTCGGCTGTTTTGCACGACCTTGTCATCGTGCTCGGACAATTTCGGTACTACGACTCGTTCCACATCGGGCATCACTCCGACATTGAGATTCGAAGAATGAACGCCAAAAATCGCGTTCAATCGTGTCAGCGTTCGACCTGCAGACTCAAGTGCGACAATCGTATTTTCGAATGTCGGCGGAGACTCATTATTCGCAATCGTGTCGATTTCCCCTTCGGCTTCTGCGATGGCCGAATCAAACGTGAGCGCTAATTCGTCGGGGCGCACCAAATTCCATGGCGGCACGCCACCATAGGGTCCGTTCCAAGGCTCCAACATCGGATTGTCCTTGACAGCACTTCCTATCACGTTCACTTCTCCACTCTGCACGATGGCAGCATTTTGGCCGAAGGCAGTATTCTCGCCGAAGGCACCGGAACCGAATATTATGGTTGAAAAGCAGAGTTGTGCCCCGAGCACACGTTTAAAATTACTGAGCACACGTTTGAAATTACTGAGCATTCTAGGGAACCTCACAGTCAATCATTACTACAAATCACTGATACCTTGCCCGAACTCAATATAAGTGTTAGCAAGCAGGAAAAACAGCCGCCCTGAGTCAACACTAGGTTTCCCCTTGGTTCGGCAACCGGACGCCAACGCGCTGCGGCTGATGTAATGACAAAGTGTGTACCATGGAGTACTAGCCAGCGGTGGCCTAAGGTCCACATTGCAGAAGCCTACTGTTAATACTTGACGAAGTTTCGATAATTCTACGGGCTCAGGTTTACAGAGCAGGATGCAGTCAACTGAGGATCACAACGAGCTATTGGAGGGTGCTTTGAGCGCATACAATCTCAAAGTCGGCAGCAAAGTCATTTTCGCCAAGGACAAGACGAGCTTATCGCCTGGCAAACGAGCCGTAGAGGTCAGCCCGCTACCAAAAGGCGATAGCTACAGCTACATCGTCGAGAAATACTGGATCGTTAAGGAAATTCATTCAGACCGGAAGGTTACACTGATCACTCGCCGCGGCAAGGAGCATATCGTCGATGTAGACGACCCTCGCTTGAGAAAAGCCAGCTTGTTCGAGCGATTGTTCCAACGAGCCCGCTTCCCATCTCTCGATCGCACACCGGCATCAGGCGATCAGCAAAAATAAATTTGACGTCGCCGGAGTCGCTGGACTTCGATCCCTGACTAGCCGGAGTCGAAGGACTTCGGTTCGGCAAACTGAAGTCTGGCGACTCCAGCTTCCAACTGGCGAATTTTTCGCAGCGAGCCCCGAGCCTTTACAGCGCTGAGCATGTCTTTGCTGTGTGAAATTATAGAGCAAAGCACTGTGCAAAACGGAGGGCGTCATGAAAGCTCGAGAACTCAATAACTTGGGTATCCCTAAGGGAACGGCGATCAAGGTTGCACAGGAGGCAGTACGGCAGGCGGCTGAAGCGGGTTTAAGACAGCCACAATTGCGCGAACAAATTACAGCCGTCGCCGCTTCTCCCGCCGACTTTCTGACAGATTCTCTGTGGGGCCACTTGGCCCAGTCGCTTACATCCGTTTTACAGCACCAAGCTCGCTACGTTGGCCGCTTAGAGTCCGCGCCCTGGCACCAATGGGGCGACGACATCGACGCCGGTGCTGTCCAACAAATGTCCAATGCCTGCAAGCTGCCCGTCGCGGTGGCTGGAGCGTTAATGCCGGACGCACACCTGGGTTATGGCCTACCAATCGGCGGCGTGCTAGCGACCAAAGATTGTGTGATTCCCTACGCGGTTGGCGTGGACATCGCTTGTCGCATGAAACTGACCGTACTCGATATCCCTGCTTCCAGCCTGCAGCTCAAACAGGATTGGTTGAAACAAGCCATCGATCGCGAGACACAGTTCGGCGTGGGAGGCACTTTCAAAAAACGCCGCCAGCACGACGTGATGGATGCCGACTGGAATGTTTCTCCCATTACAAAAATGAATCGAGATAAAGCTCATAAGCAACTGGGAACCAGCGGCAGTGGCAATCACTTCGTTGAATTCGGAATCCTAACACTTGCAGAAGACAACATGGGATTGTCCGCCGGAACCTACTTGGCCCTGCTCAGCCATAGCGGCTCGCGGGGCACAGGAGCCGCTGTGTGCAACCACTACAGCCGTTTGGCGAAGGAGGCGCATCCGGAGCTGCCGCCTGAATTGCAAACGCTGGCTTGGCTGGATCTTGACTCTCAGGCCGGTGTCGAATACTGGGCCGCGATGAATCTAATGGGCCAGTACGCAGCCGCCAACCACGCTTGTATCCACGCGGCCATCGCTAAAAATCTGTCCGCCGAAGTGCTCTTCGATGTAGAGAATCATCATAACTTTGCCTGGGAAGAAACACATGGTAACGAACAACTGATCGTACATCGCAAAGGTGCCACACCGGCTGGACAGGGCGTGCTGGGAATTATTCCAGGCTCTATGGGCACACCGGGCTACTTGGTGCGCGGCAAGGGCGTCGAATCTTCGCTGCTCAGCGCGTCGCACGGAGCGGGTCGCAGGATGAGTCGCACTGCCGCCAATGCACAGTTCAATTGGAAAGATGTCAAGAAATTTCTCGAAGACCGAGGAGTCACTTTGATGTCCGCCGGCCTAGACGAAGTACCCATGGCTTACAAAGACATCGACCAAGTCATGGCCGCTCAAAGCGACCTCGTCAAAAAAGTTGCCCGCTTCGATCCGAAGCTCGTCAAAATGGCCAAAGCTGGCGAACGCCCGGAGGACTAACAACTTTAAGGCAGCGGGATTAACAAAATCCTGCGCTTGGGTTCACGCCAGCAGCTCGCTCACGACACGCGCTGGCAAGACGCCGGTCAAACGTTGTTCGAGTCCCTGGAACTTGTAGTTCAATCGCTCGTGGTCAAAGCCAAGCAATTGTAGGATGGTGGCGTGAAAGTCGCGAATGTGCAGCGGATCCCGCACGATATTGTACGAAAAATCATCTGTCTCACCGTAAATTTGGCCGCCGCGCGCGCCACCGCCGGCCATCCACATCGTAAAACAACGCGGATGATGATCGCGTCCATAATTGTCGCGTGCGAGAGTACCCTGCGTATAGATCGTGCGACCGAATTCACCGCCCCAAATCACCAGCGTGTCGTCCAGCATGCCGCGCTGTTTAAGGTCTTCCAGCAGGGCGTAGCAGGGCCGATCGACGTCTTCGCATTGACTGGGCATACGCCCCGAAACATTGGAATGGTGATCCCAATTGTTATGGTAAACCTGTACGAAACGGACTCCACGTTCGGCCAGCCTGCGAGCCATCAAAACAGTGTTCGCAAACGTGCCTGGCTTTTTGCAGTTTTCGCCATACAACTCCACGGTATGCTGCGTTTCTTGGTTTAGATCGGTTAATTCCGGAACGCTGGCTTGCATTCGAAAAGCCATTTCGTATTGGCGAATCCGCGTCAGTGTTTCGGGATCACCCAGCGAGGTGAAATTGATCGCATTGAGTTTATTGAGCCCCTCGATCGAACGCTGACGAAGCGCATCGGGCACGCCGGGAGGATTGTTGATGAACAAGATCGGATCGCCCTTGCTGCGAAACGACACGCCTGCATGTTCACCGGGCAGATAACCCGCGCTCCACAGCCGCGATGAAATGGCTTGTTCCTGATCGCGATTGGTTGGTATGGCCACCAGCACAACGAACGCAGGCAGGTTCTCATTCATCGTACCCAGTCCATACGAGGCCCAGGAGCCCAGGCACGGACGCCCCGTGACCTGATTGCCGGTCTGCATGGCAGCGATGGCCGGTTCGTGATTGATGGCTTCGGTATGCAAGCTTCTCATCCAGCAAATTTCATCGGCTTTCTTCGCCAGGTTGGGCAGCAGGTCGCGATTCATCCACATGCCGCATTCGCCAGCTTGCGCAAATCGGTACTTCGAAGGCGCAATCGGAAATCGTGCTTGACCGCTCGTCATCGTGGTCAGCCGCTGTCCCTGCCGAATCGACTCAGGCAATTCTTTGTCGTACCAGTCGTTCATGGCTGGTTTATAATCAAACAGATCCATTTGCGCTGGACCACCGACCATATGCAAGTAGATCACGCGCTTGGCCTGCGGCGCAAAATGGGGCTGTGGTGCCTGTGCGCTCGAGGACTGAGAATTTGAAGCATGGGCTTCCGCCCCCGCGCTCGAGCGCTGCCCCATCAGCGACGCTAACGCGGCACCACCCAGCAGATTGCGACCGCCGGTAAAAAACTGGCGGCGAGATTGCAAGTTATCGAGTTCCATCGTCATCGCCCATTTCGGAAATTGTTTATCGCGGCGCAATTAGTTATTGAACGCGGCGGGTGCTTAGGAGCGTGCGGAAAATTACTGTCTGATTCTGAACATGGGATAGGCTTCCAGCCTGTCGATTACCGCATGACAGGCTGGGAGCCTATCCCACTTATTTCCCGCTTGATCCTTTAGCGACTATTTATTCAAGGTTTCATCTAAGTTTAAAAGCTCATTGCTGACCATAGTCCAAGCCGCCAATTGACTTGGATCAAGCGTTTCATCGCGTGGCGATTCGCCCACACCCAGCAGCGACTTGGCCTCCTGAGGATGCGCGAGGTAATAGGTGATAAACTGCTGAAAGTCATCCAGCAGTAGCGTCTTTTCTGTGGTAGTCAATTCGCGCAGCAGTACATGCTGAGCCAGCTGCTCGATAATCTTCGAACTCTCATCCCCGCCAGCTTTCAGGGCTTGCTGTGCCAAGCTTCGCGCCGCTTCGACAAACTGTGGGTCGTTCAGCGTGACCAGCGCTTGCAGCGGAGTGTTAGTCCGTTCGCGGCGCACCGTGCAGACTTCGCGACTGGGCGCGTTGAATGCTTCCAAGTTCGGTGGCGGTGCCATCCGTTTCCAGAACGAATATAACGTGCGACGGTACAGGCTCTCCCCCGAGTCTTGCACATACTTTCGCGTGTCGCTCGTCGGCAATCCGACGATCTCCCAAATATCTTCGGGTTGATAGGGTTTAACACCTGGACCAAACATCTTTGGCGCGAGCAGCCCGCTGGTTGCCAGAGCGTAATCTCGCACCATTTCGGCATCCATACGATACCGCGGACCGCGAGACAAAAGTACGTTGTCGCGATCTCGCTCGAGCTTTTCCGGGGTAGTCACAGCCGCCTGGCGATACGTCGCGCTCGTCAACATCAACTTGAACAAGTGCTTCACATCCCAGCCACTCTCCATGAACTCGACCGCCAGCCAATCGAGTAACTCGGGGTGACTCGGCAGTCCGCCCATCACCCCAAAATCCTCGCTGGTCTCGACCAAACCGCGGCCAAAGAGCTGCTGCCAAAAGCGATTCACAACCACGCGTGCGGTTAACGGGTTATCGCGAGCGGTAATCCACTGAGCCAGTCCCAGCCGATTGCGCGGTGCACCATCGGGTAGGGCATGCAAGGCCGCTGGCGTATCCGCCATGACTTGCTCGCCAGGCCGATCGTATTCGCCACGCATCAGGATATTGGCCAGAGCCATCGAATCCTGACGCTCCTCCTGGATATGAGTTACCGGGCTGCGGCTTCGAATCGCTTCGCGCTCGCTCTCCAGCTCAAAGGCGGACTTGGCCAGTTCCGCGAACTGGGAGTCATGTTGATCCAAATAGTACTGGAGCAGGGCGGCCTGTTGTGCCTCGCTACGCTCCTGGGCGGAAACTGCCATGAGCGTTTGCATCGGCACAAGATCGATAATCTGCTGAATTTCTACGGCCGACACAGCGCGTGCATACACGCGCACATCCTGCACGGCCCCGTCCAGCACAGAGCCACTACTTCGCTGACCTATTTGCAAGTGCGTGGACGTGCGAATCGTAGCATACTCCTTCAGCGTTTCGCTTTCGGCTTTGACGGGCTGCTTCTTGCCATCGACAAATATTTTGACACCACTGGCCTTACCCGAACCATCATAGGTGGCAAACACATGCTGCCACTTGCCAGTTTCGAGCACGGCTTTTTTGGTGATAACCTTGAGCGCATTGTCCGGCCAGTGGTCGCTCAAGTGGACAGCTAGGGAACGGCCCTGTTGCCACAAATCCCAACCTCGGTGGCTGGCACCTTCATCCAACTTGGCGATGATCGCCGCCGAACCTTCCTTGTTGACGCGCACCCAAGCTCCAAAGCTAAACTTTTGATCAAGTTCGAAGTCGGCTGTCTCACCTAAATCAAAGGTGGCATCCTGCTTGATGATCGGAGCCGCACCAAGTTTGCCATCCGCCATCCAAGTCAAGTTGCCTGCAGTCTCGATTTGTTGGCGATCGACCAAATTTGCAACCTTGTTACCCGTGCCTTCGTTCAGAGGTAGATTGGCGACAAGATCCTTGGTTGGTATTTGGTCGGCAAACGAGTCGCTGGTAGCCGAGCTAAGCCACTCCTGGAACGCTGGGCCCGCATCCTGCTTACGCTGCTCGCGCTGCTTGACGGCTGAGGCAATCTCTTCTGGTAGCGCAGTCCACCTAGGGAGATCCTCGGCAGACGCTACGACTAGCACCGGCCCCCGTCCATCTTTGACATTGCCGTCCTTGGGCTGCTGCGTCGTGTTTCGGAAAAAGGCGGCGAGTGCGTAATAGTCCTTCGCCGTCAGCGGATCGAACTTGTGGTCGTGGCATTGGCAGCAATTCGTAGTCAGGCCCAAGTAGACCCAACCCAAAGTTTGCACGCGATCGCTGGCGTACAGCGCCACGTTTTCTTCGTCGATCGTACCACCTTCGTTGGTCGTCATATTGCAACGCTGAAACCCAGTTGCAATCAATTGTTCAGGAGTTGGATCCTCCAGCAGATCGCCAGCGAGCTGCTGGACTGTGAACTGGTCGAAGGGAACATTGGCGTTGAAAGCCCGAATGACCCAGTCTCGATAAGGCCACATTTCGCGGTAATTGTCAAAGTGCATACCATGCGTGTCGGCATAGCGTGCGGCGTCGAGCCAATAGCGGCCCCGATGCTCACCCCAGGCTGGCGAATCCATGAGTCGCGTCAGCCATGACTCTAGCGCCACATCGCCCAGCTCTCGATAGTCGCGCTCAAATTGAACCGCATCTGCGGGCGAGGGAGGTAGCCCGGTGGTATCTAACGATAGCCTACGAAAGAGCGTCCTAGGATCGGCTTCTGCGGCAGGATGTAAGTCACGGCGCTCTAGTTCCGCCAACACAAAGCGATCGATGGCGTTCTTGCTCCAGGGAACATTTCGAACTTCTGGTGGAGCCGATCTCTGGGGAGCGAGGAAGGCCCAGTGTTTTTGATATTCGGCCCCTGCGGCAATCCACTGCTGCAGTATTTCTTTTTGCCGCGCTGTCAAATACTTCTTCGTTTCCGGCGGTGGCATCACCAGCTCTGCATCTTCGGTCAGGATTCGAGCAATCAACTCGCTAGCGGCGGTGGACCCAGGCTCAATGGCACCAAACTCGATTGCCACTTCGCGTTGATCGAGTCGCAGATCGGCTTTGCGAGCCGCGCTATCTGCACCGTGACAAGCAAAACAATGGTCTGCCAAGATTGGACGGATGTCGCGATTGTATTGCAGCGGCTCGTCAGCATTGCAGAAAAGCCCCAAGAAGGTTGCACTTAGGAAACAACACATTCCCGCCGTCCTACACCACATCGATCGCATGTTTCGTTCTCGCCATATCAAGTTTCGAGCACCGCCCGCCGCGTCGGCAAGGCAGTCAATCACAGCCCGCCGCTTCAGCCAGCAAAAATAGCTATTGCAATACGATCTTGCTTACTCCGCAAGGTACCATTTTCTGGGCAAAACCTCAAAATCGCAACGTCAAAACAAGCGGCCAGCAGTTGCGAGAAAGTTTTCCTGCTAACCTTTGATTATAGCTCAACTCACCACCCCTACGTTGTTATTGCGAGGCACTCGATGAGATTTGCGTTCGATGTCCTGAAACCGTTCCTATTTAGCCTGACGCTACTGGTTCTTGCCGAATCGGCCATAGCCCAGTCCACCAGCATTGGAACCTACGATCGAGCAGGCTATGCCAAGCAATCGCGGAGCGTAACTTACGCACAACACGGTATGGCAGCGACCAGCGACCCTAGGCCTACCCAAACTGCTATTCGCATTCTCCAGGCAGGTGGATCCGCCGTGGATGCAGCGATCGCTGCCAACATCATGCAGGCTGTGGTAGAGCCGATGAGCTGCGGGATCGGCGGAGATCTGTTTGCAATCGTGTGGTCGGCAGACGAACAAGAGCTGGTCGGACTGAACGCCAGCGGCCGAGCTCCGCAAGCAGCCACGCGCGAAGCATTCGCCGAGCGGAAGTTAATTCAGATTCCGACCTACGGCCCGCTGTCGTGGTCCGTTCCTGGCTGCGTCATGGGCTGGCACGATCTACACAAGCGCTACGGCAAGCTACCTTGGGCGGAGCTGTTCAAGTCAGCGATCGAACTCGCCGATCAAGGTTTTCCCGTATCGCCGATCATCGCGGGCTATTGGCGAGCCGCCCAAGCCAAATTATCCGAAACCCCGGAAGCCGCACAGACATTTTTGATCGAGGGCAAAGCGCCAAGAGCCGGCGATATCTTCCGCAATCCACGGCTGGCCAGTACCTACCGACGGCTGGCCGAACTAGGACCAGAAGCATTTTATCAAGGTGACATTGCGCGCGAAATCGATCGCTATAGCCGCAGCCAGCCCGATGGTCTAATGCGCTACGAAGACCTAGCCGCTCATCAGAACGAATGGGTGTCGCCGGTTAGCACCAACTATCGAGGCTACGACATCTGGGAACTACCCCCCAACGGTCAAGGCATTGCCGCCCTGCAGATGCTCAACATCATGGAGCCCTTTGATATCCGCAGCATGGGCTGGGGCTCGCCACAAGTTGCCCACCTCTTCGTCGAAGCTAAGAAATTGGCATTTGCCGATCGGGCCAAGTTCTATGCCGATATGAGTATGGCGGACGTACCACTTCAAGAACTCATCTCCAAGGATTATGCAAAACAAAGAGCCAAGTTGTTCAATCCCGATCAAGCTCTGGTAGGTATTCCTCCCGGCGACCCCAAGCTGGTCGGCGGCGATACGATCTATCTGTGTGTCGTCGACAAGAATCGCAATTGCTGTTCGCTAATTCAAAGCAACTACAACGGCTTTGGCAGTCAGCACGTAGCTGGCAACGCAGGTTTTGCGATTCAAAACCGCGGCGCTCTGTTCTCCCTCGAAGAACAACATCTGAATCGACTCGAAGCCGGCAAGCGGCCTTTTCATACGATCATCCCAGCCATGGTTACAAAAAATGAACGCCCCGTTTTTGTTTTCGGGGTCATGGGGGGCGATATGCAGCCGCAGGGACATGTTCAAGTACTTATGAACTGGATCGATTTCGGCATGAACATCCAAATGGCCGGCGACGCGGCGCGTATCCGACACGACGGTAGCCAAACACCCACCGGAGTTCCCGAAGAAAAGGCGGGAGGAACCGTGATCGTAGAATCCGGAATCCCCCAGTCAACGGTAGAGTCGCTCAAAGCCAAGGGACATGTCGTCCGACTCGGCGATGCGGGTGGCGGTTATCAAGGTATCTTGATCGACTGGGAGCGCGGCATCCTACAGGGCGCGACCGAAGCGCGAAAAGACGGCGTCGCTCTGGGCTATTAATCCGCTCGCTTAAGGAACGCCCAACCAAATCAAGTCGTCAAAGCGGTCGACCGACTGCTGGGCCGACCACGCGGTCCCGCGCAGTAATAGCACGCGGAACAAAGGGTCGTCGAACGTGGTCGAGTAGTGACCCAAGATCGAAACGAAAACTCGGCCCTCGCCCACTTGCATAACCCAGAAGAGAGGACGCAACTCGCCGTCTTCCACGGCATTTGCCAACACGCGCACACGCGGTGCATCGCCCAGCAAATCCCAGTAGCTTTCGTCGACTATATTGAGTTGCTCGAAGTTCCGTGCAATCGGATGTCCGGCAGCTGGCTCGAACCCTAATTCCAGCGGACCATGACGATACTGGGTCTGCCGCGAATTGGACGCCAAGCCGATCCGCTGTGCAAATTCTGGAGCGACCGGACCCGCTTCGATGGCCCAATGAATGTAAACCAGCCCGCGCCCCCGCGCCAGATGCGCATCGATCAACTCGGCACGCTCGGCATTCCAAGCTCCGCGCTGGTAAAAGACGATGGTGTCCGCCGCTAGAATTTGCTCGTCCGTCGGCCATTCCATAGCCGTATCCACCAGCACATCGCTAGCCGCCGATAAATATTGGCTCCACACATCCAGCCAGCGCGGATAGTCATGCTCACCATCGCCATGGTCCTTTTTGCCCGCCACCAGCAATACGCGCAATGGGCGCGTCGAGAAATCAGATAGTTCAGCTCCCGCCGCATTGGCTGCTGGTCGAAGCACTCTTTGGATTTCTTCGCGCGTTCGTCGTGTGGCCGTTTCGAGTTGGCTCATGGGCTTTGCAGGCGATCCGTTGTGCATCGGACCAGACATTTGCGGAGGAGGCAATAGCAGGAAAGCCATCAGGTCTCGCGCCTGCTCAGAGCCAATTTTCTCTAAAAGGCCCTCGGGCATAATGGACGCGGCGCTCGCCTGCATCTGCACAATTTCATCGCGGGCAAGCTCCGTTAATTTACCTTGACTATCTGCCACTGTGAGCTTGTCTTCGAAGCTGGTAAGTGCACCGACCAGAACTCGACCGTCTTCAGTCAGCACTTGATGCGTGATGTAATCTGGATTCATGGCGAAGCTGGGACGAGTAATGTCTCGGTACACCGAAGCGTAATCCCGGTGAATCAAGTTTGCGAGGTCTGGGCCGATCAACGCACCGCTGCCATGCGCACGATGGCATTTGCTACAGGCCGCTTGTTCGCTGAGGAAAACCTGACGACCGCGGCCCCAATTGGCTCCCGCCAACTCGGGCATCGACCGCGACAGGTCAGGCACTTTACCAGTCGCCGAGCTGACCCAGGGTAGACGAAATCGTTCAAGTGCGACCGTGCCAGCATTTCGCGTACCGTCGGTTGCTTCGACCTGCCATTGGATCTGCGTCGACAATGGCTGTCCGCTAGTAACTACTTCCATTTGCAATGAAAGATATTCGACAGCATGACTCGGTAAAGGCACGACCAGTTGATGAATATCGCCCCCCGCCGATTCGCCTGCTGCACTGCTGGCTTCAGGCTGCCGCGCGCTGGTCAATTCAACTTTGTTGAAAGTAACGCGAAAGGGTAGATTGCAATTCAAACGCACTTCCTCGCGAACGATCCAGGGATCGTCGCTGTTTACATAATCCAGCTCGCCACCGGGTTGCACAGTCGGACGCAGCCAACCTGCAGGACTCAATTGCGTCGACAACTTTAGCGTTCCCGCTTCGGAGAGAAGTGGCCAAAACTCAGCGGCCCGAGTGGACTCGCGCAGCAACTGTCTCGCGATATCGAGGTCCCAATGCGGCAACCAGCCGCTCCAACTTCGCTGACCATCGGCGGACAACCATTCTGCTCGAACACCAGCCAAAGAATAAGCCAAATCGATGGCGGTAGACGGAGATGCTGGGTCTTCCTGCGCATCGCTAGCTGCCAACATAGTCAGCGCATAGGACCAATCGCTGGCATGCGCATCAGTCGAAAGGAGCAGCGATCGCTTATCGGCCGCCACACTTGCCGCATGTACCGGCAGGGAACTAACCTCCGACTTTTGTTGCATGGCAGTGATCGCGTAGCCAGGCCGAATGGTTTCGAATCGATCTGCAGCGGCCACATACGGTCCACCTGTGATCTTGCAGCGCAGTGCTAGCTGACGCATTTGCGACAAGTCCAGCTCGCGATCGAATTCAACGCATAGCTCCGTCGATCCCGTCGCATAACAGGCAATGGGCTGTGGGGCAGTTGGCTGGGTATAGCGAATTCGATAGACGGTACCCGGCCCAGTGGGTCCTGTTCCCCAATCCGGTCCACCGCTATGGCACGCCACGATCAAATCCCCGCGCGGCGACACGCAACAATCGACCGTCAGCAAACCCAAACACGCGATCAGGCTGTTTTCCGCCACATATCGGTTGCTCGCGTCACGCACTAAATGGGTGCGGTACAATTTGCCTCGCGATTCTCCACACACGAATAAATCGTTGCGCCAAGCACTCGGCCCAAATGTTGGCTGCCCTGCCGCGACCGGTCGATTGACAATCATGCCACACGTTGACTGATGCTGAGGCTTGTAATCGAATAGGCTCGGTTGATCAAACACGTTCGGTAGATGCCGTGGGTGCCTGGGTGGGAAACCATAGTGCTTACCTGGCACAATGTGTAGCAGTTCGTCAAAGGGATTTCCGTTGGGCAACCACGTCGCGCCTTCTTGCTCGGTCACCAACAGTTGTCCGTACTCATCGAATTCCATGGCAACCGCAAAGCGAATTCCCGTGCAGACTGTTGTGCGCTCGGAGAGATCGGCTTCGAGTCGCTGAATCGTACCGCGCTCGCTCTGCAAATCAAATTTCGCATGCCCTTCATCGTCCAATAAATAGGCGTTGTTGTAAGCGGCGGTACCCAGGCAAAAATAAATACTGTGGTCGACCGGATGGATGGCCACGCCCACTGCATCAACGTTCTGCGGTATTTCTTGCCAGCCCGTGGCGATGACCTGTTCGGTCTCAGCCACATCATCACCATCCAAGTCCATGATCGCAGTCACGCGCCCTTTAGACGCTACGACTACTCCCCAGGGCTTTGCTTTTGCAGGGGAAGCAGATTTTAGCAGTGGATGTGTGTCCGGGAGAATGGCCATGCCAATCGGACCGCGCAGATTGCCTTGATTCGAATAGAAGTTGGTAACGCTCTCTTCGCGCCCGTCGCCATCCATGTCGCGAGCCAACCAGAGATTGCCGTCGTAGCCCAGAGCCACCAGCGTGCCATCGGTTCGATAGCGAACGTTGTTTAGATTGGTCAGGCTCAGCGGTAGCGTATCAGCGACGAAACCAGGCACGAGCATCTGCACGGCCGGCGCATCCTTGGCAGTGTCTATTTCATCTGCCGGCAGTTCGATCGCATGAATCGCTTGCAACCATAGACAAGCTACCAGCCAGACTGCACTCCGACGGTTATGCGACTTGCCAGGTGTCGCCGCTATGAAACAGCTTGTGCAGATCGCCTGGTCCACGCTTTTCGATGGCCGCATCGATTTGGCCACGGACTTGGTCCTCAAAAATAGGAATATCAATGTCTCGGAAAACACCGATGGGTTCCGGGAAATGCGGATATCGCATCTTGGCTAATAAGTGTACCAAAGTCGAATCCGCTTTTTCATCGTGGAAAAGCAAGTCATCGTGCGAAATACCGCTGGACAATTCGACGACCTCGGGTCGCAGACCGTTCAAACGAATCCCCTTGTCGCGATTTTTGCCGAAGATCATCGGCTTGCCGTGTTCGAGTTCCAGTGTCGTATCGTCGCGCGTCGCTTTGTCCTGCGCGTAACTGAACGCGCCATCGTTGAAGACGTTGCAGTTCTGATAGACTTCGACGACGGACGTGCCGCGATGCTGGGCGGCGCGATAGAGCGTGGCAGCCAAGTGCTTGATATTCGAATCGACGCTGCGAGCCATGAAAGAAGCTTCGGCACCCAAAGCGATACTCATCGGATTGAGCGGATGGTCTACGGCACCCATAGGTGTGCTCTTGGTCACCTGCCCCTCGGGACTCGTTGGAGAATACTGGCCCTTCGTCAAACCATAAATGCGATTGTTGAACAGCACTAGCGTCACATTGACGTTCCGACGAAGCATGTGAATGAAGTGGTTGCCGCCGATGCTCAGCGAGTCCCCGTCTCCGGTGATTACGAAAACCTTCAGATCGGGTCGAGCTACGCGAAGTCCAGTGGCAACTGCCGGCGCACGACCGTGGATGCTGTGGACGCCATAGGTGTTCATGTAGTACGGAAAACGGCTTGAACAGCCAATACCCGAAATGAACACAATCTGCTCCAAAGGCAGCCCTAGGTCCGGCAGCATCTTCTTCATCTGAGCCAAAATCGAATAGTCACCGCAGCCAGGACACCAACGAATATCCTGGTCGCTAGCGAAATCGGTGGCGGTCAGTACAGGTAGTTCGGTGCTCATCGCAAAACTCTTCAGATTCTATGGGTGACGTCGGTGTTATGCTGGAATATGCGTGAAAGAGTTGTCGACTCGTTCACTTGTTTTTTTTGCTATTCAGCAACTAGCTCGCTTGAGCCTGTAGCTGCTTCTTGGCGGAACTGACGGTAGTCAATTCTTCGATTTTGCTCACCAGTTCCGATACGGAGAACGGCTTGCCTTGGACGCGGTTATAACCGATGGCATCCACCAAATACTTGGCGCGGATCAACATCCTCAACTGGCCAAGATTGAGTTCGGGGATGAGCACCGCGTCGTACTTGCCGAGAATCTCGCCGAGGTTCGATGGGAACGGATTCAGATGCCGCAAATGGCAATGACCGACGCTCCGCCCAGCCTTGATCGCGGTTTGAACGGCCGTGTGGCAGGCGCCGTACGTGCCGCCCCAACTGAGCACCAGCAGCTCTCCTTCGCTGGCACCCATGACTTCCTGCGGTGGAATCATCTTGGCAACGTTGGCCACTTTCTGAGCGCGAATGTGGACCATCTTTTCGTGATTGGCTGCATCGTAGCTGACATTGCCCGTGCCATCCTGTTTTTCGAGACCACCCACACGGTGCATAAGTTCCGGGGTGCCTGGAATCGCCCAGGGGCGGGCCAAGTTTGCGTCGCGCGCATAGGGCAAGAATTTTTCGCCCGAACGGCCATCGGGGTGCTTGATCGAAATAGGTTTCATGGAGTTGACATCCGGTATCGACCAGGGCTCGGCACCGTTGGCGATATATCCGTCGGATAGAATGACAACCGGCACCATGAACTGGGTGGCGATCCGCCATGCTTCCACAGCGGTGTCGAAACAATCTCCGGGGCTTCGAGCGGCTAACACGGGCACCGGGGCTTCACCGTTGCGTCCGAACAGCAATTGCAGCAGGTCGGCCTGTTCTGTTTTAGTTGGCAAACCGGTACTTGGGCCGCCGCGCTGGACGTCGATGACAATCAAGGGCAACTCGATCATGACCGCCAAACCCATCGCCTCGGCTTTGAGAGCAATGCCTGGACCGCTGCTGGTAGTGACCGCCATCGACCCGCCATAAGCAGCTCCAATTGAAGCGCATACAGCCGCAATTTCGTCTTCCGCCTGCACGGTGCAGACGCCGAAATTCTTGTACTTACACAGCTCATGCAGAATGTCGCTGGCGGGCGTGATCGGATAGGAGCTGTAGAACAGTTCCTTCTCGCTCAGCTTGGCCGCCGTCATCAATCCCCACGCCAACGCTTGGTTGCCCATGATGTTGCGATAGGTACCCGGAGGCAGCGTCGCCGGTTCAACTTGATACGATGCGCCAAACAGTTCGGTAGTTTCACCGAATGCCCAGCCAGCGCGTAGTGCGCGGATGTTAGCCTCCTCGACATCGGGTGACTTCGAAAACTTAGCGCGGATAAATCTCAGCGTGGCGTCCATGTCTCGGCCATACAGCCAGTAGACCATCCCCATGGCGAAAAAGTTGCGGCAACGGTCGGCCTCTTTCATGCTGAGCCCCAGCGAGGCCACTGCGGTTCGCGTGAGCTTGGTCATCGGCACCTTGGCCAATCGATACTTTTCGACCCAAGGCTCATCCAGCGGATTGGTAGCCAGCGCAGCCAACTTGAGGTCTTTGTCTTCGAAGCTATCTTCGTTGACGATCAGCAAGCCACCTTCGCGCAGGTCGATAATGTTGGTGACTAGGGCCGCCGGATTCATGGCCACCAGCGCATCGAGCGTATCGCCAGGCGTATGTACCTCGTGCGCCGCGAATTGCACTTGGAAACCGCTCACGCCAGCCCGCGTTCCGCGTGGGGCGCGGATCTCGGCAGGAAAGTCTGGGAACGTAGCCACGTCGTTGCCTGCTAGGGCGGACGTGTTGGTGAGCTGAGTACCGAGCAATTGCATCCCGTCACCGGAATCGCCAGCGAGTCTAACAGTGATTCCGCTAACTACCTGGACCTGCTTGGCGGAGAGCGCCTGCGGAGTGTCGGTCGACATTCAAAGAGTGCCTGTTTGAAACAGAAAGTGAGAGGGTTTGTGGCTTGTCGCCAGTTGGCTAAATACAGCGACCATGACGGTCGCAAGGTTTGTATCGAATATTCAGCCAGGCAAGAATAAGTCAATTTTACAAACCAGCCAAGCTTTGCGGTATGGCATTCTCGCTATTTTGCCAGCGGTTCACCCGTTTTCAGGCGTCATCGAGCAGTTCGACGGCTTCAAATTTGTCGCCTTCCAGCATTGAAAGACTGGCTCCACCCCCCGTGCTAACGTGTGTGACCCGCTCTGCAAAGCCAAGTTGCTCGACGGCAGCCGCCGAATCGCCCCCGCCAATGATGCTGGTCGCCTGGCTATCGGCAATAGCCTGCGCGACCGTCTTGGTACCTTGGTCAAACGGCGGCATTTCGAAAACGCCCATCGGACCATTCCATACCACCGTCTGAGCCGACTTGAGCAGCTCGGCATACGCTTTGGCCGTGTCTGGCCCGATATCCAGCCCTTCCCAGCCGTCGGGAATCTCGCCCGCCTTGACCACTTTTTTGTTGCAATTCGGGGAAAAAGCGTCGCCACAATGCGTGTCGACCGGCAGCATCAGCTTTTTACCACCCTTGGCAATGAGCTGCTTGGCGAGCTCGACTTTGTCTTTTTCCACGCGACTGTTGCCTGTGCTACCGCCGCTGGCCAACGAAAATGTGTAGGCCATCGCGCCGCCAATGAGTACGTAGTCGCAAATACCCAACAAATTGTCGATAACTTTGATCTTATCGCTAACTTTCGCACCGCCCAAGATCGCCACAAACGGTCGCTTGGGCGTCGAAATGGTATCGCTCAAATACTGAATTTCCTTGGCAACCAAAAAGCCCGAAACCTTGGGTTTGCTGCCCATCGCCTTGGGAACCGCAACCATCGAAGCGTCGGTACGATGGCATGTACCAAACGCATCGTTGCAGTAGATATCTGCCCAGCCGGCGAGTTTATTGGCAAAGCTCGCCTCGCCCGATTTTTCACCCGGGTTGAAGCGCACATTTTCCAGCACTAACACTTCGCCATCGCCGAGCGCTTTGACCTTAGCCTCTGCGTCGCTACCAACCGTATCGGTCGCAAAAGCCACAGGTTTTCCGAGTATTTCCGCCAGCCGCTGCGCGGTCACTGCCAGAGAAAACTCTGGCTCGGGGCCTTTGCCTTCAGGGCGCCCCAGGTGGCTCATCAAAACCAAGCGCCCACCCCGACTGAGCACGGACTGTATTGACGGCAACGCCATGCGGATACGACGGTCATCAGTAATCTGCCCTGCATCGTCCTGAGGCACATTGAAATCCACCCGCATCAGTACAACTTTGCCCTTGGTTTCTACGTCCGCAATAGTCTTCTTGGCCATTTTCGATCTTTTTAGAGTGAGCCGACGGCGCTAGCCGCGGGTTTCGTGTTCGTGTGAACCTCAGGCGTTAGCCTGGTCCGCTAAAAGTTTAGTATTGCTTCGCGTTCTCGGCGCATATTTTCGATGTCGCTATTGTTCCGTCTGTTCAGCCCGGAGGGCGACATAACCTTTGCCATTAGGCGCCAGCCACCGGTGTCCGTTTTCACCACCGGTACCCGGAGGGGGACACATAAAACGCTTAAAATAAATGTGTCGCCCTCTGGGCTATGGGTGTTGTCAGAGGCGATCCGGTGGCTGACACCACCGGCAGTGAATGTTTCGCCCTCCGGGCTAAAAGCACGTTGCAAATTTCAGGAACAAAACCAGCGCAGTGAATGAGAGCACACAACCCCAAACTTTTAGCAGTCCAGCACTAGCCGCAGGTTCCGTGTTTGTGTGCCTTGCGGCGATAGCCGCCCGTCGCCGCAGCACAAATTATCGGGACTCGGACCAGTCTGTCGAGTAGCCGTCAGCGGCTAACTTGGGAGTTCGCTTGGTTAGTCGCTGCTTCCATGATTTTCTGCTCGGTGGCCTCTGCGCGGGTGAATTCGCCCGTTACTACACCTTCGCTGAGCACCAAAATGCGATCGCTCACCGTCAGCAACTCCGGCAACTCGGAGGAGGTAACCACGATCGACATTCCCCCACAGGCCAACTCTTCCATCAATCGGTACAGCTCGGCTTTGGCTCCTACATCCACGCCCCGAGTTGGATCGTCGAGCAGCAACACGCTTGGCTTTTTAAGCAAGCAGCGCGCGATGATGCACTTTTGTTGATTGCCGCCACTGAGGCTGTTGATCGATGCCTCCACACCGTCCGCTTTAACAGACAACTTTTCAACCTGATCCCTGGCCGCCTCTCGCTCGCGCAATCGCGAAATGGCTCCATAGCTAGACACTTGGTCCACAGCACAAATACTGATGTTCTCGCGCACGTTCATGTGACTGAACAATCCCAGTCGCTTGCGATCTTCGGTTACCATGGCGATGCCAGCCCGCATCGCCTCAGCGGGATGCCGAAATTTACAGGGCTGACCTGCTAACCGAATTTCACCCTGCGGCACCAGTGGACTGGCTCCAAAGAGGCACTCTAACAGCTCGGTCCGTCCGGCGCCCATCAGCCCAGCGATACCCAGTATTTCGCCTTCCAAAAGTTGAAAGCTGATATTGTTCAGCCGCCAAGTCTTGGAATGTCCCGGCCATGCCAGCGACAGATTGCGGACATCGAGCACAACCGGCCGGGTTTGTTGCGGCCCGCGACGCTGCGTTTCCTCTAGCGCGCGACCAACCATCGAGTGTGCAATCTGCCGAGGATTGGAATCGGACTTATTCACCGTTCGGACAAACCGACCGTCGCGCAGTACGGTGATGCGATCGGCCAGCCGAAACACCTCATCTAGCTTGTGGGAAATGTACAGGATCGTCACGCCCCTGTGCCGCAAATTGTCGATCACACCATATAACCGCGCCACCTCCGATTCGGTCAGAGCACTGGTCGGTTCGTCCATAATCAAGATCGAGGATTGGAGCGATAGCGCTTTGGCGATCTCAATCAGTTGTTGGTCGCCCACGCGCAGCGAGCCGACCAACGCTGCTGGCGAAATTCCAGACTCCAGTTGATTGAGCAGTTCGCCGGCTTGCCGATCCATCTGGCGTTGGTTGAGCAATCCCAGCTTGCCCGTCAATTCTCGGCCCAAAAAAATATTGGCGGCTACCGACAACTGCTCCACCATATTCAATTCTTGATGAATGATGCTCACTCCCATAGCTTCCGCATCTTTAGTTCCCGAGAATCGCTGAAGCTGGCCTGCAATCCAAAGTTGTCCTTCATAATCGCTGATGACGCCCGCGAGAATTTTCATCAACGTACTCTTGCCCGCGCCATTCTCCCCCATAACGGCGTGAATTTCGCCCGGCATGACATCGAAGCTGACGTTATCCAACGCGCGCACCGCATTGAAATGCTTGCCTACATTGCGGATCGAGATGATCGCTTGTGCCGATTCGGTTGCGTGATCGTTTTTGCAGTTCAAGTTTCCGCTGGCTCCACAGTTTGGCTATCCGCTGCTCACTTCAAACGTCGTAATTCCAAGACACCGCGCAGGCAGAGGGCGAGTGCCACAATCCCAGCAAAGACAATCGCATAGGGTGCCGCGAACCACGGCTTCTCGCGAAAGAACAATATGAATGACAGGCCCGACAACAGACTCAGAACTGGTACCGACGCCCAGCCAATCGCAGTCGCAAAGAAAGGACGGCGGACCGCACCCCCACTGCGCTGACTGAACGTTACCGCCAGTACAACCACAATCCCTACGATCATGCCTTCATAGACGTCCGCACCCGTACCAACGATTTTGTTGACAGCGTCGATCACAGTCCGCAAAAATAAACAACCCAGGATGGTCCCTGGAATTGTTCCCACGCCGCCGGTCAGCGCACAGCCACCAATGACCGAAGCGGCAATTGCATTCAGTTCGTAACCTCGGGCCAAAATATCCGGCTTGGCCGAACCCTGATCAGCAAAGTAGACGATGCCAACCATGGAAGCCGAGACTGCTCCGATGACATACGCCAACCACTTCAGGCGATCGGTGCGGATGCCGCTTAACTTGGCCGCCGCCTCGTTGCCACCCATCGCGTGCAAGTGCCGACCCACCACGGTCCGACTCATCAGGAACCACATCGCCGCCGCAAAAACCAAAAATACTAGTGAAACACTGGTCACATTCTTGAGCACATCGCGCAGTGCCAAATCGGGAAAATCGATCTGCGAACGATTGCCGGTCACGGCCAATATCAATCCACGTCCAAAGCTGCGCAAACCAACCATCGTGGCCAAAGTGGCAATAAATGGCGGCAACCCCACACAAGTAATCAACCATGCGTTTAATGTTCCCACCATGGCACCGGCCAGAAGGGTCCCCAAGACGGCTACGCTTACCACCCAAGTCTGAATCTCACCCGCACGGAAACCCACGGGGTCGATCAGCAGCAACAGGCTGCTAAAAACTGTGGCGCTCAGAGCAATCACAGAACCACTCGACAGATCGATGCCGCCTGAAATAATGATCACGGCGCTGCCGAGCGCAAAGAAACCCAGAAACACAGTATTGCGCACGATCAATTCGGCTGTGCTGCTGGGGTTGTTCCAATAGGTCCGCCCAGGATCCAGCAGAATAGTTCCCACGATCACCAACAGCCAAGCCAAAATCAGCTTGACCTCGACGGTAGACCACAGACGCTTGACGAGGCTCGGCTGATGGAAATTCACGGTAGGAACCAGTCGCTTTGCGTTTCGCGGCTAAGAACTAGTAAGGTTGTACTTCTTCAACCACTCTTGAAATTCGGAAAAGCTTAAGAACTCGACGCCTGAACCGAAACTCTCAAAGTCTGCCGGTAAAAGTTTCGAGCCTCGATCTGGTACGACAACCTTCAGACCCGTGTCGAGAATATCCCCGCCGGGTTGACCCATCTGCGGAAACATCGACGCTGTTGTGTCCTGGTCGCCGGTCAGTTTGGCAAACGCATAGCGCACCGATTCGTAGCCCATCCCAAATGGATTTTGCACGACCATGGCATCGATCAGCCCCTCGCTCATTTGCTGAATAGCCAACTGCTCCGCATCGAAGGTAACAATGGTAAAACGATCGCGGACTCCCTTTTCTTTGACGACATCCACGATCGCCGGAGCGTTATAGGACCAAATGCCGACGAGTGTATTCAAGTCTGGAAACTTATCGATCACATCGCGAACATTGTCGCGAGCTCGTGCGCGATCCGCATCGTCTAAACGACGATCTTTCTGCACAAATTTTTCGCTGACCGCCGACGTGAAACCATCCATGCGTTCGATAGCATTTTGTTGGCTGTCGACACCGACGAACTGTACGTACGCGCCGCCGTCGGGCCGTAGCCCCTTGGCCGCTGTGCCGAGTACCTTGCCTCCTTGGAGATTATTGGTACCCACATAAAACTCGCGTATGGTTGTCGCCTTGGCATCCAGATCGCTGTCGAAGCAACCAATAATAATGCCCTTAGACTTCAAGTTTTTCAGCTCGTCGATAATCGCGGGGTTGGTCGCCGAAATAGGCGAGATAATCACCGCCGCAATATCAGCTTGCGTTCCGTACTGTCGCAGTTTCTCGATTTGACCTTGTTCGGTTCCGTCATTGGAGTCCATGCCCGCCGAGAAACCTGCCGCGTCGAGCTTCAAGTCCTCGGCCGCTTTGGCAATACCGGCCCGAGCCGCATCCCAAAAGGGTGAGTCGGTGTTATTCAACAGCACGATACGCTTCTTTCCAGCCGTCCCACCGCTGGAGGAACTATTCGAGCTGCTTGGTTGGCAACCTAAGCCCACGGCAAACAGTGTGAGGAGAGACACAGTGAACCAGCGCGGCGATACGTTACGAGGAATGCTGCTAGGAAACGACATGAGGGGAAACTCTTTTCTATTGGAATGCCTGACAGCACAGCGTCCAGTTGCGGCGCGATGTTAAATCGAGAGCGATGTTTATTCGAGAGCCGCGCCGATTTTAGGCTAAACTATCGACCGCTTCAACCAAGCATGGGAACTTAGGCGAGCGTTACGCGTCTTCCGGTCTTTGCACTCTCGTAGATAGCCAAGATCAACTCGACGCTTCGGAGGCCCTCGCGACCGTCGATGATCGGTGGACGATCGTGCTCGATGGCTTGCAAGAAATCGCGAAAAAGTTCAGCGTGAGCATGGTGGCCAATCGCGGCAGGATCGCCCGCGCCACCGCCGGTCTTTGTTCGCCCGAGCATGTCGGCTCGCAACTTTTCGTCCTCGGCGGTCTGCTCGGCAAACTCCCATTTGATAATGTCCTCCTCTTCGAGGATGGCCGTACCTTGGGTGCCGGTCAATTCAATTTTTTTCAGAGATCCAGGAAATCCCGCCGTCGTCGCTTCAATCGTACCCAGCGCGCCGCTTGCAAAACGTAAGGTCGCAGTCGCCACGTCTTCAACTTCAATACGCTCATGGGCCAACGTGGCCGTATGTGCCATCACGTCAACAACGGGACCCATCAGCCAGAGCAATAGATCGACGCTATGGATCGCTTGATTCATAAGCGCCCCACCGCCATCAAATTGCCATGTGCCGCGCCATGCGCCGCTGTCGTAATATTGCTGCGTACGATACCACTTGACGTAAGCGTCGCCCAGCGCGAGCCTACCGAATCGCTGCTGCTCGACGGCTCGCTTCATCAACTTACTGGCTTGATGGAATCTAGATGGAAATATTGTGGCGAGTTTTACTCCAGCGTTGTCGCAGGCATCGATCATCACTCGACAGCGTTCCGCAGTTACGTCTAGGGGCTTTTCGACAATGACATGCTTGCCCGCTTGAGCCGCTGCCACGCAAGGCTCCATATGCGCACCGCTGGGGGAACAGATCGTCACGATATCTAGATCGTCGCGAGCCAACATTTCGTCAAGATCGGTGTAGACTTGACCTCCAAACTCGGACGCCAATGCTTCCGCCTTGGGAGCCGTGCGGTTGTAGCAGCCGACGAGTTTGGCACCAGCGATATCCGCGATGGCCCGCGCGTGAAACTTGGCGATCATTCCGCAGCCGATGACTCCAAAACCCCTGACCATAATTGGCTTGCTCCCCAATAGAAGTAGATGACGACACGCTGCGTGAGGCTCTTTTGCGCTTTAGTTTAAATCCGCTTCGATATCGCACAGACTCAGCGGCATTTCGTCCTGCGGATCCTGCACGCGCAGCGCTCGTTTGCCCGAGAAAATGTGGTGAAGCGGTTCACCGACCAATTCCGCCCGCCAACCGCGCAGCAATTGCGGGAATTCAGGATCGCTCTCATCCAGCTCAACTCGGCTCAACCAATAAGATGCCAAACGCCCCACGTCATCGGAGGTCCCGACGATGGGCGGAGCAATATTGTGGGTACGGCAGAGGTACGACATGGCGGCGGTCAAAAACTGCTGAAGCAGGGCAGGGGGTCTCGGTCGTTTGTTCTGGCCGTTCCAAGGTGCCGCAGGCGTTTCAGCATTCAGACCCAGCGCCACGCATTCGGCTATCTCGGGAATGAAGCGTTGAAAACCCGGATGGTGCAAACCGCGAATGTGCGCGATTTTCTTCGCGTCGGCCGAACCGCGTTTGGCCAATTCAATGATGAGATCGTCGCGGAGTACTCGTCGTGCCGGCATGTTTTTCAGCTCTGCCCGCTGATCGCGCCACATCCACAGCTCGCGAACCACGCCCAACTGCTTTCCGTGCAGGGACTGGACACCCGACATTCGATGCCAGCCCTCTTGGACTTGGCTGTCGACCAAATTGGCTTGCCTGCGAATTAGTTCGTCTTTAAGCCACTCCAGGCGACCCGCTTTGGTGAGCTGCTCGGACAGCGCATCGTACAATTGGGGCAAGTGCAAAACATCCAGGGCCGCGTAGTCGAGCTGAGCATTGGATAGGGGCCGCTTGCGCCAATCGGTTCGAGTTTCACCCTTGGGGACGTTCTCGCCTAAGATGCGGAGCAGCAACTTGCCGTAAGACGCGGGGTACTCGCCGCCCATTAGGCCCAAGGCCAACTGCACATCAAATAGGGTCGCGATCGACTTGCCGGTCGCTCGATAGGCGAACAAGATCTCTTCGCGCCCCGCATGTACCACCACGGTTCGACCGCCGTCGGTCAACAGCTCCCAGACGCGACTTAGGTCTTCGAAGCTTTTCGGATCGACAATGAAAACTTCTGAACGGGTGGATATTTGGAGCAGACAAAGGTCTGGACGGTAGCAATCTTCTGCCACGAACTCCGTGTCCATGCCTACAAGATCAGCCTCTTCGATCGCCGCGACCAAGTGCGAAAGTTGTTCCGTCGTACTAACAAGCCTGTAATTCACGCGCGGGCTTCACCATGCTTTAATAGCGTCTAGAGAATTCGTCCGGACTGCGAATTAGACATTAAACTCGCAGGTTCGCACATTGCCAAGTTGCCATGGGCACCAACTGGACCAACCAACCTGTATGCTTCGCAATCCAACAAGTTCAGATTTTTCCGCTAAATCTGCTGCGCAAGTCCCACGCCGACCGCAACTTCTGGTCAGCATCCGCAATTTGGCAGAAGCCCGTTTAGCTCGGTCGCTAGGCGTGGACTGGATCGACTTGAAGGACCCAGAAGCGGGCTCTTTGGGTGCCGCCTCTGTCGAAACAGCCAGTCAGGTCGCGGGCGAGCTGTGGGATTTCCCAAACCGTAGCGCCGCCCTGGGCGAACTTCGCGAATGCCGGCAGCTCGATTTATCAGAACTCATCAAGAGCTTCCCAATCGTTAAAGTCGGTCTGTCACACGCACTAGAAACCGGCGACTGGGCAGACCAATTGCGAGAACTCGCCAATCGAATCGCTGACTTGGGCGCGGAGTTGGTGCCGGTAATCTATGCCGACTACGTTCGCTGTGGAGCACCCCAACCCCATGAGGTGTTGGACATCGCGCAGCAAATGGGTGCAACCTACGTGCTGATCGACACCTACCAAAAGGATGGTCGCGGACTACTGCATTGGCTCGACATCAACGGCTTGCGCGACCTGATCGCGAGCGCCAAACAATGGCAGGGTCAAGTGTTGCTGGCGGGCAGCCTTACCCTCAGCGAACTTCCCGAACTGATTGAGCTGCCTGCTGCAGCGATCGCAGTTCGCGGTGCTGTCTGCGATGGCGACCGACGCGGCGCGATGAGTCCAATTAAAGTTCAGCATTGGCTGAAACTATTCAGAAATCGATAGCCGTCATTTTGTTTTAGCGATAGAATCCAATCGGCGTCTCCGCCTCACATGCGACCAATTCGGAAAGTTTCTATGTCATCCAGCTTATGGCGCGAACCACTCTCAGGCATGATTCGTCAGGACGCAAAGATCATTGGTGCAATCTGTTTGCCCGAAGATGACGTGCAAGAGTTTATCGAGCAGTTCAACCACTGCTATGGACCGCTACGGATGCACATCGAAGCGCCACCTGTGCTAGCCGCCAAGCAAGCTCCGCTATTCCCAGTTGGCGCGCAACATCGCCGTCCCTTCCGCGCTCCCCAACCCGGCTTCAAACCATTGCCCTTTGGGACCGAATCGTAAGCGCGTTGGACCGCCCGGATTCTATGTGACGTAAGCTTCCAGCTTGCGTGTGCCGGATCCGCAAGCTGGCAACTTACGCCACCCTTTGAAGTCGACATTCGTAAGTCGGGCGCTGCAAAGCGTGCGACTAATCGCACGCACTGGAAATTTGGAGTACCGGGAACCAGCTTCAAATCGGTTCGGGCAGATCGGGCTCGGGTTCAAAGCTGACTTTGGTGTAGATTTGATCCAACGGCAATCGACAGTCGATCGAACCCAAAGCAACCAACTGGGTTGGCTCGTCGTAGGCCACATACAACCACTGCTCGTCAGCAGTACGGGTGTAGTGTTCGACTAGCGCGGTCGATTGCGAAACCAGCAAAAATTCCTGCAATGAAGCCAGCGATTGGTAGTGCCGCCATTTTGTTCCACGATCGTAACTCTCGGTTGACTTCGAAAGCACTTCGACCAGCACGCGTGGGTTCAGCAGCGTGTCTAGATTGGAATCTTCGAACTTAGGTTTCGCGCAGGCGACGGCCAGGTCGGGATAAACGTACAAGCCCGTCGCGTTGATCTTCACCCGCATGTCACCTTGATAGACTTCGCAATCGCGGTTGGCAATTTGTCCATGAATCTTGGCAAAAATATTACCCACGATCAAATTATGTGGCCTGCTGGCACCCGCCATAGCAAAGGTCTCCCCCAGATAAAACTCGCTACGAAATTCCGCGACTCGCTCTTGCGCCAAGTACTGTTCAGAGGTCATACGAGCTTTGGGGACAGAAGCCATAGCCGACTCCTAGGTAAGGGTAATTTGGCCCAGCGGCGTGCCTATGCGCTGGAGCAACGACAGGTGCATTATTTAACTTGTTCAGTATACCGCACGGAGCCAGACGTCGGTAGGTAAACCCATCAACTGCTGGAGTCCAAGCCTTCAGCGCAGGACGCCGATCTTCAATTGACTGGGATGCCGGGCGGATCGAAGAATGCGATGAGTTGCCTTTTGGAAATCATCCGGTTGCGCAAAGTAGATATTGGGGACAAATGTTTGTGGGTTGCGATCGACCAATGGGAACCAAGTGCTCTGAACCTGCACCATCAGCCGATGGCCCTTTTGAAATCGGTGAAGTACATCCAGCAATTCCAGCCGGATCAGCGTCGGCTCGCCGGGCGTGAAAGGCTCGGGCTGAGCGTAGCTGTTTCGAAACCTACCACGGATCACTTCACTGCGGAGCAGCATTTGATAGCCTGCCAGTGGAGTTGTCTCCGGTGCATCGGGGTGTACATCGATGAGTTTCACTACCCAGTCTGCATCGGTGCCGGTAGTAGTAACCCACAAATTCGCTTGAAGAGGACCGGCCACAACCATGTCTTCCTCCAGCACATCCGTTTGATAGGTAACAACGTCCGGACGCCTAGCGGCAAATCGCTGGTCGTCGACCATATACTCGATGTTCATTCGAGGTGTGATCTTCTGGCTATAAGGCACCGGCTTGTTCGGATCGCTTACGAATTCATCGAACGCAGGCTCCGACACCTCGGGTCCAGGACCGACAAAATCCAATTTACCGCCTCCGCCAAAGTACAACTGTTTGAAGTCGGCGTTGCTCGGTGGCCAATGGTCGAATGTCCGCCAAGCATTGGAGCCAGTTTCGAACACTGTTGCCTCGGCTGGCGAGGGGGTCTCGGCACTCTTAAGATACTTCTCAAAAAACGGCAGCTCGATTTGGCTGCGGTAGAATAAGGCCGTCTTCGAGCCAAAAGAGACTTCGCCCAGCTTGTCTCCATCGCTCGATGCCCAGCCACCGTGATGCCAAGGCCCAACCACTAGAACATTGTTGACGCTCGGATTGAGTTGTTCTATTGCCTGATATGTTTTGAATGAACCATACAGGTCCTCCGCGTCGTACCAGCCCGTGACCGTCATGACCGCTGGCGCAACGTGCTTTAAATGCGGAATCAAAGCGCGACGTTCCCAGAACTCATCGCGATTGGGATGCTGCATCATGTCTTTCCAAAACGGAATCGCGCCCTTCAAATACAATTTGTCGATATTTTCCACGGAGCCAGCTTCCAGGAACATCTTATACCCATCCGGCGAAGCATAGACGTGTGGTTTGGGCGGATCCGTCGTCGGCGTCGGACGCTCGGTGGCGTTGCTGCTTAACCATTTAAAAGCATGTGCCAAGAAAAATGCGCCGTGATGTAAGAAGTCGTCATAGTACCAGTCGCCAACGGGCGCTTGTGGAGATACAGCCACCAGCGCGGGGTGCGCGTCAATCATACCCGCAGCCGCATAGAATCCCGGATACGAAATCCCATACATGCCCACACGTCCGTTATGGTGTGGTACATTTTTCAGCAGCCAGTCGATCGTATCGTAAGCATCCGAACTTTCGTCGACCTCCGACGGCTTTTCTTTTACGGACACGTGCGGAGTCACTTGCTGAAACTCGCCTTCCGAAGCGAACCTTCCGCGCACATCTTGATTGACGAAAATGTAACCCGCTTTGACGAAGAGTTCACTGGGACCGAGCTTCGACGGGTAATTGTCCTCTCCATACGGACCGACGTTATAAGGAGTCCGCTTGATGAGCAGGGGATATGTCTTGGTTTGGTCTTGCGGCACAAAAACAGACGTCATCAGCTTGACGCCGTCGCGCATGGGCACCATATACTCATGCTTCTCGTAGTGCAGCCGAATGTAGCTTTCCAGTTGTTCGGGCTCTTGCCCATACAAACTGTTGGCGAGCACAAACGCGAGAAAGCTGAAGAAACAAATTAGCCGAGCAATCCTTGAGCGGCTCGACATATCTAATCGCGGATCACTAATCATTTTCCATATCCTTTAGCTGGACATCAAGGGCGCCGACAGACATACGAATTTCGATGATCGAGATTGTCAGCGATCCCACCATCAACAATAAGCTTAACGCGAAAATGAACTTGCCGACGCCCTGCCAGCCCGCGAACAGCGACGCCATACACAATGTGCAGCTCAACAAACTAGCCACTCCAAGCGTTTGCATATCACGGATGAGATTGATCCTCCGCCGCAAGTTGACAATCTGCTCGATGTACGCTCGGTCCGGCGAGTTTTTGTGGTCTGCGTGGAGTTTGCGAATCACGCTAGCCAGTGCCAGGAAGCGGTTGGTATAGGCCAATAATAACAGCGAGATTGTCGAAAAGAGCAACGCGGGCGTGGTCAAATCTATGGGCATTTCCAATTTCATTTCTGGTTGAACAGAGCTGTAAGCTTAACACAATCTTCACAATTACTTAGCGCCTTGTATGGTACAGTTTCCGAGCTACTCTACACACAGCAGGTCATTGCTAAGGATCGTGCGATAAAAAAGTGTCCAGTACCTTTTGCCAAGAACTGGCCCTTCGGGTGCTTTGCACAAAGGGTACCGGACACCTTTTTATCCAATCGCAGTATTCACATGCAAAAGGGCCAGTGTAGTGTTCGGACTCGGAATCGGTCTGTCGGCGTTACTCTGCCTGTGCATCTTGTGCGTTTGCGCATTTGAGTTTATCAACGGCTTCCACGACACCGCCAATGCGGTCGCCACCGTCATTTACACAAAATCGTTAAAACCCTGGCGAGCCGTCCTACTATCGGGCCTACTCAACGGACTGGGTGTTTTTCTCGGCGGTACGGCAGTGGCGATGGGCATCATCAACATGCTGCCCGTCGAAACGCTGGTAGACCAAAATGTGTTTCACAGCCTCGGCATGGTAGCTGCCATTCTGCTCACGGCAATCATCTGGAACCTGGGTACATGGTGGTTGGCGATACCTGCCTCCAGTTCCCACACGCTGGTCGGTGCCATTCTGGGTGTCGGAATCGCCTACAGTTTACTGCCAGGCACTGGAGAAGCAGCCGTGAATTGGCAAAAAGCCGGCGAGGTTGGTCTGTCGCTGCTATGTTCGCCGCTGTTTGGATTCGTGCTGGCCATCGCCTTGATGTCAATTTTGGCTCGGGTGTTCTACCGACGACTCGAATTGTTCAAAGCGCCTGAAGGCGATCAACCACCTCCCTGGTGGATCCGCGCGACATTGATCCTGACCTGCGGCATGGTCTCTTTCTCGCATGGATCGAACGATGGCCAAAAAGGCATCGGCCTGATGATGTTAGTTCTAATCGGAATCGTCCCAGCCGAGTTTGCGCTGAATAGTCGTTATGGCGACGTTGAGATTGCCGCTGCACTCGTGCAAGTACAGTCGAACTTTGCTCAAGTGCAAAGCGCCACAACGGATTCGCAGATGCAGTCGATTCTACAAAGTGCGGCCACACCGCTAGCCGAACTCACCAGGCTTACCAGCCAGCCAACGGAACAAATGCAGTCGGGCACACACCGATTCGACATCCGCAAGAATATTCTACTGCTACGCAACGAGGTCAAGAAGCTTGCTCAACATGGAACGGGCAATTCAACAGTCGCAGCGCAATCGCTGGTCGACGCGGCCAACGGACTGCGCAAATTCACCGACTATGCACCGCTGTGGGTCATTGTGCTCATCGCATTGTCGCTCGCGATCGGCACGATGATCGGTTGGGAACGCATCGTGGTGACGATCGGCGAGAAGATTGGCAAATCCCACTTGACCTACGCCCAGGGTGCTTCGGCGGAAATAGTCGCCGCCAGCACCATCGCCGCTTCAACCTATTTGGGATTGCCTGTGAGCACGACGCATGTCCTGTCCTCAGGTATTGCCGGGGCGATGTACGCTTCGGGAGGCTTGTCTAATCTTGATAACAGTACCATCCAAAAAATCCTACTCGCGTGGGTGTTAACGCTGCCCGTTTGCATCACCCTGTCGGCCACTCTTTTTTTGATCTTCCGCAGTATCTTCCCCTAAGTTTTGGGTCTTACCTTACGTTTTGGCCCAACAAGCAGTGAGGCAATCATGCGTCGCTACCTCAGAGAAACTTTGCTGTTGATCATCGCGGTTGGCATGTTGTTTCTCAGCCTGTACTGGCTGGTTCCGAACCCTGCGCCGCGCCCTAGGTCTCTTAGAATGACCGCCGGAGATGCATCTGGCCTGCGACACAAACTAGCGCTCGAACTCGCAAAAGAGGCGCGGCGGGTGGGGATTGAAGTTGAAGTGCAACCCACGAGCGGCTCGGAGGCGGCCATGGCGGGTCTGATGAGTGGCGAATTCGATCTGGCGTTCGTGCAGGGCGGATTGTCCACTGAACTCGCGCAAGGCATCTTTCAAGCAACAGCCATGCATATCGAACCCTTGCACCTGCTCGTAAGCGCGGATCTGTTCCAGCGTTGTCAGAGCGGCGGATTGAAAGCGTTAAACGGTTGTCGCGTAAACTTGGGGTCAGCTGAGAGTGGTACCCATATGCTTGCATCGGCGGTACTAACTTTCGCTGGCTTGGCTGAGAAATCTCCGCACAATCCCGATGGATTCGAAGCGAGCACCTTTGGCTACAGCGACCTTCTCCAGTTGCCAAGGAGTGAAGTGCCTGACGCGATCTTCACAGTCTCCTCGCTGCCATCGCCCGTGGCCGACCAACTTGTCGAGGAGCATGGCTATCGACTGATGCCACTACCGTTTGCCGAAGCACTGACTCTCCAAGCCCTATCGGAGCTTGGCGCCCCGCGCAAAAGTGGTGCGATCGATAAACGTCACATTTTCGAGGCGCGAATACCTGCCTACACTTACAGCGTCAATCCAGCCGAACCGCCAGCTCAATTGGCGACCATCGGAACACGGTTACTGTTACTTGCAAATCGCGAAGTTCCAGAAGACGTGATTGCGAGTCTGTTGGATGTCCTTTACGGTTCGGACTTTTCCCGCGCAGAAAGACCGCCTTTGGATCCAAGCTTGCTCGATTTGCCTTCTGAATTCCCACTTCATCCGGGTGCCGAAAGCTATCGGGCGCGTAACAAGCCGTTGATCGCTGGAGATGCGATCGATTATTGGGAGAAAGTTATCGCGATTACCGCCACTTTGGTTGGCGGTACATTTTTCATTGCACAGTGGTACCTGAGCTGGAGTCGCCGCAGACGCGAAGCCAGTTTTGCGAGCTACATGGAACGCGTGCTGTCGATCGAGCATGCATCGATGCAAACCGAATTGTCGGCTGAGTTGGATTTGGCGGAACTCATTAAGTTACAGCGTGACTTGGCCGAAATCAAATCGGATGCCATGCGTAAGTTCTCCGCTGGCCAGCTCGAAGGCGAAGGCATGATCCATGGCTTTCTCGCGCTGGCAAACGATGCTCGAAATCAGCTCACGCGACTCATTCTCCACCAGCGCGAAAACATCGAGCAGCAAGCCATGCAGCAACACGTCGAAGCGAACCAGATCTGGAGCGAACAATCCCGTTCTGGCCACCCTTGAGCAACACAGCCTCGTCAATGTGCCCGGCTTTCATCCAATCCTACCGCACACCGGATTGTGGTAGAATTGTCTCAGCCTAGCGCTTCTTTGGATGGACTCAGGAGGTGTAGTGTGTAGACGCCACCCTAATCCCCCACACGCCCAATCCTCCGAATAAAGGTCTCCTACCATGCGTTTCTTGCTCGTGCCGCTCGCGTTCTTCGTGGCCTTCACCAGTAATCTGGCATTCGAAACGGACCTGGAGGGTGCGGAAACAAAGCCGCACATCGTGTTCATTCTCTCGGACGACCAAGGCTCGTACGATGTGAGCTACAAGGGCGGCGAGATCAAGACGCCTCATATCGACCAACTTGCACTGGCAGGTACGCAGCTCGATCAATTCTATGTACAACCCGTTTGCTCACCCACGCGTGCTTCACTGATGACCGGTCGCTATCCGATCCGCTACGGACTCCAGGTCGGCGTGGTTCGACCCTGGGCCGAATATGGTTTGCCGCTCGAGGAACGTTTGCTTCCCCAAGCACTCAAAGAGAGCGGCTATCGCACGGTGATCTGTGGCAAGTGGCATTTGGGCAGTTTTGAACAAGCCTACTGGCCGATGCAACGCGGCTTCGATTCGCACACGGGACATCTGTTTGGCGCGATCGACTATTTTACGCACGAGCGCGATAAGACCATCGATTGGTACGTAAACGGTGTCAAAGAGAATCAAGAGGGCTATTCGACGCACTTGATCGCCGCTGCGGCCGTAAAGGCCATTGAAGACAACGATCCACAGAAGCCACTTTTTCTGTATGTGCCGTTCAATGCCGTGCATGGTCCCTACCAAGTTCCCGAGCCGTACAAACATGGCTATGAGCACATGCAAGGCAACCGCTTGCAGATGGCTGGAATGGTCACAGCCATGGACGAGGCGGTTGGCCAGATCGTGGCCGCGATCGAAAAACAAGGGATGCGAGACAATACACTTTTCATCTACTCCAGCGACAATGGTGGCGTGGGTCCGAATAAAATCACCAGCAACGGACCGCTTCGGGATGGCAAGGGCAGCGTCTACGAGGGTGGAGTGCGTGCAGTCGCTTTTGCGACTTGGAATGGCCACATTCCCGCTGGCCAAATTTGCAAGGAGCCGATCCATATTGCTGACTGGTACCCGACTCTGATCAAACTCGCAGGCGGCTCACTCCAACAACCACTTCCGCTAGATGGAAAAGATGTGTGGAGCGTCGTCGTTGCGGGAGCTAAATCGCCTCGCACCGAGATCCTGCACAACGCGACGCCCAGCGGCGGAGCTCTGCGTCTGGGTGACTGGAAGTTAGTTGTGAAATCGAGTGCCGTTGGTGGCAAGCCCAAACGCAATCAAGCCAAAGCGATCGAAACACCGCCGCGAGAAGTTTCACAGAGTTTCGAACTTTTTCAACTCGTTGACGACCCGTCCGAAAAGACGAATCTAGCTGAGAAGAACCCCGAGAAGCTCCAAGAACTCAAAGCCCGCTACGATGTCCTGGCCGGCGAAGCGGTGGCGCCTAGGAATCTTGATGACACGGCTGAATAGGCTTATCGGCCAGCCGCCAGAGACTGCGCTACGCGACTGTAGAGCATGGCTTACACCACTTAGGCAACTTTAACGTCTGCCCCTCGCTAACGTGGCTGAGCGAGTCTGCGACTGACCAATTGCGGCAAGAATTTGACTGGCACGCTACCGTGATCAAGAACTGCCTCGTGAAACCGCCCGAGCTCAAAACGCTCGCCCAATTCCCGTTGGATCTCTTGTCTCAAGCGATAATGGGCCATGCGTCCCACGAAATAGGTGGTCAACTGGACTGAGCTTTGTTTGGCGCGGACGATTTTCAGTCGAGCTTCACCCTCGGATTGGTAGGCCTCGTTGACCAAGAACTTGAGCGCCTGGTCATCGGTCATTTGAGTGCAATGCATTTTGTTGTCCAGGATGGCATTGGCTACTGCCCGCAAGTAATACTTCAATTGATTTAAGCGGAGCGCTAAGTCTCCATTGCCGTAACCTTGGTCGAGCATCATTTGCTCGGTGTAGACGGCCCAGCCTTCTATGAACACTCCCGACTGGAGCACTTTGCGAATTAGCGAAAGGGAACGATTGGAGTATTCGAGCTGAACATAGTGACCGGGATAGGCTTCGTGAATCGTCAGTATTTGAAGCATATGGCGATTGTATTCCTCCAGAAAACTGCGTACCTGGTCTGCTCCCCAAATAGCAGGCGGAGGGCTGACGGCGTAGTAACTCAGTCCATTGGGATCGAGCGGAAGAGCCGCATCGAGATAGGCCAGCGAATTGCCACGTCGAAACTCAGGCATCTCGATCACTTGACAACGATCTAACTCAGGCAAACGCAGAATATCGCGCTGGCGAATGAAATCTTGGATGCTACTGACCGTGGCCCGCGCATCGACAATCAGTGTTTCCGGTTGACTGTGATCTTGACCGACCGCATCGATAACCTGTTTGATAGTGGACCGTCTCCCTACTGCATCGTCGACCGGCAGAGGCTGAGCTGGAAAGTAGCGACTCCACAGTTGTCGAGCTACGACATACAGGTCGCGTTGGACACGTTCAAATTCCAATTCGGCTTCAGCCAGCACGCGATCGGCGTCCCAACCCACGTCCAAGACCATTTCCAACTTTTCCGAAAACTTTTCACGTCCCAGTCTCCAATCATTGTCCGCCCGAGGCAACAACTCCTCTTCCAGAAAGTGCTGATGTTTTCGAAGGGCAGTTACAGCCACCGCACAGGCCGCCTTTAACTCAGTTTGCTGGGTTGTGCTACCAACTAGATCGAAGATGCCTTTTTCGTAGAATCCAATTGCCCCGAGATTCTGAAGAATGCCTGTTTCCAAAATCGGCTTGGGCGGATTCGCCAGCGCTTCGTGGGCACTTTCAACGATGCGGGGGATTTGAGTGATGCGCGCGATCGCGTTGGATACGTTCTTTTCCTTGGCAAGCGTGGATTGCGTTAGTAGCGAATAAACGCTGTCATTGAAATACGTGCCGTACGTTCTCGGGTCCTCGGCGAATGGTCGAGTATTTTCGGCCAACCAAATGTTTCGAGCTAGCTCGTCATGAAATATCTGGTAGTCGATTCTTCCATCTTCTGAGAGCGAGGCATTCGCAAACTCTCGTTCCAATGTATCAAGTTTCTGACGAGCATGGTCGAGCCAACCGTCCCGCGCAGTTGCTGAAATGTCGTCCAGCAGATGGTCAAAGCGGTGGTCGCCCAATAAAGTAGCGTCGCAGGGACGCATGCGAAAACTCTCTTCCAAGTGGGTTTGGAAGAAATCGTTCAGTCGCATGTCTGCATCCTGGCAATGAACTTGGCGGACGGATAGTGACAAGATGCAGATTAATAGACCGGCAACAGAACAGCGAACAATCATATATCGGGCCCATGGGTTGGCTTGTAAGAGGAACAGTTACCGGCCTGGCGTCCAACGTCAGTCGTCAATATCGTATGCCTGATCATACCAAACGAGGAGCCAATGATAGTGGATTGATCTCACGCCTGCGGATAATGAGGATGCGACGGCAAACAAATCTCGTCGATCGTTTGTCCAACAGCCAGCCTCTCCCTAGCAGATCTGTCCGATCGTCTGTAGGCTTCCCATACCGTGGATTCGTAGCGGCCACTGCTAGTGGTGAGCGTCCCCTGTTGTTTCCCGCCTGTTGTCTCGCGTTGGACCTTGAAGCCGGCCGCGCCACGCATCCATCCGCTTGGACTACATCTTTCGCTATACTGATGGGCTGCATACTCTTGCCCGCCAGTTGTTATTCCTGTGGCGCAGGCTCGCGTAAAATAGAAAGCTCCGAGAACTCGGAGCAGTCCAAAGAATCCCGCATTGATTTATCTCCAATAGTTGTGTACTGGCAATGGCTTTTTCATGGTGGAAGTGGCGCAAGACGCAGCCTGCAAAAGAGTACTATACGGAGCAAATTGCACAACTACGCGAGACCATGCCGGCACCTGGCATCTGGCTATTCGGCAAAACAGGCAGCGGCAAGAGTTCCGTCGTGCGTTATTTGACGGGTGCTGAAAGTGCAACCATCGGCGATGGCTATCGCCCTACCACGCAGACCTCGCAGCATTTCGACTTTCCCGATGCGCTCGAACCACTGCTTACATTTGTTGATACCCGCGGATTGGGAGAAGTCGCCTACGATCCGACTGAGGACATTAGGCAATTCTCCGGCTCAACGCAACTCATGCTGGTCACGGTGAAGGTGACCGATCACGCTTTGGAGAAGTTGCTCGAGCCGCTGCGTCGAATTCGCAAATCCTCTCCGAAGCGTCCCGTGCTACTGGTGTTGACTTGCCTGCACGAAGCGACTGGCAACATCGATTTATCCGAAGGGGTCGATCCCTTCGCCGCACTTAGTGAAGCGGCGACTGACGAAGAGCCCTCACCGGCTATCCCTGGTCGCTTGCAAACCTTGATCGATGAAAAGATTCGACAGTTCGCAGGTATTCACGACGCGGTTGTGCCCATTGACCTGACCCCAGTAGAAGACGGTTTTGCGGATCCCGACTTTGGCGGCGAGCGTTTAAAAACCGCCATATTAGATAAACTGCCGCATGCCTATCGACAAGCCTTGTTGGCGCTCCACACAACCACACACGGCGAGTCGCAACGCAGGAAGGAAACACGCTGGCAAGTCCTCGCCTCTAGCGCCCTTGCGGCCACTGCCGGGGCGGTACCTGTGCCGTGGGTCGACATCCCCGTTGTACTCGGTATTCAAGCCCATTTGGCACTTAAAATTGCTAAGATCTACGACCAAGAACTCACCGCCGCGCGATGGGCGATACTCAGTAGTGCGGCTGGCTCGCGTATTGCTCTACGACTCGCCGTGCGCGAAGGACTCAAATTCATTCCCTGGCTGGGGATGGCAGTAGGTGCTGCCGGCTCGTTCGCCTTCACCTATGCTCTGGGAATGTCCTGGGAATGGTTTTTCGCCGATCTTCGACGAGGACATACACCAGATCCTGAGCAGTTGAAGCAGATTTTTGCCACAGAGCTCAAACGCGGCCGTGAATTATGGAGAGCAAAATGAAATGGCTACGTTACCTGCGACCGCGTTTGGTGGTCCTGATCCTGCTGTGGACGCTACCCATTCTGGCCTACATCGTCATCGGATCGATTGCAATGTACCAGAACCGTTGGCTTTCAATTTTTGTTTGGCTGCTTCCCGCTATGTGGTTGGCGGCATGGTTGATCGGCAAATTGTGGCGACCTACTAAGCCACGCCACCAGGCCATCGATGGTAAGCCCATTGCCGCTCCACCCTTCTGGACGCCACGCGACGAACAGGCGATTGAGATCGTCGAGGATTACCGCAGCGCTGTGGACCCAATCGACTATCAAAGCATTACAGATATCGACCGATATATTCGCGATGCGCGAGGCCTGGCAGAGCGATTGGCGATGCACTACCACGGTAACGACCAAGTCAACTTACTCAATCCTCTGACACTCGTCGAAATATTATCCGTCATCCACTTGGCCGTCGAAGACATAGAAGAGTGGATGATTGAGCATGTCCCTGGTAGCGACTTGGCTACGATAGGGCAACTGGGTCACATCCCGGTCATTGTCAACACGCTGGATGCGATCCAGAAAGTCACGTACGTAGCCTCTGCGATTCTTAATCCGTCGAAGTTGTTGACCTACCCGCTGTGGCGTAAATCAGGACGAGTGATAGTGGAACTTCAGAACGAAATGGTACGCGCGTTTTACCAGCGCTACTTACGACAGGTCGGATATTATCTCATCGAGATGAACAGTGGTCGATTGCAGGGGGGATCGCGTCGCTACCGTACTCAGTTTGGACAAATGACGTCGACCACCCACCATGTCTCAGCCGAGGTCGACCGCATTGAACAACTTCAGGCCGTGAGTACGACGGTCGCGATCCTGGGACAAGTGAAAGCGGGTAAATCGAGTCTTATCAACGCTCTGATGGGTGAACAAGTAGCGGTGACTGGTGTGTTGCCCGAGACGCGTGCAGTGCATCGTTATCAGTACACGCTCCCCGGTACGACCAGCGTGCTGACGTTGCTCGATACGCCCGGCTACAACGAAGCGGACGTCAGCCAGCGACAGCTCACCGAAATTAGAATCGCCAGTGAACAGGCTGATATCATATTGCTCGTACTGGCAGCCAACGTTTCGGCTCGCGAGGCCGATGTGCGCGTAGTTCACGCATTGGCAGCGCATTATCGCGGAAAATTGAAACTGCGCCCCCCGGCGATTATTGCGGTACTGACACACATCGATTCATTGCGTCCTGTTCGCGAGTGGTCTCCTCCCTATGATTGGCGAAATCCCACACAGCTCAAGGAAGAATCGATTGCGGAAGCGGTGGCCTATTCGAAAGAATTGTTCGGTAGCGCCGTGGCCGGTTATGCCTGCGTTTATGTGGGCGATGGCCACGCCGTCGATTCCAGCGTGATCGATGAAGTGGTTCCACAATTGGTCGCGCACCTCCAACAGGGACAAGCTGCGGCTCTGTTAAAGGCTTTTTATAAACAACTCAGTCGCCAACGGTTAGCAACACTAACACGTCAACTTCTAGGACTAGCAAAATCAGCCGGAGCAGGCGTCTTAGGGAATTAAGCCAAAGGGGTCAATTAAGCCAAAGGGGTCAGGCCTCTTTTGGCGTCAAAGAGGCCTGACCCCTTTGACACCCCGTTGAGGCCACTGCTAAACTCACGTGTCCCTTTTTACGTTCAGATCCCGAGTCACCGCTATGAATCGTATCGCTAGCTTGCGTTTACACGGTCCACTTGTCTGTCACGTTTGTAGTCTCACGGCGCGGACGCTGTTGATTGCGGTGCTGGGCCACTGCAGTATATCGACGGGTCAATCTGCTGAACCGGAGCGGCTGGTGCCGGCCAAAGCTGCGGGTAGTCTGCGGATGGCGACTTACAATGTGTCGCTTAATCGCAGCACCGCAGGCAAGCTGACCGAAGATTTGGAATCGTCCAGTGCCCAGGCGCGAGCGCTGGCGGTTGTGATTCGCGCGGTACAGCCAGATATTCTGCTGCTCAATGAAGTAGACTACTCGACCAGCTCGTCCAACGCAGAACTTTTTCAATCGAAGTATTTGAGCGATGAAGCCGAAGACGCGCTGGGCAACACGGCTTGGCCGATGCCACACTCTTTTAGCGCACCAGTGAATACCGGCGAACCGTCGGGATTGGATTTGAATTCAAACCAACGCAGCACCGATCCCGAGGACGCGTGGGGCTTTGGCCTCTTTCCGGGTCAGTACGGTATGGCGGTGCTCAGCCGCTACCCACTCGATGCATCCAGCGCCCGCACGTTTCAGAAATTCAAATGGGCTGCGCTGCCCGGCGGGCTGCAGCCGCGCGATCCAGTTACAGGTGCGCCCTACTACGATAAGAGCACGTGGCAGGAGTTGCGGCTGTCGTCCAAGAGCTTTTGGGACGTGCCGGTAGCCACTCCGCTGGGAATGCTGCATGTGTTGGCCAGCCACCCTACGCCGCCAGCTTTCGATGGCCCGGAGGATCGCAATGGCTGCCGCAACCACGACGAAATCAAACTCATTCAACTGTATATCGAATCTGCGGCCGAGTTGGTGGACGACCGTGGCACGCGCGGTGGCCTAGCAGAGCATGACTCGTTCGTCGTGCTCGGCGATCTCAATAGCGACCCGCGCGATGGCGGCAGTCAGCCGGCCGCCATCAACGAACTTTTGAGGCATCCGCGGATCGCACCATATCCCGCCCCACGCAGCCTAGGTGCAATGGCCGCCGCGATCGCACAGGGCGGTGCCAATCAGAGCCATGTGGGTGATTCGTCCGAGGACACCGGCGATTTCAACGACCGTTCTGTCGGCAATTTGCGGATCGATTACGTGCTTCCGAGTGCGAATTTTCAAGTCGTCGCTGCGGGTGTTTTCTGGCCGGAACTGGAGCAGATTGCCCCGCCGCTCCGAGCTGCCGTCCAGGAGTCGCTGGATGCCACCGACCACCATCTAGTTTGGGTTGATGTGCAGGAAAAGTGAGGCGGCCCACTGAACAAGATTTGCTGCGTGCGCTACAATGCCTCAGGCGGGTGGTGTGAATCTAGAGTCAAGTCGAATTCTTTTATTTCCGAGTCAATGGGGACTACCGTGACACTTCGCTTCCAGCATTTCCTGCCGATTTTAGTGACGGCGCTTTTCACTTTTGGAGCTTCCATGTCCATCGCTCAGGAAACGACGCGAGCAGTAACTTCGCTCGAAGGCATTACCGAATTCCGTTTGTCCAACGGTGCTCAAATTCTGTTGTTTCCCGATCCAAGCAAGTCCATGGTCACAGTCAACATGACTGTTTTTGTAGGCTCGCGTCACGAGGGCTATGGCGAAGCAGGCATGGCTCACTTGCTGGAGCACATGCTTTTCAAAGGCACTCCGAGCCATGCGAAAGTACCCGAAGAACTAATGAATCGCGGTGCTGACTTTAATGGTACTACTTGGCTGGATCGGACCAACTACTATGAAACTCTGCCAGCCGCCACGCCCGAGCAAGCCACGAAGAACCTCGAATTTGCGATCCGTCTCGAAGCCGACCGACTGATGAACAGCTACGTCAAAGGAGAGGACCTTGTATCCGAAATGACCGTCGTGCGAAACGAATTTGAGCGCGGCGAAAATAGTCCCAATCGGATTCTGATGCAGCGGGTTACCTCGGCTGCCTACGACTGGCATAACTACGGGCGCAGCACAATCGGCAATCAGAGCGATATCGAACGAGTACCCATCGATCGACTGCAAGCCTTTTACCGCAAATTCTACCGCCCCGACAATATTATGGTGGTAGTGGCAGGCAAGTTCGAAGAGGACAGCGCACTGGAGCTGGTGGAAAAATATTTTGGTGTGCTCGACTCGCCAGAAACACCTCTGGATCGAACTTACACCACCGAACCGGCTCAAGATGGCGAGCGCACGGTCGTGCTGCGCCGAGTCGGCAGCACGCAACTGATCAATGCCGCTTACCATATTCCCAGCGGGGCCAATCAGGAGTACGCGGCGATCGAAATGCTGGCGTATATTTTCGGTACCGAACCCAGTGGCCGACTGTACCGAGACTTGGTGCTCCCTGAGCTGGCGAGCACAACTTCTTCGATGGCGATGGCATTGCACGATCCTGGCATGATGATGTTTACCGCCCAGGTGCCCGTCGAAAAGTCGATCGAGTCTGCACGGCAAACTCTGTTGCAGTCGGTCGAGGGAGTCGGCAAGTCGCCAGTCACCGCCGAGGAACTCAAGCGTGCTCAGTCGCAGTTTCAGAAAGATCGGGAACTACGCGCCACCGACACCAAAAATATCGCGATCGAGTTGAGCGAATGGGCCGCGCAGGGTGACTGGAGACTTTACTTTCTGTTTCGCGATTTCGTCGAAGCGCTCACTCCCGACGATTGTACTGCCGCCGCTCAAAAGTATTTGACTCGCAATAATCGCACGCTTGGTCTATTCATTCCCTCGGAAACCAGCGAGCGAATTGAGATGCCTGCCAAGCCCGATCTGGAAGAGCTATTGGCCAACTACGAGGGACGCGGCGCTATCGAGCATGGAGAACAATTTGATCCAGACCCACTGGCCATCGAAGCTCGGACCATCCGTGGTCAACTCAGCACCGGCATAAAGACCGCTTGGCTGCCCAAAAAGACGCGCGGTGGTACGGTCAATATCGATATCAATTTGCGATATGGGAACGAACAATCGTTATTGCCATTCGTGACAGCTATCGAATTCATGCCCGAGTTACTGATGCGCGGCACCAAGAATCTGAACTATGAACAATTGCAGGATAAGTTAGATGACTTGCGGGCTCAGGTAAATGTCTCGGGAACGACTGGACTGCTAAGCGTTTCGATCGAAGCCAAACGCGAGAACCTCGAACAGCTCCTACCGTTGGTTGGGGAAATTCTCCGCGAGCCCGCGTTCGACAGCAGCGAGCTGGACGTTATCCGGCGCCAGGCCATTAGCGGTACGGAAGCCCGCATGACAGAACCCACTGTGTTAGCTGGCCTAGCAGTCCGACGTGCATTGGCTCCATTTCCTGAAGACAACATACGGTATGTGCCCAGCCTGCAAGAAAAAATTCAGCGGTATCGCGAAGTATCCATCGAGGACATCGAGACGCTACATGCTACGCAGCTTAATGGTAACTCGGGAGAGGTAGCTGCCGTCGGCGACTTTGATCCCGAGTCCCTGACCAAAGCACTGGAAGAGATTTTTGCCGATTGGAACTCACCAGTCGAGCAACAGCGGGTCGCGCAACCTGCGCAAACTCAGGTCGCCGGTACCATGGAAGAAATTTTAACTCCCGACAAAGCCAATGCGGTTTACTACGGAGGTGAACAGATCGCCATGCGCGACGACGATCCGGATTACGCTGCGTTGGTAGTCGGCAATTACATTATGGGAGGCGGGGCGCTGTCGTCGCGACTTGGCGACCGCGTCCGTCAGAAAGAAGGTCTGTCGTACAGTGTCGGCACCGGCCTCAGTTCTCACCCAGTCGACCAGCGCACCAACCTTACCCTCTTCGCGATTACCAACCCCGAAAATCGAGACAAGGTGGTCGCTGTCATCCAAGAAGAACTTGAATTATTGCTGAAAAATGGTGTTACCGAGCAGGAAGTCGAAAACGCCAAGCAGGGCTACCTCCAAAGCGAACAGCTCGAGCGCACCCAAGACGGTAGCGTGGCGTCCATACTGGCGGCCACGATTTTCGCGAATCGTACGCTAAAGTACGACGCAGATTTCGAGAAGCAAATTGCCGAACTGGATGTGGAAACAGTCAATGCGGCCTTGCGAAAGCACATCGACATTGGCCGTTTGGTCGTTGTTACCGCCGGCGACTTTGGCAAACTCAAAAAATAGCCAGGCAGCACCATAAGCTGATCCCAGTCAATGAACGGTGTACCGTAACGAGGCAAGCCAAGTCCCAGTTGCGCGAGGTAAGGGTAAAGCGGAAAATAATTGTCGCTCGGTTCTCCGAACCGACAGCCGAAGGTCGGACGCAATCGGCTCGGAGAGCCGAGCGACGTTGGAAAAGCCGACACTTATTTCCCGCTTGATCCTAAGGCGACCAACGGCAGACGGAGTCTGACGGCTGCGTCGAACGTCCGCGGCACCTATCCGAATGTAACGATTGTAACGTGGCGTTTCGGGGAAAAACGGTTCGGATCGCAGCACCAGGAATGCAACGGCGGCCTCCGCGACCTAGAGTTCAAAGCATTTTCGCCATTAAGCGTTGCGCTGTGGCCACGATGCATCTAGCTCTAGGAAGCCCGACATGATTTTTGTTAAACGATACTGGATCGCCGGACTGGTCATGACCTTGGTTGTGATCCATGCCGTGATTATTGGCTATGTGCGCTCGGAAGCTACCCGCATCAAGATTACGGCTAGCAACGAGATCCCGCTGGGACTTTACTATGTCCAATCCGCGGACAAACTCTGGATGACCCAGTTGCGCGTGCACGTGCTGGTTCCGCCTGAAAAGCGTCTGGCTGCAAAAGCCACGATCGAACATCACCGCTGGATGATTCACGAGTCCATCGAAGAAACGCTACACCAGTTATCGCCCACGCTATTGGAAGACGCAGTTTTGCTCGAAATCAAAGAGCAAATCAAATTGGCAATCCAAGAGACGTTGCAAGAGGAGTTGATCGAACGAGTCCTTGTCAATGATCGTGTTGATTTACCGATCAGCCGTTTCGGCTACGAGTCGCCCACGGAGATCAACCGTCCAGAGGGCATTTACACGAGCAAGCAGAGCTCAGGCTCAGTTGAAGTCGAAGTTGAAAAGCAAGACTAGCGCCTTAGTTGCTTTTATGATTGACCCGCTGCCCGAGCCGTTCTGCCAGTCGTAATAGCGTTGTGCTGGCGTCGCCTTCTTCCAACTTGGCTTGGATAATTTGTACGCAGCTGGTGTCCTCCCAAGCCGACTTGAGCGCCTCGACGAACTCGCCCTCGGTCTGCACCAGATAGCCACGGCCACCACCGTAAATCTCCGGCAATTTGTGGTAATTCCAAGGATGGATCTCATTGTATTTCCACTCGCCACTATGCAAAAACCGTTCCGTTCCGTATCCATGATTGTCGAGGATAATAAGGATGGGAGCGTAACCATGGCGAATGATCGTGGACAGTTCATTGCCAGTCATCTGAAACGCACCATCGCCGCAAATCGCAACGACGCGGCGACCGGGTTTGGCCACGCAAGCACCCAGAGTGGCTGGCACAGCAAAACCCATCGATGTGTAGTAGGCAGGACTTAAGAAATCGGCCTGCTCATGCACAACCAACTCGGTAGCGCCGAACAGCGAATCACCGATGTCAGCGATAACGATATTATTTTTGCTTAGGCGATCGTTGATAATAGGCATCATGCGACTGACGCGCAGCGGCAACTGAGGTTCAAGTACCAACGAGTGAGAGGCGCGAACGTGCAAACTCGCTGGAATTTCCCGTTTGGCAGGCTGCGGCCGACTGCTGATCAACCCCGAGATAAAGGATTCGAGCGGAATATTGTGATAAAAGTGATGCGAGATCTGGAGTTGTTCGCTGGTGGCATAGATGCACTTTGTTAGGTCTAAATTGGCCGTATAGATTCCTAGGTTGATATCGGTCATGAACGTTCCCAGCAGCAACACACAGTCGCTGTCTTCGACAAATTCAGTGACCTCCGCGCGACCCATGGCGCCCTCGTAGACACCCACATAAAGTGGATGCGTTTCGCGAATGACACTCTTGCCGAGCAATGTCGAAGAAATTGGTATCTGTGCCTGCTCTGCCAATTCGAGTACCTGCGCCTGCAAACCAAAGCGGTGGATTTCAACTCCGGCGATCAATACGGGCTTGCGAGCGTTGCCGATCCGAAGCGTGGCCTCATGAATTGCTTCAGACAACGCATGGGGATCGGTATCGATTTGAGGGCGGTGAAAACCATGCGAGGTCGGTGGCACAACATGCACCATATCTCGCGGAATCTCGATATACACAGGCCGTTTGAAGCGATCTGCAGCATCCAGTACACGCTCTATTTCAGCAAACGCCGTGAGTGGATCGATCAGCTCTGTGGCCGCGATACAAAGCTTTTCGAACACTTCCATCTGCGTACGAAACTCGCGGACTTTGTGATGCAGCAACGGATTGTTGCGACGTTCGTTGAGTCCTGGCGCGCCGCTGATCACAATCACCGGCGACTTTTCAGCGAATGCTCCAGCCACGCTATTACAAACACTCAGACCTCCCACGCAATACGTGATGCACAGGGCACTTAGACCGCGCAGGCGAGCGTAAGCGTCCGCTGCAAAACCAGCGCAGTCTTCACGCGTGCAGCCCACCACGTTCAGTGGGCTTTCTTCGAGCATACTGTAGAAGGACAGCACGTAGTCGCCAGGTATCCCGAACACATCGCCCACTCCATAGTCTTGTAAACGATTGATCAAGTACTGACCGATTGAGAGTTCGCTCACGCGCCGGCTTGATCCACTTGGCATATTGATAGTCCCGTTCGAGTGCTTAGCATTGTTCCATTGGCGTACAGACCTACGTTACAATAGAGTACCGCCTCCTGGGAACTACCATTAGCCCAGGCTCGAAAACTCTTCCCAAAGCGTCTGTACAACCGAAAGGGTATCATGTCCCGCCGACAGTCCCTAGATCAACATCGACTCACCGTCCGATACCTGACACTCGTGCTGGTGCTAGTGGCTGCAGGCTACCCCGCGTTTTGCTCTTGTTCGTGCGCGGCAGATCCAAGTCGACCGAATATCGTGATCGTCTTGGTCGATGATATGGGGTTTTCAGATCTAGGCTGCTTTGGTAGCGAAATTGAGACTCCCAACATCGATCGACTGGCCGCACGGGGTCTGCGATTTACACAATTCTATAATTCCGGTCGCTGCTGCCCCACTCGCGCTAGTTTGATGACAGGCTTGCATCCGCATCAAGTCGGGATTGGACACATGACGGCCGAGCCCTCCAAGCCGCTCGGGTTTGAGGGTGCCTACCAAGGCTACCTGAACACCAATTGCACCACGCTGGCTCAAGTGCTCAAGTCGGCGGGATACCATACGCTGATGACCGGCAAATGGCATCTGGGTTCTGCGTCTAAAACAGAGTGGCCGCTTCAGCGAGGATTTGATCGCTACTTTGGTGGCCTGTCCGGTGCTTTCAACTACTTCAAACCCGAGGGCGAGCGTGGATTGACCGACGGAAACGAAGACGCAGAGCCCAGCGATAAGTTTTATGCCACCGATACGTTTACCGATAAAGCCTGCGCGTACATCTCGGAGGCAACACAATTTGACGAACATCCATTCTTTCTTTACTTGGCTTACAACGCGCCGCACTGGCCACTCAATTCAAAGTGGGCTGAGTTTCAGAAATACAAAGGCAAGTACACTGCTGGCTGGCAAGCGCTCATGGCCCAGCGACTGGCAAAACAAAAGTCCCTGGGCATGTGGTCCGATACACTAGTGCCAGCGCCCCATGTTGGGCCGCAATGGGATTCGTTGAGTGACCAGCAGCGTGACGACCTCGACTCGATCATGGCTGCCTACGCGGGCTGTATCGACTCGATCGACCAGAACATCGGCCGGCTCACGAAGCATTTATCCGATATGGGGCAGCTGGACAACACCTTGATTTTCTTGCTGTCGGATAACGGAGCCTGCCAAGAGGGCGGCGACTTGGGCAACGGCAATGCCGACATGGTGAAATCCCCACCGCCTGGAACTGCAGGCGTACGTCAAGGGCTGGCTTGGGCCAACGCCTCGAACACTCCGTTCCGACTTTACAAGCACTTTTTGCATGAGGGTGGCACGTGTACGCCGCTCATCGTTCACTGGCCCCAAGGCATTCCTGCCGACCACCGTGGCAACTTCGTGCGTCAGTACGCCTATCTGCCGGACTTTATGGCGACTTGTATCGATTTGTCGAAGGCGCGCTACCCAGAAAATCTGCCTGCCTGCCAAGGCGCTTCGCTCCTACCTCTGATAACAGGCACCGACGTGCCAATCCACAGCCAGCCTATCTATTGGGAGCACGAAGGCAATGCGGCCGTCCGCTGGGGCGATTGGAAGTTAGTCCGCGAATACCAGCAGCCCTGGGAGCTGTATGACATTGCCAAGGATCGCACCGAGATGCACGACCTAGCGGAAACGCAGACAGAAAAACGCGATGAAATGGTGGGCCTATGGGAAGCCTGGGCTACTCAAAATCACGTTGCTTTCCCAGAGCGTTTCAACATGTATGAGTGGCTGAAGGAAATGGAGAAGGCAAAGAAGAACTGAATGCAAGCGGCTTCCGTAACGACTGTGATTTCGAACAAGGGACAAGATTCCGAACAAGGGACATACGTACTATGCTTGTTTCGCGCAGAAACTTTTTGGAGACAGTTGCAAAAACTGGGGCCGTATGTGCCACCAGTGGCTCCTGGCTGCAGGCGTGCGGCCAAGAACAAAAAACTCTGCTTGCGCCAACTGATGTATCGGTCTTGATGCCAAGGGCGCGTGTGCCTCTGTCGTTCATCATTGATGATTCGACGTGCTTGGTAAACATGGGTAAATTTTGCATGCCCCAATTCCAGGCGACCTACCCCGATCGTGAAGAATACCGCAAACCTTGGCGCGATTGGCCGGATGAAATCCCCGATGCGTTTGTGCGCGAGTTTGGGAGTTGGTGCGCGGAACAGGGCGTGAAAGGCAAATATAGCGTCGTGCCGTATCCAGCCTGTGTGGGTTGGCTCGACCGCGATTTACCCGGCTGGAGCCGCCAAGAACTCAGTGCCAGTCTCAAACTGGTCCGCGAGCTGATGGTGCCTAATTGGGACATTCATCCCGAGATGATTACGCACACCCGCATTATCGACTTGAAAACCGGTCGACCGCTACAAGATTTTTCGCCAGCATCTATGGAGAACTCCTATCCACAAGAAGACGTCAGCGTTGATTATCTAGCATCCTACTTGGCCTATGCGCTCAAGATTTTAAAGAATTGTGATTTACCCTGCGAAGGTGTTACGACACCTGGCGGTTTCGGCAATCGCGTTAAAGACAAACTGCCGCTGGCTGTTTTTGAAGCGGTTCGCGACGTTTTCGGCAGCGAGATTCCCCATTATTTCAAATATGTCGTCGACGGCGATGAGAGCACCGAGCCCAAGTTAGAAGCCGTGCGCGATAGAGATTCGGAGGCTCCGCGCGTCACAGTCAACATTCCCGCCGGAACCGGAGATTGGTTTGGTGGCTGGGATGGTTCGCTTGTGAGCGATGGGACCAAATACGCAAACCGAGATGCAACGTCTGGCCGCATGGTGGAATTGGTGGAGCAAGGTCGCCCCGCTATCATGCTCTGCCACTGGGCGGGACTCTACGGCAACGGTTCTTCTGCAGGCTATCATGACTTTCAACGTGTTGTGATAGCTCTCAACCAGCGTTTCCAAGATCAGACGCAATGGATGAAGATCAGCGCAATTGGCCGCTATCAAGTTGCCAAGGAAATGACAACCGTCATCCGACGCGGCGATACGATTGACTTGCACGCTCCATTTGCCTGCCAAGAATTTACGCTGCACGTGGCCGGCTATGCAGCCAGTAAAATCGTTCAGGTAACCTCTGCTCGCAGCCTCGAACTACACTCGGTCAGCACACTCCCCTCGCTCGTCGAGGGCAGTTACACCCACAGCACACGCGATGCGCGCGGCGGCTGCACAATCTGCATGCACCTTCCACAGGGTTCCAGCCAGATTAGGCTCCAGTAATCATCGGGCTGCCTCATCAAACCGCGTTTCGCGAAGCCGTGCTGCGTCTGCGAACTGCACCTAACGCTTGAGCCAATCCATGCCGGACATCTCTGCCAGGGCGAGCGTCAGAGCGTGGGTACCGTTTTTGCCCCAGCCCTTGGACTGAACCGATACATACAATTGCTCCGCCAGCGCGAGTCCAGGCATCGACAGTCCCATGCGCTTGCTTTCAGCCAGTGCGATTCCCATGTCTTTCACAAAGTGTTCGACGAAGAAACCGGGATCAAAGTTATTGGCGATGATTCGCGGACCAAGATTCGTCAGCGACCAACTTCCAGCCGCACCAGAACCCACAGATTTTAGCACCGTTTCCAGATCGAGACCCGCGCGCTGGCCATAAACGAGTGCTTCGCAGACCCCAATCATCATACTGGATATCAGCGTTTGATTGACCATCTTCGTGTGCTGCCCCGAGCCGGCGGGCCCCTGACGGACGATGGTCTTACCCATCGCCTGCCAACAGGGCTGAAGGGCTTCGACGATCTCAGCGTCGCCGCCAATCATGATCGATAATATCGCTTCCTTGGCTCCCTTGTCGCCGCCGGAAACGGGGGCATCGAGCGAGTGCACGCCTTGGGCTTTGGCCGTGTTGTAAATCTCGACGGCCAGTGTGGGTTCGCTGGTGGTCATGTCCACCAGCACACTGCCGGCTTTACTGCCAGCCAAAGCGCCACTTTGGGGACACAAGAAGACCTCGCGCACATCCCTCGGGAAACCAACAATTGCAAACACAACGTCGGATTGCTCGGCGACTTGGCGCGGCGTTTCAGCCCAGGCCGCACCCTGATCGAGCAAGCCCTGTGCTTTGGCGCGCGTGCGACTGAAGATCGTCGTTGCAAATCCGGCCTTCAGTAAGTGTCCACACATGCTGGCCCCCATCACACCCGTACCAATCCAACCCACCTTTGTCTTACCCGGCGCAAGCGTTTCAAGTTTCATGCGTAGCGTTCTCCGAAAAATAGTTGGTTGCACCAGCCAAAATGTTTTGTTCGAGCCATTACGTGGCAGCGTCTCGCCTGCGGACGCTGCCAGCCACCAGAGCGATGATGGCCAGCGATGCTATTAGACCGGCGAGCAGAGTTCCGATATTAGCGGCACCTTTGCTGTTCCACCAGACGATCGAGTAACCGATACTGCCCAAAAGTAGTGCATAGTAAGTGAAAACTAACAAGGTTTTGCGAATGACGGTGCCTTCTTTGCCTGCCAGTCCCACGACGGCCGAAGCGGCCACGACATTGTGAACACAGATCGTATTGCCTGCCGCCCCACCCACGGCTTGGAGCGCCACGATCCACAGCGGATCCACTCCGATTTGCTTTCCTACTTCATACTGAAAGAGCGCGAACATCATATTGCTGACGGTGTTGCTACCAGCCACCGATGCGCCAATGCCACCCACAAAAGTTGCGAACAGCGGCCAGGCGTCACCTACCAGTTGCTTGACACCCACGGCCAGCGCGATCGGCATTTGCGCGTAGCCTGCAGCGCCTCCGGCCGAGTTGATAAAAACTTGAACCATAGGGACGGTGAACAACAACGCCACCGATGCAGCCACGATGGTTTTGGCTGATGCATTCCAGGCCGCGAGATATTCTTTGAAGTGCATGCGGTGCAGCCCAAAAGCACACAAGGACGCGATCAAGAAGACTGTCCCGGGCAAATAGAGCGGTTTGATATCTTCCGAAATCCCCGTCCCCAGAATATTGGCCACCGGTAGGCTCACCGACTTGATCAGCGCGTCGGGCGAAAGAGTGGTCCAAGGCAACTGCTTCTGGCGGGTTATGACCAGCAACACCGCCACAATCAAATAGGGCAACCAAGCAAACAGCAAACTTGGCTGACGAGTATGCTTCGGCAGAGTGTCGATTGCGCCCGCTGTCCAATCGCTGTCCCATTTGTCTGGGGACTCGAAATCCCAGATGTCATCTGTTTTTGGCATTAAGAAACCCGCCTTGGCTGACGGAATGACAATCCCGAGTCCAATCAATCCACCCAACAGCGATGGGAATTCGGGGCCGAGCAAGTTAGCCACAACCAGATAGGGCAACGTAAATGCAAACGCGGCAAACAATGCAAACGGCCAAATGCGCAGGCCCTCGATGTAACTTCTGCGATTGCCAAAAAACCGTGTCATGATGGACGCGACAATCAACGGAATCAGCGTGCCTGCGATCGCATGCAGTAGCGCGACACGAGCACCGACCAGCGTCAACAGCTCGCGACTGCTTTGAAAGCCCGCTTCAATGGCAAATGCATCGATCGTTCCCTCGCCGGCCAGTCCGCTTGAGACGCCCACCAAAATGGGAGTACCCACCGCTCCAAACGAAACTGGAGTGCTCTGTATGATCATGCCTGAGATCACTGCCGACAATGCAGGAAAGCCCAGTCCTACCAGCAGAGGAACGGCGACTGCAGCGGGCGTTCCGAAACCCGCTGCACCTTCGATAAAGGCACCGAATAGCCAAGCCACGATAATGACCTGCACGCGCCGATCGGGCGATATGCCGCTGAACGAACGCCGAATCGTTTGCAACCCGCCACTCTCGCACAATGTGTTGAGCAGCAGGATCGCGCCGAAAATGATGTAGAGCAGCTCGCCAGCAATCACCAACCCCTTGATGGAAGCGGCCGCAACTTGCACGCTTGGCACCTTCCAGACCCAGAGCGCGAGGCTGGCCGCGACCAAATAGGAGATGGGCATCGCCCACTTGGCAGGCCAACGCAATACGACCAAGAAAATAGCCACCGCCGCGATGGGCAGCAGCGAGAGCAGAGCAAGCATTTCGGGTGACAAGTGACGACAACTCCCGTACGTTTTTGGTGCAGCGAAGTGCCTGAATTGTAGCAAGTGGCGGCCTGACCGACTTTACGGAGCTGGTAATGAGAACTAAAGTAACCACATCGTCAAATTTCCGCCGAAACGGTGTCACCCGACCTGATGCTAAGGATCGTGCGGAAAATGACTGCCTGATACTGAAGGTGGGTTAGGCTTCCAGCCTGTCGATTCCCGCAAGACAGGCTGGAAGCCTATCCCACTTACCCACATGACAGGCTGGAAGCCTATCCCACTTACTCACATGACAGGCTGGAAGCCTATCCCACTTATTTTCCGCATGATCCTAAATTGCAGTTTTCTCTAGCGAGGTTTTTTATGTTGAGAACGTTTTGCCGATTTGCATTCGGCGTCCTGGCAGCAGCTAATGTCGTGGCCAGCCTGGCGACTTCTGTCCAAGCAGAGGTTGGTCCAAATCAACTTTCCCGACCTGAGGCGCTCAGCGGGTGGCAGCTACTCTTCGACGGAAAAACAGCCGACCAGTGGCGCAATTACCAGCAAGAAGGTATCAGTGAGGGTTGGGTCGTCAAAGACGGCACGCTGGCGCGTACTGGTGACAAGCCGGGCAATTTAATCACTAAGAAAAAATACAAATTCTTCGAATTATCGCTCGAGTACAACATCTCTGAAGGCGGGAACAGCGGTCTGATTTTTCACGTCACGGAAGATCATCCCCAACCCTACAACAGCGGTCCCGAAGTACAAATCCAGGATAACGTGGCCGGTCATGACCCGCAGAAATCGGGCTGGCTGTATCAACTCTACAAACCCGAAGCCCCGGCTTGGGTTAAGGAGGATGGCGCGCTGGATGCAACCCGTCCCTCGGGACAATGGAACCAGTTGTTCCTACGCATCGCTCCGGGTGGTTGCGAAGTTTCCATGAATGGACAGCTCTACTATCGCTTCAAAATGGGCGACGATAAATGGCGCGACTTGGTCGCGAAAAGCAAGTTTGCCAATATGAAAGGCTTCGGTGCCGCCGGCGAAGGACATATCTGCTTGCAGGATCATAACAGTCTGGTGGCTTTCCGAAATATCAAAGTTCGCGAACTGGCCGAAGACGGCTCCGCACCCCAGCCCATCGATGGCAAACTCGGCATGCGTGGCGAGTTGGCGTTTCCGAAACTTCAATTCGCAGGCTGGGAACCCGTCGACGCGGCTGGCAATGTTCGCAAGCTGCGTTTGATGGAGTTGACATTTGCCCCAGGCGATAACACACGCCTGTTTGCGGCTGGCCAATTGGGCACGATCTATACGTTTGCCAGTCGAGCTGATGTAACCGAATCGTACGAGTTTTTAGATCTACAGGACAAAGTAACGCGTTGGTCTGACAATGGTGCCAACGAGCAAGGCCTGCTCGGCTTGGCGATGCACCCCAAGTTCACAACGAATGGCGAATTTTTCGTGTGTTATACACTCCGCAAAGACCACCGCACCGTTGTGTCGCGTTTCCGGGTTTCAAAAGACGATCCCAACAAAGCGGATCCAGCTTCGGAAGAAATCTTGCTGGAAGTCGCACAGCCGTACCAAAATCATAACGGTGGCTCGATCGAATTCGGACCCGACGGCTATCTGTATATCGCTCTGGGCGACGGCGGGTCGCGGAATGATCCCGTTGCCTCAGGTCAGGATCGCTCGAAACTGCTCGGCAAGATACTGCGCATTGATGTCGACAAAAAAGCCGCTGGCAAGAACTATGGCATTCCCGCCGACAATCCCTTTGTCGGTTCGGATGCAGCCGCAGCAGAAGTTTACGCCTACGGAGTCCGCAATCCATGGCGGATCGCTTTCGACCCCGCCACGGGCCGACTGTGGATGGGCGATGTTGGCCAGGAACTTTGGGAAGAGGTCAATGTCATCAACAAGGGTGGCAATTATGGATGGAGCGACCGCGAAGGTACGCATCCCTTTGGAAAGCGAGAGCGACGCAGCGAAGTTTCTGCGCCCATCGAGCCCGTTTGGGAATACGACCATACGATTGGCAAATCCATTACCGGCGGCCGAGTCTACCGTGGCTCGCGGAACCCAGAGCTAATAGGCAAGTATATCTATGCCGACTATGTCAGCGGGGCCATCTGGGCCTTGAGCTACGATGAAGCGACTGGCCTAGCGACCAAGAACGAGCAAGTGATTGCTGGCGGTATCCCCGTACTTGCGTTTGGACAAGATGCTGCGGGCGAAGTCTACTACATGATCGACAGCTCGCGCGGCGAATGTATCTACCGTTTTACCAAGGGCCAGTAGACTTCAGCTCGCGAGCACTGGTAGGCTAACTTCACTACCGCGTAAGCGATTGGCTTGGACAGCAAAACTTTCTAACTCGGGCGCGACGAGGTTGTAAAACACGTCGCGCTGCCGAGGCTCATAGCCAAGCTCGCGGATCGAATCGCGAATTTGGTCGAGCGTTAGGAAGTGGACCGTTCCGGCCTCAGCGACGACGTTCTCTTCGATCATTAGACTGCCCATGTCGTTGGCACCATACAGTAGCGCTAATTGACCGATCTTGAGCCCCTGTGTGACCCAGCTACTCTGGATATTGGGCACATTATCCAGATACAGTCGCGCGATGGCTTGGGTCCGCAAATATTCATAGGCTCCCTTGGGTGCGATGTGGGACATCTGCGTGTGATCGGGCTGAAAGGTCCAGCAAATGAAGGCGGTGAAGCCGTGCGTTTCGTCCTGGAGTTGGCGGATGCGCTCCAAGTGCTCGATGCGTTCATTGGGCGTCTCTACGTGGCCGAACATCATGGTGGCCGAGCCGATCCCACCCAGCTCGTGCCAGACACGCATCACATTCAACCAGTCGTCCGAAAGTACTTTACCGCGCGTGATCTCTTGCCGAACGCGATCGACTAGAATTTCCGCGCCACCCCCAGGTAGGCTGCCCAGTCCGGCGGCCTTCAATCGCGACAGAACTTCTCGCAGCGGCATGTTGTTTAGTTTGGTGAAGTGGTGAATCTCCGGCGGACTGAATCCATGCACATTGACTTGCGGAAAGTTGGCTTTGATGTCGCCCAGCAGTTCTTCGTACCACTCGAGTTTGAACTTGGGATGCAGTCCACCTTGCATCAAAATCTGATTACCACCCAAAGCGACAGTTTCTTCGATCTTCTTTAGCAGTTCGGCTCGCGGCAGCACATAGCCTTGGTCGCTCTTGGGGCTGCGGTAGAAGGCACAAAAATCGCAAACGGCTGTGCAAACATTTGTATAGTTGATATTGCGATCGATGTTGTAGGTGCGATGGGATTCGGGATGCAAACGCTGCGTGACCTGGTCGGCCGCAGCCCCCAGCGCGGTGAGGTCATGCGATTGCATCAGCTCCTGCCCTTCAGCGACGCTCAGCCGCTGACCCTCGATTGCTTTTTCCAGAATGGCTCGGATCATATTGGTTCTAAACTTAGTTGCTGACTTGCTGGCGGTAGCAATTGACGTTCGACCGCCAATTGACGAAAAAGCTCCAATCCAGCCAGTTCCCGTGGACCTAGCGTGAAATGGAGTTGCTCAAGAAAATAGTCGCGGCAGTCGTCGACCGACAGCCCATACTTCGGCGATTCCAGCTCCGCAATGGTGTCCACGTTTGCCAGCCCTTCGTCGCGCGATTGTTGTAATGCCGATACCACGTCCGCAGGCAACGCGGCCGTGTTGGTGACCCACATGGCAAACACGAACGGCAATCCCGTATCGCGTGTCCATTCTTCGCCAAGATCCCAATGGTCCACCCATTTGCCCGATTCAAACTTCATCGCTCGATCACCAATCACTAGGACTGCGTCGGCGTCGACTGTGTGTACCGGTGCAGCGATGTTAAGCAATTGCAATTTGGGACGCAGCGAAAAACGTTGAGCCAGGAGGACCTGAGCGAGCACGGCGCTGGTTCGCGAGCCTTCATCGATGGCCAATGTGCGGACCTGCCGAGGCGGCTTGCGGAACAGTACACGCACGCTGCGCACCGGCCCACAGCAGGCGATGCAAGCGTCGGTAACAATCGACAACGATGGGCGCCGAGCCAAATCGCCCTGAACTGGGTGCTGTTGGCTGTTTGGAAACTCGTCGATTCCTCGGAAATACTCGACACACGGAATGAGGGCCACATCCAGCAAGTCCGCGTTGAGTTGATCGGCCAATCGGCTGGGCAAATCCAGCCGCAATTCGCATTGGGGCAGCCGTTTCCGCAAGCCATAAATCAATGGCTTGGTGTTCAGATAGGAAACTGCTCCGATTCGCACGCTCATTACGACTAATAGTCCTTGCCGACTCAAAACTTGACATGATTGCTTGCGATGGGCTGGGGTAGACCGCCGCGGCGAGCCCGCGATGTCCCAGCCCCCAGACCGCTCTCTGTGGCTAACCGTATTCTAGTTTGAGAGTTAACCTAGCTGAAGGCCAACCCCGCACTTAACCGAAGACCTGCGTACCTCAAATATGGAGTGCGGTAAAATCTGGAGTGCTGTGACTTGTCCTAGCTTTCAAATTTGGAGTGCTGGGACTTGTCCTAGCTTTCCTATCGCCATAGAGATCGAGCCAGGCGGGTTCAACGATGTGCTATAGGTCTGCCATATGCAACTGGCTCTCCCGCGGGGAGAGCATGCCGGACCAAGCTAGGCGGGTCGTTGCATCCGCCTGTCCTCCGGGCCCATGGCGAAATATATCTACCCATTTCCTCCGAGCTCCTGGACGATTCCAAAGCGGCGACGAGTCGCACGTACTCCAAATTTGGAGTGCTGGGACTTGTCCTAGCTTTCAAATTTGGAGTGCTGGGACTTGTCCTAGCTTTCCTATCGCCATAGAGCTCGAGCCACGCGGGTTCAACGGTGTCCTAAAGGTCTCCAGATGCAACTTGCTCTCCCGGGGAGAGCAAGCCGGACCAAGCTAGGCGGGTCGTTGCATCCGCCTGTACTCCTGCCAATGGCGGGATATATCTACCCATTTCCTCCGAGCTCCTGAACGATTCCAACGCGGCGACGAGTCGCACGCACTCCAAATTTGGAGTGCTGGGACTTGTCCTAGCTTTCC
>JBGSJL010000307.1:0-115425 GCA_041741955.1 Pirellulaceae bacterium | reverse complement strand
TGTTCTCGAGTAGCATCATGAGGGCAGGTTCGGTGTTGGACGCATCGGCCACTGCTTCAATCAGAAACTCAAAGATTGGACTCAAGGCTGGCTTCTCGATCAGCGCCGCTGCGGTACGTCCCGGTCGGGACAATGAACCTGCGGTCTCTTCAAGCGAAGAGGGGTTCCCTCGCACCGAGCTGATCGATGGCTCCTCCTCTTCTTCATCGGTCGGTCCTTCCTGTCTCGATTGGTTGTCGAGGGTCAGTACTACGACCATGATTGGCGTGATCGTTGCACTATTTTCGTTTGCCTACCGCGCGGATCGAGAGCAAGCAAACGCCGGAAACTCAACTACAAGCACTCAGCGGCAACCGTTGCCCGGTACGATCGATTTGACGGGCACGTGGCAAGACGCGCACGACAACGTCTGGAATATTCGCTCCGACGGTACCGGAAGAAAACGAAATACAGATCGACCGAGAACTCGTATATACTACTTCGAATGGCGGTCTGAACCGCAGTCGCAGCGGTTCACGATTGTTGAAACTTCAAACAACATGCTGGCACAGGCTCGCGACACTATTTTTGGCGAAGACTCGCGTGATTTCATGATCGAGAAGACTTCGGCAGATGAATTCGCTCTTGTCGATCCAGGCACGGGCGGTGTCCTGAACTTTGTTCGCACTCCTGACTCCACTATTGAAAACGCACCCTAATTTGAATGCGGAACCAGGCCATGAACCCAAGCCGCCGAGCCAGTCCAACTTACTAAACAGGACGGGTTCTCTGTCTGCCGTATTTCGCGCTACGTCCTGGCGGCTAATTCCGATTGCAAATTCGCTCGACTATGCATTCAAGTTGTGGCTCTCTATTAACCGACCAACGAATGCCAGCGCGTTTTCGGTCGCCTCTTGGGTTTACCCTACTGTGGTTACGTAAAGGCCACCGCTAAACTTGAGTGTCCCCTGGTCCATCCCCTAAACTTGAGTGTCCCCTGGTCTAGCGCAATGGGGAAGAGAACCCCGCCACTAACTAGCCCTTGAGATGGATCATTAGGCGCCTACACGCGCAGTCGAAAATAGTCGCTCGGAGGCTTTTTAGGTAGTCCCGACAAAAGTTCAAGCAACGCTCTTCAACGCCAAGCTATGGGTTCCGAGCATGGCGGCAATCTGCTCGTTCAAGGTGTCTTGCCAGCGGGGAATTGGTAACCCAAATCTCAGGCCCAAGCGAGTTGGGTCGAGTGCGCAATTGGCTGGGATTTTTGCTGCACATGGAAGCTCTGAAAGCAATTTCCGTTGGATGGACTGCAATACGATTGGCAGTCCGTGCTGCCGGCAGGTGGCGAGCACTTGATCACCTACGTCAACTTTGCTTGCGCAACCAAGGGGTGAAGCATGATATAGTCCGCCGTGCTCCTTCAGCCAGTTGCCCAAAGCACCTTTTGCTTGCGACAAAACCTGTGCAGTCACACTGGCCAACCAGTCGGTGCTGGTCGGCGCCCCCAGATGGTCTGAGGCAAGTGTCATAGAGTTGCGGTAGGATAACGAATCGATCAGTCGTCGAATGTAGTTTTCGCCGTGCGTCGAGTAGAGCCAACCGGCGCGCAGAATTAAGTGTGGTACGTCGCTGGCTCTGATGGCTTCTGTGCCAACAAGTTTGGTTCGCGCGTATTGATTTTGTGGATTCGGAGTATCCGACTCGCGCCACGGTTTGTCGCCGGAACCATCAAAGACCATACCCGTGCAAAAATGGACAAGCGCAGCGCCCACGCGCTGAGCTTCGTCGGCAATGATGGCCGGTGCGGTGGCGTTGACGAGCTGCGCCAGTCGCGGTTCTGTTTCGGCCATGTCAAGATCTGTCAAACTGGCCGCGTTGACGATCAGCGTCGGTCGAACTTGGCGAATGGCTTGTCGCAAGCTGGCCGGTCGACTGACGTCGATGAACACAGGTACAGGTAGCAGACTGCCTTTTTCTGGTTTGCGGCACGCGCCGACAACGGTTCCAAGGGTTCGGAGCCGGCGGCACAAATCGCGGCCTAGTTGGCCGCTGCTACCAATGACCAATATCAAGTGTTTTTGTTGTGTTTGGGCTGTTATTGCCGTCGTGCGCTCGGTGGGTGCAGGGCTGGGATATTTTCCTGGCTGACGCGGCGGGCTGGGGCGGTTAGCTGGCTGACGCGGCGGGCTAGGAGTGTTAACGTGCTGTCGCGGAGCGGCGGCGAATATGGATTTTCGCGCGATCGAATGCGGCAGATGGTGGTCGGGTATCGCTCGCAGCCGGCGACTTGGGCGGCGGTGAAACGCGAAGTGGTCCGGCGCTTCTGGCCAGGAAATGTCTAGGTCCTTATCGTTCCAGCACAACCAATGCCATCTGCTCGCTTCGAGGTCAAAGCTAAAGCCCAGTTCGAGTGCAGCATGTGGCGAGAGCACTTGATAGCCACACGCAACTCCTACGGGAATTGCCAGCGAACGCGCGTCATCTTGGTCGAGAAACACGCCCTGCCAATGTCCATACGTGGGGCTGTCGAGCCGCACATCAACGATACATGTGTAGACTTCGCCGTCCAGACAGCGAACAGTACGACTCACGCTGGCTCGCGTAAAATTTGGCTCGGCAGTGAAGCCAAAATCGGCGGTCACGATTTCCGTGAACGGCAGATTTGCGAGATGTCCTGAAGCAACTGCCGAAGTATGCTTGTGGCTAGGCTTGAACTCTGCGGAATCATCGGCTCGCAGGGAAGCCGAGTGGCGAGTCGCGGTGCGACGTGAAATATTGACGCCAGCGATTCGAGTTGGAATATTTTGCACGGTGAACTGCCCCTCCTTGGTCAGTGGTCATTCGAACCTGGGAACTATAGCACCAACCTGGGTAAATGCCCAACCCGTATTTTCGAGACCGAGAGTTGCTAGCATACAGGCTGTCGCAGCTAGGCTGCGAGCAGGGGTTTTGCTTTTCTGCAAAGAGCTACCCAACGGTAGAGTTGGCTGTTGCCGCGTTTACCATCGGGTTTTACCAGTCCAGTTTGTCTAAGGCAGTACGCTACTTTTTGTGCGAACCAGCGCGGTCGCTCAATGGCTTTGGCCAAATCGGCTGTGTCAAAGACAGGCGGCAGATTGCAGGTGGGAATTAGCGCAAGTAGATCGCTCGCTCGGTGTAGCGTAATCGAATCGTAGACACCAGTTAGAACTTGATCGAGCGCCACATATTTCTTCCCACGCCGCTTGGGATTTTTTCGATCGATCCGTGTTTCCTCCGACTCGATCATCACAAATTCGAGCGTCAGCCGTCGCATGGGGAACACGCTGGAAAAGTGAACAAGATCGGCGAACAAATCAAGTAATTCGCAACGTTTGGGGCTCATCCGACTTCGCAGTATTTCTCCGTCGCGTTTGTTGACGGTCACGATCCGTTTGCGAGCGACGATGGGCTTGACGATGCGGAGTTCGTGTTTCGTTCGATTCAGCAACCGCTTGGTTTTTTCGCGCAGCGCACCCAGACCTGCATGTTGAATTTCGATCAGCTCGCCACTCCGCGAAATCGCATCGATGCGAAAGCCATCGACGCAAACCTCTGTCTGTTCGTCGGAGGCGGCGTAGTGCAACTTGAGTTGCTTGTGGAGCGAAGTTTCCATACTTGCTTCGGGAGATTCCCAGTTTAAGCGATACCCAGATCGCGAACGGTACAAAGTGTTTCGAGCTGTAGTCCAGCGGCCTCGATCGTTTCGCGACCGCCTTCGAGCCGATCGACGACGGCCAGAATTTTTTCTACTTTTAAGCCAAATTCGCGGGCTGCGTCAACAGCCTTCAGGGCGCTTCCACCGCTGGTAACTACATCTTCCACGATCACGGCCGTCATACCGGGCAGTACGGGGCCCTCGACTTGTCGCCCAGTGCCATGTTGTTTGGCTTCTTTACGCACAATGAACGCTAGCAAGTCATTTCCGCGTTGACCGGCCAGAGTAATCGTCGCTGCAGAAATCGGATCGGCACCGATGGCCATGCCACCAATCGCATTGGGTTGCGGGCTGCCGAGTAGCTCCAACATGCCGGCACCGATTTGGTTGGCACCCTGGGGGTGCAGAGTCACTTTGCGGCAATCCAGATAGAAGCTGGCTTCCTTGCCGCTGGCTAAAGTGAATTTGCCAAACTGCAAAGCGTAAGTCTTAATCAGCTCGATCAACCGATTGCGGTCGTAGCATGTCGACATTGGGGAGCCCCTTTACGGCTGAAAAAACATTGGGTTGGTAGATATTCCGACTTTTTCGCCCAAGCCGAATCCTCCGCGAGATTGTAGTGCTCGCTGGTCGAACTCAAAAGCCGGCAGCCGCAAGCCAGGATGGCCTATGACCACCCACTTAGCAGAACCAAGTCGCAAGCATAGAATTCTCGGCCCAGGGAGTGCACCCATCCATTCAACCTCGGAGTTCGAACGACCATGTTAGTCGTGATCATTACGATTTTTGTTTTGGGCTACTTGGCCATCGCTTTGGAGCACAATCTCAATATCAACAAAGCGGCTTCGGCGCTGATAACGGGTGTCGTTTGTTGGGCACTCTACATTCTGAATCTCGATCAACTGCTGCCCGCAGGGATTATTCCGCATTGGTTTGAGGAAGAAGCCCAGCTCGAACAGATCACCAACGTTGCGCAACATTTCGCGACGGACGCTCAGCACTTGCATTTGACGGGAGAAATCGCCAGCATTTTGTTCTTCTTGATGGGAGCGATGACGATTGTCGAACTTGTCGACGCGCACGAAGGGTTTGCAATCATCACGAAGCGTATTCGCGCGCGGCGGAAAAGTTCGCTGCTGTGGGTCGTCGGACTAATGACGTTCTTTTTGTCGGCCGTGCTCGACAACTTGACGACTACCATTGTCATGGTCTCACTGTTGAAAAAACTGGTAGACAACCGCGAGGACCGCTTGCGTTTCGTGGGCTTGGTTGTGATTGCGGCGAACGCTGGTGGCGCTTGGACTGTGATTGGCGACGTAACAACGACAATGTTATGGATCAAACACAAACTGGGCACCGTGGAAGTGATGGTCGAGTTGTTTGCTGGAAGTTTGGTCTGCTTGCTCGTGCCGCTCATCGGCATGTCGTATTCCATGAAGGGTCAGCTCGATGCGCCGCCAGCCAGCGCAGATCACTTGGACAAGAGCATTCAACCGTGGCAGCAATGGCTGTTTCTGGTGCTAGGGCTGTTAGCCTTGCTGAACGTACCCGTGTTCAAGACGATTACGCATCTGCCACCCTATATGGGAATGATGCTAGGCTTGGGAGTCCTGTGGGTTGTTTCTGAACTGGTAAGCCATACGATGGATGAAGCCACGCGATCCAGTACGGGCGTCCTGGCTGCCTTGCGACGCGTGGACATGTCCAGCATCCTGTTCTTCTTAGGGATTTTGCTGGCTGTCGGCTCTTTGGGCGCGATGGGCGCACTGCGTCAAGCTGCAGAATGGTTGGATCAACTGCTACCGAATCGCGAAATAGTTGCATTGGCCATTGGACTAGTGTCAGCCGTTGTTGATAATGTGCCGCTGGTTGCGGCGGGCATCGAAATGTACGAATTGCCCATCAACGATGAATTTTGGATGCTGCTGGCTTACTGTGCGGGCACTGGCGGCAGTTGCTTAATTATTGGTTCGGCGGCTGGCGTGGCTGCGATGGGGCTCGAGCACATCGATTTTCTATGGTATGCACGGCGGATTGCGCCCTGGGCATTTGCTGGCTATCTAGCTGGCGCAGCTGTAGTTTTGATTCAAAGATGGTTGTTTTGACCGTCTGATTCGTCAGAAAACTCAAGTGAGGATTGAACTGCTTCATGGGCGACATCTTATGGCCAATCGTGTCCATTGTGTGCGGACTCGTCACGCTTGTCATCGGCGGAGATGTCCTAGTCCGCGGTGCCTCGCTGTTCGCGTCTGCCATGCGAATTTCGCCGCTGGTCATCGGATTGACGGTGGTGGCGTTCGGTACGAGCGCACCGGAGTTGGGTGTTAGTTTGCAGGCGGCCGCAGCCAACGCTGCAGACGTCGCTGTGGGCAACGTCGTGGGCAGCAACATCTTCAACGTATTATTCGTGCTGGGGATGGCAGCTCTAGTAACGCCATTGTCTGTTTCGAGTCAATTGATCCGGCTCGACGTCCCACTCATGATCCTGGCATCTGTGGCATTGTGGCTCACATGCTTGGACCGAACGATTTCGCGTTTTGAAGGCGGGCTGCTGTTCACAGGACTCATCGCTTACATCACGTTATCGATTGTCCAGAGTCGACGGGAAACGGCAGCAACTCAGGAGGAGTTTGCGGGAGAGTTACCCCTTCCCGGAAAGTTCACGTCATCGCGACTGGTTCAAGTTGGTCTCATCGTCGCGGGGCTTATTCTGTTGGGGCTAGGTTCGCGCTGGCTAGTTTTCGGGTCAGTGGCGATTGCAAAGATGTGGAATGTCAGCGAGTTAATCATCGGCTTGACGATCGTGGCGGTCGGTACGTCGCTGCCCGAAGTGGTCACATCGGTCGTGGCGGGCATGAAAGGCGAACGCGACATTGCCGTTGGAAATGTAGTGGGTAGCAACCTTTTCAACATTCTTTGCGTTCTCGGGTTGACCAGTTTCGTCGCGCCTGGGGGTATTCCCATTTCAGCCGCAGCCTTGGCGTTTGACATTCCGGTCATGGTCGCGGTGGCTGTATTGTGCTTGCCAATTTTCTTGACGGGTCAGACGATTACGCGCTGGAAGGGAGCATTGTTGCTGTTCTACTACGTCGCGTACACGGCATTTATTCTGTCTGCGCAGACGCATCCCGAGTGGAGTCGCGGGTTGGGTTCGATTCTCGCCTACGTTGTTATTCCACTTACTTTGCTGGGTATTATTGGCTCGGTCGTTGCGCACTTTCGAACGGTTGCCCTGCGCGCTTAGTTTATTGCCTGCGAAAAGTGGCCATCACAGGGTAGTGATCGCTGAGGTCCAATTCTGCAATTGGGATTTCCAAGCGTTTTTTCCAGTGAGCATCGCCATCGGGTTCTCCTCGAATACTGGCTGTCGTGAGCACTTCGATTTTCTCAAAGCTCCAGTCACTTTCTGGACCGTCCGACATGAGACTTGGGCTGGCCAACATGCGATCGAATTGTTTGTCTAGTACCGCATGGGTGGACTGTTTCGAGTCCGGTAGTTTGGTCAGCAGATCGAGCATTTTATTCTCTTCATCCTCGCCGACGATGGCCGCGATATCATCAGCGAGATTTCCTGCGGCGACTTCGGAATTCAAATCACCCAGGATGATGACATCTTCACCTGCAGCGATGTGCGCTTCCAGCCAGTGCCTGGCCAGCTTGGCCTGTTTGGTCCGCAACTCCTGGGCTTCCTCGGTGGCACGGAGATGAAGGACCATGAGCGTTAGAGGACTATCGACATCGGACCATTTGAATTCGCACACAAGATGTTTCGACAAGTTGTAGTAGACACGACTATCGAACATCGCCTTGGATTGCTCATGCCGTCGAAAAGAAACCAATCCGCCACGTACCAGTACGCCAACGTCCTGTTCGGTGAAAGTATCGGAGCCTTGAATGAACGCATAGCGGTAGGAGATTTTGTATTCGGTCCGCAACCGTTCGGCGAGTTCCGCCAAAGTCTGCTGGCCTTCGATTTCCTGTAGAGCCACGATTTCGGGAGCATAGTTGGCGATCTCCTTGGCGACACCGTCCAGCTTGACTTGCCAAAACTCGGCCGAGGGTGCAGATTGCTCACGCGATAACTCGCTGCGATTGTCGCCCAAATAGTCGTCGAACATCCACTCCACGTTCCAGGTCATCACGCGCAATTGGGATGGTGCTCGATCGTAGGGTTGAGCAAGTACCGGCCTAGCGTGAACGGCAATGCCGAGCGCAAAGACTACGAGCGTCCGACAGAATGGGGTTGGCATATTAACGAGTTACCTTTTCATTGGCGATAATGCGATGGAAGTGCAACTTAACTTCCAGATCGACGACGCGACGTACGCCTTCGACCAGACAGCGAGGTTCGTTGACCTGCTGTCCTTCGCGAACAATGTCTTCAATGGATGTTCCTGGAGAGACGGAGAATGTTGACTGGTTGATCGTCTGATTGCCCGCATCCAATTCGGGCACAATGAAGTGGCAGGTAGCGCCATAGGTCAACATACGGGCGGCAAATGCATCGTGGTAGGGCTTGAAGCCTGGAAAACTGGGCAGTAAGCCGTGATGTAAATTAATGATTCGACCGCCGGCAAATTTCCAACATGTGTCCGGTGGCAGGACGCGCATATAGCGGGCTAGCACGACATAGTCGACTTCGTATTGATCGAGCAGTTCCACAAAAAGATTATCGTCGGCGGACCCATCGTCGCGACCAATGTTGTGCCAGGGCACCGCGAACTGGGCTGCCAGTGCTTCGCTATTTTTTCGATTACCGATCATCACGGTAGCTTCGGCGTTGATGACGCCATCCGCAACGGCTTGGAGCACTGCGCGGGGCGTGCTGTCCTGATACGTCACACAGATTGCCAACCGCGCCTTGCGCGGCGGGGTTGGAGTCCAGACGCGGACAGAAAGTTGCTTTTCGTGGCCGATGCGTTGCATGGCCGACCGGATACTATCCCAATGAAAGGCATCGACGTTCAGCCGACACATCATGGCAAATACGGCGGCCTCATCATGATCGTACATCTGAATTTCAGCGATACTGGCTCCTTGGGCCGTGATCTCATGAATAATCGGGTCCGCCAATCCCACATTGTCTGGGCCTACCGCTGTTACAACAATCTCCATCGCAGCTCCACGAAGCTAACTTAACTTTTTGCTATCCCACCTTGGCTTGAAACCATCCAAAGGTCATAAAGTGTACTGGTTGGTAGGCGATTTGGAGAGGCGCATCCACAAAACGAGATTAGCGAGGCAGGGAGAACTATGGTTTCTGAACGAATGACGCGAGAGAATCTTCCTAAAGGCGACTGTTTGTGCAATTATTGTCCGGCCAAGTGCTGTCGATACTTTGCGCTGCCGATCGACAAACCCGACTGTGTCAAGGATTTTGACTACATGCGCTGGTTCCTGCTGCACGGGCAGGCCAGCATTTTTGTTGAAGATGACACCTGGTATTTGTTGGTGCATACGGTCTGCAAACACTTGCAACCAGACAATCGCTGCGGTATCTACCTGACGCGGCCGGAGATTTGCCGTGAGTATTCGACGGACAATTGCGAGTACGACGAGGATAGCACCTACGAGAAATACTTCGAAACGCCCGAGCAGTTGGCTGAATACTTGGAGGCCACCTATGGGCAGGCCGAACTGGGCTGTCTGCGATCACCCGAACCACCGATGTTGCCAGTGATTTCAGTTTAGTACCGCCATCGAACACTCTCCAATTTTGAAAATTCGCGTGAACGACCGCATTCAACCTAGAACACTCAAAGGCTTCCGCGACTTTCTGCCGGAAACGATGATACCGCGCGAGGCCATCATGGAGACTGCGCGCCGAGTCTATCGAAGTTATGGATTTAGTCCCATCGATACTCCAGCACTCGAACTGCTTGAAATTCTGACCGGCAAGGGTAGCGAAGAGACCGATCGGCAAATTTACCGTTTCGAGGATCACGGCGGTCGGCAAGTCGGCTTGCGCTTCGATCTAACGGTGCCGCTAGCTCGCTTTGCTGCCCAACATATCGGTCAACTGGGAACTCCATTCAAGCGCTACCATATCGCACCGGTTTGGCGCGGTGAGAATACGCAAGCGGGACGATTTCGTGAATTCGTCCAATGCGATTTTGATACCATTGGAACCGAGTCGGTAGTGGCCGATATCGAGACGGGCTTGGTCATTCACGAACTGTTCCATGAGATCGGCATTCCCGAATTCACGCTGCGCATCAACAATCGACAAGTCCTCAGCGGCCTGTTGGCCAAGCTCGAACTGACCGAAAAATCCATATCCATTCTGCGCTGCCTGGATAAGCTAGACAAGATCGGCAGAGAGGCTGTCGCTGAAGAAATGCAGTCAGCGGCCAACATCGACGCACAGCGCGCTCAACAAGTCTTGCAGCTCGCCGAAATAGCAGGCACAACGGATCAAGTGCTTTCGCAGCTCGATCGCTTGGTAGCCGGTAACGAGCTGGGAGAAACTGGAGTTCAGCGTTTGCGTGAACTGACTGCCGCACTCCGGCACGCTGGAATTTCGGAGACATTTTATAAGCTGGATGTGGCGATTGCTCGTGGTCTGGATTACTACACTGGCGTAATTTTTGAAACGACTTTGAACGAGCTGCCAAGTATTGGCAGCGTATGCTCGGGCGGCCGCTACGACAATTTGGCGGAGCTGTACACCAAGCAGCACCTACCAGGAATCGGCGCCTCGCTGGGCCTCGACCGACTTTTGGCGGCCATGGAAACGCTCAAGATGCTCGCACCTACGCGCACACCTGCACCGGTGCTGCTGGTGTACTTCGACAAGGAGCGACTGCACGATTACCTATCGCTGGCTCAACAAATTCGCAGCCATGGCATCGGAGTCGAACTTTATCCGGAACCTAAGAAGCTGGCCGCGCAGCTCAAGTATGCGGACCAACGTGGATTCCAGGTCGCGCTAATTGCCGGTAGCCAAGAGTTGGATACTGGAACCTGCCAAGTCAAAGACCTGACACTCAAAACCAGCCGAGAGGTCTCGTGGCGAAGCGATGTTGTTGATCTTGTCGCTGCCATCCAAAGCGTGCTGTCGAGCTAGCCGTCAAGTGCTGACTTTCGATGGCAACCAGTACTTCTTAACTAAATTGACAACTAGCAGAGCGGCGATTCCAACACCCACGCCTAGGATTCCGTGCAGTCCCATTTCGGTGCTCCAAGCCAACAGGCCGCCAATGTTAGGAACTTCGGCTACTCGATGCCCGACTGCCTGGATGGTGTGGTGCATCCAGGGCCAGCCATGGGCCAGAATACCGCCGCCCACCAAGAACATGGCCAGCGTGCCTCCGACTGAAAGCAGCTTCATTAGGTAGGGTGCCGCATAGAGAATTGCCGTTCCGACTCGATGCCGAAGTTTCGCCAAGGGTTGGTCGGGTTGGGTGCGGATCAAACGTGCGCCCAGATCGTCGAGCTTGACAATGCCAGCGACAAGACCGTACACGCCAATGGTCATCAGCAGACCGATGGTGGTCAATACCAGCAGGCGTGTCAGGAATGGACTGTGCGCGACCGACCCCAGCGAGATGACGACGATCTCTGCGGAGAGGATAAAATCCGTGCGTATAGCCCCTGCAATTTTGGTTTTTTCGACAGCGACCATGTCCCGCTTTGCATCCGCGATGTTGGCTTCGTGTTCTTTCCGATGGTGCTGGGCGTCCTCGGGATGCAAAAACTTGTGGGCTAGCTTTTCACAGCCTTCGAAGCACAGATAGGCCCCGCCGAGGATTAGCAGTGGCTCGATCATCCAGGGGAGTGTACTGCTGAGCAGCAATGCAGCAGGTACCAAGATGAGTTTGTTAACCAACGAGCCCTTGGCTACCGACCAAACCACGGGAAGTTCGCGATTGGGTTCGATTCCAATGACCTGTTGAGCATTGAGAGCCAAGTCATCGCCCAGCACGCCAGCGGTTTTTTTGACGGCTACCTTCGTTAGCACGGCGACGTCATCTAAGATCGTCGCAATGTCGTCCAGCAGCAGTAGTAGTCCAGTTGCCATACTTAATACTTTCGCTAGTTTTGTTTCGGTCGTTCAAACCGATCTGAAAAATGCTGTTCTCGCTGCGTCGCATATCGCCACGACGGCTGGATGTTTGAGCCGACGCTCTACAGAAATCGCATAGTAGCGCTCTTTAACTTCTTCGGTTCGGCCGACTACTTTGAGTCCATACTGTGCGGCGACATCCGACTCGATAGCTGTGGGTGACACGATCAGTCCCTCGCCCGCTTGTCCAAACACTTTGAGCACCGCACTGTCCTCAAATTCATGTCGAATTTGAGGTTGGATGCCCAGGTTATCAAACCACTGTTCGAGCGAGCGACGTAGCGAAGTATTTTGCGTCGGTAGCAGCATGGGTGCTTGGTCCAACGAGATCGGAAAGTCCTTCCGTCGCGGCTTGGCCATCTCGCCTGTACCCAGAACAGAGACTCCGCACTCGCCGAGCACGTGATTGAATGCGCGGACATTCAAATGCGGAGCGAGCGGTATGTCGGCGAGCACGATATCGAGTCGATGCAGGGCTAGTTCTGCCAGTAGATCTTGCAGTTTGCCTTCGTAACAAACGATCTGCACCCGCTCCTTCAGCGCCAATGCCGGTTTGAGCAAGTGGTAGACGATCAACTTTGGGACAACATCAGGCACTCCCACTACCAACCGCATAACGTCCTGCGTAGGTCGGCCCTGCATCGTTTCGGTAAGTTCGCGACCGAGACTGAAAATCTCATCGGCATAGCGGAATACGGTCTGACCCACATCGCTCAACACCAAGCCCCGTCCCACGCGCTCAAACAGCTTGACCCCCATCGACTTTTCAAGCTTCTGAATCTGAGAGCTCAAGGTGGGTTGAGCCAAGTGGAGCTTTTCGGCGGCGGCGGTAATGCCACCCTCCTTGGCCACCATCCAAAAGTAGTGCAAATGATGGTAGTTGAGCCAATCGTGCATGGCATTTGACTCTTTTGTTTTTGTTATGCAATGACGCCAAATCCACTCGTTCCATCAATGTATGAAGCGTAGCGTGTGACCACAAGCACACCTGCCAATGGTATGCGACGGATTTCCGGTCCCACTGCCTTAGGCTCGAGCGGAAAAAAAGTGGGATAGGCTTCCAGCCTGTCATAGCTGAATCGACGCTAGAAGCCTATCCCACGCAACATTGACAGGCTAGAAGCCTATCCCACGCGACATTGACAGGCTAGAAGCCTATCCCACGCAACATTGACAGGCTAGAAGCCTATCCCACGCAACATTGACAGGCTAGAAGCCTATCCCACGCGACATTGACAGGCTAGAAGCCTATCCCACGCGACATTGACAGGCTAGAAGCCTATCCCACGCGACATTGACACTAATTATCCGTTCGATCCTTACCTTTGCGTTGTTCGCCTTCTTGGGTAGATTTTGGAAGTGCGTCTCTGCGAACAACGCCGCTGGCAGAATCGGCTTCCAACATCCTGAACTAGCTACCCCTTCATGACTCCATCGTTGATCCAGGACCTAATCGTAATATTGACGGCGGGTCTGTTTGCGGGATTGGTCTGTCGATGGTTGAGCGTTTCTGTGCTGATTGGTTATCTGCTGGTGGGTACTATGCTCGGGCAGGGAGGTCTGGGGCTGGTGCTCGACCGCGAGCATCAGCTCGAGCACTATGCCGAAGCGGGCGTGTTCTTGTTATTGTTCTCCATTGGACTTGAGTTCTCGATCGATGATCTGAAGCGTTTGGGTAAACACTTCGTGATCGCAGGTGCCATGCAAATGTGTTTGGTGGTAGTCCCTGTGGGCTGGTTGCTCTATGCAAGCAGCATGAATTGGCAGTCGTCTATACTCGTAGCGGCGGCGCTTTCTTTCAGCTCCACCGTGCTGGTTTTTAAGTCGCTGTCGGAGTGGGGGCAAGCCGGGCGCCCGCATGGTCGCAGGGCCATAGGTATTCTGTTATTTCAGGATGCAGCGTTGATTCCACTGCTGCTCGTCGTACCACTGCTGTCTGGCGAGGGGCAAGCCGCTAGCCTGCAGGATTACGGCATCTTGGTGATCGTCGCGATCGTTTTTGTGCTGGCGATCATCTGCTTGCGTTATCTACTTTCCAATTGGCTAATCCCTATGTTCACGGGCTATCGCAGTCCCGAACTGGTCATCTTGTTCACGTTGGTCAGTCTGGGAAGTGTGACGCTTGTGGCCTACTGGATCGGTCTACCTCCCGCCATCGGTGCCTTTTCGGCGGGCATCATCTTCAATGGAAATCGCTGGACAAAACAAATCGACGCACTGGTACTTCCCTTTCGCGAGACATTTGCGGCGGTGTTCTTCGTTGGCTTGGGGCTGATCTTCGACCCGAGACTGGTCTGGAATGAGCCGTTGTGGCTGCTGGCAGCGCTGAGCGGCATAATGGTCATCAAAGGGATGGCCGCGACGCTCGCGCTGTTAACAACTGGACTGCCGCTGCGGCATTCGCTCGGGATGGGAATTGGGCTAGCTCACGTGGGTGAGTTTGCATTCGTGCTCGTTTTACTCGGACTCGAGGCCAGCGTATTGAGCGAGGTGGTTTACCAGCGAGTGGTCGCAATTGCCGTCGGTTCACTGATCTTAACGCCGTTCTTGATCAAGGTCGGCTTGAAGTTAATTAACGACGATGGCCACGACGACAGGCCCGCAAGGTTGATCCCCGATTTGCTGGAGCTCAATCAACGGGCTGCGGTCATCGGCGCGGGTCCGATAGGAAGGCAGGTCGCATCGCAACTCGAGATTAGTGGCAAAGAGGTTTGCTTGATCGATCTGAGTCCGATCAACCTTCAGCCCTTCGCACAGGAGGGTTTTCGAACAGTAGCCGGTGACGCGAGCGACGAAAACATCCTGCGCTTAGCAGACGTGGATGCGTGCGGATTGCTAGCCGTTTGCGTGCCGCATGATGAATCGGCCTTGAGTATCGTGAAAGCCATACGTGCGATCAATCCTCGGGCGAAAATTCTCGTGCGCTGTCGATACCAAGCCAACGCCGAAAAATTGCGACGCTTGGGCGCTGACCATATCGTCAGCGAAGAAGCCGAAGCATCAACGGCCTTGCTGCGATTACTCAATTCTTGAGTGGGTTTTTCCCTATCCGATGCCAAAGAATGAATCAGTCAGAATCGACATCGCCTAAATCTACTCGAAAGCGTAGAATGCCGTCGCCATAGGTTTGGCAACGCATGAAAACTGGGAACTCAACGGTTTGCCAGGCATTCATCGGTAATTGGGGAGCCATACCTGCTACGAAGGAGTGTACTATGATTTGCCAACAACTTTGGGTCAGCCGTTGGGTGCTAATGCTGGCAATTGTTTTTCTTCAATTGCAAACGCTGTCATTCGGCCAGGATAGCGTTAGTCAGCATGCAGCCATCGAACGCTTGACGGCGATGTTGCAATCGATCGATCCCTATCGCCCATCGACTGAAGCGACCGAGACGGTACAAGTCATTGGGTCGACCAGTATGGACGCGCTGGCTCATGGTTGGGTCACTGGATTTAAGCAGTTTCACCCGACAGTCAAAGTTGAAATTACGGCGGGTGGCTCAGAACAAGCCATCAGTCAGTTGCTAAAGTCTCCCTCTTCGGTGGCCATGTTCTCCCGGCCTGTAACCAATGAAGAGCTTGAAGATCTCAAAAAGAAGGGGCTCAAGAATCCAGTTGCTTTCACCGTGGCGCGTGAAGCCCTTAGTGTTTTCGTACATGCGAGCAACCCAATTTCCACGATGTCGGGCGATCAGCTTCGCGACGTGTTCACGACGGACTCCCATCCAGGCGAGCTATCTTGGGGAGTGTTAGGAGCCGGTGGCGCGTGGGCGTCAAAAGCCGTACACGTCATTTCCAGATTAGAAGGTAGTGGTACACAGAAATTCGTAAATGAGTTTGTATTTAGCGGAGCGAAGCTGCGACCTAGTGTGTCCGAACACGCCTCCAATGCTGAAGTCCTTCACGCGCTCGACAAAGATCCAACTTCAATCGCAATTTGCGGCTATCGCAGCAGCGGAAACTCAGTCAAGAAACTGCAGTTGACCAAGGGTGCCAGTATTATTCCGAGCGACGACATGGCTGTTCTGAGTGGACAGTACCCGTTGACTCGACCGTTGTCACTGGTGATTGACATTGGCCAAACCGACAAAAAGGCGATTGCCAGTCAGGAGTTTGTACGTTACGCACTTTGCCAAGCGGGACAAACGCAAGCCATTCTGGTGGGCTTCTTCCCAGTTGACCTGCCACTGCTAAGAGCTGGTTTGGAAAAGCTTTCCTCAGGTGAAAAACTTAGATAGTTTGCTCAAACGAATTGTCATTGCGAAGTTGTCTCGTCGGACGCTCATCCCATATTTCAATTGTTGCACAGGATGTCCTACCATGTATTTGCTTTCCTTTCCGCGTTCGCGCATCCACACCGCGCAAGCCGCTTTACTAATCGCGATCGTTTGCACGGTTGCGCCCAATCCGCTCGGCGCACAAACTCGCTGGGATAGCAATGGCGATGCGCGCGATCGTAGCCAACTCTTCGATTCGCAATCGCCAAGCTGGCAAGGTGGAGATTGGCTAAGTGGTCCGACCACCGCGAAAACCCAGTGGCGAATTGGCGTAACGGGTGACAACCTAGATACCGGCGTGTTGGTGCGTCAGGTAAGCAGCGGCTCGGCTGCGGCTAAGGCGCGGATCGAGGTCGGCGATTTGATCGTCAACGTTAGAGGATTTCAGGTCGGCAAAGTCGAAGGGCGACTCTATGACTTGGCAGAAGAAATCAATCGCCGGGCGGATACGACGGGTCTGGTGACCTTGGTCGTTCAGGACCATGTTAGCGGCCAACTCGCATCGGTCCGCGTTCGCCTGGACAACTACGATACTGCGTTGACAGGCACGCTCGCGTACCGCGAGCGTTCTCCACTGCCTTCCGATGCTGTCGTAACCGTTCAGATCGAAAATATGACTCGGCCCTACTACGCCGTTCGCAACGGCGCGACACAGTTTCGCCCATCGCTGGGCAACTCCATTCCTTTTACGATTGCCTACGACGCAGCGTACGTCAATCCACAGGATACCTACCAAGTTCGTGCGACGGTGACGTCTGGCGGCAGGACCATTATGGATACACCCCAACCCCAACGTGTACTCACAGGCGTAAACTCCAATCAGGTACTTCTAACGCTAGCGCCGGTCTATACTCCTGGAAGTGGTAGCGTGGTGAGCGCAGGCTATCCTAACTTCAATGATTTTGACGACCGTCTGGTCAACATGTATCGCAAGTATCTAAACCGCGATCCAAGTTTTGTCGAGCTGGCGGCACTCCGAGCAACTCCTAATATTGCCAGTCGCATGGAAACAATGCCGTTGGAAATCATGGCGGGTCAAGAATACTTTGACGCTGCCGGAAACAACAATACCGCTTGGCTCGATCGCGTTTTTCGCGAAATCATTAAACATCCGCCGTCGCAATCCGAACTACAGCCATGGATGCAACGATATGCCGACTTGAGGTACTCGAGAATGGACTTGCTCCGCCAGCTCGTATCGGTTTCTGGTCGTTAGGCCAGCAGAACTAGGAAGGCCAAGTGCTTGCTATCCTCGCAGTTCTGATAAGTCACCAGTACTATCGGCAAACGAATCTCGCTGGGTACCGAGGCAATCGAGTGTCGTAGCAAACAAATTGGACATCGGCACCGTCTCTTCGAATTGCAGGAATTGACCATGCGTCAACCCGAGCCGCTTGCCGCCTGCGACGATCAGCGGGTAGTTCCTGTTTTCATGCGTGTGACTGTTGCTGCTGCCGTACAGCACAATTGTCTCATCGAGCAACGATCCGTGGCTGGCCTCAGCCGAGGCTAACTTGCCGAGAAAAGTTGCGAGCTGATTGGCCATGAGTTTGTCCCACCGCCCGAGCTCTTCGGCGCCATTGGGTTTGTTCCAGTTATGCGCCAACTTGTGTAAGTTCTCTGTGAAGCCGGTGAGCTGCGGAAACTTCATGGCTCGCGAAGAGCCGTCGGCCATGTTGGTGATTTGATAGGTGGCAACCCGAGTCGAGTCGGTTCGAAACGCCAGGTAGATTAGGTCGTACATTGTGCCAATGTATGCAAATGGGGCTTGATCGTCCGTGTCGATGTTCAGACTTTTTCGCTCTTCGTCGCTCAGTTCCACTCGCGGAACTTCGAGCCACTTTTGAGCGTTCGCAACTCGCTTTTCAGTTACGCGAACGGATTGCAGGTACTCGTCGAGCTTGACCTGATCTTGAGCACCCAGTTTTCGCTTCAGCGAGTTGGCACCGTCGAGGACCAGGTCTAGCATCGACGCGGAGCTGAGCAACCGCCGCTGCTCGGCGTGCAACTCTGCGTCGCCGGCGCCAAATAGGCGCTCGAATATGCGCCGTGGTTGGTTTTGCGCAGGAACCGGTAAACCATGTCGGTCGTAGGATAAAGTGCTGGACCGCGTCGGTTCACCAACACCCCCATCCGTGGACATAACCAACGACTGGAATCGCGTTTGCCCCTGCCACTCATCTGCAATGACCTGGTCGATTGAAACAGTGTTAGCCAGCGATCGCGAGTCCATACGGGCGGCGGTGAGAAACGTGTCGCCGGTATCGTGACCGCCCATGGTTCGCCCTTGCGGGTGCGACAGGCCGCCAAGCACCGTCAAATCGTGGCGGTGATTCTCAAGCGGTTTGAGGCTCTCGCCAAACTCGAATGACTTACCCTCACCTTTGGGAAACCATCGCCAAGCCGCATGTTCATGATCCTTGTCCGGTAAGCTGACGCCGAATCCGAAGTACATCGCGCAAAACCGCGCAGGTCGCCCGTCACCGGACTGTGCTTGTGTGGTCGCCATACACTCCAGCCACGGCAAACCCAGCGAAACGCCCGTCCCCATTAGAAATGTTCGGCGACTTAAATGCCATGATTTGCGAGCCATGCTATTGGTCCTGAAATTCCGTTGTGTGCGCGATCGCAATTACTAGATCTCGAATTCGGTAACCATGTTCGGCGAAGCTCGTCGAGAGTTGCCCGATCAGAGGTCGATCGTAGACGTCCAACTCGCGGCCCAAGGCGTACGACAGTAGCCGAACCACCAACGACCGTCCAAAACGCTCCGGACACGATTGTAACAAGTGTTCTTGCAAATCGCTCAAATTGCGAAGCGGAATGTCGCCCGGCAATTCCGCCCTAGCGTCTGTCGCTTGGTCGTGCCAAGCGCCTACGGCATCAAAGTTCTCCAACGCCAAACCCCACGGGTCGAGCGTGCGATGGCACTGGTTACAAGACTCAGCGGTGCGGTGAATTTCCAACTGCTGGCGGATCGGAAGACTAGCAAAATTCGGATCGATCTGATCTAAAGTCGGTACGTCCGCAGGCGGACTTGCTGGCGGATCATTGAGCAGCCGATCGCGCACCCACACGGCTCGTCGCACCGGATGCGATTCGCGTCCCGTGGAATTCGCCAGCAAAATGCCGGCTTGTGTCAACACACCGCCGCGATGCGAGTCGGCTGTGATGGGCACACGTCGAAACTGTCGCCCCAACACCCCGTCGATGCCGTAGTGCCGAGCCATCGATTCATTGAACACGCCAAAGTCCGACTCTAATAAATTAAGTGCGCTCAAGTTATTGTCGAGCAGTTCACGAAAGAACCGATGCGTTTCAGCGCGCATGTGTGCTTTGAGCGACGGATCAAACCCAGGATAGAGCTCGTCATCAACGGTAATATTGATCATGCGATCTAATTCCAACCATTGATCCACGAAGTGGGTCACCAATTGCATCGAACGCTCGTCACGCAGCATCCGCTCCACCTGCCGTTGCAGTTCTAGTGGTTCATGCAGCCGCCGTTGATGGCTGGCGCCACACAATTCATCATCCGGCATGGTGCTCCATAGAAAATAGGACAGACGCGATGCCAGTCGGTGATCTCTGGCGGCAGGGGACGCATCACGATCGCCCAGATACAAGAAGCTGGGATGAATCAAAACCATCGCTAGCGTCTCGCGAATGGCCGATTCAAGGTCGGGAAACCGATCCAGATTTCTGTCATGGAGTTGGACGAATGAATCAAGCTCGCTCGGTTCAATGGGCCGGCGAAAGGCTCGCGGTACAAATTTAGCGAGAATCTGTTTCACATAGGCCGACGGATCACTCGCGCGCAGCGGTGAATCAAATAAAATCTCGCGGTGACTTCGCGGCGGCCAAGTTTCGTCAGGCAAAGTTTCAAACTCAACCGACTCGATGACGATGTGTGGGAGCTGCGGTTCGTCGGGATAGCTTAGTGGTCGGTTTTGTGCGTCTCTCTGGACGGGCTCGGGGAGAGGCGAGCGATCATCGTACACGTTGCACAATTTGATTTGCAGCCCCGGATACTTGCCTTGGCCACGCACCGGCAAAGGAAAGTTTTCGATGCGACCTCGAAATTCAAGCATCTGCGAAGTCGGTTCGTCGATTTCGACTTCGGCCAAAGTGCGAAAAAGAATTTGGGTGTCAGGACGGTAGCCGACATCGACTTGCAAAATCGGTGGCCCAACCGCAGGCGGAAGCTCGGCAGAGAATTTGACGCGGATCGCAAATTCGCCTTGCTCGGGATACTCCTTTTCGATCTTGGCAATGAACAGCGAGTTACGTCCCAGTCGATTGGAGAATTCACGGCCTTTATCCCAGCGAACAATGTCGCTCTCAGTAAAAGTGTGTTGTAGTTTTTTCGGCGGAGGGCCGCTCACTATGACTTTGTCCAACGCAGTTCGCGCCGTCTTCAAATAGGCTTGCAGATGTTCTGTGGATACCAATAGGGCTGTAGGATTATTGGCGAAACCATCGCCAGATCGTGAATCTGCAGGCAACTCGCTGGTGAAATCCATGTCGAAGCCAAGCAGGTCGCGCATCGTGTTTGCGTATTCGATATTTGTCAATCGGCGAAAGCGCGGACGCTCGACCGATTGTTGATTGCGCACAGCTCTCGTGAGGGCGGCATTCAACCAGCCAGTCAGCTCTGCCCGCTGGGATGCTGGCAAGGCTTGTGCATCCTCCGGTGGCATGCGACCGCTAACCAGTTCCTGCTCGATATCTAGCCAGCTCTTCAGCGACTCTAAACTGGAACCCTTTTCATTAGCCGCAGCACCCGGCAGCCGATCCAGCGATAGGTCTCCTTCGCTGGTACCTTCGCCGTGACAATCGAAACAATAAGTCTCGAATATCGCTGAAATAGCTTGTGGCGGGACAAGGCAATCGGAGTTTGACTGGGCCAATGTTGCCTGGGCAAAAACACATAAGCTGGTCGCGACCGGTATCCACACAGCAATGGACAGGAGCATCTGTGATTTCAGAGGGCCTACGGCATCTACGCCAACCACCGCATTGGCTTTCATTGAGCTGCTCGCATTCGATACTCTTAGTCGTAGCTGGAGTCGGCAGACGTCAGTCTGCAAGGACCTTACGAACCGAAGTTTGGCGACTCCGGCTAACCATGGACCTTTGATTGTAACCGCTCACGCATCCGCATTGCACAACGATTGAATTTTTCCGCCCCTCGATTTCCCTATCTCAATCGTATTCTGTGCCATAAATTTGATTTTCAACAACGATTCTTCGGTGACCTTTTGTGAATATTTATCTGCAAACCTTAGCCCCAACCCCTAAACTTGAACTTGAACTTGAACTTCAACCTAAACTCTGCATTTTTATCCAGGCTTAAGTTATTGACCTCCGGAATTTTTTCCGTCACCTGTCAGAATGGTGGATTGGGGGTGTTTATCCCTGTGGAGGCAGCAGGTTGACCGAAATTCCAGAAACTCGCGATAGTTTGATAATCCGCGTTCGAGATCCGCGCGATCAAGAAGCCTGGGAGCAATTTGCGTGTATCTATCGGCCAGTCGCCTACCGCTTGGCGCGAGCCCAAGGACTGCAAGACGCCGATGCTGAAGAATTAGCACAAACCGTGTTGTTGGCGATTGCGAAAGCGATTCCCACCTGGGAGCCAGCATCTCCGGAAGTGGGTTTTCGACATTGGCTGCGCCGTGTGGCCAAGAACGCGATTTTAAATGCACTGTCGCGACGACCGCAAGATCGAGGAGTGGGAGGCAGCGTAGCGCAAGCACTACTCGACATCGAGCGGACTGAGTCCGCGGTGTCCAGCGACACAGTTGACTTAGAATATCAACGTCAGTTGTACCGCCGCGCGGCTGAGATTGTGCGTAGCCGCGCAGATAATCAAACGTGGTTGGCATTCTCCATGACCATGATTGACGGGTTGTCGATTTCGGCCGCCGCCAGCGGCTTGCAGCGCTCTGAGGGGATGGTTTACGCGGCCCGCAGCCGCATCATTCGTCGACTGCGCGATGTCGTTCGTGAGTTGGAAGGGGAGGCACATTGAAATGAAACAACGTATCGAGCAATGTCCTGATGACAGTATCGCAGATTTCCTGGCAGAACGGCTCGGGGACGATGAGCAATCGTCGCTATTCGAACACTTAAATCAATGCTCGAAGTGCCGCGAGCAAATGATGCAGCTTGCCGCCGAGCCTGAGACTTGGGAGGCAGCTAGTAACTTTCTCTCGGATGAGGACTTCGATTCAGTCGTGCTGGGCAGTTCAGAATATTGCATAGGATCCAAAGAACCCAACATATTGCGCCCAGCCGATGGAGCATCTTTGACTTCGTCCGTTGAAGCGATGAATCCGGCGAGCGTGGTTCGCATAGAAAACATAGTAAGTCTTTTAGCGCCGACGGACGACCCACGCATGTTGGGACGCTTGGGGGGCTATGAAATTTCTGGCGTGATCGGTGCGGGAGGTATGGGAATTGTCCTCAAGGGACATGACCTGCCACTCGCCCGAATCGTGGCTATCAAGGTACTCAGGCCGCATTTGGCGACCAGTGGTGCGGCGCGCCAGCGCTTTGCACGCGAGGCCAAGGCCGCGGCGGCGGTGTTGCACCCCAATGTCATCGCGATTCACAGTGTCTCTGTGGCAGCAGAGCTTCCCTACTTAGTGATGCCCTATGTCCGAGGGCGCTCGTTGCAAAAGCGATTGGATGATCACGGGCACATGGAGCTAAAGGAAGTGCTTCGCGTCGGTTGTCAAGTCGCCGCGGGACTAGCCGCCGCCCACGCTCAGGGCTTGGTGCATCGCGATATCAAGCCCGCCAACATTCTGCTCGAAGATGGTGTTGAACGGGTCACGATTACCGACTTCGGACTCGCGCGGGCTGTCGACGATGCAACGTTAACGCGTAGCGGCGTCATCACGGGAACTCCGCAATACATGTCGCCCGAGCAGGCTGGCGGCGAGTCGATTGATGCCCGCAGCGATCTCTTTTCGCTAGGAAGCATGCTGTACACCATGTGCGCAGGCCGACCGGCCTTTCGGGCCGAGACCAGTTTGGGTGTGCTGCGACGCATTATCGATGACACGCCGCGACCGCTGTGCGAGATCAATCCAGAAATTCCCACTTGGATGGGACGGCTGGTCGAGCGTCTGCACGCCAAGCTTCCCGAACAGCGTTTTCAAACCGCCGCTGAAGTCGAGCACGTACTGCAGAGCTGTTTGGCGCATCTCGAGCAGCCAAGCCGCGATCCGTTGCCAGACTGCCTTGGCGATCAGACGTCGGAGGCGTGGAATAAGTATCTCATGGCCGTCTTTTTGAGCGGGCTGTTTGCAATTTCAGTTGCGCTGTGGGCCAGTTCTGCGAATTGGTTCGGCGCAGGAGCAACTGTTGCGCAGAGTAGTTCACCGCCCATTTTCGATGCAACGGAAACTCCCGGCCAGGCCGCGAAACCAGATTCAACTGGATCGCCAGTGGTTGAAGCGATTCTTGCAACCAATGCTCACGACAACGGGGGTGCGACGCTTGAAATTTCCCCTGACGCCATAGGCGATGCCTCATGGGAGGATGGTATTGGCGAATCGCTGACGAAAATCGACGCTATTGTTGATTCGCTGGAGGAGACTTTCAACATGCCCTGATGCAGTGCTGTAACGATGTGAAGGCTAATTTGATTTGCGATCGTGGGGAAAATTGTTGGCTGATACTGAACGTGGGATAGGCTTCCAGCCTGTCGATTCCCGCATGACAGGCTGGAAGCCTATCCCACTTACCCACATGACAGGCTGGAAGCCTATCCCACTTTTTTCCGCTTAATCCTTAGTCGCGAAACGACTGAAGACACGAGTCCAGAACAAAAACAAACTCACTTTCCATGGAGATTGTCATGAACAAAAAATGCTCGGTTGTAGTACTACTATTTGTATGGGGCGCTTTTTCGTTTGGCTCGGGGCAAGCGCATGCGCAGCCTGAAACGCCGCCGACGAGCGACGATATGGCTGATGCTTTGCGAGGCAACCCTGATTGGCCAACCATGTTCTTTCCGCTTGAACATGCTAGTGCAATTTATGTAAAGGAAGTTATAGCGGAGCTCGGGCTATATCGAACAGCTTTGATTTCAGCGAGCAACCAACCCAATCAAATTATTGTCCGTGGACCGACGAAAGCCATCGACGACATTGCACGGTTAATCCAGACTCTGGAGGAGGCAGGGAGAGCAGCTAAACCCCCGAAGCGACAGTCAATGCAGCTTTCTTTTAAGCTCGTGGTTCCCACAGCTTCGGACATAAAATGGACAGGCGGCCAAGGAGGAATAACGACAAAGTCTTTAGGTGGAATGGGAAGCAAAGAAACGGTTGGCAGCTTCGCAGTACCTGGCTCCAATACGTTTCGTATAACAAACTGCTACGGATATGAGCGTTTAATCGTGCAGGCTCGTATAGAGATCACCACCAGTGTCGACCAGGAGACTGGGGCGGTGATGCAGTCCAATCTGTCGCTCAACATCGCCTCACCCGCCGATTTAGAGGAGTTAAGCCAAGGCCGCGAAGTGTACAAGTACATTACCGGACCGCATTCGCTATCAGCCAAACATCCGCAATTGTTCGGGGAAATCGTCAAGAGCGAAAAGAAGACTGCTGCCGAAGTTAGTCGTGAGGTCGAAGGAGCGGCTGTGGTCGCTGTTGTTCATCTAATCGGCGTGCGGGCCCAAGACGATGCGACTTTTTTTAACAATGACAAATCCGGTGCTGAATCGACATTGACTGATTTGAAATCAATGGACGTTTCCGATCCGGCGAAGCTTGGCAAGGATGAAACGAATGTGACCAGCTTAACCAAACAGTTTGGCGGACTGGAGAACAAGGTGTTGACTCTGGCTCAGCAACTGCGGAAACTCTCTGGTACGCCATCTGACGAGGCTACAAAGTTGCGGAATGAATTGGCAAAATCCGTTGCCGAATCTTTCGCGGTAAGGCAGAAGCTGCAGCAGGCTCAAATTGAATTGCAGCGCGCCAAGCTGGATGCACTGGAAAGCCGCGTTGCAGGTCGTGCGAGTACTTCGGAGCAGATCATCCAGCAGCGTATCAATGAGCTTGTAGGTAACGCGCCGCCGCTGCCGCCTCTGACGACTCGGACTGCCAGCGCGATCGAAGCGGCTCAGTCCGTCGAAGGAGATGTTTCCATCACCGTCCAGCCGAAAATCGATTTGATGACTATCCGTGGCGAGAAGCTCGGGGATGTCGAGAGTGTGCTGAAGAAGGTCGATGAGGCAAAAAGCAGCAATCGGAAGCCTAAATAATAGACTCGGGTTTGGTTCGCTTGTTTGGCGGCGTGCCCAGTGGGCCGCGTCTTTTAGCGATAAGAAAAGCGGAGCAGTTGAACGAAAGAAAACTCCTTTTTCGCAGGGGAAATATGCTTAGCGACGTGGGCCCCTCATCCCCAACCCTTCTCCGAGTATCCATAGAGAAGGGAGTACCGAGGGCGAAGGGAGAAAGAGATTTGACTACTGTGGCTGTTGCGCGGGCATACCGCTGCCGAGCTGAGCGAGGACTTGCAGCACACCATTCAAATGGGCCAAGCGGGGGCCAACACGATCGACAAATTCGCTCAACATGTAGTCGCTTTCGTTCAGCCCTTCTTCATTGTCGTCGATTTCGTTGGTGATGTTCTGCAGAAAATCGGCTTGCACTTTCGAAAGCGCCTCGGCAGCACGCCGGCAGGACTTGGCTAAGCCAGGGTTGGCGTCTTTCCACTGCTGTAGCTCGTTCGCACGCTGCTTCTGCGTGTTGACGGTGGCCTGCACCAATTGTTCGAGCAGCTGATTCTGCTTTTGCTGGGCTATCACGACCTGATGCAGCAGGGCTATCGTGGCTTCGCTAGCATTGGTGGCTTGGCTAGCAGGCGAGCTGCGGTCAGCCGTTACGTCGATACTGAAAATTGGCGAAAACTGTGCCGGATTGTTTCCCACGTGTGTCTTCTCCGTACCTTACCGTTAGTTCGTGTGGCGAGCAATTTGCAGATTGGATCGAAGTCACCGACAATCTGCGACCTGCAAAACCCCAGTATAGTCGTTCGGACATACGAGTCGAGCAACGAGCTTGGAAGATTCTGGCGATTCGTGTCAATTCGGCGGTTTAACCGGCTGATCCCCAGGGTCGCTAAAGTCGCTACAAGCTGGCTTCCGACAACTGACCTATACCGAGCAGCTAGGCTCAAGCAGCATCCACTCGCCACGCTCTCCAACCCAGTAGAATCCAGACTGAATGACAGCTCCAATCGGCTTTCTTTCCGTTCGACGGCATCCAGAGCACGGTTACTTTGGTGGCTATTTGATCACCAATCAAATTGCCCGACCGTTAGAGTTTCACTGCACAATGCCTCTTCGCCCCAGCCGCGCTCAGGAACTGCTCTATGGGCCCACCATCGACGAGTTCGTGTGCGGAGAACAAATCGCCATGGCACTGGTGACTAAAGCCAAGATCAAGCCCGAACTGGTACTCACCGACTGCTCGGCTGTGCTGGCTATCGCAACGGTAAGCGACGTGGCCGCGGCTCTACTAAATTTTGAATCGAGCGATAGCTACGCCAACTTCCTGATACCTCGAAGTCGTATGACTGATCACCAGGAGTTGCGCGTCGATAGGTGGCAGCTTTCGGTCCTAGTCAATGACACGCTAGTACAGGAGCGAGCCGAGCGGTTACTGGGTGGCCTGACGAGCAACTTCGATCTGACCGAACCATTCCAGCGAATTACCGACGCCTTGCTCGAAGCGCACCCGATCGCCAAAGCGGCTTAGGATCGGGAGATAAATAAGTGGGATAGGCTTCCAGCCTGTCATCTGCGGATTGACAGGCTAGAAGCCTATCCCACGCGGATTGACAGGCTACCACGCGGATTGACAGGCTGGAAGCCTATCCCACGTTTAAAATACTCAGGGACGCAAGTATGAGCTCACAATCTGCTTGGGCGGGTGTTCAGTTCTGCGAAGTACTGGCACATACGCCTAGCGCATCAAACAGGGTTGAGCAACATGCTACGGGCTGGGCAAGTCAACTTGGCCGCGACTTGGATGTAGAGACCCACACGCTCGCGTTGGACGCAGCGACGATGCAATCACAGATGTTAACGAGTGCGCTGGGGCTGTTGGCGACTAGCCCGCAAGTGATTCCAATTCGCCTGCAGTCGAAACTGCCGCAAACGCTTGGTTTCGCCTTTGCCGAAGGCCATGATTTTATGCAACCTCCGGCAGCCTCTGCGTTAAGCTACCCGGGTGGAAGACCCGCTACGCGAGCTGATCAGGAACATGCAACCAAGCCGAGAGTTAGCGGCGACACTAGTAAACGTACGCGGATCAAACCGCCCAACGATCTAGTCAAATTGGAAGATCGCCTGTTCTTTGTCCTGCAGCCACCGCTGGAATCACTGGTCGCTTCTGCGCATCTTGATTTTCCATTCCAGCCATTTCCCTATCAGATGGAAGGCATCGCATTCCTGTTTCCACGCGAGACAGCCATCCTAGCCGACGAAATGGGGCTCGGCAAAACCATGCAGGCGATCACGGCCGTCCGCATGCTACTGCTAGCACGACACGTACGCAACGTTCTGCTGGTTTGTCCCAAGCCGTTGGTAACAAACTGGGTGCGGGAATTCAAACAATGGGCACCGGAAATTCCAGTCGCTGTGATCGAAGGCGACGTTTCAAAGCGCAATTGGCTTTGGCAGCAGCATTCGGCACCAGTACGTATCGCCAATTACGAGTTGTTGATGCGTGACAAGGCGGTCCTGGAAGATCCCGATATACACTTTGATCTTGTCTTACTCGATGAAGCTCAGCGAATCAAGAATCGGAACAGTACCACCGCGCAAATCGTGCGCAGTTTACCGCGCGGACGCTCGTGGGCTCTGACCGGCACGCCTATCGAAAACTCAGTCGAAGATCTGATCAACATTTTCGAATTCTTGTTGCCGGGCTATTTGCGCAGTGAGATGACGCTCAAGAGTATCAGTACGGCCACGCGAGACCACATTCTTCGACGCACGAAGGATAAAGTTCTCACCGAAATGCCGCCGAAGATGGTGCGCGATGCCGAGTTGGATCTGACGGCGGCACAGTTGGATAGCTACCGCACGGCGGAGGAGGACGGTGTCGTACAGCTCGCCGGCATGGGGGAAACTCTCACTATCCAGCACGTTTTCGAATTGGTCCTACGACTGAAGCAGATCTGCAACTTTGACCCAGCCACTGGTTCCAGTTGCAAGCTAGAGCGTCTGGAGGCAGACATGGAGGAAATAGCGGCCAGTGGACAAAAGGCAATTATTTTTAGCCAGTGGGTTCAGACGCTGGAGAAAATCGCAGAACCACTACAACGATTCGGACCGATGCAATATCACGGGCGCGTGCCGAGCAAGAAACGCGATGCCGTCATATCGCAATTCAAGGAGGATCCGTCTAAGCACTTAATTCTGATGAGTTATGGCGCGGGCAGTGTGGGGCTCAATCTGCAATTCTGCCACTACGTCTTTTTGTTTGACCGCTGGTGGAATCCGGCCGTAGAGGACCAAGCCATCAACCGAGCTCACCGAATTGGGGTCGCGGCTCCGGTCACAGTGACACGCATGATGGCGGCAGACACGATCGAGCAGCGTATCCACGAAGTGTTAGAACAAAAGCGTGAGCTCTTCAATCAGCTCTTTGCGGGTACTGACGCACCGCGTTCGTCCGGCTTGAGTCAGGACGAAATTTTCGGCCTGTTCAAACTATCGGCACCCAAGCACATCAAACACGCTGCATAAACTACAATCGTTGGAGCGGCTGACAGGATCGCCAGCACAAAAGCGGGCACTACTCCAGAAACTCATCATCAAAACGATTGGCGAACCATGGCAAAGAACGTGCTGGGGACAGAATTGGAATCCTGTAGTACCACTCCCCTGACGGGATTCTATCGCGATGGCTGCTGCAATACCGGGGCCAGCGACACGGGCATGCACACCGTGTGCGCAGAAATGACGGAGGATTTCTTGAGATTCTCGAAGCGGAAGGGCAACGATCTTTCCACGCCCAACCTACAGTATGGGTTCCCAGGTTTGCAGGACGGCGATCGCTGGTGTTTGTGCGTGTTGCGCTGGAAAGAAGCGTACGAAGCTGGCATGGCTCCGCTGGTCAACTTGCGGGCCACTCATATTTCCGCGCTCGAGTTCATCGATTTGGAAGTATTGCAGGAGCATGCAACCGGCGATTCACTGCAGGACTAACTGGTCAGGCTGGAGGAAAAGTTCCAGAACGATGGATGAAATTGGTGCGAGAAGTTCAAGTTTAAGTTTAAGTTTAGGTGCCACGGGACGATGGTCGCAGTCTAGCTAGTCTTGACCCGAAGAGCCGAAACCGCCGCCGCCTGGAGTCTGAATTTCCAGCCGTTCTCCCGTCTGGACGGATACCTGGCAACTGCTGCCCAGCGTCAGGCGCCTACCGTCGAGCTTGATAAGTGTGTTATGCCCCAGCGCACCGGCCCCGCCTCCGCAAAGTCCAAAGGGCTGGAACGGTCCGCGACGCGATGTAAGCAACGACAGCTCGACCGGCTCGAGAAACTCGATGACCCGCACGACGCCGTCGCCGCCGGTCCACATGCCAGCCCCTCCGCTGCCCCTTCGCAGTCCAAACTTGATGAGACGGACTGGGTAACGCGACTCGAGCACTTCAGGATCGGTCAGACGGGTGTTGGTCATGTGGGTGTGCACGCCACTAGCGCCAGCTTTGCCAGCGGTAGCCCCTGCACCTCCGCAGATCGTTTCGTAGAAACCAAATCGCTGGTTGCCGAACAACAAGTTATTCATCGTACCCTGGGAGGCGGCTGCAGCTTCAAACGCTCCCAGCAAGACGTCCACGACCCGCTGCGAGGTTTCGACGTTTCCTGCAGCCACGGCAGGACTGAAGGCAGCATTCTTATGAGGTGACGGGTTGAGCACTCCCTCCGGCACGATCAATTCGACGCACCGCATCACACCCTCGTTCAGAGGTAAATCGTCCGCGATCAAGCAGCGTAACACGTAAATAATGGCGGCGGTCACAATCGATGGATTGGCATTCAGGTTGGCTGGATTCGTAGGTCCGGAACCGGTAAAGTCGATTGTAACTCCGCCCAAAGATTTAAACGTCAAGGCAACTCGAATGACAGTGCTATCGTCGAGGTGATCTTCGAACTGACGTGTACCAGAATAATTGTCTCGCAAAAATAGTTGCACGCGCTGCTCGGCGGCGTCGAGCACATGCGCGGAGTAGGCTTCTAATTGTGTCCACGATGTCGACGCGGCATAATCTCTCAACAGTTCGGCGCCGCGTGCGTTGGCGGCTTGTTGGGCGGCAATATCTGCCAAGTTCTCTTGAATGTTGCGGGGCGGAAACTCAGCGGACTGCAAGCATGCTTTGAGCTCCTCCCTGCGATCTTCGATATCGCCATTCACGCTGGCCGTCAGTCGCATGGGCTCGATCACCACACCCTCTTCTCCTAACCGGGTCGCCAGCACCGACATGGAACCTGGGGCAACTCCGCCAATGTCGGCATGGTGTGCGCGGTTGGCGACGAAAAAAACCGGACGGAGCGCGTCGAGACTACTAAACACGGGAGCGATGACTGTGACGTCGGGCAAATGCGATCCGCCGCGATAGGGATCATTGGTAATGAAGCTGTCACCAGGCCGGATATCATGGAAATCTTCCAGGATGCATCGGACCGTTTTGCCCATGGCACCCAGATGAACCGGTACATGCGGAGCGCTGGCCAGCAAACGACCTTCAGAATCAAAGACCGCACAACTGTAGTCCCGTCGTTGTTTGACATTCACGCTCACGGCTGTCTGTTGTAGGACGACTCCCATCTGCGTCGCAATCGCAGCCAGTCGCTGTGCGTAGCAATCCCGAAAAACCGGGTCCAACGCTCGTGCTCGACGGTTGGAATCGCCGTCATGCGCATCAGTGTCCAGACCGCTTGTCACCGACCTACGCAAGTGGAGCGTGCCATCGCTCAGACTAGTGCCCTCCCAACCCAGCTCGACAAAAAGCGTAGAGCCCTGGTTGAGCACGACGCAGGGTCCTGCAATTTGCTGATGGGGCTGCAGGGCAGACCGCGCGTAGAGTGCCGGCGAAATTTCCCTGCTCACCGCGTCGGGCGTGTCTATCAGCGACCGCTGGGCTGCGGCAGCCGATTCCGATCGCGATATGGGAGGACGCGGTAGACTCACATCGATGCGGACTGAGACCAATTCCACCTCCGCACCGCGTCGAACATAGCCGTAGCGCGCACGATGAGCGGTCTGAAATTGGTCCAGTAGAGCGGCGGTAACGGTCTCGGGATGGTCTACAATATCTAGCCACGGAACCGCCAAGGCTGAATCCGTATTCGCGTAACGCATTTGCAGCCAACGTGCACTGCGCACGGAAGTTTGTGGTGCGGATGTCCTAGAGTCATGCATTTGCAGTTGTTGAGTCAGCCGCTTCGTTTCTGTTTGTACACGGTTCTCTAGTTCGCTCCAATCCACGCTAGTCAGCATTTGGTAGACGCCCAACGCGGCGTCCAATCTCTGCTCCGCCAGCCCCATGCCCAAAGCGCTCAGCAGACCGGCTTCCGAAGAGTCGAAGACTTCCTGGATACCTAATGACTCAGCGATCTCACATATGTGTTGACCGGCTGCACCGCCAAAACCGACCAACGCATGATCGCGTGGATCGACACCCTGGGAAATAGATACCGTACGAACTGCTTCCGCCATCTGCTCGTTAGCGATGCGTCGAAAACCGTTGGCCAGTTCTACGACACTGGTTAGGCCTGCCGCTCTATGCACAGACTCGAACATCACCTGGAGTCGCTCCGCGATAGCTGCCGAGTCGATCGGGAACGGGAATTGACTCGGCGGAATACGACCGACATACACATTGACATCGGTGACCGTCAGCGGCCCTCCGCGACCATAGCAGGCTGGCCCCGGCAGCGCGCCTGCGCTTTGCGGACCCACTCGCAGCGACACACCGTCGAACCAACAGACGGAACCGCCTCCCGATGCAACGGTTTCAATCGGTAGGGTCGGCGTGAGGATTCGAACGCCCGCCTTGGTTGACTCATATTGCAAACTTTCGTCGCTTCCTACGCGACATACATCCGTGCTGGTGCCTCCCATATCCAGTCCGATCAATGGCCTACTTCCGAGCGCAACCGAAAGGTGGCGCAGCGCTGCGACACCGCCGGCCGGACCGGACAGGATGCTATCTTTGCCAAAGTAGTCACGCCAATCGACCAACCCGCCCGAGCTGGTCATCACATGCATACGCACCGCATCTCGGCCACCAAATTGCTCCACTAAACGCGCAAGGTACCCGCGGACAATTGGGCTTAGGTAAGCATCGACGATTGTCGTCTGTGCGCGAGCCACGATTTCAATGAGCGGTGCCAATTGGTGCGAACAACTTACTTGAGAAAAGCCCGCTTGCTGGGCTAATTTCAGAACCTGCTTTTCGTGCACGGGGTTGACATACGCATGCATCAAGCAAATGGCCAGCGATTCGAAACCAAGCTGCCTAGCTTCCAATAGCCGCAGCAGAGTTTTTTCTCGGTCCAGTGGCTGGAGCACGCCGCCGCGAGCATCTATTCGCTCGTCGATGCCGATCGCCAACTCGGCCAGTGGCGGTGATTTTTCAATGGCTAGTTCGAAGAGCTTTGGGCGAGTTTGATCGCCAATCGTCATGAGATCTTCGAACGGCGACGTGATGGCCAACACCGACTTAGCGCCCTGACGGGTCAGTAGGGCATTGGTTCCTTTGGTCGTACCGATCCGCACCTCCAAACTCGGGAGGTCGGCAGCCAACGGAATCTCCAGCAGACGTCTCGTCGCCAGCACGGGCGCTTCGAGACCGCTATCTAGCTCTGCCGACTTATAAGTATGAAAGTCGTCTAGATTCCGATCTAAAGTCACACACCCTTGGGCGAAGCCGATGATTCGACGTACTTCGCGACTCTCCTGATCTGTCGCATAAAAAATGCATTTCGCTCCGACCCAAAAATTGCGGGCGTCTTTCAACAATTCCGGCGAAATGAACTCGTTGGCTGAGCTCCACTCCTGCACGGATATCGGCACTTTCCCAGAACTGAGAATCTTAGTCCGGCGCAAGACACCCTGCCCCGATCGCACGTAGCAATCGGTGAAAGTGCCGCCAACATCAACCCAGGCTTCAATGCAATCGAAAGGAGCATTCACAGTATGACGCCATCCGTCTCGCGTGTTTCAAATGTTGGTAACCGTTAACTCATCAGCGCAGCTCTTCGACTGAACCCCTTTTCCCCTGCCCAGCTTTTCCCACCAAACGACCCAGGGGACTTTGGAGAATCGCAGGCAGCAAAATCAAATCACCAAGAATGGCACCCGAGAGTATTAAGATCATCAACAGTGCAAACTTGCTGGTGGGTAGAAAATCGCTGAAAAAAAACGGCAGCATGGACCCCGTGCAAATCACTGACGTGTGCAGCATAGGCCGCGCGCAGCCTGCCATCGCATCGCGCACAGCATCCGTCGAACTGTGCCCCAGACGGCGGCTACGAATAAACCAAGTCATAAAGTGCAGCGTATCGTCGACTGCGATGCCTAACGCCACACTGGCCGTCAGGATGCTGGCCACATCGAGTTTGATTCCGAGCCAACCCATGCTACCAAAAACCAGGACTACGGGCAGTAAATTGGGAATCATCAGCAATAGCCCGCTGCCGACGCCGCGCACGATCAGCATCATCACGGGGGCGATCAATACGAAAGCCGTAACGAAACTCCCTCCCAGATCCGAAAGCAGCGCAAAGTGAGCTCGCTCGATCACGCTGCGAAGACCCGTAATGGAAACTGTTACCGGTTGGCCGGTGGCGACCAGTAGTCCGCGGGCCGTTTTATCCGCGTCGATAAACGACTCGATCAAAGTCCGCAACTGCGTTTGTATCTCTCGATAGTTTTCGGCGCCCAAGTTATGAATTCGCGCCGACAGCCGCCAAGCCTGCACCGACGGCAAATTCGCGACTTGCATGTCTCCCAAGTGCATTTCCAGCGAGCGTCTGAGTACCGAGCGACGGATCGTGTTGCGAGTGCCGACTCCATCTGGAATAGCCGGCAGGAATGTGCTGGCACTCATGACGGAGGAAACATGTTGGGAACTCGCCAAGACTCGATGGATCTTTTGAATAAGTTCGGCGTTTCCAAGTAGATCGTCGGATTTGGAAGCATCGCCCGCTGACGAAGTGGCGGCTGTTACATGAGGAATTGCCACGACGAATTCTAGCGCATTAATCGGGCCTAGATGCTCCTGCACCCATCGCAGACTGCGGATCGCGCTGCTGTCGGCAGCGAACATGTCTTCAAATTCGGTGGACGTCTTGAGTCGGCCCAAGCCTGCGGCGGATCCGAGCAGAAGTAATAGGCCCATCGCCGTGATGGCTATGGCGTATTTTCCGGTCCATTTAGACAGGAAGTCGATTAGGGGTGTCGCCCGCTGAAGTTGTGCCACCGACAGCGGCTCGTCCTGCGGTCGCAAGCCTAAAGAAATGGCGGCTGGGAAAACAGCCAACAGGATCAGAGTCGAAATGAGCAGACCTAAACCGGCGAGGCTGCCGAATTGCCAAACCGGTGTCAACTGGCTCACTATCAAGGAGCCAAAACCGAAGACCGTAGTCAAAGTGGCCAGACCGCAGGGCAACGCGCCATGGGCCAACGTGGCCGCACCGGCCAACCTGGACTTATCACCGCCGCAATCGCGGTAGTAATTGGCCAGGTGGATGGCTGCCGAGAGCGTCAGCATGAAAATCAGCGTGGGCAATACCACCAGCACGGCACTCATCTCGCCGAGAAAGACGGAGATAAGTGCCAGACCAAGCAACTGCCCGAGCCCAGCAAGTACAAAGACTACGCAAGTGACACGCCAACTCCCGAGACAAATCCAGGCGATGAACAAAGCAAGTAGCGAGGACGGCACTACAAATCTTTCGATCGTTTGTCGACTCGCTTGATCGATCAAATAGACTTGAAACGGTTCGCCAGCCAGCACCAATTCGGATTCTTCGACGGCAATTTCTGTCCAAGCCGCAACCCGCAGACTCTCGACCAGCATAGCCCGCTCGGCATTGGTTGCATCCGAGACACGCAGGGCAATGGAGCAGGTCCCGTCTGGTCCAATCGCCCACCCTGTCAATCGTTCGCGAGCCACGTCGGCGGAAATCCCACCCGGCGTCTCGATAAGCCGCCGGTAAATTCCGGCCGAGTCTTCTACATGCGTGATTCCCAGTTCAGGCCGCGCGGCTGCCAGCGTGGAAATATGACTCGAAAGCTTACCCAAACGCGGGTCGGTCAGATTGCAGCCTGGCCAAGAGACAAACAAAACCTGATCGTCGCCAAATTGCTCGAGAAACCTGCCATAGGCCTTACGCGATGCGTCATCGCCCGGCAACCAAGCTTGTACTTCAGCTGTGCCAAACTTCACACGCGCAGCCGACCACGCGACAAACGGCAGGAAGAGCAACGTCCCCCACAAGCACCAAGTCGAGACACGCTGAGTTTTAAAATAGTCCAAATCGAGTCAGTAAGCTGCAAAGTTTTGTTCTGGAAAGCTCCTACTATAGCGTACACTTTACTCTCTAAGTAACGCTCCCCTTGCCTGTCGTAAGCTTCACTCGCAATCCGCGACCACCAAACTACAGCGAGGCCCAGGGCTAGTACCTGAGGTTCATGAGGGAGCAACATCGCCAGGGACGGTAGGTTTTTGAAATTAGAAGCATCCACGCGAGTTCCGAAAGATCGGATTTAGTAAAGTTTGACGTCTGTATCGGTCGATTCCCTTGTTGTGCGGGAACGGTACGCTCGCCAGGCGTCAAGTTATTATGTGAGCCAACGACGGCTCTCTGAGACCTTGACGCGAGGTAACTGTAGCATTAGACTTCGCCAATTAACTTGTTGCACGCAAATGACTTAGGGCGTTTGCTAGCTGGCGAAGGAGCATGTCAAAGTGACCAAAAAAGAGATCGTAAAAGCGATTTCAGATAAGACCGGGCTGACGCAACTCCAGATTAAGGAGATTGTCCAGCTAACCTTTGATGGCATCATAGAAACCCTTCTTGAGGAGGGGCGGGTAGAGTTGCGGAACTTTGGCGTTTTCCAAGTCAAAAGCCGTAAAGCGCGAAAGGCTCGCAATCCTCGAACGGGCAGACAAGTCGACGTGCCAGAGAAATTTGTGGTGACTTTCAAGCCCGGCAAGGAGATGGAAGGCCGCGTGCAGGAGCTGGAAGACGCCGCTGCGGAGCAAGCTCGCACCCATTGCGAGCTTCAACGCGCGACGGAAGACAAACGTGACGCCACTACGACGAATTTGCAAAACACTTTGACGAACGGTCCCTTTGACCGAATCGGCGACTAAAGTCCTCGCGACTGGCGTTGCCCATGTTCGATCGGATTGAACAAGAATATTACCTGAGGTCGGTTGGGCTGCTTGCCAGTTCAAGCGGTTTCGCCAGCCAGAATGTTCACGGAGGAACTAGGATGCGACGCTGGATTTGTGCTGCTTTGTTGTTGGGATGCGTGTCCTTTAGCGGCTGCGCTATACCGATCTACTCCGCGATCCCTGAGCGACGCGCTGAGCAACTGGTCTACACATCGGAAAACCTACGCCTGCTGCTCCAGGAATGGGAGCGATTCTGGATGGTCGACCAACCCGACCACATGACTCCGTATAGGGTACACGGCGGCGTGATTTAGTCGCCAATCTCCGAAACTTCCGCGACTAGGATCAAGTTGCCGCGAACTTCGACCACGCGCACCGGAACACCTGATTGAATCAGTTTTCCGGTGCCCACGACGGCCACTAGGTCGCGACCGAACTGGGCTTTGCCAGACGGATTCAAACGTGTGGTGGTCAGTCCTTCTTGGCCGAGCAGATGTTCTCGATGCACGACCGCTTCGCGGTACGCCAATTCATCCGCATCGTCCGCGCCAGCGGGTGTTAGCGTGACCCAGCGGAGTAGCGGACTGCGTTCAAGCTGCTTGTGCATTAACAGCAGACCGATCATGCCTCCCAGCGCCATGCACGATACCCAAAAAAGGTTCGAGGCGACTTCGCCCAGTTGGGCTGAAGTGGTAGGCCACACAAATGTCTGGCTCGCAAGCACCACGGACACCAGCAGCATCAGCAATCCACCGATTCCGAACAGGCCAAAGCCGGGTAGTATAAATAGCTCGAGCGCCAGGGCCAACAATCCACCCACGAACAGCAGGACTTCCAGCGCTTCGACATTTCCGTTGAGACCTTCGATCCAGAAAAAGGCAGCGAAACAGACGGTCGCCAGCAGTCCCCCAGCACTGATGCCGGGATTGCCCAACTCGACCATCAATGCGAAGAATCCGATCGTCAACAGCAGCCGCGGTAACCAGCTCTGGGCTAGCACTCGCTGAATCGTTGCATCCAACCAGGGTGTACTCAACTCCGACGGCAATTGCTCAACACCCAAGCGACCAAGCGCCACGCTGCTGCTGGAGTCCACGGAATCAATCAATCCATAGCGTAAGGCAATCCCATTGTCGATCGGCTCGCCACCGGCGATGCGCTGCTTGGCGAGCCACTGGTTGGCATCGACTTGCTTTTCAATTTGCCATTCGGCGAACATTGCCCGCTTGCCCGACTCCTGTTGGATGTACTCGTTGACCACCGTCTTGACATCGCTCAGTACCGATAGCAACGGCAATGGACGGTTCGCCACAGTTGCTAAATCACCCAATACCAGGTGCATCGTCTCGCGGCTGCTCGCTTCGCTCGTAGGCGGGCTGGGCGCGGGCCCCAGCGAAGCTTCAGAGAGCAACACAGTTTCGTCGCAGGCTACCGCGATCAAGCCAGCCGGTCCCGTTACGGCCTGAGCTACAATTCCCAGCGAATAAACGCGGTCGGCATCGAGTCCCGCTAGGTAACTGGCCAGTCGCGAGGACTGCAGGAAATCGCTTTCGGTCTGCAAGAGCTCAATGACGATTAGATTCGTTTGCCGATTGTCGATCGTATCGCCCAGTGCGCGGATGATCTGATTCACACGTGTTGCATTGAGTTTTCCTGAGATCACCAGCCGGACGGGTCGCCACTCGCGAGGCATCTGTTGCACCGTCCGCAGCGTGCCGCCAATGTTGAGCGCCGCCACTAAGCCAGCTTGGTCTGCCACGTTGGGCGCGATCCATCCGCGACTGCGCAGTTGTTGACCGCTGAATTGAGCCAATCCACCGCCCGACCAGATCGTCTCTTCGCGCAACACCTCGCCCGCTTCGCGCCGCTGCGTGGCTTCGGCCCGATCGGCAACCAATGTACTTCCATCGGACAATTCCAGCTGATGAACTTCCGCCGTGCTGTCGAGCATTGCCAATACGACGGCCAGCGGCAAGGTCTTGCGGCGAGCCACCACGTCCGTATAGGCTCCCTGGATGGTTGAATCCACGGGTTCATCGATAGCAGCTCTACCGATTTCGACCGAATTGGCAGTGTAGATTTCATCGCAGGCCAGCAACGGCAGTATGGCATGGCCTTCGATCGATTCGGGCACGTAAGCGACCAGTCGCACGCGGGCCGCCTTGGGACTAGTGAGGTTGCGAGCCAGCGCCAGGCAACGCTCGAATTGACTGCCCCGCGAACCAAGTCCACTGCCGTCAGCGGCTCCACTTACGTTGGAGAGCGGAGACGCTTTGAACTGCAGGACTACGATGGGGGGTTTTGCTCCCGAAGAATTAGCGTCTGCAATGCGCAGTATTTGCTGCCACACCTGTTCATCCCGCTGTCCCACCAATGGCAATGGCACTTCGACCAGAAAGCCCGATTTTTCGGCAGCATCTTCCACTTGCGGCGCAGACTGGCAAAACGCGACCTCTGGCAAGACTGTCATGGACGCCATGAGCAAAGCGCAACTTGCAAAGCAATTAAATGGATCGCGGTTCTTGTTCGCTATCACGGGCATTCGCTTTCCTGTGTACTCCATGTTGAGTCCTCTGTGTTTCAAACCGCCAGTTTGGCAAATCACTAACTCCACGGTTCTACTTCGCAGTTGTTCATTCTACGCTCTCTGAGCCCAGCTCGCCCGCGTCACTAGGGCATGAGGTCTACTGGCTCGACGCGCCCAGCGAGTGGGGCACACCAACTCGACGCGCCAGCGATATATCTTGGCTGAAAAACGATCAAAATCGGTCGCGGAATCTTCTGGCCTCAGCAAAGTGCCCGCTTTTGCTGTCGGGCAGCGGGCGAATATTGAGTACACTGGGCAGATAGGCTTCGCTAGATTGACACGCGGGATGGCGACAAAACCCACTGAAGATTAAGCCGCCACGCCGCCTTTCAAACGAGCCCCCCAACTCTGGGTGGCCAGTGCTCGCAGCTAGGAAACAGGGCATGTTGTCGACATCACAAACTATGGGTTCGCCTGAACGACGCAGCCTGCGGCTAACGTGGCTGCTCCTGGGCGTATCTCTCGGGGCGATGCACCTCGACGTCCCTCAGGCCCAGTCTGCCAGCGTGCCCGAACCGGCGATTCCTCAGGTTAAACTGATCAATACGGCCATCGAACAGCAGTGGAAGGAATTCGGACTGACGCCCGCGCCAGTCGAAGATGACATTAAGTGGTGCCGGCGCGTGTTTCTGGATTTGATTGGTCGCATACCGACCTACGACGAGATGACCCAGTTCACGCAAGACCGAGACGCGCGGAAGCGGGAAACGCTGGTTGATGCGCTGCTAAATGACAGCAGGTTCACCGAAGAGTATGCCGATCATTGGGCCACGCTGTGGAGCAATATTTTGATCGGTCGCAGCGGGGGCAACGACCGCCGTTCGTTGACTAATCGCGAAGGTATGGGCAAATACCTGCGTGATTGCTTTGCGAACAACAAGCCCTACAACCAGATGGTATACGAATTGGTCACAGCCACTGGCGCGACCATGCCCGGCAAAGCAGGTTTCAACGGCGCGACGAACTTTCTGATCGACAAGGTCAACGAAGAAGATGCAACGTTGGCGACTTCCTCCACGTCGAGGATTTTTCTCGGCATGCAAGTCCAATGCACCCAATGCCATAACCATCCATTCAACCAGTGGAAACAGCAAAAATTTTGGGAATTCAACGCTTTTTTTCGCCAAACACGCGGCTTGCGACGATTCATTGAGGGTGGACGCGATATCGAATACGCTGAGCTGATCGATCAGGACTTTGCGGGCGAAGGCGGGCGACCCAGTGAAGCCGAAATCTATTTCGAAGAACGCAATGGTATCGCGCGTGTCGCCTACCCTGTGTTTATCGACGGCACCGAAATTGAGCGCAGTGGCTATGTCAGCCAAACCAATCGCCGTGAGCAGCTCGGCAAGCTCGTCGTCGCCAGCGAGTTCCTGGACAAGATGTTGGTCAACCGTCTGTGGGCTCATTTCTTGGGTTATGCTTTTACCAAACCCATGGACGACCTGGGGCCACATACGCCCGTGTCGCATCCACAGTTGCTGGAACAGCTTGGTAAAGAGCTGCGCGATTCTAGCTACGACGTCAAAGCGCTCATGAAGTGGATTACGCTCTCCAAGCCATATCAATTGTCGAGCAAGATCAGCGCTGGCAACGAAGCGGATGACCCTTCATTAGGGGAGATTCCACAATTCAGCCATTTTTATCTGCGTCAGATGAGTGCAGAACAGCTATATCATTCGCTAGTCAATGTCGGAGGTCGAGCCAAGGGATCACTAGAACAGCAGCAGGCCCAGCGCGATCTTTGGCTAGCCCAGTTTGTGGTTGCTTTTGGAACCGACGAAGGCGACGAAACGACGACTTTTAACGGCTCGATTCCGCAAGCCTTAATGATGTTTAACGGCGACCTAATTAAACGAGCTACAGCCATCGATTCGGCCTCCTGGTTAGGCGGCCTAGCGAACGCAAACTCTAAGTTTCCCGATAAAGTCAACACACTCTTTATGGCAGGGCTGGCCCGACGCGCACGGGCGGACGAACTGAAAATTGGCACTCAACTATTACAGGTTCGCAAAGGAAAGGCTGACGAAGCCTTGCAAGACCTCTGGTGGTCCGTGCTCAATAGCAATGAATTTATACTGATTCAATAGGTTTGTGTTGGAGTCTGGGCTTTCACCGATTTTTTCTAGACAACGGTTCAGAGCGGCTAAAGCCTGGACTCTCACGGAGTTTGCTGAGTACTTTGAATAGCACGATTGATACTCGATCCTCAATTGACATTGGAGACAGCCATGCAGTGGAATAACAGGACAACGCCCAGTGGCATGACTCGACGTCACTTCATGCAACATGCGGCGGGCGCATCGGCGCTCATGGGCTCGTCCCTCGCTCTGGGCCACTCGCTCCGAGTGCACGCGCAGGAGCTCAAGCGCCGGCACAAATCAGCAATCTTGCTGTGGATGGGTGGCGGCCCCTCCACCATCGATCTTTGGGACCTGAAACCAGGTACCGCCACCGGCGGCCCCTTCAAACCGATCAGCACTTCGGGTGACATGCAAATCTGCGAGCACCTGCCGAGTGTGGCTAAACAAATGCACAATTTGTCAATCGTGCGGTCGATGAGTACGCGGGAAGCCGATCACAGTCGAGGTCGCTACTACATGCACACTGGCTTTGTGCCCAATCCGAACATCGAACATCCCAGCTACGGAGCGGTGGTCGCGCATGAACTGATGAGTACGCGGAGCGACTTAGAAATTCCGCCATTCATTTCTGTGGGTGGAGCCAGCGAGGGTCCGGGATTTCTAGGCATGGCCTGGTCGCCGTTTTCGGTCAGCAGCGATGGACGTATTCGCAATCTTGAAATGGGAATCGACGACGCGCGGCTGGCACAGCGCATGAAAACGCTCGAACTGATTGAAAGCGGCTTCATCGGCCAACATCGTGGCCCGGCAGCCGAAGATCATATGAAGATCTTGCAGAAGACATTTGATTTGATGAGCAGCCAACAAATGTCGGCTTTCAAAGTCGAAACCGAACCGCCAGCCGCGAAGGACCGCTATGGCGACAACGCCTTCGGCCGCGGATGCCTCATGGCCCGCCGCTTGGTCGAGGTGGGTGTACCGTTTATCGAAGTGGACTTGGGGGGTTGGGATAACCACAATGGCATCCATGCCGTCCTGTCCGGCCAGCGTTTACCGGTCCTCGACCAGGCCATGAGCGCTCTGGTGGAAGACCTTGAGCAGCGCGAGCTATTGAAAGATACGGCCATTATTTGGATGGGTGAATTCGGTCGAACTCCCACCATCAACGGGAACGGTGGACGCGATCATTGGGCCCGATCTTGGAGTGTTGTCGTCGGCGGAGCGGGCATCAAAGGTGGTTTGGCAGTCGGCCAAACCGATGCAGACGGAAGGCAAGTCATCACCGAGCCCTATTCAGCAGAAGATTTGATGGCCACGGTCTGCCAGGGACTTGGCATTTCGCTGGAGACAACCTACCAAAGTAAGAATGGACGACCTATGAAAATTGCCAATGGTGGAAAATTAATCCGCGAGCTTGTGGACGCGTAACCCTTACTCCTAAGGATTCCTGATACGATCAAAAGCGAAGAGGCCGCTACGGTTAGCACAGGCGATGCAGAGTTCGATCTGACCGAGCTGATTGCTCAACACCAAGCCATGGTGTGGCGGTACCTGCGCGCCCTGGGTGCAGAGTCCGCGCTGGCCGATGACCTCACTCAGGATACGTTCCTGGAAGTGATGCGCAAACCCTTTGAACAATTCAGCCCAGCAGCTACCGGTAGTTACTTGCGCCGCGTAGCTCACAACTTGTTCATCTCTCGCCGTCGACGCGACACCAAAATGACCCTGACCGATCAAATTGAAAATTTCGAGAATGCTTGGATGCGCTGGGCTGGCTTTGATGCGGGCAATGAAATGTTGGACGCGCTCCATCATTGCTTTGAACGGCTCACCAGTCGCGCGCAGTTAGCTCTGCGACTGCGGTTTGCGGATGAGCAAAGTCGCCAAGGAATTGCTACAGCACTCAATATTTCCGAGCACGGCGCCAAAAATCTAATGCAACGCGCGAAGGACCAATTGCGCGAGTGCCTAGAAGCCAAAATGTTAGTTAAAGATACAGACCATGACCGATAAGTCTTCGGATAAAGTCTTCGACTATTTCGTCGAAGAAATGCTGACCCAGCAAAACCCACCGGATCTCTCGGCTCGCATCGAGTCCGCTTGGGCGCGCGAAAAAGCAGGGCTGACCGCAGCGGGCGAATCATCGACCCGCAAGACTTTTGCGGCCCCAGGCGTCAAAGCCATTCCCATTCGTGCACCGCAACCATCGCGAACGGCGTTCACCACGCGCTCGGGCGCTTCGCGGCGGCGAAATGCCATCGCCGTGTTGCTGGCGGTAGGTGCCTGTGGACTGCTGGCCGTGCTGGCGACTCAACTGCCTCAGCAGGTTGTGCCACTACAGGCGGTCAATTCCCCACCCTCCTCGCCCGGTCTGCCGCAGGTGGCTGCGACGGCCCACGAATTGGTGCCCAACCGAGAACGGCGCTTTACACCAGAGCCCCCCGAAGTCCTCAACATCGATGACTTACCCTTCGCTCTGGACCGTAAAACGGCTGCTCAGGATACGGGTAACGCTGTGCCAATTCCAGCGCAAGTCCAACCGATGACTGCCCAAAAGATCTCCGCCAGCATTGATGAAAGACTTGCTGCTGTGTGGCAAGCCATGCAAGTGACACCCACGCAGACACTGGCCCCTCTGCAACTTGCCCAGCGATTGTCAGTGTTGTTAACCAACCGGTCGCTGACCGATATCGAAGCTCGCCAATTGGCCGATTCCGGCGCCGACTCTGGCATTGATGAGCTGATCCAAAAGGCTCTCGGTTCACATTCTTTTTCACAAGTATGGTCCGAACATTTCACAGAGCTGTGGCTCGCGCGCGGCAGCATTGAGCGCGATGATCCGCAGTTGCAGTCGCTCAAGCAGCAGGTCGCAAACTTTATTGAGTCGCAACAGCCATGGAATGAGATTCCCAATTTGCTGCTGGGACGCGAACTGGCAGAGCCCGAAGATGCAGCGTCGACAACATTCCTAAGTGCCATGGCCGGCAATGGCAATCACCGCTTGGCCGCTCGGATTGGTTCCAGTTTCCTCGACGCCAATTTGGCTTGCGTCCGCTGCCACGATGCACTGGATGGTGGCTCTCAGCCCGCCGCATTGAACTCAGAACCGAGAATAGCACTGCGTAGCCAACAATCGTATTGGAGCCTGATCGCCCTGTTACAGGGTATCGATGCGACCGGAAACTCCAGTCGTGAACCTCGCAAGTTGATCGATCGCCAACCCGAATCGTTGGCAACAGGCAAGACTCAAACAGCTTTTTTCGATCGGCTCGATGGTGTGCTTCAAGCAGCCAATCCACACCTGCTCGACGGCCAAAATTGGGATACTATTCCGGGCGCTCCGTCGCCACGTATTGCCTTGGCAACTTGGATCGGCCAGTCGCAACTGTTGGACGAAGCTACCGTGAACCAAGTTTGGAAATTTGTATTCGGGCGACCACTAATGCCGCAATTGCTCGCTAGCGACTCAGATCCAAAACTCGCCGCAGCTTTGACCGCTCGCCGCGAATTACAGCAACTATTGGCACAGCAGTTTCGAGCGCATGGTTACAATCTTCAAGAGTTGGTCGGCTGGATAGTCCGCAGCCATGCCGTAGCGCGGCAGCCGCTGGATCTCAGCCGTTCGCAGTGGTTAGGGATGCCCGAAGCTGATTTGGCACGTTTGCAAAAAACAGAATTGTCTTTTGCCTCAGGACCGAGCCAGAATCGGATGCTGCGCAGTGAATCGCCTGCCACTCTAGAAGGTTCGCTGGCGGGTTTACTCCAGTGGAAGAACGAAACCAGCCTCGGATCGTCCAACTCCAGTACGACACTCGCGCAGCCCGCTCCCGTTTCTCCGAACAACAACCCACGCTCGAAGGCAGCAGGTCCCCGAACCACCAAGCAGCCGCTGCCGGATTCGACAATTTCTGATTATGCACTGCACGGCGAACTTCATACCAGCGACGAAATCGAATTCATCGACCGACTGTTGAAGTCGCAGCGGCTCAGTTGGGAAGAGTGTGTTGAACACGTTGTCGGCTTAAATTCGTCCAGCACTGCCAATGGACGTGTCAAGCAGCTTGCTGGCGATTTGCTACAGCAACACAACGGTAACACCCGCGCTGCATTGCTCGATCTGCTGTGGGCTGTCAGAAACTCCGACGTCTGATTTACTCCGGTTTGCAATACGACAGGGCTAACAGCGAGTAGCCACATACCAGATTCGGATCGCCTTCCATCCAGCGCGTGGTCGGATTGAGCCAGCTACCGTCGGCTTGCTGTAGCGCGAACATTTTGCTGCGCAGCTCGCTCTTCCAGTCATGTCGCACACCACTAGCATCTGTAAATTCTGGTTCCTGAAGTGCGGCCAACGCTTTGGCCATGGTGTGGTAATAGTAAAACAATCCCTGCTGCCCCATGCCTGGGTTGGCTTCGATCGTGTAATTCTTACGCAGGAACGAAACCGCCGCGCTGACGCGCGGGTCGTCTTTGCCCACGCCTGCATAAATCATGCTCTTGAGTCCCGCATAGGTCATCGAACCGTAACTCCGCAGTCCACCGTCGGGCTCATTGCCAGCTTTGCTCTCACCGCCCTCAGCCACGGTATAGTAGAAACCACCATCATTGATCTTGGCAGCATGCGGCGTGTTATTGGAAGGCGATTCTAAGTTTTGGCAGCGCGACACGAACACTAATGCTTTTTGTATCCCCTCGTCTTCGGAGCTGGATATACCCGAGCCACTGCTGAGGGATGTGAGCGCGTCGATCAAGAAAGCCGTATTGGATAAATCCGGGCGCGAATGCGAGCCGTAGCCAGCTCCTCCGTAAAACGTATCGCTGGCGTCTTTGCCTTCGCCTTCATCCCACTGTATTCCCCGTACAAAGCTCTCTGATTTCGCGATGAGCGGGCTATACTTGCCGCCCGCGTTGGCGCGTGAAAACGCTACCATGGCAATGCACGTATCGTAATTGCGGTGCAACGAATCTGGCCTATAGATCCCACCGTCCGCCTGCACAAATTTCTCCAAGTATGCCAGTCCTTTTGCAACCATCGGATCGGTAGTGGTCAGACCCGAGGACAGCAACCCCGATACGACCAAGCCGGTTGGTCCAATGCCACTAGCCGCCGAAAAAGAGCCATCATCGGCCTGTCCACGCACGCGGAGATACTCGATGCTCTTGCTGATCATTTGTCGATACTGCTCCGCGTCCGTCTGTTGTCCAAGGGCCACCTGGAGCACACACGATAGACCCAGTAGGGCAACTAGACCCGAAACGTATTTCCATCCCATCGCTTATCTCCAAAAAAGAGTTGTTGCTGCAATCAGTAGGCCCCCCGCGTGGACCTCAGGCGCTAGCCGTGGGACCTTCACTCAATTATAAGAACTGACCTTGCAAAAGGGAATCGCGTTCAATGTTCGCCTTCGCGGACTCAAACTTAAACCTAATCGCAAACCTAAACTAACAGTTCAAGTTCAAGTTTAAGTTAGGTTTTAGGACAAATTCTGTTGATCACTTTCACACTTACGGTTCGTTACTAAGCTACTGTCTAGTAACGCACTGTCTTTGAGGCTCCGCCTGGGCCGTGCACGAAGACCTACTCGAATCGCTCGGCCGTGATGGCCATCACCATCGGTGCCGAACGATCGTCGCCTTTGACAAGATCGATGGCCAGCACCATTGCGTTTCGCTTGGGCTCCACCGTTAAGTATCTAATCTGTTGCTGTCCAAGGGCAAAAGCAAACGTCGACTGGGGTACATCGACTTGGCGAATATAGTCAGCGAAATGGACGCCGTTCAGCAGTGGATGATCTTCGATCTCTCCGTCGGCATAGCGGATCCGAACGATCATGCTCGTCGTCTTTTCGCTGTTGAAGGGAAAACCCCAACCACTTACGCCACTTAACAGGTGAAAACTCTTGACGGCCATATTGCACGGCAAACTTACTTGTTTGGGCATATTGGGAGGCAGCGTTCCCTGCGGTCCGTTGAGCAACAAGATATTCGATCGCCGCGCACCTTGAGGATCGACCAATTGAAACGGAATCCCAGCAAATTCCTTGGGGCTCCAGTCGTCAAAGATCATCCGGTCAGGACCGGAATCGCCATTGGCAAACAGGCCCTTGGTGCTTATGGCCGTAGCCACACTAGCTAGCGGCAGCGGTACAAACCTGCCTTTTGTAGTGAGAAATTCGAGCAAATCTCCCATGTCAACAACTTTTAACTGCTGTTCGAAACCGGCGGGCATGAGCGAAAGATTGGTCGATATTAGTTCGTCGATGTCCTCGCGCGAAATGGATTTGCGCTTTCCCTCGGCGTCGATCAATTCAACCGCTGCTTGCGATTCGGCAGCCAACATACCCGTTAGTACTTGCCCATCCAACGTCAACAGTGTGTAACGGCGGAAGTTACCCTCGACGCTACGATTGGGATCTAATATGTGAACCATCAATTCGGCTTTAGGATGTACAGCCATACCGGTTAAATCGGGACCAACTTCTTGGCCTTCACCCGCGTGTTTGTGGCAATTGGCACAGTTCTTCGTGAACAGTAACTTGCCTGCCGCTGCGTTTCCCGTGGTCCCAGCAGCGGAGGCATAGTCGTCGAGCACGCGTTGCCGGTCTGGGCTAACGACCACACCGGACGATTCCAGAAGCTGGCGTGCCAGCACACGTACTTCGCGCTCTGGGTGGTTTTCCAACGTGCGGCGTTGGTCGAGCGACAACTCGTTCATGGCCACTTTGCCATCCGCAATAGCCCTGAGCAAATCCAGCGCAGTAGTGCTGCGCGCCAACAATACCACTACAGCATCCGCACGCAAAGTCGGAGTTAACTTGGGCCATGCCGCCACCAATTCGCTGCCGACATTATCCACTGCCACAGACCTCAATCCACGGACAATACTGCTGGATACCTCAGGTGGAAGTTGCGGTGCTATACTACCAACCAACTCTGTCACTGTTTCTGTGCGACTTCCCACCAGGCTCAGCAATTGTGCTACTGCTCTGGTGCGCAAATCGACGGCCTGAGCACTATCGCGGATCGCGTCCAGCAGCGATTCACCGAATTTCTGCGCATAGCTGGTCAGCTTCTCACTCCCCAACTGGCTACCCAGTCGCAGCAAAGCGGGCAACTGCGCCTGTCGCTCGGTGCCTTGCTGCGCGCCCTCCAACAAATTCACAATCGCCCGCTCGGCTGCTGCTGAGACAACCACGTTGCGATTACGCGGCCAGCCATTGGCCAAGCCTTCAATGGTCGCAGTGGCCAAGTCGGGTTGTGCCGTTGCCAATTTCTCAAGTAGCGTATCGAGGGCTGCTGGCGCGACGCCGTTCCTGGCAACATGCTCGGCTACGACCCGCAACGAATTGCTCTGAGCCTGTGTGCTGGCCTCACGGTTGGGCTGGCCAGCCAACGAAGCGGTCAAAAAACTATCCGCGTGCATAGCCGCAGCACAAATGACGCCTTCGCTCAAAAAGCGATCTTGCATGAACGTCGCGTCGGCAGACAGTCTAGCCAGCAGTTGCCCGGCGGAAGCGCTGGGCGGCATGTCTGCCAGCGCCATCAGCGCAGCCAACTGAACCTGAGCATCCTTGTCCTTAACCAAATTAGACGCAACGATCGCTGCCACTGACGCCTCCGACGATGGTAGCGTCAGCAGTGTGTTCCTGCGCACACCCGCAGCCGCATGGGTTAGCAACTTGTTTAACAGACTCGGTGAGAGCGTACTTTGGCCCGGGTCCAGCGCTTTCAATCCGTGCAGTGTCCATAGCGCGTGGTTCACAGCAGCATTGTTATTCGTCGAATCCACGCTTCCGTCTTGCAACAGGGCCAATAGATCCGGCACGACATCCAGTTGGCCGCGCTCGACAATCAATCTCTGCGCGTGACGTCTCCACAATCGGTTGGGGTGTGCAAGAGCGGCGACCCAGGAGCCCACGTCGGTGCTGTCCAGTTTGGCGGGCTGGCTCGCGCCGGCTTGGCCTTCGTCTCCGTCGTAGACCAGCCGATAGATGCGGCCGTGCTTTTTGTCGCGCAAGTCCGATTCGTAGGCATTTCCCTTACCCGTCTCAAAGCCTTGCGGCGTTGGGTTGTGTTGCACGATGTAGTTGTACCAATCGACGATCCACACGTTGCCATCTGGACCGACCTCCGCCATGATCGGCGCAGACCATTCGTCGTCGCTGGCGACTAGATTGAACATATTCTCATCGCGATAAGTGGCTCCCGAGCGGTTGAGCACAAACGTGCCAATCAAGTGACCGGTAGGCCCGCACACAAACGCGACGCGATTCCACCAGCTTTCGGGATAATTCCGCGCGGTGTACAGGGCATGACCCGCCCCAGCCGTGTAGCCACCATGTTGGTCGACCTGACGAACTTTGTCGGTAATCGGATTGAACAAGTGGTCTGGGGCAATGGCATCAGCCAGCAGCGACGGCGTCCAGCCGCGTACGCGTTCGTAGTAGCGGTTGGGAATTGGCACGAAAACGCTGGGAACGCGGTTGGCCGTCGATGCAAAGATCAATCCCTCTTCGCTGATCCCCAATCCCCAACTATTGTTGGACGTCGAGCGAATGAACTCGACTTGGGAAACACTGGGCTGCGTGGCATCGGGATTGATTGAAAAGCGAAAGGGCCCCATGCGGAATGCATTTTCCCCGCCCGCATACTTCGGCTTCGAATTGTTGTAGCCCTGCATCGCCCAGTAGTGGTTGTCCAACCCATACTGGAAATTACTCACGCCACCATGCGTGTCCCCCAGCTCCCAGCCACTGATAAGGACGTCGCGTTGATCGGCCCGACCGTCGCCATCATTGTCGCGCAGGAACAGCGTTTCCTCGCCCGCTTGCACGATCACGCCCCCATGGCAGAATTCGAGCGATGTCGGAATGCTCAATTGTTCAGCAAACACCGTGAATTTGTCCGCTTTGCTGTCACCATCGGTGTCTTCGCAAACCCGAATACGATCGCGACCTTGCCCAGCGGGCCTGAGTTCATTGGGATAGTCGATGGTCTCGCAGACCCATAGCCGACCGCGTTCATCCCAGTTCATGGCAATTGGCTTGCCTTGGAGATCTGGTTCAGAGACGAAGAGCTCCAAATGGAAATTCTCCGGTGTAACGAAGTGTTTTATGGACTCCTCTGCGGGCAGCGGCTTTTGCATCTTGGTGAGCACATCGCCTTGGACGCCCCATTTTTCACCCGCAAGATAGTTGGGAATCTTGGGTCCAACCTCTTCGTACTCAAACGGTGCTACATCGGTTCTCAAGGTCGTCATGGTAGGTGCCACCAAACGCGTCGCGTCGCGGTAGCTGCCAATCGCACTGGGGTCCAGACCGCAAGCCCAGCGCACGCCTCGTGCAACCAGATTTTGGAAACCCTGCTGCTGCCAAGTCCGCTCATCGTGTCCCCAAGCCGTATAAAAAACACGGCCGTTGCCGTGCGTACGCACCCATGTCCAGGGCTCTTCGGTATGGCCAGCCGCCTGGTCACCCGACTTGCGGACTTCCAACACGATGCGGTTGGCGGCATTATGTTTGGTATGGATATAGGTTTCATCCCAACTGGAGAAACCGTCAAAGCCCTGCATGATAGCGTGACTGGGCTGGACGATCTCCGTCGCAAAAACCTCGCCACCGTGCTTCTGAAACTGTGCGCCGACCAGCTCAACGAAGCTCGCTGAATTGCGGAAGCAGTACGACGCGCAGTGCAGCGGAATAAATCCACCACCATCGGCTACAAACTGTAGCAGCGCCTTTTCTTGCTCGGCAGGCAGGACGTCGATATTCGCGAACAAGATTACTCCGCCGTACCGCTTTAGATTGTCGGTGCTCAGGTCGCTCAAGTCTTCCGTGTAGGTGACTTGGATTTTGTGTGCTGCCAGAGACGGTATGAGCACTTCTGCCAGCTTGCTTGGCCGGTGGTGCCCCTGATCTCCCAAGAACAGCACTGACAGTTCCTCCGCCGCCCGCAGGCGCTGAGTCGAGATTGCCAAAGCTATCACGCACAGGAGCAGCATTCTGAGTCCGCGATTAAGACCATGCACAATATTGCCTTACATACTGAGGTGAGCGGTGAGAGAGATCTGAGATTGTAGTGCAAATGTAAAATGCTATGTACTCCTCACAGTCCGTGTGAGGTATTGAGCTCGAATGACTAATTCTGATAGAAAAGCTCTTCTTTTTGGCGCGAGTGGGCGCTGCTTTGGCTAGGCTCCAGCCCGCGCATCGTGCCGGTCGCGGTAGAGAAGCGATCCGACTCGACGCCGCTTATGCCTGCAAGTGAAGTATACAGGACGGGTTGTGTGATTGCAAAATCTATGGCCACCAATCCGACTGTGATCGCCCCAATTAGACCGCAATCGCAGTTGGATCGCGAAACACAACCGCCAACCACAGACCTAGTTCGACCGCGGGTGACCTGCCGCTAAGGGCTATGACTTCGCCGAAAAACGATAAACAGCTTGCGCGGTACGGATAATCAAGTCGTCGCCGATGGGCACTGGACTGGCCATAATCTGCTCTCCAAACTTGGCCTGCATGACTTGCTGGTACTCGTCGCCTGTCTTGAACACAGTGGCGTTACCGTCGTGGTCGGCTATGAGGATCCATATTGGCTAAAGTGAACGACAACGCGATCATCGACGATTGCGGGTGTGGGCGAGGCATAACCGTTCATCGAGTGAATTGGCTTCGGCGAGTCGACTTGGCCAAGTTCGATTGTGTGCAAGAGCTCTCCCGACTGCGTGTCCAAGCAGATCGCCAACAAGTCGACTTGGCCTGCCACATCCTTCATCGCAGCCAAACTGACTCCCGCCAGCGCCGCCGCCTTTTGCTCGGCAGTCGCTTCAGTGACGCGAGCTGAAGTCATCCACAGTGTTTGGCCATTGGTCACTGGCGAAGGGGGAACCGATGACTGGGTAAAGGCTGGCATTTATCTGTTGCTCATGCGGACAGAGTACTGAAGGGGAAGGGAGCAACGCTCAGGTACTTAGCACCTTAGCAGAGCCGATAACGACTAAAGGAAGTCATGAAAGTTGAGTGTTCCCGAGCTGTTTCGTCCCCAAGCTGTTTCGGGCTTGGCAAGAAAATGGGGGCATGAAAATTTATGACTCCCAGCTATTTTTTTCTTGCCCCCATATTCATGCCGAAGTCTTCGATTAAAAAAGAATTAAGCAGGTCCTGGGGATAAGCAGTCCATTGAACTTTCGCTCCTCTCCGGTCTGAAGTGCAAACGTTCATCCGGATGGACGGATGGAAGATATGCAATGCTCGGCCGAAGAGGAGCGGGGCTAGTCAATGTGAGGAAGACGACGACTGCTTCGTAAACTTGGTCCATCACCTATACTAAATAGACAACTTCCTTTAGGAGAAAGAAAAAATGCACTCTCGAACCACTTCTCGATGGACAATTATGACGGGAATATCTGTACTTGGTATGGCTATCGCCGCACCCAACGGGCACGCTCAATCTCCCGATCAGGCGGTTGCCAATTCAAAAACCGCAACCTCAGTAGGGACTAACGTGAAGACTGAAAAAGCAATTTTGGCAGGTGGATGCTTCTGGGGCATGGAAGATCTATTCCGCCAGCAACCAGGTGTTGTTTCAACGCGGGTCGGATACACCGGTGGCGAGGTGAAGAATGCCACCTATCGCAATCATGGTACGCATGCTGAAGCGATCGAAGTGGTTTTCGACCCGAGTCAAACGGACTTCCGGAGAATGTTGGAGTTCTTCTTCCAAATCCATGATCCAACCACAAAGAATCGTCAAGGCAATGACGCGGGAGCTTCGTACCGCTCCGGAATCTATTACACCAGCGACGAACAAAAGCGAGTTGCCGTGGACACGATTAAGGATGTTGAAGCATCCGGTCTGTGGCCCGGAAAAGTCGTGACGGAAATCAAGCCGGCGAGCGACTTCTGGCAAGCCGAGCCCGAGCATCAAGACTACTTGGTCCGGAACCCAGGAGGTTATACGTGCCACTTCCCTCGCAAAAACTGGGTATTGCCTAAGCGCGAAAAGGGGAGTGAATAACCCGTGGCACACCAGCCTGTGACTGCTTGGAACTTGCTGTCAGTCAAGGGTCGATGTTTGAACGGATATCAGTGTCGGATTTTCAACGTGGGATAGGCTTCCAGCCTGTCGATTCCGCGCTGACAGGCTGGAAGCCTATCCCACTTATTCCGCGCTGCCAGGCTGGAAGCCTATCCCACTTATTCTGCGATGACAGGCTGGAAGCCTATCCCACTTAGTTTCCGCTCGATCCAAACTTAGCGCTCAGTGCCTAGTTTGGCGGCCAACGGTTCACCGTCGGTCGACAGTATCTGCGTGTTGGTCAGCGCGTTGCCGAAGCGCTCAAAATCCTTGAAACTCCAAACAACCTTCTTGTTGCGAGTGATCTCGATGACTTGTGGATTTTCTGGGCCCGCATGGCAATTTCCAAGCACAATATTACCGCTGGGCAGCTGCTGTAGGGTGGTTACCCAGGCCAATGTTATACCGGGCAAGTCGTGTTGCTCCAGCTTCCAAACTATCTCCTTGGCAGGTGTCACTTCGATTACACTGTGGCCGTTACCAGTGCTCAGCAGCGTATTACCATTAGCGAGCCGCAGGGCAGCAAAAGCCTGATTGCCAAACGACTCAGGGCCATGTCCCGTCGCAGGTTGACGATCGAAGAGAGGTACGGCATATTCCCATACCGTCTGACCGGTGTGCGAATATTCGCGAACGAGGCCGTCCCCTTCGTGGCATACCAGATAATGACCATTTTCGAGTTGACGCACCAAGCGCGTGTCTCGATGCGCGTGCGGCGCGGTGACTTGTAAAGCCAGCGTGTGCACAATCGCACCTGTCGAGTCGACTTCGATGATCCGAGCAGCGCCGCTTTCGACAATCATCGTGTTGCCGCTGGGCAAGCGTTGGAAAGCATGGACCTCGATTTTTATATCGGCGTTCCCAGCCGACTTAGCCGAGTCGTACTCCCAAACGGTTTGCCCTGTCAGCGGGTTGACTTCGACCAAGTGCGTCCAGCTTGACTGAAAAAGTACGTGGCCGTTTTCCAAATAATGCAAATCATGCAACGGTCCAATCTTCATTTCCCACTCGGTCTGCCCAGCTTCGTCGATGATGGCAATGCGGCCCTGTGAAGAATCGGCTGTCAGCAGGCGGTGGCTGGGCGCTTCGGCCAGCAGCAGGTGCGGGGCGAGCAGGCATCCCACTGCAAACGACAAAACGTGAATCGAGCGCATGATGGTGGACTCCAGCGGACTTGGGGTGAGAGAAGGTGAAAATTCTAAAGCAGGAAATCGCTGCCTAGTTGCGTGAATGTTGGTCGGCACGCACGACTTGCAAGGCAATTCGATCATCCAAATTGGGGCGGAAAATAGTCAGCAACACAAACGGCAGGAACCAAGCCATGAAGAGCCCTCCACCGTTACCGTGCCAGAACTGAGCCGCCAGCATGATCGCCGCTGTCCCGCAAATCAATGTGCCCAGATTCTTGCGAGGAGGCCAAAAGACGAACGAGCCGCTGAGCAGAATGAAGGCGACTAAGATCGGTAATCGGTAATCGGGTTGGAAGCGACCGGGCCCCCAGATACCCACTAAGCCGTCCATGCGTGGGAGCCATAAACCGTACATCCAGCGCAAATGATCGCCAAACGCTTCGGGGCCTTCCAGCAGCAGTAAGCAGGACAACAGCAGAAGGCTGCTGCCAACTCCGATCAACAATCGCGCCAAGCCGCGATACCAATAGAAGCTGATCCATAACGGCAAAAGGAATAGCGGATAGTAGACAAATCCCGCCGCCAATCCCAACAGAACTCCGGATATCAACGGTTGCCGGTAGGCCAGCAAGGCCAGAATCAACAGTGCCGCCGGAATGATATGTTCGAGATTGCCAGTCATCTGGGCCGTGTAGGGCAGCAGCAGATACATGACCGCACAACCAATGCCCGTCTTTACATTGTCAAAATGCCAATAGCCGACGCCGACAATTCCCATCACGATCGCGAGGTTAGAAAAAATCGCCAGAATGCGGGCGACGTTTGGTAGCCAAGGCCGCGGTGCATCATCGCGACTTGACGCAGCATCCGTCTTGGCGATTCCAGGCGTCGTTGGCAATTCGGGCAGCATGTTTAGCAGAGCGTAGCCAGGTCCCAGTGCGGGGCCGCGCTGCGCTTGCTCCATCGGTGTGCTGGTAATGACGTTGGCCATCAGGAATAAAAACAGCGAGACACCAATGAAACTCAAGCCGCCGATTGAAAGATTGGGAAACAGCAATGGTCGCCTGACCAGAGCTGGATCGATCAACATGCGCACCATAAGCAATAGACAGGCGATCAACAGCGCGATGAACCCATAAAACTCTAGTTTGGATGCCGACATCGCAGCCTGCGCAGGCGCAACGGGATAGCCGTTTGCTTTTTGAGCGGGTTCGTCCAAAAGCAACGACTCTTGGGGGACTGGGGGCGATTGAGTTCGCACCAGCGCAGCCAATGGTGGGCGCGTACCGACGGCGGGCAATGTTGGCTGGCCTGCCAATTCGCTGGCTGCCACCGTCTTTTGGACTGCCAGGTTCATGCGTCGCCCCTCGTAAACCATCATCAGGCCTGGAGCCAGCAGCAGCAGCAGCAGGATATCTAAGTTGCGAACGCTGAAAAACCGATGGAAGACAAAGTAGATACTCAGCAGCAAGAAAGACGACAGGAAGACCCATGTCGCCGGTTCGGGCCGCTGGTAGTAGAACAACAGGTGGCTCATGGATCGTGCCGCAACAAGCACCTAGAATCTGGATTAACGCACACGCTCATCCGCTTAAGAATAGACGTAGCGTGCCGTTGTGCAAGGTGCTCAGTTGCAACTTTAGGTTGGATTCACCCACCTAAACTGTTAACTTAGAACGATTTAGGGCATTGAGCCGCTCATCGACTTTCTGTCTTGAGCTTCGTGCGTAGTTTCTCGAGCGAGGCGACTTCGATTTGGCGAACTCGCTCACGAGAAATCCCCAGATTGCGGCCGACTTCGGCCAAGTTCCGTTCCAGGCCGTCTTCGAGTCCGAAGCGTAACCGCAGGACTTGGCATTCGCGGGATGTTAAGCCCGCCAACGCTTGCCCGATCGCCTGACGCTGCTCGGCCTGCACTAGGCCGCTATCGAAATCGACGTCCTCCGAGGGCAAAGCGTCTGCGTGCGTAAGGTGGGAATCCGACTGGAGAGGTAGATCGAGCGACATCACGTCGCGGCAAGCATAAAACGAGCGGCGCAATTCTTCGCGGCGGGACGCAGTGGCTGGGGGCAACAGCAGATCTTCAAAGGCAATGCTCTGCGGAGCGGAGTTGTGCAGTGAGGCGGCTTCCATGCGGAGACTTCTAATACGATTGGCTGCTGCTTCGCCAATTCGGATCATTCGTGATTTTTCGCTGACTGCCGTGCGCACACGCTGCTGGATCCACCAGACCGCATAGGTTGAGAATTTGAACCCCAGCGAGGGTTGGAATTTTTCCGCCGCTCGAATGAGGCCTTCGCTACCTTCCTGAATAAGATCTAGTAAGGGCACTCCGGCATGTTGATATTTCTTAGCCACGGAAACCGCCAAGCGAAGATTGGCTGCGACCATGCGATTGCGCAGCCCTTCGTATCGTTGTCGGGCCAGTTGATGGCTGCGTGTCAATTGCGGGAGCTCGTCCGAAGCAGCAGAGAGGTCGGTGGCAGCCTCGGCCACTGTCGTCGCAAAGAAGGATTCTAGACAACTGGTTCTCACCGCCGTTTCGTCTACCAAACGCTGAACTTTGCGTAACTGCCGGTCGTCAAAAAATGACTTGCCTCTGTCAGCCCGGCCGCCTTCGGAGCAAACTCCCAAAGAGCCGCCTTCGACGGTGGAACCATGTTCGGAAATCAGTCCGCGCAGGGTGCGTGCGTGCAACCGAGCGACGGAGAGCAGCCGCGCTTTGCACTTAAGGTCGGCTAACGTCACGTCCAGGACTCGATCCAGTCGCTCCTGGCCTGCCACGACACGTTCGAGCAGTGAGGCAACTTGGGACACCACCGGGGCAGAACGCAGCAGCGTGCGCCGTAAACGCAGGTGTGCTGCTTGGATGACTCGCGCCAATCGCTCCTCTTGCTTGGCTGTCAGCATTGGCACACGTCCAATAGCCAGCAGTGTCTCGCGCAGGATGTCGACATCCAAAGAGTCCGCGACATTGTCGCAGACCAAGTTCTTTTGCTTGTTGAGTGGTAAAATCATGTGCGTTTCCTCCGGTCCCCACCCTAAATTGCTAACGTTCAGCCCATGCAATTCAAGAGCGGTTTTCCAAAAAGCGAGTCTAATCTGCGAATTGGCTCATCCCTGCGAACGGGACACTTGCGCTATCGAGAGCCCAGACTTGACCCGCTACCAGTTGATTGATTAGCGGCAAGAAAACTACGAAGCAAAGGTCATGCCACTGTAGTACGCATGTCCACCGCAAAAGTTCTAATTTGTAGGAAACTAGCGGCTTGGAGAAGTGCCCAGTAGGGCATGAACTGCCGCGGAGATATCAGGTTGACGCATTAGCGACTCGCCGACCAACATGGCTTGCACGTTGCTCTCCTGGAGCTTGAGAGCATCCGCGCGCGAGTGAATGCCGCTTTCACCCACCAGGATACGATCGGAGGGGATTTGCTTTCGGAACTTGATCGTGCGTTCCAAGTCGACTTCAAAAGTTGTCAAATCGCGATTGTTGATACCAATCAGCTCGCTTCCGGTGCTCAAAGCATTATCGAGGTTGGATGACAGGTGGACTTCGACCAGTGCGTACATGCCCAGCTCGCGAATGAGTTGATGCAGGCCGCGAAGTTCTTGCCGATTAAGACATTCGGCGATAAGTAGAACCGCGTCCGCACCATGCGCCCGGGCTTCGAAGACTTGATAGGGATGAATTACGAAGTCTTTGCGGAGAAGCGGTAGTTTGACGGCCGCGCGAATATCGGCCAGATACTTCAATGAGCCCTGGAAGAATTGCACGTCGGTCAGCACACTGATACAACTGGCGCCCGCCTGTTCGTAAGCTTGGGCGATGGCTAAGGGGTCAAAGTCCTGGCGTATGACACCCTTGGAAGGGCTGGCCTTTTTCACTTCGGCGATTAGATGGATCGGTGGACCGGCTCTAAGTGGTGCGAGGAAATCGAGAGCGGCTGGAGCGTCGTCTGCGGCTTTCATCAAGTCTCGCAAGGGCTTCAGGCGAATGGCTGCTTCAATCTCCTTTCTCTTGACAGCGACAATCTTGTCCAGAATGTGATTCATGGGGGCTCGATTAGTGTTTGAAGTGCCGTGCACCTGTAAATACCATCGGTATTCGATGCTGGTTGCAAGCGGCGATCACCTCGTCGTCGCGCCGCGATCCGCCCGGTTGCACGATGGCCACGACGCCCGCGCTGGCAGCCGCCTCGATGGAATCTGGAAATGGAAAGAAGGCATCTGAAGCCATGATACTACCGGCGGCGCGCTGGCCGGCTTTGCGAATGGCGATTTCCACGCTGTCCACGCGGCTCATTTGACCAGCCCCCACGCCGACCAGCGCCGTGCCTTGGCCCAGCACGATGGCGTTGCTTTTTACATGCCGCACCATTTCCCAGGCAAAGTAGATGTCGTCCCACAGCGCGTCGCTGACGGTGGCCTGGGTAACGGTTTGCCACTGCGAGTGAAACGCGGGCAAATTGTCGGCTTCTTGAACCAGTGCGCCACCAGCCAAAAAGCGAACGCTTTTTTCTGCACCCACGGCTGCAATGCGGCCAACTTGCATCAGTCGCACGCTCTCCCGCCACTTCGGTCGAGTCGTCAGGATACCGACGGCACCCGCTTCGAAGTCTGGCGCGATGATCGCTTCGATAAACAATCCAGGCTCCGCTAGTACTTCAGCCGTCTCGACATCGACCGTGCGATTAAAACCCAGCACGCTTCCGAAAGCGCTAACCGGATCCCCTTCGAGGGCCTTGCGTGTTGCCACAGACAGCGTGGCACAAGTCGCAGCGCCACAGGGATTGTTGTGCTTGACTACCGAGACCGCGGGCTGGCCGAAGCTGCGGGCAATCGCCAGTGCGCTGTCGAGGTCGAGAATGTTGTTGTAAGAGAGCTCTTTACCGTGAATGTGCCGCGCGTTGACCACGCTGGCTGTTGTATCTTTGGGGAAGCGGTATACGGCCGCCTTTTGGTGCGGGTTTTCCCCGTACCGCAATTGCGATCTACGCTCCAATCGAATGGTCATACTCGACGGAAATTCGCCGATTCCGTTTTCATTGCGGAAATAGTCGGCAATCGCCTGTTCGTAATGGCACGTCAGCTCAAACGCTTCGGCCGCCAGCTTGCGACGCAAGTCGACTGACGTAGAACTTTCGGCTTCGATGGCGTTCAGCACCGCGCTGTACTGTTCGGGGCGGGTAACTACGGCCACCCACAGATGGTTCTTGGCCGCAGCGCGAATTAAACTGGGCCCGCCGATATCGATTTGCTCGATCGCCTCTTGGCGAGTCACGCCGGGATGGGCCACGGTGGCTTCGAAGGGATAGAGATTGACGACGACCAGTTCAAAACTGATGATCGCCTCCTCTTGCATGGAGTTCAAATCATCTACATTGTCGCGCCGCCCGAGGATGCCGCCAAAGATTTTTGGATGTAGCGTTTTGACGCGACCATCCATCATCTCTGGGAAGCCCGTGTACTGCGATACTTCAATAGAATCGATGCCATGTTCGGCAAGGTGGCGGCGCGTCCCGCCGGTCGAGTAAATCTGGACACCACAGGCCGTTAGTCCCGAAGCGAAATCAACGAGTCCAAGTTTGTCGCTGCAACTGATCAGGGCACGACGGATACGCGGGTTGTCTGGCACCGATGGGGGTACTCGCAGTCAAGAAGACAATTGCCAACATGCTCTGGCGGCGCGGTAGTGCACGGCAGAGACGAAGCCTTCATTGTCTGGCTCAGAGCGGGACGGTCAAGGTGCGTAAACTGATCTGAGGTCGATATATGGGTATCATCATGCCCTAGAACACTTGCCTCAGCCTATCGCCGCCGCAACGCGGTTCGCCTGAGGTTCACGACAGGGCTGTGCCGCTCGGGCGCACGAAAAAAGGGGCGACAAAGCCAACATCCTCTCAACACAGCTCCTCTCCAACCGTGCCAAGCAGATGCCTGTTTGTGCGCCCCTCTAAAGCCAATTAAGCTTTCTTAAACAGTTTCCCTCTCTTCTCTACACAGGACACCCGAAGGTGTCGCTCAGCCAACCAAACCGCCAACCTCCCTCCAAAAGTTTGTACTCGTAAAAAATCTGGCCGAGTTTTCATAGGCGACGACAAACGTACCCGCAGCTCTCACCCCACGAGGACGAATTCCCCAGTCGTCGGTTTGATGGAAAGCAACAAGCGTGCCGCAGCTCTCGCGAAGATGCTATCGCCCGTTCAGCCCGCTGTCCCAGCAACAGGATTCGGCCCATGATGCCTAGGGTTCCTCGTTAATCAATGGCGTGAATGGCTACCTTGATTAAATTCGAGGGCCTTCTGAGGGACACACTCAGTCCATTCCGATACGCACCCAAGTGCGGCAAGATTTTTCGCCCCAGTCGTGCCTGCCTGCGAGCAAGCTGCCAGTAAGCTCAGCACCAGATGAAAAACAGGCAATGACCGCCTAAAAATAAGGCAGCTTCTGCCGCGCATTAGGACTCGACGAGAGCTTCGATTACCGTTAAATTTCTACACGCCGCGTACGCGACACGTCCGCGAGCAACCATTGGAGCGTAATTAGGTTACGCTTGACTGATCCCTCTTTGAGCCTTTGAGACCCATTATGTACGCCATTTTCGTTGACGGCGGTCGCCAGTACAAAGTCGTGCCCGGACAGCGTTTAGATATTGATCTCCGTCGTGAGGTAAACGCCGGAGATACGGTTGAATTCGCAAATGTTCTGGCCATTGGTGGCGACGAGGGTTTGCAGCTTGGGTCGCCTGCGATTAGCGGTGCCAAAATAACGGCCAAGGTTATTGGCACTGAAAAAGGCGAGAAAGTCTACATTCAGAAATTTCGCCGCCGCAAGAATTATCAGCGCCGAACCGGCCACCGCCAGCAATATACGCGCGTCGAAATTGGCGAAATCGCGAGCTAGACTAATGCGAGCTAGATAATGCAGAACGGCGGCACAGATGTGCCGCCGCTACGCATTCTAATCAGTAGGCTTGCGAGGCAGAAGTTGGATTGACTCCTGCTAGTAAACTACATTCCGCAACCGCATCCAGTATCGCAGCTCGACACTTCGCAACCACAGCTAGGTGCGCAGCTCTTAGCAGCTTTGCGGCTCTTCATGCGAGCGAACAGACCTGGCTTCTTGCACTTAGGAGCTGGTTCGCAGCAAGCAACTGGAGCTGGCTCGCAGCAGGTAGGAGCAGGTGCGCAGCAAGCCTTGGCAGCGTGGCGAGCTTTGATCTTAGCAAACAGGCCTTGGCGAGCACACGGATCGCAAGCTGGTTCGCAGCTAGGGGCTACATCGCAACCACAGCTTGGGGCTGCATCACAACCGCAGCTGGGAGTAGCTTCGCAACCGCAGCCGGCCTGGGTGCGATGTCCGAACAGGTGGCCCAAAGCGTTAGCGTTGGATGGAGCCAAACACAAACCAGCAACTACAGCCAGTACGGCAACAAATCGAATCGACATGACAGTCTCCACTTGGACTCATTTAAGGGTTGGGTGAGCAGACTATACTTCGATCGGCTCATCGAATCCGAAGTTGGCAACTGTTTGTGGGTTGGGCCAAACATTCGATCGGAGCGGAGAAGCTGCCTGCACGGTTACATTCTTCCGCCATAACTCTTCCCCACAGAATTCGTTGAAGCCGCCCCAAACTGCATTTTTTGCCCAATTGGCAATCTTCGCCTCGTTGTAAAGTCTGCCAGTAGCGACTGTATCGATTGCTCAACTGCCCAACTGGCCTGCCAGCGATGCGTCGAGCAGCATGCCGTCTTCTGCAACTTGAATCTTCAGTTGTTGCGCGTGCTCTGAGTCGAGCTCAAGTGGAGAACTAAGCAATTCGCTGAGCGGATTGATGTGAATCAAGGCCGTGCGGGCCGGACGGCACCGTCGCACCACATCAATCACATCCGACAAGCAGCTATGGCCTGTCTTTTCGGCCAGTTCGTGCTGTTCGTCGTTGAAATAGCATTCGTGCAGCAGTAGATCGATTTTCGTCAACCGCTCGATGTAGGACGAGTTGGCTCGGGCGGTAGTGTCGGTCACGTAGGCCACACGCGTTTTGCAGTCTTGGTCACCGCACTCGATAATAAATCCCAATGCCCCGCCGGGATGATCCAGTGGAAACCATTCCAAGGTCACTTGGTCGCGACCGACCGTACCGGGAGTCTCAAGTGGCATCCGACCGGCCCGATGCGGCAACTCAACGAACTCAAACGTTGGCGAAACGGGAAATATCAATTCGTTGTAGATATGTTGCTTTACAGCCTCGAGTTTATCTTGCTCGCCGAACACTCGGACTTGTTCTAGCGGTGTGATCGCCATGGCATCCACCAAAAACGTCAAGCCAACGACATGGTCCAAGTGCGCATGGGAGAGCAAAATGTCCAGCGAGCGTTTGGGGGACAGTCGCAGGCACTCGATGAGGCGGAACAGCCCCGTGCCTGCATCCAGTACTAAAGCTTGGTCGGGCAAGTAGTAACAGGCCGTGTGCCTGGTGGAGCTGGGGTGATAACCGGTTGTACCAAGGCAGTGAACGCGCATTCGCAATCGTCTCTACGAAATTCCCTGTGCGTTCCGAAGCTGCAACGCAACCTTAGATTGTATTCTGACAACGGCGTACTAGCTACTACTTTGGGAAAAGGTGTCCGACACCAAAAGTGCGAAGCACCCGCAGGGCCGTTCTGGCTTTTGGTGTCGGACACCTTTTCCCGACTTCGGACACCTTATCTCGTGCCCTAAGCTAAGGTTGGCTGGGAAGGATGATCCCAGGCGGCGAGGCTTGAATGGGCGGAGTCACAGCGGTGGGAATCGCGGGTGGAGCTCCACCGAACAATTTGCCAAGCCCTTTGGTCAATTGCTGTTGAATCACGCCCGAAGCTGCATTTTGAACGGCTTGACGTCCAAACTGCTTTAGTCCGTCGCTGTCCAATTGCGGTTTTGAAAGTGTACCCCGAACCGGGAATTGCAACTCCTGTCCACGCAAGCCTGCCAGAAGTGGACTTTTCTCTGTCCAGTCGTCGGGTATCGGCAGTGTGGCCAGCATATCGAGCTGTCCATCGATGCCAACGGCTCCGGCGGTCGAAATGTTCGCATCACCTACTTTGACGTTTAGATTGCGATGCATGACGCGGCCCTCCGCCATTTGAAAATCAATCTGCTGCTCTGCCATATTCAGCCACACCTGCTGGCTGCTCACCGGCTGGGCAAAGTCCTTCTTTCGGAGAGCGTCCAACTGTTTGACCAAGCCAATGATTTGGTTCGACAGCGGACCAGGCCCAACGGTCGCTTTGTGGATCGCTAGTTGTCCCCTCACTGTTTGCATCTTTGGATTTGCAGGCGTCAGTCGGGCCTCGTCTAAGCGAACGCTCAGTCGCCCATCGACGCTGGTGGCTTCAGCCAGCAGCGGTGCGACATATTTCAGCCAGTCCTGACACATCTGTTCTGTAATCTGAACATTCTCCAACACCATCATGGGTTTTTGCAGAATCACCAGTTCGTCGGCGGTTAAGTCGCTGGTGACATTCCAGCGTAGTTTCCCGCCGCTAACTGGAAACTCCGCTTCGGTCGCCAACTGCCCAGCCGTCACGGTAACGGGTACGTCGGCCCTACCCAATTGGATACCGGCTACACTGGCCTGCTCCCAGCCAATCCGAGCTGCTGCCGTGAGACCAGCCAGAGCCGTGAGAGCAGGATCGGCCGAACTAGTCCAGTTGACTTCTATCGGCACGGTTTGTTGTCCGTAAAGACGGACCTGGTTGCCCACCAATGGCGTCAGCTTGTTAGTAAGCTGCACCGAGTCGTAAACGGCTTGACCCTTCATGCGGACGTTCTGAATCGCGTTGGTAGTTGAGTAAGCTAGATTACCGACGTAGTTCATCCAAGGTGTCTGCAATTGCAACGACTCGATGTTCACCGCACCCGTCTGTGCAATCCAATGTCCTTGGATCTGGCTGGACAATTTGGGCTCGTCCCACAGGGGTACAGCCGCTGGCGAATCGGACGCCTTGCTGAGCAGCACGATGTTCTCGACTTCCGTGCGAATTTCGAAGGCGGCTGCCTGCGGGCTGACTTGCCACGCCAATTGCCCCTGGGCTCGCCCGGTAGCACTGTATTGAGTGGTTGGCACTGGCGGCTGGCCTGCGAAGCCACCCAGCGGCGGCGCTGCGGCGGATGGGCTCGACTGACTGTTGACGCTTTTCATCAAGCGATCCAAATCGACCAGAAACATCGCTTGGCCAACGCGACTTCCGCTGCCATCGGCGTTGGCAGAGTCCCGCGCGCCCAACGAGAAAGATGTCGACTGTACTTCCAGCTTCTCGACCATAAGTCGGGTCAGATCGTTTGTGTCCACGCGGCCTTTGAAACTACCAACCATCTGTGGCTCGGCAAAACTCATCGTCGACGTGGAGACTTCGAGCGGTTGACTGCGCCAGTTGGCTTCGAGCAGCTCCACGTGTGTCATGTCGAGGTTTCCGCGAAGCGCCATGCTCAAGTTACCGGACAGCTTCAGTTCCGGTGGTTCGGTCAACCACATCGTGCCGCGACGTTTCCAGTTGGCCAAATCCCCAACGAGGTTCATGGTGAACGCGGCGGCTGGTGAAGCCGGCTGTCCGTGTGCTACGGCGACTAGCGACAACGGTTCCTGCAATTCAACAGAGAGCTGCTCGTCGGGCGAAGTGAGCGATAACTGGGCGCGTTGGATCGATTGCGGAACTCCCTGAGCCAATATTGCCGTGGCGCTAAAGTCGCCTTTCCACGCGGGTTCCTGAATCGTCCCACCGGTGGATGAAGCCAGCGTCATCGGGGTGGTGGTGAGCTGGCCCAACGCTTCCACCGTGGAGGCCGCCACCATTTTCCAAGACATGTCGACGTTGGCAGAGCCGGTCATCGTGCGAATCGGCAGTTCGACATATTCACTCAGTCGCTTCTGCAATAAATCCAAATTGACACTCCCCGCTAAGGTACCCGCTTCAATCGTTCCGCCGCCTTGTAGATTACAGAACTCGGCAGATGCCTTGGCAGCAATTTGCAGTCCTGAGGTCCCGCGCTCAGCCGCCAATTCCATAGACAGTGGGTCATTCCAGCTAATGTTTTGTCCCGCTGCCATGGCTTGAAGCCCCGTCAATTCCAACTTGGCGCGGCTGGTCGGTGCCAACTGCGCGCCCAGTTGTTGTGAGATCGCAAATTGAGCCTGCCCCGCCATTAACTGCGTATTTTCGCGAAGCGGAATCAGCGACTGGGCCGCTTTGACTAACTTGGGCAAGTCGACAGCACCTTGCGCAGATAGAACCGCGCCTTGCAGGAACGGATCGGTGGCCGTTGGCACCACGATCGGCCATGGAATTGCCGCCGAAGCTTGGGCCTGGGCGAAGTCGCAGTTCAAATTGGCCTGCTCTACTTTCAACATGGCGTCCGCCAAAGCGGCTCGGCCCGATGCGGCAATCAACTTCAGCCGCAGCGGCTGGGCTCCTACCAACTCCGGTGCAACAACTTGTAAATCTCGCGACTCAATCTGCTGTATGTCGAAGCTCCAGCGCTCCGCGTCGACAATGGTTCCTGACAGAATTCCGGTCACTCGACCGCTGAGCTCTTCGACTGGAATTTCCGGCAACCTAGCACGCACCACATGCCAAAAGTCCACTGGGATGCGCTCCAACTTCGCGCGCACTTCGAATGCCGAACTGCCCTCGGGCTGTTGAACATTGGCTGCGATCGTACCTAAGCTGTCCGTCACCGTGCCTGAGGCGTCGGCCAGCGTCGCTTGCAAATCGATCGGACCAATGACTTGCGAAGCGCTGGGCAGGGTGACAGTCAGCTTGGGTACCGTCAGCTCCCATTGCTCGGCACGTCCGGGCTCCATAAGCAAAAATTTCGAATCTGTAATTTCGATCGTACCCGTCGGCGTGCTCGAAGAAGATATTTCCTGCGATGCGTCTTGGGTCGACGCCAGTCGGACCATCAGTGGTTGAAGAGCTTGTTCGATGTTAGTTGTACCCCCGCTGGCCGCAACGGCGGCTTCCACTTGGCTGATGCGGAGTATCCCCAAGTCGGAGCTGTTGCGAATCCAACCCCACACTCCCTTTTCGGTGTGTATGCTCCCAATCTTCGCTAACAAACGTCCTTCACCATCCAGCAATTGAATGCCGGTAGCTTCCACAGGCTTGAACCAGCCAGCCCGAACCGTCTCCAAGTCGACTTTCAAAGGTGCGATTCCGGCAAATCGATCGATCAGTGGCACAATAACAGAGCGGCGAGCCACCATCGTCGGCAGGAAGGCGACTAGGAGCACGACGCCAACGCACAATAACCCCAGTAGGTATCGAAATTTGCCTCTCCGCTTTCGTCCGCTTGGACGCTCCGTCGACTTGCGTTCTTCACGATAGGCCATGAGACGTTGACTCCATTCAATTCGGAATTGATATCAGTCTCAGATTCTTGCAGCCCCCGTTGCTCACCGCCAGAGCGACTTTTCCACTCTAAGAGAGATTGGGCAAATCGGCGCTGTCCAGCTAGTGCAGTGGGTCTGCAGAGCAAACCTGAACGAGTTCCGGAGGCAGTGTTTGCCAGTGACGGGCAACGGGCGCATTAAAGCGCATTACCTTGGCAGATTGGGGGTGCCGAAACTCGATGCTAAATGCATGCAATGCGACAGGCGGGTGGTCATGGGAAGTAGTAGCCAAGAATGGATTTAGAAAGGGCAGCTTGGCACCATAGGCGGCGTCGCCAAGTACGGGCAGTCCGCGCGAGGCGGCTTGAATACGGATCTGATGCATACGTCCGGTTTCGATCTGCACCCATAGCAGACTCAGCCCATCTTGACGGTGCAGGCAGCGAGCCGTGGCCAGTGCTAGCTTGGCACCAGCCGCATCGGCGCCAACGATTTCGGCTTGCGGACGATCGGGGATTTTTCGAACAAAGTCCTCCCAACGCTGTTCACCCTCACGCGCGGCACCTTCGACCACAACCCAATACCACTTTCGCACCTTGCGGCTCTGGAACTGCTCACCAAATCGCTTAAGTGCACGCTGGTTGCGCGCGATCAACAGGATACCCGATGTGCCCCGATCCAAGCGATGTGGCAAACCCACGAACGGATCCCCCGGATGACAATCGCGAACCTTGAGCTGCAAGGCAAGTTTCTTTTCGAGACTGTCTATTTCTGCGGCGGCTTGGCAAAACAGGCCAGCCGGTTTGTTGACCAACAGAAAGTGCGACTCTTCGTAAACTATCTCGATTGGGGCTAACTCGATTGGCGAATCCGCCGCGAGTGAATTAGAATCCGGCTGATGAGCAATCGAGGAGTCTCGCATTGAATTGCAATTTTCAAATCGCCTCAATATGAACACATACGGTGAACATATACGGTGAACATACACGCAGAGGCAAAAAATGAGTGCGTAAAAAAACGAGGAGCTCCGGCCACGAGAACAATAAGGACGACGATTGTTCCCAGAGAGCTCCTCGTTAATGATCTTTGTAGTGAACCTACCGTTCTGGTCAAGTCGTTTCAGAAATTTTTTTGCTACTTCGTATCTTGCTTTGTGTCGACGATGTGGCGAATCGAATCGAATGCACTAGCGCGAAAACAATATTGGATGACAAGTATGGAACATGGTGGACAGCACATTCACTTTGTCACCGGTCGATTGGCAGAGCGCGCGGTGCGAAGCGTTGTTGCAAGTACGGCAGCAGAGTTTGATTTTGAATATTCGATCAGTGTCTTGCCGATTACTGTGGCCGCTTTGATGACGCCCAAATGGCTCGCGCGGCATTTGGAAATTCCCGCGCAGGCCACGCGTGTGGTCCTGCCCGGACACATGCAAAACGATCTCGCAATTCTGCAGCAAACCTTCGGCGAGAACTTGGTTTGTGGACCGCGTGATATTCGCGATCTACCAATGTTTTTCGGGTCCAAACATGATCGCGACGCGGACTACGGTCAGTACTCGACGGAGATTATTGCAGAGATCAATCATGCGGATCGACTGTCCCCAGCTGCGCTGTTGGCCGCCGCCTTACAGCTCAACCGAGACGGTGCCGATGTGATCGACTTGGGCTGCTCGCCAGGACATCGCTGGTCGTCGGTTGCGGATGGAGTCAAGTCGCTTGTCGACCAAAATTTGAGAGTGTCGATCGATTCGTTTGACGGTTGGGAAGTGGCCGCTGCGTGTCGAGCGGGTGCGTCGCTGGTGTTGTCCGTCAATAGCTCCAATCGACATGCCGCCGCCGACTGGGGTACCGAAGTGGTCGTGATTCCGGACTCTCCAGACGACAAAAAAATATTTGACGAGAGTATCGATTTTTTGGCGCAGCGCGGCGTTCCATTCCGCTTGGATCCAATCCTCGAGCCGCTGGGCTGCGGATTTACAAGCAGCCTGATGCGCTACGTGCAGTGTCGCCGCGACTTTCCCGACGCGCGCATGATGATGGGAATTGGAAACATCACCGAGTTGACCGACAGCGATTCCGCCGGCATCAATGTCCTGCTGCTCGGCATCTGCCAGGAGCTGAATATCAATTCGATCTTGACCACACAAGTTATCAATTGGGCGCGATCTAGCGTTCGCGAATGCGATTTGGCGCGGCGTTTGCTGCACTACGCCTGCACGCACCGCATTCCTCCCAAGCATCTCGATTCTAATCTCGTGCTCTTGCGCGATCTTCGCGTCCACGAAGCGACCGAGGAAGTAATGGAAGGTTTGGCTCGCGATGTCCGCGACAAGAATATCCGTTTGTTTCAAAGCGGCGGACAGGTTCACGCGGTATCCGCGAATGTACACGTGGCCGACAGGGATCCTTTCAAGGCGATGGAGTTGCTACTGGAGAGTCCCGTAGGGGACTCGATCAATCGCGAGCACGCGTTTTATCTAGGTTTCGAAATGGCCAAGGCTATGATTGCGGGCACGCTCAGCAAACAATACGATCAAGACCAGCCACTGAATTGGGGTTTCCTAACCCAAAACGAAGACCACCATCGACTTAGCAGGCCCAAGGTCGTCCGTCGGCCAGTGAGCGACTCCAATTAGGCACCGTGGCTTACTGCGTGGCGCCGGGTGTGCCGTTGAGGCAGTCCAGCATCGAAGCCTGTAGGGCGGGGCTGCCGGAGGCCACAAAACTCGGATTCCATAGATCGAACTCGCTGCGATCGATCTGCGAAAACGAGGCCCCTGCCAATTTGGCGATCAGATAGCCGGCTGCAATGTCCCATGTCTTAATCGATGTCGCCCAGTAAGCGTCCAGGCAGCCCTCGGCGACATAACACAGGTTCAGCGCGGCTGAACCCAATCGACGCAGCGACTGACTCTGTTCAAGCACATTTAGAAACTGATCGACTTCGGGGTCGCGACGCGACACGTTGGGTCTAAAGCTACAACAGACCATGGCTTTGTCGAGTCGTTGGCAGCCGCTGACCCGAATTGGCTTGCCATTCTTCAGCACCACCCCCGAGCTGTCGGCCGCATACATGACGTCGAGTATCGGGTCATAGACCACACCGACCAGCGGTTGATCGCCTTCGATCAATGCAATCGACACGGAGAAACTGAGTAGTCGGTGTACAAAATTGGCGGTTCCATCCAAGGGGTCGACGATCCACATGGGTTTGCCACTCGATGTGGCTAGCTCCCGCTCTTCCTGGGTAGATTCCTCACCTAAAAAGGCATGCTGTGGATAGCGACCTTTCAGCAGTTGCTCGATGGCATGTTGCGAAGCCAAGTCGGCATCCGTTACCAGGTCCGACGGTGCTTTCTCGCGGACCGCCGCTTTGCCCATCTGTTCGCGCAAGATTTTTCCGCCCACACGCGCCGCCTCACACGCGGATTCCAAAAGTGATTGCACTGTTATGGATTTCCTAATATCTCGAAGCGTACACTCGTCGTCGCAGGACCATCGATGGGTTGTGCCAACACGGGGTATGTGACTGCGTCCGCCATGTCGCTAACCCACTGGGCAATTTCAGCCGCTGCAGCCGCGTCGGCTTGATTAGCCAGTCGTCCCGCGGCTTCGAGCTGTTCCTTAGCGAGCCGCTCGGCTTCTAGCTGTTGGGCGGCCAGTTTTTCGGCGGCGAGGCGCTCGGCCTGCAATCGCTCCGCTTCGATGCGCTGTAGCTCCTCCTGCCTCAATACCTCGACGCGCTTGAGGTGCAGCGATGACATCGTTGGATCATTTAACTTCTGATAGACCACAGCCACCCGCTCGTGAAAGTCAACGCGGCGTGGCGCCAACTGGATGGCCGTCTCGATGGCTGTCACCGCCTCTTTGTCGCGGTCAAGTTTTAAAAGCACAAAGCCCAAGGTATCGTAAAAGTCGGGATTCGGTTCGGCCGCAGATGCAGCGATCGCTCGCGTGGCATATCCCAACGCTTCCTCGCGACGGGTGGGGTAACGGTCTGCAAGAACATAGGCCAAGTTGTTCAGCGAGTCGGGGGCGTTTGGCATGCGATTGACGACTTGTTCGAGGTGGGGAAGAGCCAGTTCGAACTCCTGCCGTGCCAATCGCAGCTCGGCCAAAGCAGCATGCGTGACTGCAGTTGCCGAACCGGTCACCAAACTGGCTTGCAAATGTTCGATGAGTTCCTCGCTGGGTCGCGGCCCCTGGAGCCGTACCAACTTGGCAACTTCCTCGGCTATCAAAGGGTTTGTTGGATCGATCCGCATAGCCACATCCAAGAATTCCAAGTTGACGGAGATACGACCGTTGACGACTTTTTTAGATTGCTCGTAGCGAATCATGTATAGCCGCGAATGTCCGCGCTTGATCTCGGCATTGGTACTGGCATCCGTCGCTTCGCGCAATACTTTTTCCGCTTCGTCAAGTTTACCGGCCACAGCATAGGTCTGCGCCAAGCGCAGTCGCAAATCAGAATCGGTGGGGGTCTGCCGTAGCTGCTCATTGAGATGCTCGGCCGCCTTGGGCCAAGACTGCTGGAAAACGCGTTCGTTGTTGGTCTCTTTTGCTCGCATCGCTAGCACGAAGTTGTCTTCTGGATTGTGTTCGGCCGAGCGCGCCAACAATATCAGCGCTTCGGTTTGATTGCCATCGAGCATGTTGAGGTCGCTGCCCGCACGCAGTAGAGACTGCGGCACGCGATCCCAATCCTTGCACTGCGCGATATGGTGCTTGAGCAAATCTCTAATGGCCGGATCCGCGTTATTGGTTTGCTGCATTTCTATCAGTAGGAGTTGAGCGAGGAGCGCGTGGGCGGGCACATAGCCCTGCCGGGAATCCGGCGCGACGCGACGCAGCATCTCTTTGGACTGCTCCAAAGCTCCTTGCTGGGCCAGCGTGGCCGCGATCACAAATTGGCTACGATCACTTGGAACCAACATTTGAACTCGGCGAAATAATACTTCGGCAAACCGAGAAACCTGTGATACGTTTTCCTCTTCCGTTCCGCCATTTGCTGCTGCGCCAGCGGTTTTGTCTGCATCGACCGGCTCGTCGACATTGGAAGTCTGAGAATCACTGGCGGTAGAGGCAGGCGAACTCGTGAGCTCCACGCTCTGCGCCGCTTCGCCTGCCACAGGAGCCCAGTTTTGCTCCCAGTCCGTGATCTCCTGGTCCCCCAATTCGATATACCACTGCGCCAAACGCGCGCGATCCAGACCCCGACCGGTGGATACAGCCAATGCGACGCCTCCCATCAAAAATACGGGAGCTGTGCAGAATAGGATTCTCTTCCATTCGCGTGTCAGCATCCAGTCGAATGCAAATCCGGCCAGCGACATTACCCAGCGTGTCGGATCCAATTGCATGACAATTCGTGTCGGATCCAATTGCATGAGAATTCTCGTTTAAAATCAGGGTTTTATTGATACTTATTATCGTCAGCGTTGCGGACCCGCGTGCCACAATCATGTATGCTAGCCGCCTATAATCATAACCGGCTTGGACGGGAAACAGCACCGGCTCAGCTCCACTTTGATCCGCAACTTAACAATCCCAAGCTAGTAATCTCATGAATATGCGAATTATGGCCATTTTAGGTGAAGGATAGGTAGCCTATGAGCGAGCGCGAGCTGCGGGAGCAGATTGTTCGGCAGGGAAAATCTCTCTTCGAGCGTCGCTACACCAGTGGCAGTTCTGGAAACATTAGTGTCAAGCTGCCCGATGGCATCTTGATTACACCTACCAACTCGTCGCTCGGTGCGCTAGATCCGGATGCCATTGCCAAGGTCGATTGGCTGGGCAACCATCTATCGGGCAACAAGCCTTCCAAGGAGACTTTTTTACATTTGAGTATGTACCGCAGCCGCTCAGGCGAGGCATCGGTCGTACACTTGCATTCGACATGGTCGGTGGCCGTATCATGCTTGGCAGAAATTGACCCCGACGACGCGCTGCCGCCCATTACCGCCTACTACGTCATGCGGGTTGGGAAATTGCCATTAGTAGACTACTATCCGCCAGGCGACACGAACCTGGCGGAAGCCGTCGAGCGCTTAGCGACTAAGTCCCATAGCTTGCTGCTAGCCAATCATGGTCCAGTCGTGGCGGGCAAGAGTTTGGATGCCGCAGTCAACGCGATCGAAGAGCTGGAAGAGACCGCGCGACTTTACATGATTCTCCGCGATCAGAAAACGCGATTCTTAACGCCACAGCAATGTCAATCGCTCCGCGAGAAACAATACAGCTAGGCCTGATCATCTCAATTCTCGGTGGGGACCACGGAGCCACTTTGAAACCATCAATATGCCTGGGGATGGCGAATGTTATACTGTCTGCCGCAATTGGGAAAAACTCTTACAGAGCGGCGGACTGAATGACAATTTTGGAAGTTTGCGACGTTCACAAGAGCTACGGCTCTGGGGAAGGACAGGTGGCTGCCCTGCGCGGAGTTTCGACTCGAATCGAGGCTGGCGAGTTCGTCGCAATCATGGGACCGTCGGGCTCGGGTAAGAGTACTTTACTAACGATTCTGGGTGGTGTTGAAACTCCGACAAAGGGCCGTATACTGCTCGAAGGCGTGGACCTAGCCAAAATGAGCGAAGACGACCGGACCATTCTACGTCGGCGACGCCTGGGGTTTATTTTTCAGTCGTTCAATCTACTGCCCAATCTGTCCGCCGAAGAAAATGTCCGTCTGCCATTGGAGCTCGATGGCAGAAATGCAGCGGTTGTCAAAGAAAAGGCCAGTCGCGCTCTGGAACGAGTCGAAATGGGTCACCGCTCCAGTCATCTCCCGTCGGCACTGTCGGGAGGTGAACAGCAGCGAGTTGCGATCGCACGCGCGCTGGCCATCGATCCGGCAATCTTGCTGGCCGATGAACCGACCGGAAATCTCGATTCACGCCAATCGCAACGCGTATCTTCGTTGCTAGAACAATTGGTGCAGCAGGGGCAGACCATCGTCATGGTGACGCATGATGCGAGTGTGGCCAGGATCGCGCGCCGCGTTATCCTGCTGCGCGACGGCATCATCGAGCAGGATGGTCCGCCGTCGGAAGTGCTGCTGGCCAGCGAGCTACTAGGTATCAAAGAAGAATAACATGCCGCTTGCCAAGTTCAGTTTGCGGGAAGCCGCAGCTCGGCCCGGCCGAGTTTTGTTGACGTTCTTAAGCATCGCCATCGGTGTGGGAGCAGTCGTGGCCGTGTTGTTGGCCACGGCCACCTCGCGATCCGCCCAGCGTCAGATGCTCAAAGCAGTCTCTGGCAAAGCCGATTTGGAAATGATCGCCGACGCCTCTAGCGGTTTTTCTTACGATTTGGTCTCCGTAGTTCGGAATACCGAAGGCGTGGAAACTGCCGCACCGCTCTTGAATCGTATCGGCGTTCTTTTTGCAGGCGAACAACGGGCTCGTCTGCAGGTTTTCGGTATCGATCCCAGGGTTGACCAAGCGGTGCGCGATTACGAGTTGGTCGAAGGTCGATTGCCTACGGTCGAAAATTACGAAGAGATTCTACTCGATCTAAGTTTTTCCAAGTCGCTTGGGATCGCGCTCGCTGCGCGCGTAAAAATCCTGGCGCGCGGCGGTATCCAGGAGTTCAAGGTGGTGGGCCTGGTACGACCAGGTGGCACATCGGTCGCGCTGGGCAGCTCCGCCTATCTAGTTTTGCCAGCCGCACAGACTATTTTTAAGGCTGGCAAGAACATTGATCAAATTCAACTTGTTGTTGCGCCCGAGGCGGATGTCGACCAAGTCAAGCAGCGGATTGCGGAACACTTGCCTGTGGGTGTCACGCTGCGGCGGCCTAGAACTTCTAGCGACATGGCCAAGGAAACTTTGTTCGCTACCGAAAATGGTTTGCATATGGCGATAGCCTTTGCAGTCCTGATTTCGATTTTTATCATCTACAACACATTTCAAATGGCAGTTGGCGAGCGTCGTCGACAGCTCGGGATACTGCGGGCGATTGGTGCGACGCGGAGACAGGTGCTGTGGATGATTCTGAGAGAGGCACTGTGGATCAGCTCGATCGCGTCGATTGCAGGTTGCTTTCTGGGGATTTGGGGTGCCGATTACTTGAACCTCATGACCGAACAGATCCTGCGCGTGCAATTGCCCAATACTCAATTGACTGTTTGGCCGTTTGTCGTCGCGGTGCTGGTGGGTATCGCCGTCTCGGTCCTGGGTGCACTCCTGCCAGCCCGGCGGGCAAGTCAAGTAGAACCGCTCGAGGCCATGCGCGCGATGGAGGTGCAGCACAACGACGAAGTCATTCGTCGCGCCACGCCGCTTGGATTTATCCTGGTGCCGCTTGGCCTTATTAGCTTGCTGGCAGCCGTCAATAATCTTCTTCCACTAGGCGCGGATGTGGTCGCGATCGTCTGCGTGCTGCTGGGTTGCGTGCTGCTAATTCCTGCCATGCTCGAATTGTTCAGCGGTTACTTGGCAGCGCTGCTGGGCAAGTGGCTGGGAGTCGAAGCTCGTCTAGCTCACAAACAACTGACACGCCACGTGGGCCGATCCACTTTGACGATTGGCGTACTTTTTGTCGCCATGAGTACGAGCGCTGGTATGGCAGGAAATATTTTAGATAACGTCGATAACGTAACCGATTGGTACACCCGCTCAATTGTAGGCGACTTTTTTGTGCGGGCGAGTATGCCCGATTTGGCAACGGGCTCTGCGGCCGATTTGCCTGAAAACACAGGTAAAGATTTGGCCGAAATCGAGGGCATCGAGTCGATCGACCCGATGCGTTTCGTCAACGCGCAGTCGGGGGAAAATTCGATACTCCTTGTCGTGCGAGATTTTCTGGGGGACCCGAGTGAGTTTTTCGATTTCGTGGAGGGCAATGGAGAGGCAGCCGTCCAGGGGCTGCGGTCGGGCAAAGTTGTTGTTGGCAGCGTCCTGGCACAGCGATTGGGATTGACGATCGGCGGACAGATCCCTATTGAGTCGGCGGATGGGACCGTACAACTGGAGATTGTTGCCATTGCAAACGACTATATTGGTGGCGGCCTGACCGTCTATCTGACCCGCGACGTGGCCAGTCAGCAACTAGGGGTGACGGGTGTGGACGCTTATGTAATCCACGCTCAGACGGACAAGTTCGAGCAGGTGGAGCGGCAGTTGCAAACCTACTGTCAAACCAACGGTCTGCTGCTGCAATCGTATGCCGAGCTGGTCGAGTACATCGACAAGATGATCAATGGAGTCATTGGCAGTTTGTGGATGCTATTGGCGCTGGGTTGTGTGATCGCCACGATGGGGCTCGTCAATACACTCACCATGAACATCCTGGAGCAAACTCGCGAAATCGGTTTGCTGCGCACTGTGGCGATGACGCGTGGCCAAGTTCGCCGGATGATTTTTGCCCAGGCTACTTTGCTGGGCGTGCTGGGGCTAGTGCCTGGGGCCGTAGCGGGTGTGTTCATCGCTTACGCGATCGGACTGTCGGCGTCGGTCGTATTGGGGCATGACATTGTTTTCCAATTCCGTCCGGGTGTCGTATTTGGTTGCTTGGCAATTGGAATGGTGGTTGTAATGGTTTCATCGCTGCTGCCCGCCGAGCGTGCAGCTCGACTACAGCTTGCCAATGCCCTTCACTACGAATAGGGAGATGGAACATGCAAAGTGTCTGGCTGCGCGGTTTTATGGTCGTCGTGATCGCCCAAATGAACACGTCGCTCGTCTGTGCGCAAACCGACCTTACGTCGGCGGCTGGCTCGGCAGCGACAGTGTTCGCCATCGATAACCTGGCCCCAGAGTATCGGCAAGTCCCGACGCGGCTACCTACCCCGTCGAACGCGCCTGCCACTGCGGCAGGCAGCAGTATTGCAACGCCAGAACTAGTGGCTTGGTTGACGGCTATGATTCGCGAAACTCTTCCGCCGAGCTACGAAGATGATCGCAAGTGGGGTCAACAGAAAGAAGTCTGGGACGGCGTCAAGCTATGGCGCGAAGATGGCCATCTCGAAACTAAGCGCAGAACCAAGCTTGTCAATGCGGGCACATGGACGCGCTATTCCATCGCAATCGTCGAGCCGGAAAAAAATCTGCATGTTGCTTTCAATCGCCTAGAGATTCTGCCAGACAGTCGCGTCGCGTTTGCTGTGAGCGTCGACTGTCCGCTGGATATTTTTGGTCGACTCAGCCAATGGGCGCGCGACGTGCAGATCATTAGCCTGAGCGCCAACGCCGACGCTGCGTGTCGGCTGACCATCGAAGGTACGGTTCAATTTCAAATGAATGTACTTAAACTGCCACCGGATGTGGCGATCAAGCCACACATCGATCGCGCTCACATTGAGCTGACGCACTATCGAGTGCGCCGCATTAGCCAAATTGGCGGTGAAATGGCGAAAGTGCTGGGCAACAGCATGCGTGGTGTCGTCGATGAGAAACTCGAAGACATGAATTCGAAACTGGCCGACAAGATGAATGCTCAACTTCAGAAAAACAGCCAGCGACTTAAGTTTTCCGGCCAAGATTGGCTGAAATCGAAACTGCCAATACCGACAAGGTGAACAGTTTTTAGATTTTCGAAGTATTTTATGTCCCCTCCGTCCACTTGCTCTCGCTGGGAGATTTAGCCAGTGGACGGAAGTCTCCGTTCAGGCTCCTCAGAAACCGAAGCGGAAATAGGGAGAATAAAGTGTTGAAGTCGAAAATCTCGTGGCTAATTGCGATGGCTGCGGCTACAGTTTTTACAACCGGTTCCGTAAGCTCGGCTTCCGCCCAACACTTTGGCGGGCATGGCGGTGGCGGGCATGTTGGTGGCGGGCATGTTGGTGGCGGGCACTTTAATGCGGGGACGTATGGCAGTGGATATCTCGGGGGCTCGCATCTGCAAGCGGTTCCTCATGCGACGACGCATGTGGACGCAGTCCGTCATCGCGGGCATATCGATTGGGTACCTCACACGACGACTCACTTTGACGCCGTGCCGAGATCTGCCTACTATCCAGGGTTTCCGAGTCACTACCAAGTGCCGCATACCACCACGCACCTAGATCCTGTCCGACATGGAAACCACATTGATTTAGTTCCCCACACCACCACCCACTTCGATACGATTCATAACCATCCCAGCCATCATTCGCCGCACTACGGCTCGCGCAACTATGGTAGTCAATATGGTAGCAGCTTCGGTGGACGGGGCATTCAATTTGGAGTGCGTTGGTAACTGTAAAGTGCTCTCAAACTTGAACTTTAACTCGAACTAAAACTTAAACTCTCAGTTCAGGTTTCGGGTTTCAAGTTTAAGTTTAGGTTCGAGTTCAGGTTTAAGTTCGAGTTCAAGTTTAGGTTTGAGTTTCAGGTCGGCGTGGTGAGCGAGACTTGGCCAATTGGGTATAATGCCAGGACAATCTCGCAACTACTCGCCAAGGAACCGCCACGTGAGCGAAGGTCGATCCGATCCGGACATAGTTGATGCGCGCGTTGTTGGTCTTGGTCCGGCAGAAAGGGGCTTAGATCCTCAACCCCACCTAGCTGTGTCGAAACCATTTCCTTGGGGGTGCCTAATCGGTGGCTGCCTGAGTGCCGTGCTGCTGATGGTGGGCGGACTGGTCGCGGTCGGAGTGGGTTCGTTTTGGCTCTACAAGCAGCAAGTGGCTCAATACACATCCGACCAGCCGCGGCAATTGCCGGTTGTAGAAGTCAGCCCAGACGAGCTCAAAGCTCTGGAACGTCGCGTCGAGGGATTCCAGGAAAAAGTAGACAAGGGCGAAACGCCCGAACAGCTTATTCTTACTGCCGACGATCTCAACGCGCTAATTGGCAAGGAGGAGAAGCTGCGTGGCAAAGTGTTTGTCACCATCGAGGATGGCTTGATTCAGGCCGACGTGAGCATTCCTACAGACTTCCTGCCGGGAGCGAAGGGACGCTTCTTCAATGGCAGCGTCTCTGCCGATGCGTCGTTGGAAGATGGTGTACTCATCGTGACTCTCGAGAGTGCCGAAGTGAACGGCACGCCCGTTCCCGAAGAAGTCATGGTCGAAATCCGCAAGCAGAATTTGGCTAAGGATATGTACAAAGATCCCAACATGGCCAAGAAATTGCGTAAGTTCGAGAGCCTGGTCATTAAAGACAATCGAATTGTGTTGACTCCCAAAGTGGAAAAGGCCGAAGCGACCGAAGCTGTCGATCCCAATTTAGAGTCCCAAGATGCTCCTTCAGGACCAGTAATCCCGGTTGACCCAGCTGAGCCATTAGACTCAGCTGAGCCACAACCGATCGAGTAGGTGCCCAACGACTATTGATTTCCTAGCGAAAGCAGCGTGAGCTGGTTTCTCGCCCACTCTAGGAGCAGGCTGGCAGGCCCTAGGGTATCGTGGATCCAAATTCGCATACCGACCGATCCACCGTGTGCGAAGGAGATGAGCAGACCGATTACGGCCAAGTTGGCGGCTGGCAGAAATGACCAGCAGAACGCTGTTCCTAACTGCTGGATATCTGTTTGGTCCTTGTGCGTTTCGCGAATCGTGCTGACGATGTGATAGCCCAGCGCGACCCCCAGTAGGAAGCTCTGCCAAGGTAATAGTCCCTGGAACGGCAGCACGTAGGCGATGAGAAAGAGCAGCAGAGCCGACGTCGGAAAGAAGTATGGAGCAGCGACGATCAACCAATTGCCGCTCTCCGTAAAGCGCACTTGTCCTCCCTGCTCGGCCGTGGCGCGAAAGCCAACAATCCGATGTCCAGTCAGCAGCGCAAATAGGGCGTGAGTCGCCTCATGCTCGAGAGTGACGGCGAAGCGACCAAGCCGGCTCCGGCCAAGCCAGCGACGCCATAGGATAACGAAGCTTACACCGCCGGCGAAGAACGGCACCAACGGCAGCGGGTTGGTGATCGACCGCACCAGCAGCAGCCACATGCCCCAGGCAAGCAGCGGCGTAACAGTCATGGCCAGAATAGCGGCGGGCCACTTTAGACGATTGATCAGGCGATCTGTCCAAATGGGCCAACTCATCGCCTTGTCCATTGCTTGTTGCCGTTCCTAACGATCTGGAACCAAAAATAATCTGCAATGTCTACCGAGTGTGGCTGCTAGGCTGAAAAACCCAACGGTATTGAATCTAAGACTTCGGCAATTCGATCGGCCAGGACTTGGACATGCGGTTCGTGGATCATGGTGAGGTGATTGCCGGGCACATGATGGAGGTGCAATTGTGGGCACAATCCGCTCCATTCGGTGTGCGGTTGGCGTCGCGCGGGAACCATCAGTTCCTCGGCTTGGTACAAATCGACTCGGCCTGCATAGGGCTGCGGACGATAGCGAACGACCGCTTCAACATTGCTTTGGAAGAGTTGCATAATGCGAATCGCCATCGTCTCATCGGCTTCGTCTGGGATCAATTTGGCCGACGCACTGCGCACGCGGAAGACTTTAATTTGCTGCGAAGGCGTGCGGCCCATAACTTCGAACGCGCCGGGTTGATCTTGGGGACATACAGCCCGCAGTACGCCCATCGTATACAGTACGCCGCTATCGATGATGCCCAAGTGGGCAATAGTTTGGCCCGCAGCCTGCAATTGTTGCGCGATCTCGTAAGCGACAACCCCGCCCGCAGACCAACCTGCTATTGCATAGGGTCCGTGCGGCTGGATTTCGCGTATCGCTTCGATATACTCGCTGGCCATCTCCTGGATTGTATTAAGGGGCTCCCGGTTGCCGTCGACGCCGGGCGCCTGCAGCGCGTAGAAGGGCTGATCGGAACCCAAGTACTGCGACAACCTCAAGTAGCACAATACATTGCCGCCACCAGGATGGATGCAAAATAGTGGTGTGCGGTTGCCTGCACGCTGAATGGGAACCATGGGCGACCACGAGCCAGGTTCGACGTCGGTTGTCAAAATAGCAGCGAGTTGTGCGATTGTGGGGGCTTGCAACAGGCCACCGGCAGGCAACATGTAGCCGGTTTCTTGCGCAACCAAAGCCAGTAGACTCATGGCAGAAATAGAGTCGCCACCGAGTTTAAAGAAATCATCGTGAATACCGATAGGTGCAATTTTCAACAGGGGTTCCCAGATCCTCCGCAATGTCAATTCGAGCGCACTCCGCGGCGCAGTAGAGCTGAGAATTGTTACCATATTTGCCGCCCCAAACTGCCGTTCCCGAATGTAGGCTGCTACGCTTAGCCCAAAACATCCGCCTATAGCCTAGAACAGTTGCGCCCCTAGTAAAAGCCTCATAAGGCAGAATACGCTCGGACATTTCCGCAAAACTCAGCACTTTTGTTAAGTTCTGGCGATTCTAATCAGTTTACCGGGCTCAAAAAAACGTAGCCTGTGCGGACCCGTCAACATTGTTTTCAACTTTCGGCTCTTCCGAAGAATTTTTGGGTAACAACTCCGGGCACTGGGTTTTCGGAGGCACTGGGTTTTCGGAGGCATGTCAGGGCGAAAAGAATGTTGAGTATCCGTTTCGTTTTCTCAGCCGCGTTGGCTCGGCTACTCTTCATCTGCCCAGCGAAACGGAGGTAGACTTTGCTGAGGTAGACTCTGCTGAGGAGCTGGCCTGCCTCGGGATAGCTGGGTCAGGGCGAGAAGCATGTCTCGCTTGGCCTCGTTAGGACGTATGTTTTACCGAGGTTTAGTTTTTGAATATCAAATGATTTTTTCCCCAAGCCATTCTTTTTGCCCCGCCATGTCTTTTAAAACCTATCAAACTTGAATCTTGAATCGTTTGACTACCCACTCAGGATCAGGCGAAGAATAATTGTCGCTCGGTCCTAATTCTTCTGACGAACCCAACTTCTGATATTGCGACCCTTGTACCACGCTGCGGCACTAAACCACGATTTGACAAGCGTTCCAAGAGAGTCCAACACCAAAACCAATCAGTACCAAGCGTTGGCCGGTTTTGATGTGCCCCCGCTGCATGTAGTCCTCGACCGCCAAAGGGATTGATGCAGAAACAGTATTGCCGACGGTTTCTAGAGCGTAAACCATCTTGGCGGCAGGTAGGCAGCAGCAGATCGCCAGATTTTCAAGCATGAAACGATTGGCCTGATGGAAGACCCACCAATCGATCTCGTCGCATTTTGTCTGGGACTTTTCCAGCAACTGCGCTATGGCTTTCGGGATCGTATTGAGGGCGAACGAAAAGATGGCTTGACCGTCCATGAACAAGTGATCGCTAGAGCGTACGCTGCCTGTTGCGTCGACCAACTCCGCGCTGGTCAGTGCGGTACGCGGCAAGCGAAAGCCCCCGCTGGGAACCGTCAGGCACGTTGCCATCGAGCCGTCTGTGCCTGAGACAAATGGGCCAATCGAGTCCGATGTGCCCAGCTCACTGGTGCCCACGAGCGTCGCAGCCGCTCCGTCGCCAAACAGAGCCCTTACCGTGCGATCCTGTGGATGGATCAACTTAGAATACGTGTCGGCAGTTATCAGCAGCACGTTGCGGGCGGCGGACGTCTCGACCAGCGACTTGGCCAATTGCAAACCGCAAACATAGCCGCTACAGCCTAGCCGATAGTCAAATGCGCCAATATGTTTCCCTAGTCCCAGCCGGTGTTGCAAAATGCAAGCGTCCGAAGGCAATAGATGATCTGGCGTTTGGCTGCCGACAATTAAATAATCGATCTCCCCGCGCGGCACCAATGCCAGGTCCAGCAAGCGTTGAGCGGCGCAAAACCCCAGGTCAGCGGCGGTCTCGTCAGCGGCCGCTATGTGACGCGACTGGATTCCCGTTTTGCCTGCGATGCGCTGCATATCCCAGCTTGGGTTCTGTCGAGCCAAGTCGTCGTTGGTTTCAACCCGCTCCGGCAGATAGCCTTGAATTCCTAATATGCGTGCGTGCTGCATATTTTTTTGCCTATACAAAGTTCAAGTTTAAGTCCAGGTTTTGGCTCTGCGCAAAGACGGACGATGGGCACAGGGAAAAGCGACGTAACATTGGGTTTAGTGTCCGATGGCTTTGCGTAACACCATGTCCATAAGGTGCGTGGGTAGGATGGCTTGGGCCAAAAAGGCAGCGCGGGTTCGCAGACCGACTGGATAGTGCGTCCTGGGCCGCGCAGCAGTCAACGCATGACGCACCGCTGCGACTACTTTGGCTGTAGGCATACCGGACTGGCGATTGGCCAAACCATGGCGGCGCGCACTTCGCAATTGCTGTGTGGTTTCTCGCGACGGATGATTGCCCGAGTCGGTTTGTCGAAGTTCATTGAGCCCAGAACTGGATTTATCCCACAAAGGCGTCGCAACTCGATCCGGTTCGATGATCGATACCCGGATCGCCTGTTGACGCAGTTCCATACGCCACGCGTCGGCCAGCGATTCCAATGCATGTTTGGACGCAGCATAAGCACCATAGAAGGGAGGCGTGATTCTGCCGCTGATCGAACCTATAAATGCAATGCGCGGTGCCTGAGCGACTTTTAGAAGCGGCAAAACAGCTTGAGTTATCGCCTGCGTCCCAAACACGTTGACTTCGAATTGGCTCCTGAACTGCGACATCGAAATTAGCTCCAGGGGGCCGGCCACCAACACGCCGGCATTGTTGACCAGCGCGCGGAGTCCCAAGCCGCCTACCGCATCGCGAAGCAATTCTGTGGCGGCTGCGATTGAAGCTGGGTCAGCGATATCCAATTGGATCGGACGCAAATCGCCTTGAGCTCCTCGCGCAATTTTTTGAGCGTCCGCAACACTCCGAACTCCCGCAAAAACCGTCCATCCCTGTTGTGCAAAATCCATTGCGCAGTGGTAGCCAATGCCTGTCGAACAACCCGTAATCAAAACGGAATTGCCTGCAGACGTGTGGGTAGGCTTCATTCCGCACCTTCTCGATCGTAGCCATAGTTGTCAAAGTAGGCTGAACAGGAGCGAACGATCTGATCCTTCTGCTCCGGCAAGGGTTGGTAGCGATTGGTTTGGTAGGAATTCGTCCGATCGGCATAGGCTCGCCAACTTGCCCGGGTATGCTGGGAAACAGCTAGTTTGAAGTGGGCGTAGATTTTTTCCAACTCCTCGGTCGGGTTCTCAGATAGAGCCTCGTAGCTGGTTTGGCAAAACTGTTCTGCAGCAATGTTTCGCTTATCGACTTCGAACGCTTCGTACATGTCGGTAAATGTTTGCAAGACATCGGCTTCTAAATGTTCGAACTTTGGCACTTGCAATCCATGGTAGCGATACATCCTCCGCCAAGTGTGGACAGTAGAAGGAATCATTCCAAATGGATTGCGAGTAATATGAATGAATTTTGCATGAGGAAAAAGCTCCAGCAGTGCGTTAATGCGGAAAGTATGAACGGGGGTTTTGAGCACGATGGGCTTGGGAGACCGGACTGTCAAACACCTCAGAAACCAGTGAAACTGCGTCTGCCAATGCCGCCGAGCAGCCGGCGTGAGCGCCATCAAAGTCTGATAGTCCCGATCTGCCATGGTCTCATTAGGAAACATGATCTTGAAATAGGGCGACGGAAGACCCATGTTGCACAAAGCCCATTCGTCCTCCTGAGGCAAGTCCCAACCGATGGCCATGTTATCCATGGGCCGTTGACGCGGCAGAAAGATGCCAACCAATCGTTTGAGCCACCCTTCGCTAACGAGAAAATGGTTGGGGCTGAAGCATGCATATGTGTTTGGAAAAGTAAACCTAGTGTCCAAGACGAGCAACTCGTGCAACAGCGTCGTGCCGGCTCGCCAATGACCGACTACAAAAATCGGTGCCTCTACCAAATCAGTACCCGCAATTCGGGATGCATACCGTATTCGCTGGAAGGTGGCCAACGTCGAGTTGAGCACGCTCATCAGGCCCAAAAGCGTCGCCATCGGCAGCCGCTGAAGTGAAACTCGAAAACTGTGCCGAGCCAACACGCTACACAGGCCGCGGACCGTGATTCCGCTCCAAGCTCGCATGTGCCATGGTCTATCTTGAGCGCCGGTGACCGCAGGTTTCTCAGTTGTTTTGGTCACAATCTGACTGTTTTCAGAAGCCGTCGGCAACAGAACGGTCTCGCAAAAAGGGCGTGAAAGCGCGAACCAATAGTCCTCTACGCGAATATCGCGAAAAAGTGAGTCTACCAGATGGCCATAAGAAGTCGGTTGAGTCCAAGAAAAAAAATTTCTTTCGAACGGTTCGACCTTGACCCGTCTCTATCATATCACCAACAAGAGTTCGCTTTAGTCTTTGCCGGCAGGCTCAGTGAATTCTCTGGTTAAATGTAAACTCACGGAACCCTTTCACAACAAATTCGAGTGGTTGGTACTCTGCGAAAAGTAGCGGAACACATCGACTCGTAGGAGAAATTGAAGATGAGAATTTTAGTCGCGATCGCTTTAGTTGCTGCTTTGACCTCGGTCAGCTCGCGTTCAGCAGTCGCTGAAGATGCAAAGAAGACGGAGACGATGACCATCGTCGAAGTCGCTGCCGGAAACAAGGATTTCAGCACACTCGTTGCCGCTGTCAAAGCAGCAGGACTGGCCGAAACTCTAAGTGGCAAGGGGCCGTTCACGGTTTTCGCCCCCACGAATGCCGCGTTCGAGGCTCTTCCTAAGGGAACCGTCGAAACTCTGCTTAAGCCAGAGAACAAGGCCAAGCTAGTCGCGATTTTGACTTACCACGTCGTAGGTGCCAAGGTCATGGCTGCAGACGTCGTCAAGCTGGATGAAGCCACCACTGTCCAGGGCCAGAAGGTAAAGATCGCTGTTTCGGACGCTGGCGTGAAGGTCGATAATGCGAAGGTCGTGAAGACCGACATCGTTTGCAAAAACGGGGTGATCCACGTCATCGACGCTGTAATCCTGCCGAAAGAAACAGCCGCTAAGTAATTTGCGGCTTCTGATCGTTGCAGACCTGCCCAATCTTCCTAAGTGTCCAGTGGCCCAAGTCACTGGACATTTTTCGTTACCGCTAGTCCCCCGTTGTAGCCACACATTAAACGTAACTGTTCACGCTGTTTTCGTATTACACAGAATTTTGCAAATCAATTGCTTGTCAGCCTATGTTCGGTTGCCCTTAAACTTGATTGCTATTTGCATTTCCTGTCCGCTTTGGGGCTTGTCCCCGACGGACACCGCTTTGGCGTCCTAAGCCGAGCGCCGAGCTCGCCACGACGGTTACTATCCCTCCGCCCGCACCGCGGGCGGAGGGATAGCAACCTAGGCTCCGCGTCAGCGGCATAAGACTCTAAAGCTTCAGCCGTCGGGGACAAGCCCCAGAGCGGCTTGTCTGTTGCTTTTCCTGTTCGCTTCGGAGCGTACCGGTCCACAGCTTTTACGCTGAGCGTGCCAAATCTTAGGTGGTCGTACAAAGTAACCGCAATTGTTTAACCGCGAAGCGCTTCTTACTTTGGATCGAGCCCCTACCGGCAGTCACGCAATTGTTTAACCGCGAAGCGCGTCTTACTTGGGCTCCCGCCCGATTGGCAGTTGTCCCTACCAGAGTTGGTCGCCCCAATCTAGCTACTACAGCAGGCGAAAAACGAGTGTAGCGCATTGAACCGCTAAACAGAACAGCATCCAGCGGTCTCCAAACGCATCGATAGACAGCCTCGGTACTTACCTACGCTTGGGGTGCCTGCGGTTCAGGTAAATCGAGTTCTGCGGGATTCGAATCGTTCTTAACTTCCTCGGGGCTAGTGGTCTCTACTTTGCGAAGTGATCGCATCGGAGAATCTGTAGGGTCCGTCGCATCGGAAGCAGAACTTTCAGCCGGTCGACTTGGCCCGTAAGTGGTTTTTTCGCTGACTGCAGGCGTAGGAGTGATCGCAGCCGAAGGGACGACGGTTGAACCGATCGCGGGCATCCAAGAGCTGTGACCCATGCTGAGCGGCACCGAGTATGGGTCGCTGTAACTCAGAACAACTGGCGATTGAACCGTGCGTGGCACCATTCGTGTCACGTTGTAGGCTTCCCATCGCGGCACCCGACGCGGCACTCGCACGGTGGTGGAAATGGCTTCGGTTTCGTAAAACTGGACGGGTACTTCTTTAGTAATGGTCTCCAGTTTGTAACTCGTACGTTGCACGGTCTTCGGACGAATCATTTCCTGCTCAACCATTTCAGTTCGGTCTACTGGAACCTGCCGTTCGACGCGACGGGTCACAGGTCGCTGAACGGTATACGGGATTTTGCGCGTTTGTTGAGTCGCCTCCATCCGCGTCACGTTGTACGGAACCTGCTGCTGAACAACTTCGCTTTCCATCCGTGTGACTTGAACTGGCACTTGTTGCTGCTGTACTTGAGGCATCAGAGTCGTTTGCGGTACCGCAACCTGGACTGGGTTGGGGCGATACTGTAACTGTGCAAACGAGCTGCCCTGGGAAGTGTAGGGGACCCAGCCAAGTCCGCCACGGCGGAACGCGGCTCCTCCGTATGCATCGGCCGAATAACCACCAGGTACGAAACGCAAGCCGTAACGCGTGTCGCCCGGCTGCTGGTATTGCTGGACGTAGTACTGACCCTGGTCGACGACAGCCGTTTGATAGGAAGTGACCGGCTGGTAGGTTGTATACTGCTGGGTCTGATATTGGGTTTCTACCACGGGTCGCTGCACGACGTAGTTTTGCGTCTGGTACTGAGTCTCGGTGACTGGGTGGTAGGTCGTGTAACTTTCCTCTCGCTCCGCCGTTTCGGTGACGTAGCTCGTCTCGTCGTAGCTCTGATCGACCATCTCGCGCCGCGTGACAGGTCGCAGCACGGTGTAGCGCTCTTCCACGGTGCTCGTTTCGACCACGGGCCTACTGACCTGGTATTCGCGCACTTCCATCCGCGTCTTGGGGACCAGCCGATTGGTGACGACTTGTTCTTCGACATATTCGGTGTCGTAGACCACGCGCAAGCGCTGTTCAATCTGCGGTTCAAGAATCGTCTGCGACTGAGTCGAATACGTTGGGCAGCACACCTGGGCCTGCACAGTATGGGTGCTGAGCAAGCAAACAGAGGCCAGCCACGCGGTTGGTGTTAGCAGGCAACGGGGCGGTAGCATTAGGCAATTCATCATTTAGTGATTCCAACGTCCAGGGCGTTATCGCAGTAAGGTCACATCTGGTTCGAGCTTCCCTGCTTCACATCGTCGAGTCCCAAATTCTCATTTAGGAACGACGTGTAGGCTCATTCTGGTCCTTAAGCAACCGTTTTCAAATCTAGGTCATTGTTTTCGTGCGAGCTTAGTCGCACAAGTAAATGCAGCGTAGGGCTTTAGGTAAATCGACCAAATTTTTTGCCTTCAGTTGGCACTTGTTTTTTTCCCTAAGTACCTAACCCATTGTACTTTGCGCAATTGGATTGTTCGCACAGTTTGGGCAATTTGCCGCTATCAGCGCGTCGCTCGCTGCTAGTTTTCCGCATTGTGAACCTCAGGCGCTCGCTGCAAGCGCCGACCGGCCCCCTCATCCCCAACCCTTCTCCCCCGGAGTACCGAGGGTGAAGGGAGCAGGAATTCTAAGGTGCCTGCGCCAACCGCTTGCGACTAAGGTCATTCAACTACCGTCTCGTGGATCGTCAGCTTTGGAACAAGTGGGTACTAATGTATAGCGAAACGAGCTCGACGCCCTAGCAGAAAATTTAGCCGGACTGCTTGGACTCCGCAAAAATTGTGTAGGGAGGGTGCGGTTGTAACGCCTAAACCAACTCTGACGCCGCTCAACTTGCTTGACGGCCCAAACGTTGGAGTTCAAATTAGTGCCGTTGCTCACGCGAATATTCGTTGGTGCCCCATGAAATTGAGTCCGAACCGCCCTCCATCTCTCACCGGAAGTGTCCCACCATGCGTTTCATTTGTCGAATCCTATGCGGCCTATTCCTCCTGAGCAGCGTTCCAAGCTTCGGTGCCGACAAGGTACCGAATGTTTTGTTCATTCCGATTGACGATATGAATCATTGGGTCGGACATCTCGGTGTTCATCCGCAGACCAAGACACCCAACATCGATCGCTTGGCCGCTTCGGGCGTGTCGTTCAATAAAGCCTATTGCGCGGCTCCCGCCTGCAACCCTTCTCGGATTGGGCTGATGTCTGGGCTGCGCCCCAGCACGAGTGGATGCTACGACAACGCCCAAGATTGGCGGCCCTTTGTCAGTACCGACAAATTGCTGAACGACGTTTTGCTGAAAGCTGGCTATTCAGTCTTCGGTGCCGGAAAGATTTATCACGGCTCGTACGGCAACACCAAGGAATGGACCGAGTTCTTCGACAAGTCCGATGGCGGCCGCAAGCTGACGCGACACTCATCCGCCGTGGATGATGGAGTTGGCGGCATCAAATTCTCGCCGCTGTCCAATGCGGACGAAGACATGCCCGATTATCGAAATGTCAGCTACGGCATCGAACAACTTCAGAAGCAGCACGACAAACCGTTCTTCTTGGCAATCGGATTGGTTAAACCTCACTTGCCTTTTAGCGTGCCTAAAAAATGGTTTGACCTGTTTCCGCTCGATTCGATCCAGCTACCGCCTCATACGGATAACGACCTGAGCGACGTTCCTCCTGCTGGCGTGCGGATGGCCAAACCTGACGGCGATCATGCCAAAATAATCGCCTCGGGCCGTTGGAAAGAAGCCGTGCAAGCCTACTTGGCAAGCATCGCCTTTGCCGATGCCCAGGTGGGCCGCTTGATCGATGCGCTTGATAAATCGCCCTATGCAGACAATACCATCGTGTGCCTGTGGAGCGACCATGGCTGGAGCTTAGGGGAAAAAGAACATTGGCGCAAGTTCGCGCTATGGGAGGAGCCAACTCGCACCGTATTCATTTGGCGAGTACCCGGTATGACCCCTGACGGTGTGCAGTGCGCCCACGCCGTTGACCACATGAGCATTTATCCCACGCTCTGCTCTTTAACCGGCGTTGCCAAGCCCGAACACGTCGAGGGACTGGATATCACGCCACTGCTCAAAGACCCCACAGCGGATTGGACGGCACCCGCACTGACGACCTTCCACAAAAACAATCACAGCTTCCGCAATGAAACATGGCGCTACATTCGCTATGCCAACGGCGGCGAAGAACTGTATAACCACGACACCGACCCCAACGAGTGGACCAATCTGGCAGGCGATCGTAAGTACGCAGACATCAAAGCCAGCTTTCAGAAGTATGTACCGGCCGTGAACGCCGACGAACTACCCAGCAAAGCCGGCGGCGGTGCCGAGTGACCGGATGGCTACAATCAGCCATCCTATAAATCGCAGCCTAAGGATCGTATGGAAAATCACTGTCCGATTCTGAACGTGGGATAGGCTTCCAGCCTGTCGATTCCCGCATGACAGGCTGGAAGCCAAAAGATTCCCGCATGACAGGCTGGAAGCCAAAAGATTCCCGCATGACAGGCTGGAAGCCTATCCCACTTGTTTTCGGCTTGATACTAGGGCAAAACGCGTAGCACCGTGATCGATGGATCGAGTTCGCCGCCGGAAACATACACAAATCGACATCTAGCTTGCGAGCAACATGACCGCAAACCTCGATCCCACCCCGACCTGACTGTGCACATCGATCCAGCCCGCATGTTCGCGGACAATTCCGTAGGCGATCGACAGTCCCAGCCCCGTGCCTTCGCCCACATCTTTAGTGGTAAAGAAGGGTTCAAAAATATTATCAAGTACGTCGGGTGGGATACCCGAACCACGGTCCTCGACGATGACTCGCCAAAAGGACATTGCTGCTGGCGCCCTCCCCATGGCGTGTTCGTAGTCCGGCGGAGGAACCGCATTCTGGACCAACTCGACGCTCAAAAGGACAGTCCCCAGGCTGGGTGTGGCATGCAACGCATTGACAATCAGATTCGAGAATACCTGTTGCATCTGGGCTGCATCCAGCTCGGCCAGCGCGACTCGCGGAAACTCTGTAAGTTCTAATGCGACTCCACGTTTGGCAGCCAGTGGTCGTAGTAGTTCCAGTGTCTCGCGGAGGAGTTGGTTCAGGTCGATGCGTTCGCGATGCGGGACCTTGCGGCGGGCAAAATTTAGCAACTCTTGCACAATCTCAGTGATCCGCTGCGACTGAGTTTTTATAGTGCGCGCGCTATCCTGCATATCCTGCATCGACAGGCGGCCGCTGGCGATCAACTCGGCGCGGCCGGACACTACGTTGAGCGGCGTGCCTATTTCATGCGCTAGCCCTGCGGCTAGCCGCCCTACGGTCCGCAAGCGATCCGCGTGACGCAGTTGGTCGACCGCCGACAGTCGCTGCTGGGTCTCCGAGGCTATACGTTGGTGTTGCTGGTCGAGTTGTTCGCACATTTCGTTAACGGCTTGCCCTAAGCGTCCCAGTTCGTCGTCGCGTCGCAGTTCCACGGGCCCACTCAAATCGCCGCGTCCCACACGCTGTACTTTGTCGACAAGTTGCGCGAGCGGCTTACCAACCATCCACAGCCCACCCAGCAAGATCACCAGGCTAGTCGCTGCAGAAACCGCCACCAGAGCAACCGCGGATCGGCGTAGGCTCTGAGTCAGTCGATCTGCCCAGAAAGATTCTTGAGCGGCTACTTCGAGCTGTGTGCCTGCACCGTCATCGAGCGGCACATAGGTATACATCGTCTTCTGACCGGCGCGGTCGGGATAGGAAAAAGTCGCAATCTCGGTCGAGCTAATCACCAGTTCTGCAGGTACAGCCGGTCGTAGCGCTGCATCGTAACTACGCGCTGGATCGACCAAGCGAACTGTTACGTGCTGGACCTCCTGCGACCAAGCATAGAGGACTTCTTCAAAGTCTTCGGGATTGCGGTGCGAAGCCTGCAATGCCGACTGGAGCGTTGCGGCCAGTTCGGCCGCATGCCGCTCGTGTTCAGTCAATGCCAAGTCTTGAGCTTGCTTGATTGAGAGATATGAAAAGACTCCCACCACCAGCGCAAGACATCCGAGAAACAGAAGTACCAGTTTTGCTGCAAGTTTCATCGGATTGAAAGTATCTAGGCCTATTTTACTTGATCACAACGAAACGCGAACCGCTTTCCGTGCGAACCAGCAACAGTATACCGTCGGCGTCTTTTCCCTTTTCGACTGCTTTTACAAAAGCGGCCACCGAATCGACTGGCTGCCGATTGACATGCGTGATGACCATGCCCGAATCCAGCCCAGCCTCAGCGGCAGGACTGTTTTCAGCCACACTGGTAATCACGACTCCCTCGATTCCCTGCAAACCTAACTGATTGGCCACGTCGGCGTTCAACGACTCGACATCCATTCCGAAGTTTTCCAGTTGCTTGGGAGCAGGCGTCTTGAACGATTTTTCACCACGGGTGCCGAAATCGCTAGGTTGTTCTTCGGGTTGGTAGTTGAGCTGCATCGCCTTGCCATTGCGGACGATGTCGATCTTCGAAGTCTTGCTAAACTCAGACTGCTCTACGGCCAATTGCAACTGCTGTGGATCCGAAACCGAACGTCCGTCGAACTTGACGATCACATCACCTGTTTCCAAGCCAGCCTTGGCTGCCGGCGTTGCTGGAAAGACTTCCGTCACAGCCACACCACCACGGGGCTTGACCGACAACTGCTTGGCCAGCTCCTGAGTGACCGGCTGAATGCCGACTCCCAAGTAGGCTCGTCGCACGCTGCCGCTGCTGACGAGTTGGTCGCTTACCCAACGCGCCAAGTTCGAGGGTACCGCGAAACCAATCCCTTCATTGCCACCGCTCCTGGATGAGATGGCCGTGTTCACACCAATCACTTCGCCTCGCAAGTTGACTAGCGGACCACCGCTGTTGCCGGGGTTGATCGCTGCGTCGGTTTGCAAAAAGCTCTCCCGATCGGTGATGCCAATCCCGCGATTCTTAGCGCTAATAATGCCAGCCGTGACCGTGCTTTCGAGCCCGAACGGTTGCCCCAGCGCTACGACCCAGTCTCCAATCTCAACCATGTCGCTATCACCCAACGGGGCAGCCACCAAGTCGTCAGCGTTGATCTTGACAACAGCCAGGTCGGATTTTGGATCGGTCCAGACTTGGTCCGCCACAAATTCGCGACCATCATAGGTTTTAACGGTCACCTCTCCGCCACCAGCCACGACGTGGTTGTTGGTCAGGATGATTCCGTCGGTGGCGATAATCACTCCCGAGCCAATTCCGCCCGCAGGTTGGCGTTGCATGCGACCGCCAGGCTGCATGGAACCGCCCGGTGGCACCATACGAAAATTGTGTCCTTTGAACATATCCTCAAAGGGAGTACCTTCAAAAGGATTGTCGCCATTGAGTCCTTGCAAAGGAGCCTGCGAGGGCTGGATTTGCGAGTTTTGATTCCAAGCCACGCGAGGTCTGTTTTCGATGGATACCACAGCGGGTAACAATCGGTTGGCGACGGTTCGGAAAGCCGTCGATAGGTTGTTGGCCGACTCGATCGCTCGCTCAACTTCGGGAGAGAGGTTCGTCAGCGGAGCCAATTTCTTAGCCGCTGCGGGGCTATCGTTTGTGGTGCCTTCGATCGTTGTGGCCGCCCAACTTACCGACGCAGCCGCCGTTAATGCCAGTGCAGCCCAAGTGAGCCGCTTGGTGCGAATCATTTGCATTTGGATATCCTCAAGTGTAGGAGATAGTGAAGCTTGGGCGGCCAGTCCGCGCGGTCGATGTGTAAACCACCGACCGACTCAGTCCGCCATGAAAACCCATGGATACGCCGCACTGCATCCCGCGTGCCGAAGGCCGAATTTTTGTAATCGTTCACGGCCAAAGGCCGTGAGCGATTGTGATATCTTTTTTGTAGGGTGGGTCAAATCGCGATAGCGATGAAGACCCACCGATACAGCAATCACATAAAAATGGTGAGTCATCGTGGCCTATCGGCACGCTCGATCCACCCTACATCTGCTGAATTTTCTTTGAATGCGGACGGCCCGCACGATGTGTGCCTGCTACGACTACAATATTGAATGAAAATACGCGCTGGCTGTAACTTTGCTAAAGTCATTTCGCCCCAGCGAGGCAAAAAGTCCCACAGGAATGTCATGGGCCAGTTTTTCTTGAATCGTTCGTTCATCGCAAGCCTGTGTGTTGGCCTGGTCCTGGTCGCGCACGCCGGCCTGTCTGCCGCTCCGCCGATAGACTTTGCGCGGGACGTGCGACCGATTCTGTCGGAAAAGTGCTTCCACTGCCACGGACCCGATGCGGCCACCCGCCAGGCCGATTTGCGCCTGGATCAGGTCGAATCTGCAGCGCGTGTGCTGGATCATAGCCATGGCGATGTCAGCGAGCTGCTGAGCCGAATCACAACGCACGATTCCGATCAACGCATGCCCCCAGCCGACGCGCGGAAGCAACTGACCGTGGAGCAAGTAGACACGCTCGTGCGCTGGATTGAGTCCGGTGCGCCCTACGCCGGACACTGGTCCTTTAGTACGGCCATGCGTTCCGAACTGCCGAGCGCCATTTCAGAGCCATGGTGCTTGAATCCCGTCGATGCGTTTGTACTGGATGCCCTGCAGCATTCGCAGCGCGTCCCCTCATCCCAGTCACCGCCCGCCACATTGCTGCGGCGCGTTCACTTAGATTTGACGGGTCTTCCACCAAGTATCGACGAGCAAAGTCGGTTTCTTGTCAGCGCAGCGGAAATTGGCTCGGATGTTGCCTATGGGCAGCTTATCGAGCGCCTAATGGCAAGTCCACGCTACGCCGAGCACATGGCCTTACCCTGGCTGGAAGCGGCGCGTTTTGCCGACACCGATGGCTATCAAAACGATCGCTACCGCTACCAACATGCTTGGCGCGATTGGGTCCTTCGGGCCTATAGCGAGAACATGCCCTACGATCAATTTGTCATCGAGCAGGTAGCCGGCGATATGCTGCCCGAGGCAACACTCTGGCAACAGGTGGCCAGTGGCTTCGGTCGCAACCACCGCATTAACTCCGAGGATGGTTCGATTCCCGAGGAATGGCTCGTTGAAAATGTAGTGGACCGCGTGGATACAGTTGGCACTGTTTTTCTCGGGTTGACCGTCGGCTGTGCCAGGTGCCACGACCATAAATACGATCCGATTTCGCAGCGGGAATACTACCAACTTTTCGCATACTTCAATAATATCGCGGAGCACGGTGTTGGCCCCAACAACGGCAATAGCCCACCATTTGTCGAGCTGCCCAAGAGTTGGCCGCTGATCTCGGCTGCAGAAAACCGAGCGATGCAGCCTGCGCCCGTCGTGCTCAAGGCCGCCCGCGAGGGGTCTGGAAACGGGTTGATGCGGCCGCAGCCCGGGTCGCCAGGGACTGTGATGGTTATGCATGAATTGAGCGAGCCGCGAGAAACCTACCTGTTGGTGCGCGGACAGTATAACCTGCCCGATAAATCGATGCCGCTGTCGCCCGATGTGCCCAAGTTTCTGAAGGCCAGCCCGCAAAATGCCAGCCCGCAAAACTCGGCTCGGCCTACGAACCGGCTGGAGTTGGCCCGTTGGCTGGTGTCGCCACAAAATCCGCTGACAGCCCGCGTAGCTGTAAACCGAATCTGGCAACAGTTTTTTGGAACTGGGCTTGTCGAGTCGAGCGAAAATTTCGGTTCACAAGGCACTGCCCCCAGCCACCCAGCATTGCTCGACTGGCTGGCGGACGAGCTTGTCGACAGCGGCTGGGATGTGCGCCACGTGCAGCGATTGATCCTGCACAGCGCGACGTATCGCCAGTCTTCGCAATCCACGGCAGAGTTGTTAGCACGCGACCCTCAGAATCGATGGTTGGCCCGCGGACCACGACGACGCCTACCCGCATTTGTACTTCGCGATCAGGCCTTAGCGGTTAGCGGTTTATTGGTCGAGCAGCTCGGTGGTCCCTCCGTCAAACCGTACATGCCGGCCGACATTTGGAGTTCGATTTCCAACAACAAGTACGAGCAGGATACCGGAGACAAACTTTTCCGACGCAGTCTTTATACCTATTGGCGACGGACGATCCCACCGCCCACAATGATGAACTTCAATGCGGCCGCCCGAGAGGTTTGTACTGTTCGCACGGAACTCACCAATACGCCGCTGCAAGCATTGACGCTGATGAATAACGTCATCTTTATCGAAACAGCCAAGAAGTTGGCCGAGCGGGGGCTGGCAGCGGGGGCCAGCGATTCAACGATGCAAATCGAGTTTTGCTTCCAAGCATGCACGGGTCGCAAGCCATCGAGGGACGAGCTGCGGTTGCTCCAGAGCGCGCACTCCGCCTTCCACGTTGCCTACTCGCAATCTCCCGACGCTGCGCGCGAATTGCTGTCGGCGTCCGGCGACGCTCACTACGATACCAACTTAAATGCGGTCGACCTAGCGTCGATGACAATGACCGCTTCGCTGATCATGAACTTAGACGAAACGGTGACAAAAGAATGATTCAACCTGATTCCAGTGCGGCGATGCAGCCTGCGTTAGTCACGCACAGTGCTGGCTTCCCGCGTCGTTCGCTGCTGCTGCGCAGCTTGGCCTTTGCGAGTCTTGCCAACGAGCGCCTGCTTGGCAGCGATCATCAAAACCAGCCGCTAGAAACACCGCGAATCGGCGGTTTGTCGGCGATACCGCACTACGCACCTCGAGCCAAACGTGTCATCTATCTTTTTCAGTCCGGTGGTCCGGCACAGATGGATCTATTTGACTACAAACCGCTGTTGAAGCAACGTAGCGGTGAGGAGGTCCCCAAGTCGATCTATCCGGACGCGCGTAAGACGACCATGTCTTCGGCCCAAGCGAGCTTTCCCGTGGCTCCCTCAGCCTTCAAGTTTTCGCAACATGGCAGCCAGGGAACATGGATGAGCGAAGTACTACCGCACCTCGCCCAACAAGCTGACGAAATGTGCGTGGTGCGCTCACTGCACACCGACGCCATCAACCATGACCCAGCCATAACATTTTTGCAAACCGGTTCCCAGATTCCTGGCCGCCCAAGTATTGGAGCTTGGTTGAACTATGGCCTGGGCAGCTACAACGCAAATCTTCCCGCTTTTGTAGCGATGAGTTCTAAAGGAAGCGCCCGAGAGGGTCAGCCGCTGTACGACCGGCTGTGGGGCAGCGGCTTTCTTCCCTCGCGGTATCAAGGTGTCAAGTTCCGCAACGTGGGCGCGCCGGTACTGGATATTGCCGACCCCAGCGGCGTATCGCGAGAAATTCGACGAACGATGCTCGACCATTTATCGAGCTTGAATGGGCTGAAAACTGCCACCGTGGCGGATCCGGAAATCCAAGCACGGATCACTCAATACGAACTTGCCTATCGGATGCAAATGTCAGTGCCCGAGTTGCTGGATTTCTCCGATGAACCGCCGCATGTGCTCGACATGTACGGACCCGATGTGAACCTGCAGGGCAAATACGCATACAACTGCTTGATGGCGCGTCGTCTGGCAGAACGCGGAGTACGCTTCATCCAGTTGTTCCATCAGGGGTGGGATTCCCACAATAATTTACCGGACCAAGTCCGCAAACAAGCCTTGGACACCGACCAACCAACCGCCGCTCTCATCCGCGACTTGAAACAGCGCGGCATGCTCGATGATACGCTCATTGTTTGGGGCGGGGAGTTTGGCAGGACGACCTACTCGCAGGGCGCGCTGAAGCCCAACAACTATGGTCGCGATCACCACCCGAGCTGTTTCAGCATGTGGTTGGCGGGCGGTGGTAGTCGCCGAGCGACCAACTATGGCGCGACCGACGAGTATTCGGTAAACGTTACGGAAAATCCTGTCAGTGTCCACGACCTGCACGCGACCATCCTGCACCTACTGGGCATCGATCACGAGCGTTTCACTTTCCCATTCCAGGGCAGAGACTTTCGTCTGACCGACGTGCATGGGCGCGTGGTTCCAGAACTCTGCGCCGTGGGATAGGCTTCCAGCCTGTCAGTTCTAGTGGGATAGGCTTCCAGCCTGTCAATCCTAGTGGGATAGGCTTCCAGCCTGTCAACCCAAGTAGGATAGGCTTCCAGCCTGTCAACCCAAGTAGGATAGGCTTCCAGCCTGTCAACCCAAGGATGACAGGCTGGAAGCCTATCCCACTTATTTATCTCCCGATCCTTAGTTGGATTCAACGAGCTAGAATAGAGTCGATTGGCTACGGCGCGAGAGTTCGCACCGAAGCAACCTTTCGGGCTTCTATCTCTACACAGCTCCATGACAAGCAGGCCTAAAACCATTGCAACGATTCCACCGGGTCAGTCGACTGCTGCGCCGCCGGTTTGTGATTCAAGTAGCGATAAGAATGGCAGGCCCGATTCTGCGGGTATTAACGAGCGGGGGGTTGAGCGCGATCTGACGCCACTGGCTAAAATCCGAGCCTGGTTCGTTGCAGGGTTTGCATCGCAAGCGTTCTGGGATAGGCAGCGGACGCCCGCATTTTTGCTCAGTATGATCGTGCATATTGTATTGCTCTTGTTGTTAGCATTACTCTCGATGCGACAGTCCGGGAGTACATCCCAGGGCTTTGACTTAACCGCCGTGGCCGTGGACCGAGTAGCCAATGAAACATTGGCGACGTTGGAAATGGCTACCGGCGCGGCGGACCCGCCTCCGTCGCCAGCTCCAGATACCAGCACCGAACCCCCAGCAGCGGCTGCGGTCACTGCGAGCAGCTCTGCCAGCGCGCTGGCGGAACTGCTAAGTGAAAAACCTATCAAGCCGCTCCCTCAATCGGCCGCCAGCGCGCTCGCCCAGTTGCTGGACGCTACCGCCAACAGTCCTTCGGCATCCTTCGCGGCCACGGGTGTCCTCGGACGAGAGCCGCAGCAGCGTCGGCAACTCGCGCTCAAAAACGGGGGAAGCATCGAGAGCGAGCAAGCGGTTGAAAGCGCGCTGGACTGGCTGGCCGCGCACCAGCAACCCGGCGGATCTTGGTCGCTGGTCCATGCGGGCGGCAAGTGCAATGGGCGGTGTGCCAACAATGGTACTCCCGATCGCTTTGATCCTGCAGCCACGGGTCTGTCCCTGCTGGCCTTTCTGGGCGCAGGGTACACGCATCGCGAAGGAAAACATCGCGAGACGGTTCGCAGGGGAATCTACTATTTGCTGCAGGTGATGGAGGAAACACCTCAAGGCGGTAGCTTCCTGTACCAAAGCGAGCGGGGTATGTACAACCACGGCATCGCCGCTTTTGCACTGTGCGAAGCGTATCAATTGACCGAGGATCCAGAGCTCAAAAAGGCGGCCCAGCAGGCGCTGAACTTTATTGAATCCGCCCAGAATTATCAGGGCGGCTGGGGTTATTTGCCTAAGCAGCCGGGCGACTTGACACTCAGCGGCTGGCAGATCATGTCGCTCAAGAGCGGCTTTGCGGCAGGCCTCGATGTGCCTTCGGGTACGATCTTTGCCATCGATGGCTTCCTGGACACGCAACAAACCAAGTCGACTTTTTACTTCGGATATGGCAAACCTGGCAAATCTCCAACCTGTACGGCCATTGGACTGCTGCTGCGATTGTTTCGCGGCGCCAGCCATACCGATCCGCTAATTTTGGGCGGGGCCGACTACTTTAGCAAAAGCGGTCGGGCCGGGACGGATGCCTATTTCAATTACTATGTCAGCCTTTTTCTATTCCATGTCGGCCAGCCGTTTTGGGAAGACTGGAACTTGAAAATGCGCGAACACCTGATTGCCACCCAATCAAAATCCGGCCACGAAATGGGCAGTTGGTTTTTCGAAGACGCTTACGGTCGCGAGGGAGGGCGGCTTTATACGACAGCCATGTGTGCGATGACGCTGGAAGTCTATTACCGTTTCTCGCCGCTATACCAGCAGACGGAAGTTCATTTCGAGCTCTAAAGCAGTGTAGGAGCAAGTGGAAAATAGGTGGGATAGGCTTCCAGCCTATCGATTCCAGGATGACAGGCTAGAAGCCTATCCCACTTTGCAACTGTCCGGCGTGCAGCGGCCTGTAAACTTCAAACGATTCCTGGCGAAGAAGCGGTAACCCAATTCGAGCACATGAGAAATGCCAGGAATCCGCGTGACTCCCATCACCGGCCACAGGCCGATCGCGCCGTAGAGTTGGCGAAAAACTTCGACGCCCGTAATCCAACTTCCGTCGGCTCTACGACCTTGAATCTCGTCCATGAATTCCTTCATCGACTTATCGTATTCGGCTGGGTCGAAACTCTTGGCTGCAATGTCCGTAAACTGGATTCTGGATTTGCGATCGCACCAACGCAACAACTGTATTTCCTTCAGGCACAGCGGGCAATCGCCATCGTAGAACACCTCGACCCAGGCGGCGCCCTCGTGGGAATCGCGGTTGCGCCCGGACCGACTAGTTGCTGTGTTGGTTATCGACATCGTGTTGGCTCGTATCCTTGATTTCCATGGAGTCTATTTGTAAACGCAATACCTCAGCCTCAGCCGCTACCATATCGCTGCGTTTGCGATCGTAGTGGGACAGTTCGTAAGCGTCTTTCAACATTTTTTCATACTTGTCGACCAGCTTTTGTTTCTTGCTCCTAAACCCAAACATACCTCACGTCCCTCCTTTAAAAGCGCCGAATCCACGACAATTGTTCAAAGTGGCACGCACATGCGGTGTTTGCCAAAATAGTTTAGGAAATAAAGATTGGCTGAAAACGATTGAAGGAGTAATAACTGGCTGGCTTTGATGTGCAGTCCAAACCCAGAGAAGTCTGACTCGCTTCTCCCACACTACTCTGGGGGAGAAGGGTTGAGGATGAGGGGGGGGTAAGCTTGCGAAAAGTCTGACTCCATTGCGATTCGGACTACCCCTAACTTTTTCATCAGGCCCGCACAGCCAACTATGCCTCTCCGTTTTCGAACTGCAACGATTGTCCTGTGTTATGATACAAAACGGGCAAGTAACTCCTAAGCTTGCCTACAAACAGCCCTCGGCGCTTGAGAAATACAGCCAAAGCGGGTATTCTAGACTGTGAATCTGCCTGCCTTTAGACCCACCTTAACTAACGTGCCTCCAGCCATTCCATGGATGGAGGCCAGCTTTCTGACTTGAGAGATCCCTGCATGATGATGCTCAGTCGTAGACTTTTTGGAGCAGTCGCGTTAGCTGTGTGTTTGACTACATCGGTTGACAGTGCCGCAGCCGATGACAGTGCCGCAGCCGATGATATTGCCGCAGCCGATGATATTGTCGCAGCCGATGATATTGTCGCAGTCGAACCGCCAGACCGCATCAGTTTTGTACGTCAGGTCGAGCCCATCTTTCGCACCAACTGCCAGGGCTGTCATCAGCCGGCCAAGGCTCAGGGTCAGTTTTCGATGACGAACTTCGAAGACTTGCTCAAGCCGGGCGAGAGCGAAGAAGCACCGGTGGTGCCTGGCGAGCCGGAGACAAGCTATCTGCTGGCCCAGATTACGGCCGTCGATGGCAAAGCCGCAATGCCCAAAAAGGCCGCCGCACTAAACCCAGCCGACGTGGAATTGATTCGAAAATGGATTGTCCAAGGCGCGGTCAACGACTCGCCGACGTCGATGGGTGAGACCTACTCGGCGGACCATCCTCCTGCCTATACGCGGGCACCTTTGATTACCGCCCTCGCCTTTTCGCCCGACGGCAAGTGGCTGGCCGTAAGCGGATTTCATGAAGTGATGTTGGTTGACACTGCCTCGCGTGTGACTCGCCGTCGCCTGGTCGGGCTCAGCGAGCGCGTCGAATCGATCAGCTTTTCTCCAGATTCAACTCGCTTGGCTGTCACGGGAGGTTCGCCGGGTCGATTGGGCGAGGTTCAAGTCTGGGACGTGATCGAGGGTAAGCTGCTGCTCAGCAAACAAGTGACCTTTGATACGCTTTTCGGCGGCTGCTTCTCGCCCGACGGAAAACTTATCGCTTTCGGTTGTAGCGACAACACCGTCCGCGCGATAGACGCTCAGACTGGCGAGCAAAAACTGCATCAGGGAGCTCATAGCGACTGGGTTCAGGCTTGTGTGTTTAGTCCCGATGGTAAGCACTTGGTTTCGGCGGGACGCGATATGTCCGTTAAATTGACCGAAGTAGAAACCGAGCGGTTTGTCGACAATATCACCTCAATTACGCCCGGTGCCCTCCGCAGCGGCATCAGTGCGCTGGCCATGCATCCTGAGCAAAACGAGACGTTGGTGGGTGGTGCGGACGGTGTGCCCAAAGTCTACCGCCTGTTCCGGGAAACCGATCGAAAGATTGGCGATGACGCGAATTTGATCCGCGCCTTTCCAGCCATGCCAGGCCGGATTTTCAGCTTAGCCATGGGAATGACCGGCCAGCATTTTGCCGCCGCCAGCACGCTGGATGGCGACAGTCAAATCAGCGTGTATCCGTACGATTTTGATGGTACGCTGCCCGACGACGTCAGGGATGCAATGAAAAAGCGCACCACCGAGCGCAGCGACGAAGAAAAGAAATTGGTGGATAGCTATACCAGTAAAACATCGGAAGCGACCAGCCAATACACCGCCACGGGAAACCGCATCTATGCGATCGCCTTCTCTCCCGACGAGTCGCAATTGGCGATCGGCGGTAGCGATGGACTCGTCAAAATGATCGACGTCGCCAGCGGAAATCTCCTGCACGAATTTCTGCCCGTGCCACTGACTACCAGCCTGCCGGTTCAGGCGCAGGCTGCACAGCTCCTGGCCGCGCACGGACGCACTCCCGATCCCAGCACACAGCCCAATGCAGCCACGGAAGCCCAACTGCGGCCCACGGGCAAGCTGGCAGAAATGTTGGTGGAGCCAATCGCCATTCATCTCGATTCGCTTCGTGAATATACTCAGCTAGTGGTCACGGGCGTCTACGAGAATGGGCAAACCTGCGATCTAACTCGCCACGTGACGCTCAGCTTGCCAGAACAAATAATTGCATCGGAGAATGGACTCGTACGTCCGCTGTGCCAGGGCCAAGGCGAGCTGAAGGTGTCGTTTGGAGATTTGTCTCGAAGTCTGCCGGTGCAGGTCGGCGACCTCAGCCAACGGGCGGTGGTCGATTTCGTGCGCGACGTCAATCCCTTGCTGTCCCGCCTGGGCTGCAACGCGGGTACCTGCCATGGCGGTCAAAAAGGAAAGAACGGTTTCAAGCTTTCCCTCCGCGGCTATGACCCGCTGGAGGATGTCCGAGCCCTAAGCGATGACCTCAGCTCGCGACGTTTGAACACGTCGACACCCGAGGCCAGTTTGATGTTGCTTAAGCCAATTGGCGCAGTTCCGCACGAAGGTGGCGTGCTGCTAACATCGAGCAGCGTGCACTACGAAATTCTACGAAGCTGGATCGCCGAAGGTGCTGCCTTAAATAGCCAGTCGTCCAAAGTGGCACGCATCGAGTTAACGCCTAACAAACCCGTCATCGAGAGCGAGGGATCTTGGCAGCAATTTCGCGTCGTGGCTCACTTTCCCGATGGTTCGTCGCGCGACGTGACTCACGAGGCCTTTGTCGAAACCGGTAATGCCGAAGTGTGCAAGAGTTTCGAAGGCGGTCGTGTGCAAGCCGTCCGACGCGGTGAAGCCCCAATTCTGGCTCGCTACGAAGGCGCGTATGCCGCTGCAACCGTCACCGTCATGGGCGATCGGGACGGATTTGTTTGGAGCGAACCAGAGACATTCAACACGATCGATCGGCTAGTCGCCGACAAGTGGGAACGAATGAAAATCACTCCGTCGCGACTCTCCAACGACGCAGAATTCCTTCGCCGCTTGCGCTTGGATCTGACTGGGCTGCCACCCACAGCCGAAGAGCTCAAAACCTTTCTATCCGACTCGCAACCCATGGCCGCCAAGCGGCGTAGCAAGATCGATGAATTGATTACCTCGGTCGATTATGTGGATCACTGGACCAATAAATGGGCTGATCTCCTGCAGGTCAACTCAAAATTCATCGGCGAGGGTGGCGCCAAGGCCTTCAATGCCTGGATCCGTGAAGCGGTCGCTGAGAACCGTCCCTACGATCGTTTTGCCCACGACATCCTTACCGCGTCGGGTTCTAACAAAGACAATCCAGCAGCGTCGTACTATAAAATTCTCCGCGATCCCGATTTGATTATGGAGAACACGACACACCTGTTCTTAGCGGTTCGCTTTAACTGCAATAAGTGCCACGACCATCCGTTCGAGCGCTGGACGCAGGATCAGTATTACGAGTTGGCGGCTTACTTTGCGCAAACAGGACTGAAGGCCGATCCGGCCAGCGGCAAGGAAACGATCGGTGGCACGGCCGTCGAAGGTGCCAAACCGCTTTACGAAGTCGTGTTCGACAAGCCAGACGGTGAAATGCTGCACGTGCGCACCAACAAGCATGTCGCTCCTAGCTTTCCATATGATGTCGATGTCGATGTGGCTGAGGGCGCCAGTCGGCGGGAACAATTGGCCGCATGGATTACTTCGAAAGATAATCCTTACTTTGCAAAGAGCTTTGTCAATCGCATGTGGGGCTATCTGACAGGCGTCGGCCTGATGATGCCACTGGATGACATCCGAGCCGGCAATCCGCCCACCAATCCAGAGCTGCTCGAACATCTGACACAGGAATTCATTCGCTCCGACTTTGACGTCAGGCACATTGTGCGCTTGATATGCAATTCTCGCACTTATCAACTTTCTGTTGGCACGCACGATTGGAATGTCGACGACAAGATTAACTATTCTCACGCCACCGCCCGCAGGCTGCCCGCAGAAGTGTTGTACGATGCGGTGTACCAAGTCACGGGTGCGGTCTCGGCTATTCCTGGTGTGTTGCCTGGCACTCGGGCCGCTGCACTACCGGATGTCGCAGTGCAATTGGCAGATGGATTTCTCAACAATTTGGGCCGACCAGTACGCGAGAGTGCGTGCGAGTGCGAACGCAGCCAGGAACTCCAGTTGGGCCCCGTCATGGCATTGGTTAGCGGTCCTACCGTCGGCCAGGCCATCAGCGATCCCAAGTGCGCGCTGCCCAGGTTAGCCAAGCAGGAAGGTCTAAGCGAAGATGCCATGGTGCGCGAAATCTACTTCCGCGTACTCAACCGCTCAGCCACCGACCAGGAAGTCACGACCGTCCTCGACTCGGCCGACCAGATTGTGGGTGATCACCGATCGATCTCGGAGCAACTCGCTCAACGCGAAGCATGGTGGCAGACCGAGCGCGACCAGCGCGAAGCACTTCGCCTTGCCAAGCTCGAGGAATCCAGCCAGGCCGCTACGGCCCGAGAAACGGAAATAGCCCCCGAGCGGGCTCGGCTGGCTCAAGAGCGCACCGAGCAATTGGCCGCAGCCGAGCAAGCCTTGGTTCAATACGATGTTGGGGCGCTTGATCGTGCCCATAAGTTCCTCGACGAGCACGAACCGAAACAGAACTGGTTCCCACTCGCACCACTTTCGCTATCGGCCACCAAAGCGGTGCTCACGGCACAAGCGGATCGCTCGATTGTAGCCAGCGGCGATGCTGAAAAAGGCACGTATACGATCACCTGCCGAACGCCCCTCCGCGGTATTCGCGGTATTCGCTTGGAAGCCTTGAGCTCGCCTGACATCGCTGGCAACGGGCCGGGACTGTCCCACAACGGCAACTTCGTCGTCACGGAATTCGAAGTCGACGCCGCACCCGTCGATAAGCCCAAGACGAAGGTTCGCTTGGCTTTGGCAAGCGCCACAGCGGACTTTTCCCAAGACGGATTTTCGCCCGATCAGACGTACGACGGCCAGAATCGCGATCAACGTGGTTGGGCGGTCAGCCCTCATGGCGGTACCACGCACTGGATCACCTGGCAGACCCGAGAGCCTATCGACATTGAGGGCGAAACGCTGCTGACGTTCACGATCCATCAGTTCCACAATGCTCAGGATCATCGCCTCGCACGGTTTCGTATCTCGGTAAGTACGGACGCAGGCGATATCGGACTGGGTCTGCCTGAAGAGTTTACTGCCCTCTACGCAACACCAAAATCGTCACGCACCCAGGATTTATTGGCCAATTTGATCGGCTACGTGCAAATCAGCGATCCAAACCGGATCAAGCTCAACCAAGCGATCGCCGATCTCAAGAAACCTCTGGCCGCTGATGAAAAGCTAAGTCAACTGCGGAGCATGATCGCGGTGCTGGAAAAACCCACTGTAGATGACCCAAAACTGGTACAACTACGATCGGATGTCGCTGCCAGCCAACTCCAGCTCGAAAATCGACGCCTGACACTCGCTCAGGATCTAACCTGGGCGCTGATCAACAGTCCCGCGTTTTTGTTCAATCACTAGAAACTGACACCAACTTTTTTACAGGAGCATCGGCTATGTTTCGAATACAGGGTGCATTGGGCAAGGACTTGTGCGATCAACATCTAACCGTCAGCCGCCGCGACGTATTGCGAGTTGGTGGGTCGGGGCTGCTGGGATTGTCGCTGGGCAGTATGCTGCATCTGAAGGCACGGGCCAACGAAGCCCGCGTCGTTTCGGCTCCAGGTTGGGGTAAAGCCAAGAGCATTATCATGGTCTATCTCCAGGGCGGTCCCAGCCACTTGGACTTGTGGGACCCCAAGGAAAATGTGCCTGAGAACGTGAAGAGCCCGTTCAGCAACATTTCCACAAAAATCCCAGGGATTCAGTTTACCGAAAATCTACCCAAGCTCGCGCAGATCAACGATCGCTTCAGTATGATCCGCTCGATGAGCTACACTCCCAACGGATTGTTCAATCATACCGCTGCCATCTATCAATTAATGACCGGCTATACGACTGATAAGGTCAGCCCGTCTGGACAATTGGAGCCACCGTCGCCCAAGGACTTTCCAAATTTCGGTGCCAACATCGTGCGGCTGCGGCCCACCGACGAACCCATGCTGCCCTTTGTGATGTTGCCGCGCCCGCTGCAGGAAAGCAACGTGATTGGCAAAGGCGGTTCGGCTGGATTTCTTGGCAAGTCGTTCGATCCGTATACGCTTTATCCTGACGGCGACGATATGGATATGGCCAAGATGGAAAAAATTCGCATCGATGACCTGCAGTTGCGTCCCGACGTTTTTGCAGTTCGCCTCGAGCGCCGCGCGAAGCTCCGCGACTTGGTCAATGCGCAAATGCCTGAGATTAATAGCGCAGTGAAAGATTTCCAGCTTGATAGCTACTACGACCAAGCCTTAGATCTCATTGTATCGGGAAGGGCCCGCGAAGCCTTTAGTTTGTCTAGCGAAGCGGAAGCGCTTCGAGATCGCTATGGACGCAATACGTTCGGACAGAGCTGCTTGTTGGCTCGCCGTTTGGTCGAAGCGGGCACACGGGTCGTCGAAGTGATTTGGCCCAAAGTTGCCAACTCGGACAACCATTCCTGGGATCATCACAGTGGCCTGACCGAGCGGATGAAGGACCGCTCCGCACCGATGCTAGACGCCGGTCTGAGCACGCTGATCGAAGACTTAGATGAGCGCGGTATGCTCGACGAGACACTGGTAGTGGCTATCGGCGAGTTCGGTCGTTCGCCGCAGCGCGGCGTGAGTACCTCTGGAAATAACAATTCCTCCGATGGCCGCGATCACTGGCCGTATTGCTATACCGCCGTGGTGGCAGGAGCGGGTGTGAAACGCGGTTATGTCCACGGCAAGAGCGACAAAACCGCCTCCGCCCCATTGGAAGACCCCGTGCATCCCATCGAGTTGTTGGCTTCGATTTACCACGGGTTTGGAATCGAGCCCGAAACGATCGTTTACAACCACCTCAATCAACCCCGCGAGCTGGTCAAAGCCCAAGCGCTAACCGCTATTTTTTCGTAAGCGAAACTGTTCGCGTTTGATGCTCCTGCGCAGGACAATAATAAGTGGGATAGGCTTCCAGCCTGTCATGCGGGAATCGACAGGCTGGAAGCCTATCCCACGGAATCGACAGGCTGGAAGCCTATCCCACGCTCAACCGCCCAATTCCCATACGGAATGGTAGGCGCTGTGCAGTTCGAAATACTCGACGAGCTCGCCGTAGAAGGGATGATTGGCCAGCGTGGCACTATCTCCAATGACGCGGAGGTAGCGCTTCGCTCGCGTGAGTGCGACATTCGTACGGCGTGTTTCGGACAAGAATCCAATCTCGCTTTCTAAGTTGCTACGGACCAAGCTGATCACCACCGCTTCTTTTTCTCGGCCTTGGAAACCGTCAACGGTGTCAATCTCGAGCTCGTCGATCTGCAGGCGATTCCGCAACAAACGCACTTGGGCAGCGTAGGGCGCGATGACCGCAATCTGCCCAGCGGCAATTCCAAGATCCAGGAGCTGACGGACTTGGTCGACAACCCAAGTCGCCTCCTTGGGATTGCATTTACTGAGTCCATCTGTCTCTAGCTCTTCGTGCCATTCGGCGCCCGCCGTATCCCAGAACTCGATGATGGGCAGTTCGGCCAATGTTAATTTGGCGGTAGGCGTCTGCGCGAGATCCGCCAGGGTGTGCGACTTGACCGACACATCCGCGATCAGTTCGCCATCGTAAAACTGCTCGCTGGAGAACCGCATAATGGTTTCATGCATACGATATTGTACAACCAGTCGTTGAAAAACATCGGAGCCAAAATGTTCGATAAGCCGCTCCATGGAACTTTTGGAAAAGCCTTCGCGCGCTGCGTCAGTGGACACCACCGTTGGCGGCAACTGGCAATGGTCACCGGCTAATACCATGCGGTCGGCTCGAAGCATGGCTTGCCAGATCGCCGGTTCAGTACACTGGCAGGCTTCGTCGATCACCACCAAGTCGAATTGGCGGTCGCCGAGCAAATCTTCGTCGAGGGTCGTGGTTGTGCAAATCACATCGGCCGAGCTGATGATGTGCTGGATCGTACTGCGTTCGAGCGCGCGTGCCTGTTGCCGCAGCCGACCTGCCTCGGCGTGCAATTCGCCGCGTTGGCGATTTGCATCCCAACTGCGCGACGGTTTTGAAGCCGCCCGCATTAGCTCTTCGACATCGCGGCGCATATCGCGAACGATTTGCGTGGATCGATCCGCATCGACCAATTCATCCAGCGTGTGCCCACGCAACGACTCGAAAACCCGCGCTGGATGGCCGACTCGTACCACACTAGGCATCTTCGCGACCAAGCGTTCGAGTAAGTTATCCACGGCTGTATTACTGGGAGCACAGGCCAGAACGCGCTGACCAATCTGCACGGCTTGATAAATCACTTCTGCCAGCGTGGTGGTTTTGCCCGTGCCCGGCGGTCCGTGTATAATCGCGATATCCCGAGCCGAAAGCGCAAATCGCACTGCGGCTTGCTGCGGAGGGTTCAGCTCCGTCGAAAAATCGATGGTAGACTGTTTTTCAAAACGTGGAGGTTGGGTGCCCAGCAAACAATCGCGCAGGCGACCTCGCGCTCCGGTCTGCTGCCGAGCTGCATTCATGGCCGATTGCTGTCGGCGACGGGTGGATTCGTCGGCGGCCAAATCGATGCGAAAGCGATCGGGGTCCGGCCATCGCTCGACGGCCACTTGAATAGCGGTCGCCGTTCGCCGACTCACTACGCCCGACAAGCCGTCGTCGCTGGGGTCCAAGTTGTCCGACAGTACAACTGGCGAGCCCACCTTCAGTCGATTCATCGGTAGCCGATTGCCATTTGCTTTCACGAAATCTAGTAGGAATCGGCCAGCCAAACCCACGCGATGGTCGGCGATTTGCAGATTTACGATAGCCTCCCCAGAGCGCTCGGCGTCGCCGGAGCGCTGGAGCTTCCGACGTGCCGCCAAGCGTTCGCGCTCCGCTTCACCCTCCATGGCCATCCAGCGTTGAAGTTGTGCAAAGTAAGCGTCCTGGGAGTACAGCATGGCGTGTGGGCTGAAATTATCTGGTTGGATCGAGTAAAAAATCTTGCGAGCAAGCATGAACCGACAGACTCACTGTGTTCGACATCCCTTTTTAATTCAATTGCAGTTATTCGGCGAGGACTGCAAATTGGCCAACTTGACCGCGGGTCGCCCGATTGACCTTGCCCCGTCGCTCCGAGCCAGCTATCTCTCACGGTTGACCCTAGGAGCTAGGAAAGCGGATGCACGACTATTCAATTACCAAAAATTCACGCAAGTGCTCCGTTAGCGGACGGGGTTTGGAGCCAGGCGAGTCCTATTACTCCGTGATCCTGCCCAATGGCGACGATGTTTCCCGAGTGGACATCGCCGCGAGCGCGTGGACGGGACCTAGCCAAACCGCGATCGGCTGGTGGCGAAATAGAATGCCTGCGGCGGCTGCTAAGAAAATCCGTCCCGCACCCCATGGTGTGCTGCTGGATACGCTTTCGGAAATGCTCGAACGACCGGGTAAAGAGCCTCTGGCCTATTTGTTAGCACTATTGCTGGTCCGCCGTCACGTGCTCCAAGAAGAACATTCAGCAGAACATTCGGCAGAACATTCTTTGCTCGACGGTACCTCGCAAAAGAACGCCGCCGAATCGCCAGAAATCTGGGATTTGGTGTGCCCAGCCGATGGCCGCCAATGGCGAGTTCCCAACGTAGCGCCAGATGCCAGCATGGTCGCAGCGCTTCAAGCGGAATTGAAGGGATTGCTGTTTACCGATGAGTAATAATCGTTCTGATTTTGCATTGTCTTGGCTGTGCCTCGGTCTGATGGTAATTCCTTTCGTGGCTGGCGGAGCGACCTGCGCCAGACGGCAGGTTATTCCCGAATTCGCTCCGCCAATCGTGTTTAAGGACCCTCCCTCCCTCGATCAATTGATGAAGCAGATCAATCGCAATCTGGGTGTCCAACGGCTGGAATCCAACACCATGACGATCACCAGTCCGATGGTGATGACCAAGCTGTCGGGGTCGATTGCATGGGAACGCCCACACAATTTTAGCCTCGAAGCCTACCCTGGCACAAAACTACTGGGATTGGCATTTGCCGCAGGCAGCAATTCCAATGAGTTCTGGTTGCTCCAGCAAATGCCCGCGCCGCCTACGTTGTATTTCGCTTCGCACAACGAGTTTAATGCTTCTCAAGAACCACGAACGATATTGCCCGTCTCGCCGCTGTGGCTACGCGAGGCCCTGGGTGTTGTCGAACTCGATCCAGCCATGCAGCATAACGGACCCACGATGCGCCCCGACGGGAAAGTGCAAATAGAAACACTCATTCCCGGCCAGCAAGACGGCGAGCCGTTCGTGCAGTACCGTCGCATCTTAGTGATCGATTGGCAGCATAGCACCATCGTCGAAAATCGACTGTACGATCAAGTCGGCAACATGGTCGCTATCGCTCAAATGAGCAACCACACACTTTACTCAGCTATCAATGCTAGCTTGCCACATACGATCAATATTCAATTGATGCCTGCAGGTGGTGAGCCATTGGCATTCAAAGTTGAAGTCGAGTTCTTCATGCTCAATCAAGGTGCCTCGACCGATCCCCACGCATTTAAACGACCTGACGCCACCGGATTGGCAACTCGCAACATTGTACAGATCACTGCCCTACCCCCAGCCTACACACAGGCGGCGTCGGTCGGTCAGCAAGGAATCATGAGCGGTTTCAGATCCGTGCGATAATGATTGTCCCTCTGCCTTAACGACTCAACACATTAGCGCTTCGATAACCTTCTCGGTCATCTCAAGCGTGCTGAGGTAGGGAGTGCCCGAGCGGACTAGGTCAGCGGTGCGATGCCCGGCAGCTAAAACGTTCTGCACAGACGCTTCAATTGCTTCAGCCTCGACTGCCAAATCGCAGGAATGTCGCAGCATCATGGCAGCGGCAAGTATGGTGGCTAATGGGTTGGCGATACCCTTGCCAGCGATATCCGGTGCGCTGCCGTGGATCGGTTCGTAGAGCCCAGGACCGCTGGAACCCAACGACGCGCTGGGCAGCATGCCTAATGAACCGGGTAGCATCGATGCCTCATCGGTCAGAATATCGCCGAACATATTACTGGTGACAACCACGTCAAAGGACGTCGGGCGGCTGATCAAGTGCATGGCCATCGAATCAACCAGCACGACATCGTAGCTCAGATCGGGGTATTCTTCTTTAGCGATTTTGGCGCAGACTCGTCGCCAAAGTCGGCTGGCCTCCAGCACGTTGGCTTTATCCACCATCGTCAGTTTCTGGCGGCGGAGCCGTGCGGCATCGGCAGCCAAGCGGAAAATTCTGGCGACTTCGTAGGTTTCGTAGACCATCGTGCTGTACGCCCGCTCGTCTCCATTGGCCAGAGTCTCGCAACCGGAGGGACCGAAGTAGATACCGCCGGTCAATTCGCGGAAGAAGAGTATATCTGTGCCTTCGACTATCTCGCGTTTCAGCGGCGAAGCATCCAGCAGCTCGGCAAACGGTGCAATGGGCCGCAGGTTAGCGAACAGCCCGAGCTCTTTGCGAATGCCCAACAAACCCGCTTCGGGGCGCGTCTTGGCGGAGGGATCATCCCATTTGGGGCCGCCCACCGCACCTAACAGCACAGCTTGCGCTGCTTTGCACGCATCGACCGTGACCTGTGGCAGCGGATCGCCCGTTTCGTCGATGGCAATCCCACCAATTTTGCACTCTCGAAACGAAAAAACATGCCCGAAGCGCTCTGCGACCACTTCCAGCACGCGCTTGGCTTGAGAGACAATTTCGGGACCGATGCCATCACCGGGTAGCAATACAAAACTCGCGTTCAACATTGAGCCTTCAAAAAAATGGAGCGTTCAAAAAAACGTATCAAGCATTTTGGGACGGTTGGGCGGTCGAACGTTCCACGCGAGCAGGACTACTTTTCAATTGGGGTTTCTTTCGCGCCATCGCGCAGGTAGGGCTCGCGGACCTGTTCGCCCTTGACGGCAACGAGGGGTCGAGCCCAAATGTTGCGGAAACGAACGGGATTGCCGTGATCCTGCAGTGAAATCGGTCCGACGCCGCCCGCGTGGGACTGGTAGCGGGGTGGGCGATTGAAGGGAGTATCGCCAAGCAGCGCAAAGTGATTGAGGACCAGCACACCGTTATGCGTGGCTGTGATATACGCGGGCGTTTTTAAAGTGCCGTCTTCGTTGAATTGAGGTGCCGTCCAAAAAATGTCGTAGACATTCCATTCACCCGGCGGGCGTGTGGCGTTGACCATCGGCGGAGTCTGTTTGTAAATCGCAGCGGCTTGCCCGTCGTAGTAAGTTTCGTTGTCATACGAATCGAGAACTTGCATTTCGTAAGTTCCCATCATGAACACACCGCTATTGCCGCGGCCTTGGCCACTGCCCTTGGCGGGTGTCGGCGCGGACCACTCGATGTGAAGTTGACAGTCGCCGAATTTCTCTTTGGATGTGATCACTCCCTTACCACAGGAGATCACACCATCGGCAACGGTCCATTTGTCGCCGTTCTCCCAATTGCTTAAGTCCTTACCATTGAACAATACGACAGCGTCCGAAGGGGGACCGTCATTGGTGGCACCTGGTTGAATAATCGGCGGCTTTTCCCATTGGATTCCCGTCAAGTACTCTTGGGCTGGCAGGCAACTAGCCGCCCACATGGCAACGGGTAGTGTTAGAAACGCAGAGGGTAGACCGCGCATAAATGGGTGTCCTTTAAAAAATAGTCGAGGAGGCTACAACCGGGAAATGGCCCTGAAAGCAGAGAATTCTTTGGCTAGTCGAGTGCGGAAGTTCAACATTATCTTCCGCTGAACTTCGAACTGCAAGGCTTCAAAGTCCGACTTTAGGTGCATTTGGCCCGCCGATTAACGAACGTCCAGCATGCGTTGGAGTGCGACCAGAGAGTTGCGGGAAGTTTCGTCGTCAACTCGGATTTGGTTGACAGTAACACCTTCGAGCAAGTTTTCGGCGACCCACGCGAGGTGGGCTAGGTCGATCCGGTACATCGTGGCGCACATGCAAACCACTGGAGAAAGAAAGTGTACTTCTTGCTCCGGATGCTCCTTCTTGATGCGGTTGACCAAATGCAATTCGGTACCGATCGCCCACTTCGTTCCGCCGGGTGACTGCTGCACAGTTCGCAAAATCATACTGGTAGATCCCGATACATCGGCGATATCGTTTACCTCCTGAGGGCATTCGGGATGGACCAAAATTTTAATGCCCGGAATATTCTTTCGGAACTGCGCGACATGCTCGGGTCGAAACATTTGGTGTACGCTGCAGTGACCCTTCCACAGCACGACTTTACTGGCTTCAATTGCCTGTTGCGTGTTGCCGCCCAGGTCGGGAGCGTAGGGATCCCATACCGGCATTTGCGGATTGGTAATGCCCATGGTTAGAGCTGTGTTGCGTCCCAAATGCTGATCAGGGAAAAAGAACACGCGCTCTCCGCGCTCGAATGCCCAGCGGATCACTGCTGCCGCATTGCTGCTCGTACACACGATACCACCATGCTTGCCGCAAAACGCTTTGAGGCTCGCGGCCGAGTTGATGTAGGTGACGGGAATGAGACGCTGCGTATCAATGACATCGCCAAGCTGATCCCAAGCATCTTCGACTTGTCGAATCGCGGCCATGTCCGCCATCGAGCAGCCCGCCGCCATATCCGGGAGAATGACGTCTACGCGTCGACCATTGCGCTGCACCAATTTTTCCGGACGGTTGGCCAATATGTCGGCGGTTTCCGCCATGAAGTGAACGCCACAGAAAATAATGGTGCGGCACTCCGAACTGTCCGCAGCCAATTGACTCAGTTGGTAGCTATCGCCTCGCAAATCGGCATGTTCGATGACTTCGTCCTGCTGGTAATGATGTCCCAGGATCAGCAGACTCTTACCCAACTTGGCCCTGGCCGCTGCGATGCGCTCCGAGAGCTCAGCATTTCCAAGCGGTTTGTAATCGCTGAGCGGAAGTTTACCTGGAGACACGGGCAAAACATGTGCGTTTGTCATTTCGGGCTTTCGATCGTTCGAACTTGGCCATCTTTGCCGCTAGTATACGCACCAGCCATTACCAAACGAGTTTCCGGCAAGGCGACTGGCAATATAGGGAGTTTATCAAGTTCTAAGGGATCTGACGACGATACTAGCTGGAAGACTCATCTCCCTATCCCAGAAAAAAAATTTTGGTTGGATGTTGCACTATTGCCGTGTGGCGAGTGTTGATCCAGTTCTGTTCCGGAGCCGTTTATTACGCCAGCCGTTAAGTCGCCAGCCATGCTCAAACCCTTCTGCGAAAGCGTCTTAAGGATCAAAGTTCCGCTAGTCGTCGTGCTGGCACATCAGTCCATGCGCGTCGACCAGTTGACGAAGCTTGTGCCGGGCGTGCTGATTCAATTTGACAAATCCTGCGACAGCCCAATGACCGTCGAAGTCGGCGATCAGGCCATCGCTGAAGGAGAAATCGTCAAGACGGGCGACAAGTTCGGCATTCGCCTTAGCAGTATTCTAAAGCCCTCCGAGCGCTTCAAGAAGATTGCTGGCTAGCAGAATCTGCGACCCTTTGGGACGTGCGATTTATAAGTTGCGATTCTTTAGTGGGTTGAGAATGCATTTACACGATGCTAGCAAAAACACTCTCCCACCTTATAAATCGCACGTCGCAAGCTGTGGATTTTGCTAGCCTGGGGTGGATTAGAGTGAGCGTAGCGAACGGAGCGCAACCCAGGACACGTCTGCGGCTCCCGATTGCGTTAGCTGCCCCGATTGAGTTAGCTGCAAAGCAGCGGATTTTGATAGCCTGGGGTGGAGCGCGGCGAGCCAAAGCGAACCAAGCGGAACCCCAGGATGACCCACCGCAAAACCCATCCATCTCCCCGTTTTTATAGTGACCAAGGGGTGATTTTCATCAACGTCTGAAACCCATTCGAGGTCGCAATCAGGTTGGTCCTCGATCATGAATGCATCCTCAGTTGACGTCGACCACCCAACCACCGCGATTGTCAACGATCAATGTGAAATGCGTGCGCGCCGTAAATTCAACCGCATGATTTCCACGGGCGGCCGTGAGATTGCGGACTCGGCGATGATCCGTTCATCGTTAAACAAATCCCCTCGTCCGCATATTCGTCCAACCTGTGTTGCGAGGTCTGCCGCTGTGT
>JBGSJL010000306.1:0-20553 GCA_041741955.1 Pirellulaceae bacterium | reverse complement strand
GGTGCGTGTTTTTTGGGCTGAATTTGACTCGGCGACGCTTGAAGTCGGTTAAAATCATTTGCATAGCTAGCAATCTCGCGCCTTCAAACTTCGCAGAGCTCAACTTCGCCCAAAAACTAGTGGGTTCGATGGTACGTTTATTTTGTCCCGCTGCCTAATCAGTAGGCAGTCAAGAACTTTAGAAGGTGGGCGGCCTCACCACTCCAACGGGATACGCCCGAGTCCCACGTCGGAAGATGAGGCCTGCCCATAATGTCGACTTCAATAACACTAGCTGGCTGCGATCGCTCTAAACGCAGCCTTTAGCTGACTACGTCAGACCATCTTAAGCCTATAAAAGAAATTGTCCATCAGTTTCCCACATAATCGTTCGTTTTAGGTGGGGACTCGCCCGCGTTTCTGGTCACTAGCAAACTAAGGATCAAGCGGAAAATAAGTGGGACAGGCTTGCAGAGCCTGTCATGCGGGAATCGACAGGCTGGAAGCCAATCCCACGTTCAGAATCAAACAGTCATTTTCCGCACAATCCAAACACAACGCGGCCCGTTAGGCACGCGGCTCAACCCAGATAATTCATGGGCCCATGGCTTGCACCGCTGGTTGTGGGACAACCAATCGCAAAACCCTATATGTTTTGCTTGCAACCAATCCACCAATAATCCGGGTTCAACGAGCAACATCAATAACCGCTCATGCCTTCGGTCCTCAACCTTCTGTCAGGCCACCCGTAATGTGTAGTGCAACAGGAGCTTCTAGTGCCAAAGAAGCGGGTTGTCGTGTTATCCGCTTTGTCATCCGCTTTCTGCCAGCGGTTTCCATAAATCGGTATCTGCATTGAACGCTTCGATGGTCTGATGTCCAGACTTGGCATCCACATAGATGGCAATAACGGCCACACTGGGATTTTGCTGGCAGAATTCGCGGCAGGCGGCGGGACCCATGACGAATAAACCCGTCGCCAGGGCGTCGGCCACGGCACCACTGCGGCACACTACCGTGGTGCTCATCATGCCCTGCGCGGGCCAACCGGTGCGCGGATCGATAATATGGCTGTAGCGTTGGCCAGCAAAATGGAAGAATTGTTTGCCAGAGCCGCTGGTGGCGAGGGCTTGATCGCGAAGTCGCAGCGTCCCGAGCAACTGCTCCACCCGCCAGGGGTGACGCAGCGAAACCAGCCAGCCACCCCCAGCGTCGGGATGTTGTCGATGGCCGCGAGCCACAACCGAGCTGAGACCACCATGCATCATGAAGTCGTTGATACCCACCATGGATAGATACTCCGCAGCGCGGTCCAGCGCATAGCCTTTGCCGATGCCGCCTGGGTTTACTTGCACGCCCATCTGGCCGAAACGAACCAGATTGGAATCGCCCTCCAATTGAAGTTGCCGCGCACCGACGCAAAGCAAGGCTGCCGCAATGCGCTCTGGGGAGGGAAGTTGGCCCTGCCGTCTCGAGAATCCCCACACATCCGACAGGCTGCCCGCTGTGATATCAAAGGCTCCGTCCGTAAGACTCTGGATCGCCTGGGCCAATTCCAGAACCGCCAAGGTGTCGCTCGCCACCGCCACCGGCCGCTGAGCGGCCCAGCGATTGAGCTGGCTGAAATCGCTGTGTGGCTTGTAAACACTCAGTTTGCTTTCGAGCAACTCCACCAGATCGAGCGCTCGCAGAGCCTGCTCGGCACCCGCTGGATACTGGAATTGGTTCAACAGGACTTCGAATTCGCAGGCCATGGATCGGCGTGCAATGCTCAGCAGCAGCCGTTCCTCACAGTTGGACCGTGGGTCCGCCTCGATTGATTGAGTCGATTTAGGCGCTAAGCGTTCGTACCAGCTCTCCAAAAATGCGCTAACGGCCAATCCCCTTTCGAGTGTCGCGTTCCGTTGGAGTCCAACTAAGGATCCAACGGAAAATAAGTGGGATAGGCTTCCAGCCTGTCATGCAGGAATCGACAGGCTGGAAACCTATCCCACGTTCAGAATCAGACAGTAATTCTCCGCACGATCCTAATCAGAGTTAGACCAGCGGAGTCTGGCCGGGAACTGCCGCCTTGGGTTCGGGCAGTTTGCCTTTGAGGTCGATGGTCTCGGGAAACAAATTCAACTGAGATTCCGTAGTGACAAAATCCCAGCTTACCTTTTTGCCGGAGTAAGCAGCCATGCGTCCCATGACGGCCGTCAGCGAACTCTCGGCAGTCTGTTGCAATTCGACAATCGGTGCTCCTGCTCGAATGGAGTCGATGAGATCCTTGTGCTCCTGCTTATACGCATCGCTGATACTGCCGGACTGCGTCCAAATTTCTTTGCCCTGTCGATCGGTGATTCGCGAACCCTTGCTCATCGCTTCGATGTAGCAAGTACCTTCGGTGCCATAAATCACATTGCTATTGTCGGATTCCGCGCCTGGCACTTGTCGGCACATGAACGACAACATGCGATTTCCCGGATACTCGTAATCGATCATGACTTGGTCCCACATTTCACTATCGTCGGGCCGCGTGAAGCGTCCACCACCGCCGAAGGCCGAAACGGGCGCGGAACCCATTACCCAGTTCATCGCGTCGATATTGTGTACGGCCTGTTCGGCGATTTGATCGCCGCTGAGCCAAATGAAGTGCATCCAGTTATAAAGTTGGTACTCGGTGTCGCTCATGCCCGCTTCGCGGTTTTTGTACCAGATACCTGTGGAGCAATATCGCGATGTGCCGCTAACAATATCGCCGATAGCGCCCTTTCGGATCTGTTCGACAGCCCCAATGTAATTGGCTTGTCGGCGATACTGCGTGCCCGTCACAATGGCCGTCTTGTTAGCTACGGCCGCTGCGTGGGCCTGCAGGCATAGACGGTATCCCGCGGGATCTACGCAGCTTGGTTTTTCGGCGAACACGTGTTTGCCAGCGGCTACCGCTTCGGTGATATGATAGGGTCGAAAGCCGGGCGAAGTGGTCAGCAGGACTACATCGATATCCGGATCTGCGAGTACTTTCTTATATGCGTCCAAGCCCGTGTACATTTTCTCGTCGGCGATATCGACTTTCTCTGCGTAACGTTTGCTCATAGCGTTCCGCAAATTGCTGCACTTCTCAGGGTAGAGATCGGCGGCCGCGACCAGCTTTACGTTTTCGTTGATCGACAGCGAATCATCCACCGCACCGCTGCCTCGACCACCACATCCAATCAGAGCCATTCGCAACGGCATTGTCTCCTGCGCGCTGGCGGTGGAGGTATGCACCATGGTGGAGAGCAGGGCGGTGGCGGCAGCTCCGGTTCCAAGGAAATCGCGACGTGATGGATGGGCAGGTGTTTCGCGCGTCATGAGTGGTCTCTCGGCTGGAAGGGGGGGCATGCGTCGAACTCGAGCGTTCAGTTTACCTGCCACAGACGCCAGAGGGAACAACCACCACGATGGCTGGTAGCTGGACCGTCAAATTTAAGCGATTTCGCGCTTTGGCTGGAAATAGGCAGGGTGTACTTCGTAGAGCGCCTCGGCGGCTTTCTCGACGGCGTACAGGATTTGCTCTTCGGAATGAGTGCAATTGATGAAGAATCGCAACCGGGCTGCGGTCTCCTCGACGGCTGGATAGAGAATGGGCTGCACATTGATCCCCGCTTCGAACATTTTGTGGGATAGTAGCAACGCATGCAAGGAGTTGCCGGTAATCACGGGGATCACCGGTGTCCCAAAGGAGTCTCCGGTATTCAGGCCGCGTCGCTGCGCTTCTTCGAGAAACAATTTAGCGCGAGCCCGCAGCGTGGTCACGCGACCTGGGTTGGCTTTGAGCGTTTGCAGCGAGGCGATGGCAGCTGCTGTGTTCGTGGGAGACAGTCCAACGCTAAATACAAAACCTGGTGCGGTGTACTTCAGTAGCTCGATCAATTCTCGGCTTCCAGCAATGTAGCCGCCGCAACTGCCAAACGATTTGCTGAGCGTACCCATCCAAATATCCACGTCGCGCCCATCGACACCAAAGTGCTCGCCAATTCCACGCCCGGTCGGTCCCATGGTGCCAATCGAGTGGGCTTCGTCGACCATCAGCCAACATTTGTGACGGTTCTTGACCTCGATAAACATTGGCAATTCAGGATAGTCGCCGTCCATGCTATAGACGCCTTCGATGACGACTAGAATCCGACGATAGCTGGCGCGAGTTTCTGCCAAGATGCTCTCTAGTGCCTGCCAGTCGTTGTGCGGGAAGGGGCGTCGCCGCGCTCCTGACAGGATGGCGCCTTGCACGATGCTGTTATGCGATAGGGCATCGTGTACGATCAAGTCACCCGAGCCAACCAAGTGGCCGATCGTCGTTTCATTGGTCGCATGACCGCCGACCATGACGATGGCGTCTTCGGCCCCCACCCACTCCGCCAGTGCGCTTTCCAATTCGCCATGGATGGTCTTTTCACCACTCACCAAACGCGATGCGCTGACGCTGGTGCCATAGGTTTGCGCCGCTTCAATAACCGCCGATGTGACCTGTGGGTCGCCGGACATGCCCAGGTAATTGTAGGAGGCAAAACTAATCAGCTCGCGTCCAGCGATTCGAGTCGTGTCGCGGACCGTTCCCTGATGCACGGAGAAGTAAGGGTTGGGCACGCCGGTCAATTCGAACTGTGCCTTAGTGCGTTTCAGTCGCCGATACTCTGGCAATTGATCAAAGCAGTAGTCTTCCTCCTCCACCTTGCGACTGTCCGCTGGCTTCAGACCCGTCTCTGTCGGCACCAAATCGCGGCGAACGCGCTGCTTGCCCAGGTAGCGTTCAATCGCCATGGCAACTTCGCGCACGGTTTCAATATCTTGCAAGACATGTTCCGGAAAGCGTCCGTCAAATGTCTGCTCCAGCGTATGGGCGATCTGCATGCGTTCGAGGCTGTCCAGCCCTAGGTCAAGCACAATGTTGGTCGTCAAATCGAGTTGCTTGGCGCGCTCCTGCGCAACGGAGCGAATGGCATCCATGACGATGTCAACGATCTCGTGATCGGGTTGCGCCTCAGTTTCTGGGCTGTCGGCGATGACAGGTTGTCCATTGCCACTGGGCCGGAAGGAGCTGGCCGCAATCATCGGCTCGCTCTCGGGCAAGTCGATCTCCCAGGCCTTCCACTGGGCCACAATTTTCAACGATCCCCGCGAGAATTCATCGCGACAGGCGTGCCGCTGAATCTTCCCACTGGACGTGCGTGGCAACGTGCCAAAACGAACCAGCACGACAGCTTCTGGGGGCAGTTCGTGTTGCTGGGCCACCGCGCGGCGGACGGCCACGATGACTTCGTCCCAGTCGATTTCCTCGCGGCGAGTCGGCACTTCGGCGGCCACGATCAGTCGCTCACGATCCTCGGCCGTGTCTGCGAAGGCGGCTATCAAACCACTCTGCATGATTTCGTGAGCCAGCTCCACCGTTTGCTCGATATCCTGCGGATAGCGATTCACGCCGCGCACGATAATCATGTCCTTGAGACGACCGGCCACAAACAACTGGCCTTCGTAAACAAAACCAAGGTCGCCGGTCCGCAAAAATGGCCCGAGACCATCGGACGTCATGGCCTGAAAATTTTCCTGCGTAATTTCCTCGCGCTCCCAGTAGCCCTTGCCCACGCTGGAACTGCTGATCCAAATTTCGCCGATACAATCTTTGTCTAAAACCGAACGTGTCTCTGGATCGACGATCAACAACTTTTCGCCGGGCAAAATTCGGCCGCTGGCCACCAGCTCGCGCGCGCTGGAACAGTCTGGAGCGCAGGCCACGACCCGCTGCTGATCGAGCGATTCGGATTCAAAAGTGCGAATGACAGGAGGCTCACACTGCGGTCCTCCGGTAACAATGAGCGTGGTTTCCGCCATTCCATAACAAGGCAGGAAAGCGTCCGAATTGAAGCCAACTTGGGTGAACCGCTCAGTAAACTGTTTGAGCGTGGCTGCTCGGACAGGCTCAGCACCGTTAAAAGCTGTGCCCCAACTGCTCAAGTCGATGCCTGCGAGGTCTTCATCGGCGATCTTGTCGACGCATAATTGGTAAGCAAAATTAGGTCCGCCACTAGTCGTGGCCTTGTAGCGCGAAATAGTTCGAAACCAGCGGATCGGCTTTTGTAGAAAGGCCATGGGGCTCATCAATACCACGGGCCGACCGATGAATACGGATTCGAGCACGCCGCCAACCAGCCCCATGTCATGGTAGGTGGGCAACCAACTGACGCCAACCGATTTGCGGCTAGTCTCGAACGCCACCATGATCAACTCGGTGTTGCGCACTAGATTTCCGTGCGATAGCATCACGCCCTTAGGCTGGCCGGTCGAACCGGATGTGTATTGCAGCACGGCCAGATCGTCCGACGCTAATTTGGGATTCTTCCAGAGGCTCGAATAGTCCTGAGCCAACGAATCGGTGGCGATGATCGATACCGACTCCCATTCGACCCAGTTGCTGTCGCCTTCGATCTGCTGCCGCACGTACTCATTGGTCAGCGCCAAATGGGCTTGGCAATCTTTAGCAATACCATGTATTCGCTGGCCTTTGCGATTCTTTCGCGGCGGAAAGGCTGGTACCGCGGTCGCGCCAGCGTACAAGCAGCCGAAGAATCCTATTACAAAATCAAGTACCGGTGGGTACACCAACAACACGCGCTGACCCTTGGGTCCAATCTTTTGTAAATAGCCAGCCACATTGCGGGCCGCCAAATCCAATTCGGCAAACGTCAAACACTGATCGTCCTCGCCCGACTCTCCGTCCGTAAAGTAAAACGCAGGCTGGTCGCCTTGAACTTTAGCCCAATGCTGCAAGACAGCCACTAAATCAGTGCGCGGAGGGACATTGACGCCAATGACTCGCTTCAAGTCTTCGTCGCTCACCCCTATTTCAGAACGGAACGAGGCCGCAGGGTTATGATACATTGATTTTGCTAGCCTGACCTTAAGGGTCGTCTAAGTATTGAGAGTGTCGACTGCGTGAGATTCAGCGGGATGGTTTACAACGATCGAGCCTGCGCGACCACACTACTTTCGCTGTATTCTCCAATCCCCGCAAGGGACTTTCATTACAAGTAGTGGTCAAATGCACAGGTTTCCTTAGGTTGGAATAGGAAATGCTTCGAGCGAATCCGTCCAACAAAATCAAGGGCGAGAAATTTTTCGATGGGTTTCTTATCGTCACAATTGAAGTTTTAAAGCGTGAGTAATCGCAGCTTGTTACCGAGAAAAACAGACTTTTGCCGGTAGACATTGCGGAACTTCTCTCCGTCAGAATCAAGGCCCGCGCCGATTACGTGTCCACAGCCCTCGATACACGGTCCAGGCCAACTTAAACAGCCGCCAGTTCTGACGCAGATGCCCCTCGCGCGATACCTGCCAACATTCCTTGCTGCCGACATCCATCGCCGACAGCCATTGCCCCCTGAAACAACTCGTATCCAAGCAGGTACAGTAATCATAAAAACCCACATTTCCACCATTTTGGGGCGTATGCCCGAAGTAGACATGTTTGCCTGAGTAATGGGGCAGGGGAAAACGATCGCTTAAATGCTCCCAAAAGAGCGTTTCTTCGGGTTGCTCGCAGAGTGGCAGGTGGGCCAGAAAATTGGCGTGAACAAAAATATCGGTCTCTGTCTCATAATACGGTACGCACTGGTCAAGGAATTGACGGTGCCGCAGCGGCACATTGTCCAGCCGCCCACCGTAGCTGGTAACGGTTTGTTGCCCCCCCTGCTGCAGCCACCAGGTGGGATCGAGCCCACGCAGCACTCCACGAAACATGATTTCATGATTGCCGAGCAAAAAAATTGTGCGGCATTTTTCGCTCAGTTCAATCAGCAGTTCGATCACGTGCTTGCTGTCGGGCCCGCGATCTACGTAGTCGCCAAGGAACACGAAGCAATCTTCCGGCGTCGGTGCGATCGCATCGAGCAGACCCAGTAGCGCTTTTGAGCAACCGTGAATATCGCCAACGGCGAGTGTTCGCATGGTCAAAATTAATTGTAAGCAGGGTCGCTGGGCATCTTGGACGGATCGACGCTTTCGGACAGAATCTCGCGACCGATTTGCTTGATGGCATTGTGCCACAGCTCATCGGGTTCGGAGAATAGCTGTTCTGGCGAGATGTCCCAAACCAGCCAGCCACCGCTGCGTAGCTCTTCGTCGAGTTGCTGTTCACTCCAGCCGGAATAACCATCGAAGACGCGGTAGGCACCCAACTGCACTTCGCTGGCCGTGGCATCGCTTCGCGTGGGATCGCAAATTTGCAAAATTTGCTCTTGGTCGGAGGCGATAAACACCGACGGACGTTCTCCCCGCATGCGCGCCTGCAGCAACATCAGCGGACCGTCTACTGGACCTCCATAATACACCGGGGCTGCGTTGACGACCTCCGCGTCGACCAGTTGGGCCAACAGCACGCCGACGGTCAAATGCATCGGACGGTTGAGCACCAGACCGATGGCCCCTTCTTCATCATGCCGAAGGATATAGACGACCGAACGCAAAAAATTGGGATCGGTCAGGTAAGGCGAAGCCACCAACGCGCGGCCTTGAGTCGAATCCATGGTGGATCTCTCTTTTAAGTTCTTGGAGCTGGGCAAACAGCCTGGCAGCTCGCCAAGGGGATCAAGTACTTCGCCAAGTTTCTTTCCAGGCACATCCTGCCCAGGACCAACCCACGCCAAAGCCGATCAACAAGTTGTTGGTGCCATGCGCAAGTTTTCCATCGCGCCGCAGATCCGAAATCAGAATCGGCAGTGTGCTCGAAACCGTATTTCCGCAATGTTCCAGCTTGATTGGCAGCCGCCGCTCGTCAAGCCCCAGTCGCGTCTGCAATTGTTCCAACATTTTACGCGTAGCCTGATGCAGCAGGTAGAGCTCGATCTCGTCGCCGCGCAACTTCGCCAATTCAAGCACCTGTTCGATCAGCTTGGGCACGGCCACTACTGTAAAGCTCAAGAGGCTTGGGCCATCCATATACAGGCGGCTCTTCCAGCGCTTTCGATGCCGAGGTTTCAGCGCCTGGCAAGCCGAGCGCGCTCCACCGTCGGCAACCAGCAGCGTATCGGCACCACTACCGTCGGTACCAAACTGGAATGCCCGGACACTCTGTTCATCGCTCGCTTGGACCAGCGTGGCCGCCGCCGCATCGCCAAAAATAGTGCGCAGGCTGCGGTCTTCAGCGTCGATGTATTTTGAATAGGTCTCGGCGGTCAGCAGCAGGATTCGTCGCGCGGCACCGCACTGAATCAGCCCTTCGGCGATAGCCAGCCCATATACGAAGCCCGAGCAGCCCAAGTTGAAATCCAGCGCGCCGCAACTATCTTGCAACCCCAGTCGTTGTTGAATCAGACAAGCCGTCGTCGGCAGCGGATAATCGGGCGTTTGGGTACACAGCAGCACAAAATCAATCGATGCGCGATCGATGCCATGTTCGTCAAATAACTTTTCGGAAGCAGCCACCGCTAGGTCCGAAGCGGTCTCCGCTGGGGCCGCAATATAGCGACTTTGGATCCCTGTCTTCTCAGCAATCAACGTCAGATCCCAGTCTGGAAACTCGGCTTGGAGCTGCGCGTTCGTTTCGAGACGATCCGGAAAATGAACTGCAATTGGCCCTATTTCGGCAAACGGCACAGAAAAGTCCTTCGGAAACCATAAGCTCCAACGACGCGCCCGCTGCGTGAGCCATTTGGAGCCAGCCGCACAAAGCACTCCTTTATATCGATAGCCCAGCAAAGCGGGAACAGGGAGTAGCCAGCGCGCATCGCAGCGGATCAAATCACCAGGCCACTAAGGGGCTGGCTGCAAATGGCTCAGCGGCACATAGAACTTGCGGTAGCGAAGACCGTCATCGTAAAGTTGGCCTTGGGCGTCAACTACCAATATGGTGGCTCGCCGCGTAATGCGATTTACCGTCCCTACGTGCCGAGCGCCTTCGTGTTGGAACATAACTCGCGACCCGACGCGGATATTGAACTTGCGGGCCGCTCGTTCTTGCTGAGTGATCAAGTCGTGCTTGTGCTCCGTGTGTCCAAACAGACGCCCGGCAATGGATTGGAATTGCGGTGCAGCGCAACAGCTATCGCCCCAGACCAACATCTCGACTAGGTGAATTAGTTCATGCTCGAGAATGCGTTGCATTGCTTGCAATCGATTGGTACACAAAACGCCTGTGACACGAATGGGGCGTTGTAAATCAGCAAACGTCTGAAAGAGCAGCGGCGCGGACAGCACAATTTCGTAACGCGTGTGCAGCACACCGGACCTGCGTTCCAAGTGCGTGGTGCGAACGGTCTTCCCGCCCGTGCTGGTCATTCGCTTGGACCAGCGAAAGTTGATCCCGAAGTGTCCCGCCAACGCCAAGCAGTGACTCTCGAAAAAAAATCGATCGTACAATTCCGCCATGTGCCTCAGATCAAACGCACTGGTAACGGAAAAATTGGGCGACTTCATGACCCGCGAATGGTCGAGCACCGCATGGCCGATTTCGTAGCAGAGCTTGCGACGTTGCGATTCGTTGAGCGAACGACGGCTGACAATCTCCTTTAATTTCAATGTCCGCCCGTGGATTTCGCTCGACGGCAAATGTCCCTTGGCAGCGGCGACTGGCTTCATAGCAAGAGTGGGTGTGGCGTGCGCTGGCATAGCTGCCCTGGCAACGGCCACGTTTTGCGTTGACAGCTTCTTTGTTTGCGAACTACCGAAGATACTTGCCATAACTTCTCCAAGTTGGCTCGACCGTTCAGAACAACCGGCAGTCAGGTACTGTCCGATTTTCAAAAATGATGTTCCGAACATCTGTATTGAGAATTCAGTTTTAAGAATCACGAAGAGTGGATAAGAAAAAGTTCCTTGCACCGAAGTGCTCTGCCCGCTCAGCATTTTAGAGACAAACGCAGCTCGAAAGCTAGTGAATAATCTAAATAGATTGGTGGACCCAAAAGTAACTTCGCTAGAAAGATTCGCAAAAGCTTGACACGCTCTATCGAATGCGTTAGTGCTATCGGCCTGTTGATTTAATCGAGCTCGGCGAAATAGCGATTGTACGATGGCCTGCCAGGGCCGTCGGATGGCGTGGACGACGGCCGTGGCAGGCCAGCGTACATTACATCAACAACCCGCTATCGCCCAAAACGGCTCACCCACGTTTTTTTTCAAAGGACTAGGGCTGCTTCTTGGCGGACTTTTTGGCAGGTGCTCTCTTGGTGGCGGACTTCTTTGCCGGAGACTTTTTGGCGGCTGCTTTTTTGGCTGTCGTCTGAGCAGCCGCTTTCTTTTTAGGCGCTTTCTTTTTCTTCTTGCTACCACCCGCGGCTGCCCGGGCCGCTAACAGATCCAAAGCCAACTCGAATGTCAGCTCTTCAACTTTCGAGTCGCGTGGCAGACTTGCGTTGGTTTCCCCATCGGTCACATAGGGGCCATAGCTACCATCGAGCAACTCGACCGCATTGCCTGTGACGGGAGAAACTTCAAATGTCTTGAGCGGCTCTTTTTTTCCGCGCCCTCGTCCGCCTGTCTTGGGTTTGGAAAGCAACTCCATCGCCTGCTCGCGGGTCACGTTCAGCGGCGACTGCTCGGCGGTCAAACTGCGTGTCTCCTTGCCACATTTGACATAGGGGCCGTAGGGGCCATTGGTGGCGATAATCGGTTCATTCAGCTCGGGATGTTCGCCCAAGTCCCTGGGTAACGATAGCAACTGCAGCGCCAATTCGAGCGTCACTTCATCGACGGACATGCCCTTTAACAATCCAGCGTTCTTCGGCTTTTCTTCGTCCTCTGCATGGCCGAGTTGGATGTAGGGACCAAAGCGCCCACTCTTGATATAGACCGGCTTGCCCGTCGCCGGACAATGCCCCAATGGCTCGTCGCCCTTGGCGGACTCTTCCAGCATCGTGAGCGCGAGCGCCAAGTTAATTTCGTCCGGCGGCACCTCCTCTTTGATGCTGGCCTTGCGCTCGCCCTGCTCGATGAACGGTCCGTAGCGACCAACGCGGACGAAGACTTCTTCGCGATACTCGCCCTCGGCGGGCGAACCCAAACTAAAGCGGCTGATGACCCGCGGATCGATCTCTTCGATTTTGGATTTCAGCAGCGGCTTGAGGCCCGTTGTTTCGCCCAAATAGAAATTTTGCAAGTACTCGACGAAGCCCTTTTCGTCGCGGCTAATCTCGTCGAGGTAGTCTTCCATTTGCGCGGTGAAGTCGTAGTCGACGAGCGCACCCAAATGCTCTTCCAACAAACGAATGACCGAAAATGCAATCCAACTGGGCACCAACGCATTGCCCTTCTTGAACACATAATCACGCTGCTGTATTGTGTCGATAATCGACGCATAGGTACTGGGCCGCCCGATGCCCCGCTCTTCCAACGTTCGCGTCAATGATGCTTCGGTAAATCGCGCCGGCGGCTGCGTGGTGTGAGATTTGGCTTCGAGCGACTTGCAATCCAACGCTTGCTTCTCGGACATGGGTGGCAGAATCACTTCGGATTGTGCTAGCTCTTCTGCCGGATTATCGCTGCCTTCAACATAAGCCCTCAAAAAGCCTTCGAATTCGATCGTGGTCCCAGAAGCCTGAAAGATTGCGCCCGCCGCTTCAACAGTTACCGTGGCGCGTTTCTTCTGCGCATCGGCCATCTGACAAGCAATCGTTCGCTTCCAGATCATATCGAATAACTTAAATTGTTCGCTGCTGAGCTTGCTGCGCAGATTCTGCGGCAACTCGAAGGGATGCCCCGCTGGCCGAATCGCTTCGTGAGCCTCCTGAGCATTCTTGACCTTGGTCGCGTAAGTTCGCTCTTCGGGATGCAAAAACTCCTCACCGTATTCCTGACGCACTAGATTCCGAGCGGCCTGCACGGCCTCTTTGGCCAGCGAGGTCGAATCGGTACGCATATAAGTGATGTAGCCGTTTTCATATAAACTCTGCGCAACCTGCATGGTCTTGCGAGCAGTAAAACCCAGCTTGCGATTCGCATCCTGCTGAAGCGTGCTAGTAGTAAACGGCGGCTTGGGTCGCTCTTTGAACGGTTTGACTTCCAGTGAAGTCACGCGGAACTCGGCCGTCTTCAGGGTTTCAGCCAACTGTTTGGCGGCGGACTCGTCCAATAGCAAGAACGCTGTCGCTTCTTTCAGGCTGCCTGTCGCCGCATCGAAATCTTTGCCACTGGGGATCTTCTTACCCTGATAACTCACCATTGCCGCTTGGAACGTAGTGCCGCTTTCAACTGCCAGCGTGGCCATCAAATCGGCGTAGGTGGCGCTGTGAAAGGCCATGCGCTCACGCTCGCGGGCGACGATCAGACGCACAGCAACGCTTTGCACACGGCCGGCCGACAACTTCGGACGTACCTTTTTCCAAAGCAATTGCGACACATCGTACCCATACAGGCGATCCAGGATGCGGCGAGTCTCCTGCGCCCGGACCATGGCCTCGTCGATTTTCCGAGGATTTTTGAGCGCCGTTTCGATCGCTTCTTTAGTGATTTCGTGAAATACCAAGCGATGGACGGGCACTTTCGGGTTGAGCACCTCGCGCAAGTGCCAAGATATTGCCTCGCCCTCGCGATCCTCGTCCGTCGCCAGATAAAGGTCTTTGGATTCCTTCAGCAACTGCTTGAGCTTGGACACCTGCTTCTTCTTTTCAGGTGGAACTATGTACACTGGTTGGAACTCGTCGTTGACATTGACCCCCAAGTAGGCCCATTCCTCGGACTTGTATTGCTCGGGAATTTCCTTGCGGCCCGACGGTAAATCGCGAATGTGCCCGATGCTGGCCTCGACCACATAATCCTTACCCAGAAATTTTGAGATCGTGCGCGCCTTGGCTGGCGATTCGACTATGACCAACGATTTATCTTTACTCATCGTTCCGTTCGGGATCTCAAAAAGCGTATAAATGGGTCCGAGATAGTCTGCGATCTCGTATCTGCAAAAAACAGATTCCTTGCTATCCTAAGCGGATCTAAAGTGGTGACCGCTATCACAGAGATAGTCTAGCCGCCGAAATAGAGCAAGTGTGCCGGAAGATCAATTCCGCCGCTGCATGACGATGATTGAAGTCCGTTCACTAGCAGTTCGTTAGGATTTAGCAGGATGTCGAACCCGTTTGCAACGTTTCGTAAGAACCAAAACTATTGGATGGCCGGTTTAGTTTTGTTGGCTATTTTAGCCTTTGTGGTCGCCCCAGCCATCGAACAAGTGCAACAGGCCCTGCGTGGCGGTGGTGCGGACAACGCAGTTTTTGTGCGTTGGAACGGCGGCAAGATGACTGTGGCCGACGTGCGCAATAGCGTCCAAAAACACGGAGCTTTGGTGCGCTTCCTCAGCGCGCTGGCTAAAGAAGTTATAGATGCGGGCGGCGAGCCCAAGGTGCCGGGCTTCTATTACGATCCTCAATCCAAGCGCGTGCTGGGCCTGGGCATCCAAGTCGAGAGCGACGAAGAAAGCATCGCACGCACGCGCTTGCTGGTCGACAAGGCCAAGAGCCTTGGCGTCGAATTCAGCGATGATGCAATCGACGACTTCATCCTTGCTTTTTGCGATAACCGCATTTCAACCAATCGCCTGGCGAAAGTCCTCCAAGAATCGACCGACGGCCGGCTCAGCAACTTTGATGTGCGCGAGCTTCTCAAGCAAGAACTGGCCGCCATGGTAGTCCGCCGCACGGCAGCCACGGGCTTTTACGCACACGTACCAGGCGAGACCTATCAGGATTTCCTCAAACTCAATCGCACTACCAAAGTCGAAGCTTACCCAGTTTACGTGGCCGACCGCGTCAGCGAAGTGAAGGGGTTGCCGACCGAAGCCGAAATCCAAGCCATCTACGACGTGGGCAGCCTGCAGGTCGCTAATCCAAACTCACCCGAACCGGGTTTCGTCCGGCCCTATCAAGCCAACATCGAATACGTCGAATCCAACATCCAGGAATGGGTCGCCCGCGAAAAAGCCAAGCTGACCGAGGAACAACTTCGCAAAGAATACGATCGCATGGTTGGACTGGAACAACTCAAAACGCCCATCGTAACGCCGCTCACAGAGCCGTCTGCCACAGAGCCAGCGCCCTCAGCCACAGAGCCAGCGCCAGAGCCCTCGCCAGAGCCCTCGACAACAGAACCAGCACCTGCAGCCACCGCCACAGACACGGCGGTGCCTGCGGAAGCAGCAACGACGGCTTCTCCAGAACCACCTGCCAGCGAACCACCACCTGCCAGCGAACCACCCGCTGCCGATCAGTCGTCGTTGAGTCGAAACCGAGTCCGTTTGGTGTCTGTGGTTCAGGACGGGGCCGTGGTTCAGGACGGGGCCGCGGTATCAGACAGCGAATCGACTCAGGACGAGCAGACAGATCTGCCACCGCCGGTCGTGCAACCGCCGCAGCTCGTGCCCGCCGGCGATGGCGCTGCAGCCACTGCAAACGGCGGCGAGCCAGCCATGCGCACCAAAACGTTTGAGGAAGCCCGCGAGGAGGTGGCCGATTCTCTCGCCCGCGCGGCGGCTATACCGTTGCTCGACGATGCGCTAACCAACCTGTTCGAAAAAGTGATGAAGCCCCACTACGGCGCCTACAGACAGTACGCTGCTTTCCGCGATGCCGAAATCGAAGGCGCAACTGCCGTCGAGCGACCTACGCCACCCAACCTGAAGAAGTTGGCCGAGGCGGCGGGACTCAAATACGGTCAGACTGGAAAATCCGACGGATTCAAATTGGTGCAAACGCAGTTTGGTCAGGGCGAAGTACGCCAGGACGAATCGGGTCTCTCCGGTTCGGTTGCTAACGTAGTCATGAGCAGCCAATTGCCCGTCTTCCAGCCGATGCAGAGCAGCTACTTTGACGCAGCAGTTTTTCAACAAGGTCGCATGCCCGAATTCTTTCAATATCTGTTTTGGAAGACAGAGGAACAACCCGCCTACGTTCCCGAATTGGATGAGGTCCGCGGCGAAATAGTCGAATACTGGAAGCGCACTCAAGCGCGTAAACTGGCCGAAGCTGCTGCGGGAGCCTTGGCGAAGAAAGTAAGCGGTTCGGCCGAAGATCCCTGGAAAGAGGCTCTGGGAGACGCCGAGAAATCGCTGATTATCCAAACCGAACCCTTCACCTGGATCTCGCAGATGGGCGAATACAATAGTACCAGCCAAGTCCCGCGTTTGGACTCAGTTGGCTCAGAGTTCATGCAGAGCGTATTCTCGACCAATGCCGGACAAGTCACCGTCGCCCCGAATCAGAACAAGAGCGTCTATTATGTGACTCGGATCGCTAGCTTTAGCCCAGACGAAGCCGAATTGCAGCAGCGTTTCAACGCCGATCCCACCAAACGCGGCCCGCTCACCATCGCACAGGAAGAAAGCAATCGCTTAGTCCAGGATTGGTACGAGAATCTATACAACGAACTCGGCGTGCAATGGCAAATGCCCGCCACAGCACTTTAAATATGGCTCTCCAGTTGTATCTATCGGTAGCTAAAGGATTGGAGAATCTGGTCTGATTGGTTTCATAACCCATGGTAGGGAAAGAATATTGCCCGGAGCGAAATTCTTTTTGCCATGCCATGCTTCGCAAAAACTCCTTGCTCAGTACGTTCCAAAGCACGCGTCTGGGAACGGGTAGAAAAAGCTGTTGGGTTAATTGGACCATGGTAGTTCGACGCCAAGCAACTCTTTTCCTACCTAGCGGCGTCGGCGATGCCGTTGAAGTCATCCGCGCTCGGTTGAACCCCGCACAATCGCGATTGATTCGCGCTCACGTTACTTTGTGCCGCGAAGATGAAGTTGCAGATTGGGATGCACTAGTTACGCGGCTCGCACAGATCAAGTCGTTGGCTGTGGATCTCTCGTTTACGGAGCTCGTCCGCAACGGTAATCTAGTTTTTGCGACTGTGGCTGGGTCAACAAACTCCTTCGACGAAGTCCGGAACGCGTTGCTATCAACCGAAACTACGCTGCCTAGGATCCATCGACCGCATATCACGCTGATCCATCCTCGCAACGGCAAATGCGACGACGCAACGTTCGCAATTGCTAAAGATTTGTTCAAACCGTTTTCAGTGAGATTCAATTGCATTACGATTATTGAGCAAGTCGATAGCGGAACCTGGCAGGAGATTGCGGCGTTTAGGTGCCTGCCTTGTCAATCTGCCAACAGGCGGACAAAGCCTGGACTCCAACATTAAGTCTCTGGTCGCTCCAAAGTATTTCACCCAGAGTCGATGACTTGGCCCGAAGTGGGTATGATAAAGCGTTGAAGTCAACGACGTCCGATTTACTCACGGAACTGGATGGCATGTCATGAAGTGCCAACACTGCGAAAAGCCTGCGACCTTTCACATTACGGAGCTGACCGAGCCGAGCGGTCCGGTCATGGTGCATTTATGCGAAGAACACGCTCGCGTTTACCTGTCGCAGGAAGCCGGTGATTCGCCGACCAATGCACTGGCTGGCATGTTGGCCAAGCAGCTCAAGCTCGAACAAACCGCCGAGCAACTCGCCAAACTGGATAGGAAAACCTGTCCGATCTGCGGAATCACCTTTGCCGAATTCCGGCAGGCAGGCCGGCTGGGCTGCGCCTACGACTATGTGTTCTTCCAAGCCGATCTGGAACCGTTGTTGCTGAGCATCCACGGCTCCAAGACTCACAAAGGCAAGCGTCCGACGCGACGGACGGGATCACCCGATTGGCAGCATAAATTGATTCAGTTGCGCCGCGAGATGCAACAGGCCATCGCCAAGGAGGAGTATGAGAAAGCAGGCGAGCTGCGAGACCGCATCCAGAATTTCGAAAATGAAGAATCCGGCTCGTAGCCTCCGCGTCATCCTAACATTCAGAGTTCATTTGTGGCTGATCCAATATCGTGAAACTAGAAGAGCTGGCAGGCAAGTGCGGCGAATGGCTCCGCGGTTCGGGCCCCGAATCGGATATCGTGATCAGTAGCCGCATTCGACTAGCCCGCAACTTGGCTGAGTTCCCATTCGTGCGGCGGGCCAGCGTAGAGGAACGAGCCCAGATCGCCAAGTCGACGCGTACGAAAATCGAGTCGATCAGCGACTGGACCAATGTCCTGCACCTTGATCTGGAACGCATGGACGCCGTCGATCGACAGTTTCTCGTCGAGCGGCAATTGATGAGCCGCGAAATGGCCGACGGAGAAGGCGATCGCTCGGTAGTCATCGATTTGGACGAGCGATTTAGCGTTATGGTCAACGAAGAGGATCACCTGCGTATTCAAGTGATGTGCAGCGGACTGGATCTACAGGTTGCCTGGGAGCGAATCGACAAGCTCGATGACCAACTGGAACAAAAATTGACTTACGCCTCGCATGATACGCTAGGCTACTTAACGGCCTGTCCGACCAATGTCGGTACCGGCCTGCGCGTCAGCGTGATGCTTCACCTACCCGCCCTGGTTATCACTCGCGAGATCGAGAAAGTATTTCGTAGCTTGCAGAAGATCAACGTGGCCGTGCGCGGACTTTACGGCGAAGGTTCGCAGTTCATGGGCGACTTTTACCAAGTCAGCAATCAAATCACACTCGGGCGAAGCGAAGCCGAATTGGTAACCACCGTGCAGGAAGTGGTACCGCGAATCATCGAATACGAACGCCGCGCACGCGAGTTCCTGGTGAACGAAAGCGAACAGGACCTGCATGACGACGTCAGCCGCGCCTACGGTATTCTGTGTACCGCGAAAAAGATCAGCAGCGAAGAAACACTACATTACTTGTCGAAAGTTCGCATGGGCGTCAACTTGGGGCTCATACGTTCCATCGAGATCGCGACCATCAACAAGCTGTTCGTTCACACGCAACCCGCGCACCTGCAAAAGCTCCGCGGACACCACCTATCCGTCGCAGACCGCAACATCGAACGCGCATCCTACTTGCAGAGCCATCTCGTTCCCAAGAATAGCGACAACTAGCTGCATCTTACCGGGCGTTGGCCCGCTATTTCTTTGGCGGTTTGGGGTCGAGATTGGCGTCGATCTGCCCCAATGCAAGTTGCGACTGGACGCCATCTTTCGGAACTTTGGCCTTCGCGACCCACAACAGCGCATTGAGTACTACTTTGCGGAAATTGTCGTTCGACCAATTATCGTGAAAGTGGCCACCTGTAAATCCAAAGCCGCGACCTCCGTCGGCCCGCACGACGGTCCACATCATGGCTTCGGCCCGCGCAGCATTGGCTTCGATGTGCGCATACGGACCCTTGGGATAAACATACGGACCGTCGCGAACGTCGGCAGAGGGACTGGCAATCAGGATCGGCACGAATTTTGTGCCGTCGACTTCTGCGGGTTCATTACCAGGCAGATCAGCCACAAAGCGCATATTAAAATACCATTCGTCGGAAATCGAAAACGGCTTCACACCGCGTGTGATCGGATGCTTGGGGAACTGATCGAAGCTGGGCTCCCAAATGGGATTGCAGGAAAACATATTTTCATAATGCCCACCGATCCAACGCTTAAATTCCTTACCCGCCTGGTCGGGTAGTACTTCCACGCCGTAGTGCATGCAGCCAATCCCAACCCCGCGCTGGGCCCAGTTGTCAATCATCTTCAGTCGCGCGCCATCATCCAGAACCACTTCATGCTTGGCGCCACCATCCATGAAGAACACAATCGCATCGGCGCCATCAAAGATGCCGACGTCTGCTGGCCAGCCGTTAAGCACAATGTGCGGCTCGACGGCCGGATTGTCCTCCAGGCAATCGTTCAGTAATTGGACTCCCGCATTGAATTCGTGCATACGGGGCGGGTGAGACGGTTTGCCCGCCACGATCACTAACTTTTTGCGAGCCGCATCTTGGGCCAGCGAGACACTGCCGAACGCGGGCAGGAGCAATAGCGCGAGCACACACAACGAACGAATTTGCATGTTGGTCAACCCGAATTAAAGAATTAAAGAGAGGAGCAGTAACAGGTAGGTTGCCATGCATCTTACCGAAAAAATCTCTATCCAGTATGCCGAGCCACCGCTCAAAGACACAGATTTTCCAGTGCACCAACCTTGCAACGCCTTTACGCAGATCTTGAAACGCTTAAGTTGATGCATCTTCCACTTTTGTTTTTTGGGTAGGTGGAGTCGCCAGATTTCAGTGCGCCGCAGAAAAGCTAAACTCTGGCGAGTCCAGTTGCGATTGCCAACCCAAAATTTTTCTAACGTGGGTGAAGCACTTTTGCTTTGACTTATAAGCAGTGTCATTTTTAGTTACCGTTCACGGCTACCTAAATTGGCGCGCACAGTGTAAAAGCTGTGGATCTGTACGCTCCGACGCGAACAGGAAAAGCTACGAACAGCAGCCGCTCTGGGGCTTGTCCCCGACGGCTGAAGCTTTGGCGTCCTAGGGCCCCGCTGACGCGCAGCCTAGGTTGCGATCCCTCCGCCTGTGGTGCGGGCGGAGGGATCGCAACTGTCGTGGTGAGCTCCGCGCTCGGCTTAGGACGCCAAAGTGGTGTCCGTCGGGGACAAGCCCCAAAGCGGACAGGAAATGCAAATAGCAACCGGGTTTCTGGGCAACCGAAAAATAGGCTGACAAACAATTGATTGCATATTGATCCTGCGAAATCCCACTGGCAAAAACCTGTGTAATACGAAAACACCGT
>JBGSJL010000305.1:0-3801 GCA_041741955.1 Pirellulaceae bacterium | reverse complement strand
CTAATGTATTTCCAGATTTCCTAGCATGACTGATTCCATCAAACTCTCTGTGGTGACGGCGGTTTACAACCGGGAGGCCACGCTGGGATGCGCTATCGATTCAGTGGCGGGACAGACCTACCACAACCTGGAATACATTGTCATCGATGGGATGTCAAACGACCAAACTCCATGCATCATCCAAAAGTATCAGCACAATATCACGACCGCAATTCGCGAACCCGACTCGGGACTGTACGATGCGCTCAATAAAGGCATCCAACACGCTACAGGTCACGTCGTGGGCTTCTTGCATGCCGACGATATGTTCTACGCGCCGACAGTGCTGGCCAGTGTGGCGCGAGCACTTCAAGACCCCGCCGTCGATGCGGTCTATGGCGACCTGGTCTACGTCTCCGCTCAAGATCCCCAGCGCATCATTCGCTACTGGAAAGCGGGCAAATACGATCGAGCGCGTTTCCGCACGGGTTGGATGCCGCCGCACCCCGCCGTCTATATCAAAACCGATGTCTATCGGCGACTGGGCGGCTATCGAACCGATTGGGGCTCCGCCGCCGACTACGAATGCATGCTGCGGCTAATGTACAAACAACAAATCAATGTGCGCTACGTGCCCGAAATCTTTACCCGTATGCGCGTCGGCGGCAGTAGCAATGCCTCCCTGACCAATCGCTTAAAAGCCAACCACAGCGATCGCCAAGCCTGGATCGCCAACGGCTTGCAACCGCCCGCCGCCCTGCGACTAACCAAGCCGCTGCGGAAACTGATGCAGTATTGGCGCAGGCCCGCACGCTAAGAGTTGTGAGGCGCGCACGTGGCCAAAATTAACCCGCGATGCAATTTGTCGGTCGTGCTGGTGCTCAGTGAAACGGCACGCGTACTCATACTGGAAACGCGCCGAATAAAAGTACGGACCTGCGGTGGCCTGATGTCTGAAAAAAGGTGTCGGTTGGTTTTCAGCTCACGCCAGACTCGTGGGAATTTTTGCTCCCTTCTCTCTCGGTACTCCCCATCAAACTTTTGTTGCCCCTCTCCGCCGACCCCTCTCCCCTGAGTACAGGGGCGAGGGGAGCCAGAGTTCATTGGCCCCTAGATGACATTACGTCTATCGTGAAGTCTCAACCGTACCGAGGCGAGGGGAGCCAGAGTTCATTGGACTTATACCACAGGAACTACGCCACGCTATTTCGTGATCGGACTTCTGCCATAACAATTGCACCACACCGCTTGTGAAACGCAACTATACCTTTCGAGAATTTATGCTGCGTGGGCTGTGGTGCCTGGCCTGGCTCGGTTTCAGATTTTCGCCGCGCGCCTGCTATGCGTGGCGAAATATGTTGCTGCGATTGTTTGGTGCAAAACTGGGACGCGGAGTACAAGTTTTCCCCACCTGCAGGATCCAGTTTCCTTGGAACCTGGAGCTGGGCGACCAAGTCGTCTTGGCTTGGGGTGTGAAGATTTATAACCTGGGCCCCATCAAGATTGGCAACCGTGTGGTCGTCTCGCAGTTCGCTCACCTGTGCGCGGGTACCCACGATTTTCAGTCCGCAGGATTTGCTTTGATTAAAAGTCCCATTACCATCGGCGATCATGTTTGGATCGCGACCGAAGCCTTTATCGGTCCCAACGTGCAAGTCGCCTCCCATGTCGTGATTGGAGCTCGAGCCGTCGTGATGCGGTCCACCGAATCCCATGCCGTGTATGCCGGCAACCCAGCCCGAAAAATCAGGGCCATCGACGAAGTTTTCGCCTCGGCGTATGAGCCGTTGTAGACACGGATCTAATCACAGCCCGCTGCGTCAGCAAGGTTTACTATATTTCGAATCCTTGCTTACGCGGCGCGCTAGGATCTAATCACAGCCCGCCGCGTGAGCAAGGTTTTAATATATTTCGGATCCTTGCTCACGCAGCGGGCTAGGAGCAAATCACATTCCAGATCGAGTTAACTAATTACAAAGAGATTTTCACAGTGAAGAAAAAAGCACTCATCACAGGCGTGACCGGCCAAGATGGTTCCTACTTGGCCGAGTTTCTACTCGACAAAGGCTACGAAGTACACGGACTGAAACGACGCGCGTCGAGCTTCAATACCGAACGTATCGATCATATCTACCAAGATCCCCACGACGATCCTACCTTTTTCCTGCACTACGGAGACTTGAGCGATACCAGCAACCTGGTGCGTATCATTCAACAAACCCAACCCGACGAGATCTATAACTTGGGCGCAATGAGCCACGTGGCGGTCTCGTTCGAATCGCCCGAATACGTGGCAGATGTCGATGGTATCGGTACACTCCGCATGCTCGAAGCCATTCGCATATTGGGCATGGAGAAAAAGACGCGGTTCTACCAAGCCTCTACGTCGGAGCTGTACGGTCTCGTGCAAGAAATTCCTCAGAAGGAGACCACTCCCTTCTATCCACGCTCGCCCTATGCCGTGGCCAAGCTCTACGCCTATTGGATTACCGTCAACTATCGCGAAGCGTACGGTATGTACGCCTGCAACGGGATCCTGTTTAACCACGAATCGGCTCGACGCGGCGAGACCTTTGTAACTCGCAAAATCACGCGCGGTATGGCGCAGATCACCTTAGGCTTGCAAAAATGCTTGTACCTGGGCAACCTGGACTCCCTGCGCGATTGGGGACATGCCCGCGACTACGTGGAGATGCAATGGCTGATGCTCCAGCAATCGCATCCCGAGGACTTTGTCATCGCCACCGGAGTTCAAATCAGCGTCCGCCAGTTCGTCGATGCGGTCGCCAAGGAACTGGGATTGCAAATCGACTGGGCCGGTAAGGGCGTCGAGGAAACCGGCACCGTCGCGACCGTCGATCTCGAACTGGCGACCAGTGCTCGCGAAGCAGAATTGCTGGGTAAGCTCGTCGGCAAAACCATCGTCCGCGTCGATCCGACCTACTTCCGACCAACCGAAGTCGAAACACTCCTGGGAGATCCCACCAAAGCCAAAGAAAAGCTGGGCTGGGTCCCCAAGATCACGCTCGCCGAGCTGGTGAACGAAATGGTGTTGAACGACCTGGATCAAGCCCGTCGACTCGCGGTCCTCAAGGCCTCAGGATTCGATGTGGCCGTGGCGTACGAATAAGTCGCCCGTGTTAAAGGAGCTGCAGCAGAACTAACAACTGACTTTTCAACAGGGACGTCTGGAGTTTGAAGAACGTTGTCGTCCTCAATCAATTCGTCGGTCCAACCACCATCGACACCGTCAACGCATTGTGTGATGCGGGTATGGTCGTGGATCTCTATGCAGGCAACATCGCTGGGACCACGGCTACGTTTCGCGATGGAGTGCGCGTGCATCGACGCTGCCGCTATCGACGGTCCACAACCCTGCAACGCCTGTGGACATGGAGTTGGTTTACCATCGTCGTTTTCTGCGAGTTGCTGTTGAAGGGCAAGCCGTTTCAAATCCTGGCCGTGACCAACCCGCCGCTGAATACGTTTACCGCGCTGCTGCTGCACCAGCTACGTGGCATCCCCTACCATTTGCTGGTGTTCGACGTCTATCCAGACGTAGCCGTTCAAACCAGCTCAATTCGCCAGCAGGGCCCGATTGTTAAGCTCTGGAGCTACCTGAATCGCTTGAGCTTGAAACATGCTCAGACCACATTCACGATCAGCGAGCGCATGGCAGAAGCATTGGCCAAATATGCGAGTCCCGAAACGGTACTTGAGGTCGTGCACAACTGGACGGACAATCAGTTGATCCAACCCATCGCACCCCAGGACAATCTGTTCCTAAAAGAATTGGGACTCCAGCAAAAACGGATCGTGCTG
>JBGSJL010000304.1:0-127334 GCA_041741955.1 Pirellulaceae bacterium | reverse complement strand
CGGGGCCGGCGGCGAGAGCGGCTATGGCGGTGGCGGCTACGGCGGTGGCGCTGGTTACGGTGGCGAAAGTAGCGGTGGTGGCGGTGCGGGATACGGAGGCGAAGGTATGGGCGGCTACGGCGGTGGCGCAGGTTATGGAGGCGGAGGCTATGGCGGCGAAGGTGGCGGCGGCTATGGCGGACCGGGCATGACAGGCGGCATGGGGTCTATGGTTGCAGAACGCGATCCTTGGGAAGTTGATATCGAAGTCTATGGCGTGGTCTACTTATTCAACCCCGTCGATATCGATCGCTTGGGCGTGAATAAAGTTACGCAAGATACCGAGATTGACAGCACTGTCGACGAACCCCCCGTGGATACTACGGTTCCCCCAGTTGCTGGCGACGCCGCTGCGGCACCCAGCGGCGAGACTCAAACCTCCACAGAACCTGAGGCTTCAGAGAATGGACCCGCAGACACAGGGACTACCGAGCCGGGGACCGCTGACCCTAACGCGCCTGTTAGGCAAGGCGCAAATCGAGGCCCAGCGCGGCCCGGGCAACCGAGGGGTCCAGGACAAAATGGGCCGGGACAGAACGGACAGGGACCCAACGGACAGGGCAGTACTGCGGGTCCAAACGGATCTGGAGATGGCAATCCTGGACCGAAGGCCCCCGTGGGAAATCCTGGCCCCGCTTCACTTCCTGGGCAATAGATAGACTCTCTGTTTAGTAGGTAGCTGGCCGCGAGCCAGTGAAACGCGTCAGAGAATAAAATTACGGCAGCAGTTTGATTTCGACAGGGTGGCCTGTTTTACGGAGAAACGAAATGTTTGGCAAGAAAAAAGACAAAGACGCTCCGGTAGCCGAAAACGTCAAGGCAAATCCAAAAGCCGCGGCGAAGACGTCCAAGGAGCCGAAAGCTCCCAAGGCTCCAAAGCCGACTAAGGCTGCTGGCAAGGGCTCCAAGCGGAAGAACACGTTGGCCAAAGGCCGGCCTGGCTTCTTCGTAGCTCACGTCGAAAAAATCATTTTTGGCATTGCGGCGTTGGCCGTGGGCTACTTGGTGTACAGCGGATTTTCGACGCCTGGCTATGAAACAGCCCGCGTTCCGGAGAACCTAGAGAAGGAGTCGAAGGATTTGCTCAACAAGATTCGCGAAGACCACTGGACGGAGATTTCGGCCGAACCCGACCGGATTGTTGAACACGATTTTGCCACGCTGGCTGCCGAGGCGCGTCGTCCCACAGATCCCAACCTTTACGACAACGGCGTCTGGGACCCCAAGCCGCTGGGTGTCTTCGAGAAGCGCGGCGACCCGACGATCTTGCCACCAGAGCAGCTCGTTATAAAGGGAGTCGCTGGGGCTGTAGCCGTTGAAGTCGACAAAGACGAATTGGATCCCTTCGCGGATCTGGAAGATGCAGAGCCCATCAAGGCTAGGCAGCGTTCCAGCCGCCGTCGCGGCAGGAATGCGGGCGGTATGGGTGGTGAAGGTGGCATGGGTGCGGGTGGCATGGGTGCCGGCTATGGCGGCGAGGGTGGTGGCGGCGGTTATGGCGCGGGCTACGGTGGTGAAGGCGGTCCTGGTGCGGCGGGTGGTGCTGTTGCCGTCCAACCCAAGCGCTACTTAAAACCGGATTACAACCTGGGAGCAACAGTGGGAAGCGCGGCGGGCGGTATGGCGGGCGGCTATGGCGGAGGTGAGGGAATGAGCAGCGGCTATCCTGGCATGGGCGGTGCCGGTGCGGGCGTAGGCGGTGCGGGCATGGGTACTACTCCCGCAATTCGAAATGGTCTGAGCGACCGTAACAAAGACCGTGGACCCAAGACGAAAGTTGCGTCGAAAGCCATCATGTTCAATGCCATCACGGCGATTGTCCCGCACCGAAAAATGGTTGAGGACTACCTTGCTCAATTTGAAGAGAGCGGTAATTTCAACCCCATGCGAGACTTGCCGTTCTATTTGACTTTTGAGGTCCAACGAGCAGACGTTACCGCAGATGTCAACCGCGAGCTTCAGGACAAAGATTGGCGGACAATCACTGATGGCGATGCGCAATACAATTTGGCTAGAGACCAAAAATGGGTAACACGTCCTTTTGTCGTCGGACAGCCGCCACCACTAGCGCGGCCGCTTCAAGAAGTCATCGATCGTAACGCCTATCATGGTGGCCTCACCATGCCCATTCCTCCCATGCTAGTTCAAGACTACCGCGTCTTCAGTAAACACCCAGCGATCGAATGGGCATGGGATTCTAAAGTCTTGCGGGCGCCACGTAAAAAAGTCACAGTAGTAGAAACCGATACGGGACCTGTGTTGCCTGGTGCCGTACGTGGCGGCAGTACGCAGGGCGGCGGCATGGGTGGTGGGTACGGCGGTAGCCAAGGTGGCGGGTACGGAGGTGGTGCGGGCTATGGCGGTGAGAGCGGCGGTGGGTATGGCGGCGGCTACGGCGGAGAAGGGGGTGGCTATGGCGGCGGCTACGGCGGAGAAGGGGGCGGCGGCTACGGCGGAGAAGGGGGTGGTGGTTACGGTGGTGGTGCGGGCTATGGCGGCGGAGGTTATGGTGGAATGGCGGGAGGCATGAGTGCTTCGCCAGCCACCCAAGCCGAATACAAGATGTTCCGCTGCTATGACATTCTGAGCACGCAGGATATCGGTAAATCCTATCGCTACCGAATCCGACTCTTCATGCGAGATCCCAACTATCCCGAGAATCGTTTCTTGCAGCGACCTGCGCCCAATCAACTCAAGGACGACGTCTGGGCACGTGTATCGGTTGCAATGGCCAAAGACGAGGAAGCGATTCGCAAAAACCCTAATGCCCCCAGAACACTGCGCATCACCGATTGGAGCGAAGCCAGCGCGCCCACACGTGTACAGTTCCCGTCGGCAGTTTTTGCAGGCAACGTGGATTACGATGGCCCACGCGACTTCGAGGCGGGTGGCAAGATCTATTCGGTTTCTCTGAAGGAAGCCACCGGTAGCGCGGTCGCTACCTCTCTGGATTTTAAGACGGGTGCTAGGTCGGCTGTCAAAAGCGAAGCCATTCGGCGCGGATCCTATCTGACGGACAAAGCCGACGTTGAATTGATTGTCCCCACCGATCGCGTCATCAAGATAGAAAAGGATTTTGTAGTCGACTCGCGTTCGACCGTCGTAGATATTCGCGGCGGCGTAACTCTGGCTGGAAGCAGCCGCGACGATCCGCTCAAGGATATCGGCGAGATAATGATACTCAAACGCGACGGGTCCATTGAGATCACCAACGAGTTTGACGACATGTTTAATTATCGTATGTACACGTCTGCGGATGACCACGATGCAGCCGAAAATGGCGGTGCGATGTCACAACCCGGCGGCATGAGCGGCGGCTATGGGGCTGGCTACGGCGGTGGTTCGTAGCTCTGTCTCGTTTCAATCTGCAAAGGGCCGCAAGTTGGCTTTCAGCCAACGCGCGGCGGTTGCAGCCATTGTCGTACTCGCGGATACAAACACCGCTTGCACCGTCGTTCCCGGTCGGGTTGGCAAGTGGCTGGGCACTTTTACCACAGCCGCGAACCGGGCCGACGTCGGCAACTCAGCTGCGGCCGACGCGACGTCTGGGGCTGTTTGCCAGGGCGATGCAAGCTCGTCAAGCTGCACAATCGATTCGACTTGGCATTTTGCCAAGACGCTGTGCGATGCATCAAGGCAGAGTCGCACTTTGCATCCAACGGCAATTCCCGACAATTGTTGCTCGGTCAACGGAAGCACGGCAATTCGTTCCTCGCTGCAGACACTCGCCAGTAACTGCCCGCTAGGCACGAGTCGGCCCAATTGCTGCGATTCACACCAGTGGACCGGCAAACTGCCCTCATGAACGGGCTGGGACTCCGCGTGAATACTAGCGGGAGAATCTGCGGGCATGGCTAACAAGCGCCCTGACATCGGCGAACATACCTTCAACTGCTCCAGAGCCTCCTGGGCACCCGCCTGCCAGCTCGTTGCCTGCTCCAGGGCCGTGACGTAGTGCTGCACTTCGATATCCTGGCCATGCATTTCCAAACGTCGACGGTTGGCGTCTAAACGAATTTCGGCGGTCTTCTTGGCTTGTTGGCAGCGCACTAGTCGCATGGAAACGTCGGAATTGTGTAGTTGAAACAATTGTTCGCCAGCGATTACCAGTTGACCATCGGAGGCCGAACAAGCGACTAGCGTTGCCTCCGTTCCCGCGTAGACTCCGCGAAATCGACTGGGTTGCAGCCAGCCGCTGGTCGTCGTCCGACTAGGAAGCGGAAGCAACCCTATGACCGGCACCAGCAGCCCCGAACAAATGGCCAATCGCCAACGACGTCCGGTTTGAGTTGCCAAACGATAGAGGTCTGACATCGCTTTCACCATCGGAACTACCCACCATGATACGAGTATGGCCGCCCCCAGGAATCGACCAATCCAGGGTAAATTCCAACTGCCATAAATTGAAATCAAAACTGTAGCGATCGCGATCGAAAGCACCGCTCGGTAACCCCAACCCGCTAGGCTAAACGCTTGCAACAAAAAGCGGCGACCACTCGCGCGCTCGCCGATATCGACGGGAATTCCCAAAACCAACCAGCGCAAGCCAGACCAAGCGACCGCGTCGGCTTTGCCACGCAAATTCACTTCGTCAAACCAGTCTGCCAGTATGTGATAGCCGTCAAATCGCATCAGTGGATTAGCATTGATGACCAGCGTACTGACCGAACAGACCAGCATCGTCTGGAGCGCCAGAGTATTCGCCGCTCCGTCCACGGTAGACAACCAGACCCATGCAGCCAAACATGCCACCACAAGTTCGACGTACATTCCCGCAGCAGCTACGGCAGCCCGTTGCCATCTTCCAGGTAATTGCCAACTTTCAGAGACGTCGCAATAGACGCATGGTGCCCCCAAGATCAAGAACAATCCAATATCCGGACAACGAACTCCGAACCGCTTGCAGACCAATGCGTGTCCCAACTCATGCACTGCCCGTGTGGCGATGAATACCAGGAACAACATGCCGCCTGCGGCTGGCTGTAGGATCCACCCCAGCGAGGTTGTTTGTTCGCAAAGGCGATTGAACTCCAGCAGCACTAGGGCCAACGTGAAGGCAATCATACCTAACCAGAGCTGAACGGATTTGAAAGAAAACAGTAGGTCGGTATGGGGTGCCAATCTCGCTAGCCATGCATCGGGTTGAATACCCCGAATCTGCCAGACAACGACACTTCCCAACCAACTCTCTAGGCTCCCAGCCCGACTCGACGACTCGCACGCCATGGACTTGGTCCACATCAATCCATTGCGATGGAAAACACGAACCAAATTAAACAATTGTTCGTCGCTCAACAGCACGCTTGGCATTTCATGCCGCAATTGACCGATGAGCGCCGGGACGGGCAACTTGCCATCGGCCCGCGTAAGCAGCCAATGTTCCACCAATCCAATGCGATAACTTTGTCGCGTTATAGGGTCTAGGACATTCCAGCGCCCCGTGCCGGTCTGTTGAAACATCAGATCATGACGTCGCCGCAGTCGACGATCCGGCATGTCTAAAGCAAATTTTTTAGACGCATGTTTTATGACTGTCTCTACCACAGAAATTCCAAATCAAAAATTGGCGGCGCATCATGGTCCGAGAAGTTCAACGCGTGGCTTTTGGAGCTGAGATCAGCGCCCTAGCTTCTCCTCCGGCGGGTTGGCCACGATAGGCAACATGCATGGTGACTTCGTTATGGTGAAGCAATATCCAATCGTTGCCTCGCTTTAAATTTTTGACGCGTGCGTGCAAACGTACCTTACCCCCAGAACTAACTTCCGGATCATAAGAAACAACCTGACCCGACAATCGCACCGCCGGTCCGTCCGCTTGAGCCACATCGACTCGGACTTCAGCTCCGACCAATTCGGCTAGGTTTACTTGATCCAGCGGCACTAGCCGATCGATGATCAATGTATCGAGGCTCATCACTTGCAATAGCGGCTGTCCGGCTTCCAAGGACTGGCCCGCATGTACCTTCAGGTTCATGACAATTCCGGCCAGCGGTGCCGTGATTTGCCGTCTAGCCAACCGGAGTTCAGCCACCTTGACCGCGATCTCCTTAAGATCGCGATCGTGAATCGCGCGCCGTTTGTTATCCTGAGCTTGCATGAAACGGTGCTTCGCCTGCTCGACGGCCCAAGTCCGATCGTGTAATTCACCTTCGCTAGCACTCTCGCCAATCGCTCGGTAGCTACTCAGTTTATCTTCGGCATATTTCAAAGTAGCCCGCTCGGTCACAATGCTCGCGTCCTGGAATTCCAGATTGGCAGCCGCACTAAGTTCCTGTTGGGCTCTTAGTAGATCCCAGCGAGCCATCTGAGTTTCCAATTCCGCCAGGACCGCGCCCGCGACGACGGGTTGGTTCAACTCTACGTTGAGCTTCTCCAGGATGCCGCCTTCCTGAGTTGGAACGTCGACCACATGCTCAGCTTTCACAGGACATTTGTCGAAGGTAAGCCAGCCTGCGCCCTGCCCGCTGGCAATCTGACACGATCGACTCGCCATGAATAATAGGAGTGCCATCGTCGCAACGGTTTGCTTGGGTTGGGTCATCATCAGCAACCTTTTCATTTCAGTCACCAAAACAATTGGACGCGCGAACTGACCGCCCAGTAGGCGTCGCGGAACACGAGCCAAATCAAAGGTACGCGGCCACAATTTAGAGTCGCGCGTGCTATGGCACCATCATTCTTCAATGGCAATTGGCTGGCATCGCGTATTATTGCGACCATCTTTACCACGCGCGCAGGCGATGGGCCAAGCCCGCCAAGTTGCATCGTGACCTGTGGGGCCAACTCATAAGCAAAAGCTTCGAGCTTTTTATCTGGATGACTGGCCAGCGAATAGCTGACGAGAATCGCGCCATTTTCAGCCTCAGCCAGTGCGTCGGCAGTCAGTCCTGCACGATAATCGGGAATCGACAATTCCAAACGCCAACGGTCGTCGGCATTGAACGTGGATGCGAGGGCTTGCCCTGACTGCACGGGGTGGAGCATAAGACGATTTCTTAGATCCCACGTCGAAATCGTTCCCGCTACTCGCGCATTGACATTCAATTCGCTAAGTCGCTCCCTGGCGTCGTCCAGTTGCAAACGCAGCGAGACTTGGCTTGTTTCTAGCTCGCGCAGTTCATATTCCAGATGATCTTTTTCGATAGAGGTTAAGTTGTCACCGCGATTCAGCCGACTCGACTTTTCGGCAATCTGATCTTCTGTTTTCTTTAGCTCGATCTGTAAACTCTCAGTTTGGGTTTCGAGTTCGTGGCTTGTAATTCTGAACAATGGCTGTCCTGCCACGACACTTTCGCCCTCATCGACCAGCACGCTCGATACGAGCCCACTCGAGGGCGCATAGTAGATCTGCTTGCTCTCAGGACGCAGTACGGCCGTAGCTGCAATCTGCTGCCTAACTGGGAAAGTGGCGACCGCATAGACCAAGCCCACGAGCGCTACGCGGGTGATCCAGCGCTGAATCCTTTGCCCACCCACCAACTGCGTGCGCGGGCTGGCTAGTCCTAACCAATTCGCTAGCTGGGCTATCGAAGATCTGCCCGGACCGAGTAGCGCTCCAATCGCGACGGCTAAGCGTGCCGTTGCCTCATCCGCGTTCAGACCGGCAGTTGAATGACTCGATGAATTGTCGCTTACCAGCCCAAGCCGAACTTCCTGACCGGTTTCCGCATACGCGACCAACGCAATCGTGCGCACCTCTGTAGTTCGCGAGACGCGCGAATCTGTGCGTGGCGTCGTTTCATCACACGCAGGCGGCGCAGCATCCAGAGCTAGGCACAGCAATTGTCGACAGCCAAGCGTTCCACACAGGTGATCTACGGCAGCCTGCAAACTCTGCGACTCGATCGTTTCGCCAGACTCGCGGCGATCTGTCGCAGCGAACCATTTCGGTTGAGTTCGGAAATCGCTGGCTTCCAGCATTAGGCAGCGGAACATGGCTTGCGCCGCGAGCACCGTTGCACTTCGAGGATCAAAAGTCCGTGAGCCGCTGATGGCCAGGACTTTGCAGGAGGAAGCACCGCATAAAATGATGGCGCGATCTCCATCAAACAGATCGAGAATCGCATCGGAGGCGAATTGTCTCCGGTCGGTACACTGGGCAGCGCCCGCGATGGCTGTTAGCCAATCTTCGATGCGACTTAACCGCTGCTGACCCTTGGTTAGTCTGCGCAATTGCTCGCGCCGCAAATAGTCAGCCATCAAGTCGGCCATTTGCGCTACGAACCTGAGATAACCGCGTTGGGCCGCCGGTCCACCACTGGGGCGTTGTACGACTTCTAGCAGACAGTCGACGTCATCCTGCACGCGAACCGGGACGACGATGAGCGCGTCGGCCAGCGGATTGGTCGGCCGTTGGGCTTGCAGCATCACATCGCCAGGTGGCACCAGAATGGGTTGCCCCTCGGCCGTCACACACTGCAAAATACGTTGGTGGGATTCCGAGGGTCGCGAGTGAATCGCCGCAGGCTCGCGGCCCGAATCGTCGAGCAATTGAGTCGGCAACGAATGATTGGCCATCAAGTAAATTGAGCCATCCGCTTCGGTCCGCCACACTCCGGCAGCTTTAGCTCCCATCGCAACGCACAGGCGCGGCAGGAACCCATCGAAAAACTCATGGGGATCTAAAGCCGTATGCGCCAGTTGCGCAATTTCGCTGGCCAAAGAACGAATTTCCGACTTGGTTTGCTGGAGCAAAGGCGAGTCGAGCGATGCAACACCCGCCGTCGCATCGGCGATGGAACTCAGACCGACGAATGCTTCGGGATTCGCATGCGACCCGCTCCAGTCGTGGGTAGACGAATTCATCATTGATTCTGCTGCCACTGAAGGCTGGGTGCATCCTGTAGGCCGCTATCGCTCAAGCTGGCCGAAGCTCCGCCAGCCACAGCACCACTGCGGATCGAACTGGTCGAGGGCGATTCGATTCTGGGGGGATCGGTGAATTCGCTGTAGGCCGCAGGCACCACTGGAGGCGTTGAGGCCGCCGAGTAGAATTCATTGCTACCGATCGGCTGCGACGAGCTAGAGCTTTGAGTCGCAAAGCCCGCTTGGCTGACCATACTACCGTGAGCTGCCGATACAACTCCGCCAGCCAAATCGGTGGTGGGTAGCGCTCCGGACGCTGGTCGCAAACCACTCGGGTTACTGGCCTGCATCGTCTGCGTGCTCGGCACGAACGACGATGTGGCGTTGTTGTTGTAGTAGCCACTGGGAACGGGGTAGGTTCCTGTACCCGGCGGTGGAACACGCGTGGCGTTTTGCAGCGGAAAATTCGCGCCAGGCCAAGCTTGACAGCCCGTTAAGCCCACAAAAGCTACCATGACCACGGTGCCGAACACATTTGTTTTACGCATACTGGACTCCTAGATTACAACCGCCGATCCTGAGGGACGGTAGCATTTCTCTCCAAGGCCGCCTAGATCATTTCGCTATAGCTAGCGAACGAGGGTGCAGCGAACAGCAGCCGCTCTGGGGCTTGTCCCCGACGGCTGAAGCTTTGGCGTCCTAATCTCACGCTGACTTGGAGCCTAGGTTGCAATCCCTCCGCCCGCGATGCGGGCGGAGGGATTGCAACCGCCGTGGTGAGCTCCGCGCCCAGCTTAGGACGCCAAAACGGTGTCCGTCGGGGACAAGCCCCAAAGCGGACAGGAAATGCAAATAACAACCGAGTTCCTGGGCAACCCAAAAATAGGCTGACAAGCGATGGATTGCATATTGATCTTGCGAAATGCCGCTGGCCAAAACCTGTGCAATACGAAAAAAGCGGGAACGGTTACGATGATTCGAACAGAGCTACTGGGGTCACAGCTTGCGCATCGGAACATCTGTCCATCCGGATGGACAGATGGAAGGTACGTGTCTCTCGCCATGAACATGCTGCGACCCCGATGACAAGCAAGCGTTGCTAAATGACTACTAGATTCTGAGCTTAGCGAACCAGCAGGAACATGAACTAGACGGCCGCACCTATCCAGTTCGTGCATCCGGCCGAACTGGGCATTCAGCCGGTTCCTGCGAAGTTGCTTAGCATCAAGCGGGAAATAAAGTGGGATAGGCTTCCAGCCTGTCATGCGGTAATCGACAGGCTGGAAGCCAATCCCACGTTCAGAATCAGACAGAAATTTTCCGCACGCTCCTTAGCCGATAGAACCGGGTCGCTGCGGATTGGAGGCTTCGCGATTTGCCAACCAGAGCAAGATAGGGGCGGCGACAAAAATCGAGCTGTAGGTTCCCACTGTCACACCCACGAGCAACGCGAATGCAAAAGCATGTATGCCCTCACCTCCAAAAATATACAGCACCACAATGGTCAGAAGCGTAGTACCGCTGGTTAGCAAAGTGCGGCTGAGGGTTTGATTCACGCTGTCGTTAATCATGGCGGCAGTTAGCTTGGGACTGCGCCCGCGAACTTCGCGAATACGATCGAAAACTACGATGGTATCGTTCAGCGAATAACCAATGATCGTCAAGAAAGCGGCCACTTCGGTGAGTCCGATCTTGAAATCCTCGACCAACAAGAAGCTTAATGGCCCAGCCAACCAGTGGCACAGCGCCAGAATTCCGAGCGTAATCAGCACGTCGTGGACAAGCGCTATCACGGCAGCCAAGCCGTAGGCGACCTTTTGAAAGCGAAACCAAATGTAGGCCACGATAAACACAAGGCTCACTAGCACGGCGGCCACGGCACGCTGCTGCATTTCGCCTGCGACGCGCGTTCCAATCTGGCTGAGCGATAACCACTTGGGTTGCTTCTGCATTTCCGTGGTCAGCTTGCCAACGATTGCGTTAGCGGAAGCTTCGTCGGTGGGGAGCTTGACCTTCCAGGTCGAGAAGCCGCTGACATCGTCGGCTCGCCAGTCGGCGGGTTGGGGACTGGGAACGACTTCCACCAAAGCCGGATTGATTTCAATCCCAGCGGACTTGGCCGATTCGAGCAATTGCTCGCGCAGTGTTTGCCCGTCAATTTTGGCTCCCTTATCTTCGGGGCTAATTCCAGGCTCGTCATCGTTGCTGCCGCTGAACTCGAGCATCAGCTCGACCATTTGGGCTGGCGGGGCATCAATCGACAAAGCTTCATCGGCACTAATTTCTGCAGTGGCAGAACCGGCTGCTGCGGTGGCGGGACTGGTTGCGGGTGCGTCGTCCGCCTGCGCGGCTGGCTCAGCGGGCTGGGCAGTCGTTTGGGATTGGTAGTTCACAAACATCGCGCGGCGACGGTCTTGAGTTTCCAAGTAACTGGTATCACCCAGAGCCTTCTCCGATAGAACTCTAACGCGATAGGTGACTAGGTTTGCCGAATTGTTCTTTTGGAAGCCATCCAACAAAGTTTGGGCCAAGTATTTCACGTCGCTGATGGAGGTGACCAGCGAGTAGACAGTGTCCTTGGGCTCTTTTTCAACTCGCACCAAGGTGGACTGTACCGGCTTGCCGTCTTGATCTGTAACCAGAATATCGCGAGTCAACTGTCGGAGTTCGTCAACGGGCACGGCCTGTTGCAGTTGTAGCGTAACTCCCGTCCCACCGGTGAAGTCGATGTTGAGCAAGTCTTTGCCGCGTATTAAGACGGCCGCAATGCCGCCGATGACTAGCAAGGCGGAAGCTGCGAAGCAATACTGGCGCAAGCCCATGAAGTCGACATCGGCGTTGCCCAGAAAACTGCGCTTAATGAAGCCCACTCCGTCGGACATCGACAGGTTGACCAACTTCAACTTTTCGGCGATTTCAAACGCGACTCGCGAGCAGAAAGTAGCGGTGAACATACTCGTAGCGATACCAATCACCAGGGCTACGGCAAACCCGCGAACTTGGTCGGTGCCGATCCAGTAGAGCACGACGGCTGCAATTAACGTGGTTAGGTTCGAGTCGATAATCGTGGTAAAAGCACGGTCAAAGCCGTTTCGAATGGCCATCCGCGTGGCGGAGCCCTTAGTCTTCTCTTCACGAATGCGCTCAAAAATCAGCACGTTGGCATCCACGGACATACCGACTGTAAGCACCAGACCGGCCAAGCCAGGAAGTGTCAGCGGTTGCTGAATGAAGATCATGATTCCAAAAATCAGCAGGCCGTTGATGACCAAAGCCGCTGCGGCGACGACACCGGAAAAACGATAATAGACCAAGATGCACACAAAGGTCGCGATGACCGCCCACAGCGATGCATTGGTTCCGTTGCGTACCGCAGTGGCACCCAACCCAGCACCCACGCGCTGCTCGCTGGCCGGTTCTTCGCTGAGCGTAGCTGGCAACCGGCCTGAACGGAGAATCGTGACTAGGAAGTCCACTTCTTCCTTCGTGAATTGCCCCGTGATCTGACCGCTATTACTGATCGGCGAGTTCAATTGCGGTGCGGAAAGAACCTTTTTGTCCATGATGATTGCCATTCGCCGATGGAACTCGCCATCGGGCTGATTTCGCGAAGTCATTTCGAGCATCTTGTTGGCACCGGCGGTATTCAGGCGGAACTCTACAATGGGTCGGCCTGTTTTTTCGAAGCCCGTTTGGGCGCTAAACAAATCGTCTCCATTGACGACCGCGTAAGGCTTGCCCAGCATCTCTAAAGCCATTAAGACATCGATCTCTTTGATGCCGCTGCGATCCATCCACTTTTCCAGCGCGTAGTCTTCCTCGAAATTCAAGGCGGGACGTTCGATGATCTTACCGGTGAAGGCGTCCCGCAGCGTATCGTTGAGCACGGGCGTTTGTAGCGGGTAGACGCCCTGCTTTTTTTCGACTTCTCGCGCGACAGCCACCCATCGTCCGACGGCTGTACCATCGGCGTTGAGGACATCGGCCTTGGGCACCGCACTGGATAACGCTTGCTGTTTGGCCAATGCAATAATGTCTTGGTGATCGCGGGTGTTGGCCACGATTCGAAACTCGAGCTGCCCTGAGTTCTTTAGCAGATCCTTGATCTTCTTCAGTTCGTACTCGTCGACATTCGGAACGGTGATTTCGATTTGCGATTCGCCACGCGGACGAATGGTGATTTCCTTGGTACCCGACGGGTTGATGCGATCGCTGAGCGCGGTCGCCAACGCTCCAGAGTTTATCTTTTCGCCGTTTTCATCGGCCACGATGTCGTAAACCAGGTTGGTACCACCTGAAAAGTCAGGCCCCAGTGGCAGGCGGAAATTGTTGCTCCAAGCAAAGAGCAGTCCGCCGAAAATGGAGGCCAACACAACGCCAATCCGAAACGCATGGTTGGGCATACGCACCGCACGGGCAATCAAGCTACTTAACAAGAAAGGGACAACAAAAATCCCCAGGACAAAGAGCGCCCCGTACAGGTAAGTACCCCAAGCTTCCGATGGCACGGCAGCAGCAGGCTCAGCACCTTGCTCGATAACAGCAGACTGGGCAATGACCCCGGCGTGGAGCAGCCAGGGGTGCGAGCAGAGGTTCAAAAGGGAAGAGCCGTCCATTGATTGTCCTTGCGGATGGTTAGTCCGGATGCGAATTGGTTACTCTTTTGAGTCGGATGGGGTTATGGTGGCGATGGCGTCGCGATTGACCGTCATACGGGCACCCGTGTTTTCGTCGATTCGAATCGTCACTTGCGAAACTTCCGGATTTATCTGAACGACAATTCCATGAATGCCACTTTGCGTTACGACTCGGTCGTTTTTCTTAATCTCAGCCAGCGCTTGCTGCTGCTGCTGAGCTTTCTTTTGCTGCGGTCGTGCGACCAAAAACATGAACAGGATCGCGCTGATCAGGATCAAATTGAGCGGGCTAGCCAAGAACTCAATAATCGGACTTGGCTGCGTCGGTGCCTGCCCAATATCACTGCTTGCTGCCGCTGGCTGGTCCACTTGAGCCAAAACGAGCGAATCCATTAACCCAAGACTTGTTTGGCTCAGCCAACACAAGGCAGTATTCAGGCCACATGCGGCACTGGACAACTGGTCTAGAACGCCAGGGTTCATGGATCGGCAATTTAGCTAGAGCAGGGGAAAATAGTAGAGCAACTGAGCCACCTGGCAAATATCTTTGCGTGCTAAGGGGCAAAACACCCCACTGGCTTCAAGTGCCCTAGCCCAGGATTGACTTCAGAATCAATCCAAAATGATAAGACGCCCCCCAAAAAGCCACAAGGCCTAGTGTCCCACCAAAGCCATCAAGCTGGCGGAACATTGCCGGCTAGTGCTTTGTTCACTTTTGATTTTTGGGGTAGCTGGAGTCGCCAGACTTCAGTGCATCGCGGAAAAGCTGAACTCTGGCGAGTCCAGCTACGATTGCCAAGGATCAAGCGGAAAATAAGTGGGATAGGCTTCCAGCCTGTCATGCGGGAATCGACAGGCTGGAAGCCTATTCCACGTTCAGAATCAGACAGTAATTCTCCGCACACTCATGACTCGAATTTTTAATGTGTTTGAAGCACTAGCTTTCAATCTTTCAGCGGCTGGGCGACGTCGTTTGGCTGACGAAATCGCGATGCTTGGTCAGCAACCGCTTGATGGACGAGTCGCGTGGCTGTTGCAATTCGGTGAATGCTAGCTGAATTTGCTGCTCGGCTTCGCCGCGCGAGGTGACTTGCATCTTCACAGGAATCGTATCCTTCAATTCTCCAGGATCATAGCCATGAGGTCCATTGAGAACGGCGATCAAGCCTTCGGGACGCTTGGTATGTAGCACGATCCAAGGCTCGCTGTTGCCGGGTAAAAAATAGCGAGCTGTAGTTTGTTCGTCCCAACGCCACTTGCCGCCTCCAGCCGATTGATGCACGGCTTGGATGAAGACACTGAGTGTTTCAGCGGGCCATACGACGGTCCTGCCCGGCGGAAAGCCCTTTCGCAGCGAATGCCAGCGCTGCTTCAAAATACGCCATGGCATTTGTTTTTTGGGATCGGTGCTTTCGACATTCTCAGCCACAGGAGCAGTTTTGCCCAGGAACACCGTGCTGGCATCCTGCAACCATTTCCAGAAGTCGGCCGTATCGATTTCCGCCAAGAGGTGTGGACGCAGTTCGAGCTCCATCCAGGCTCCGGCCGCTTTGGCCCTGATTCGCGGCTCATTCCCGTACATTTCGACTTGCTCCATTTGGTTCAAAGTGGGCAGGTCGACAATCGATTGCAACTGGGCCTTGGTGAACGAGCGGCGCGGTACGCGGAACTTGAGCTTCAGGAGCCAAGTTTCAGCCGTAATGGCATGTAGGAACCAACCGCGACTCTTCACCGGTCCAGCGACTTCGACGATACTTCGATTGTCCCAGTTGATGGGCGCGAATCCATCGACGGCCTCAAGCGCCTCAATAACTTTGATCAGCACTTGCCGATCCCAGCGAATGGCTCCCCCGGTGCGATCGACACTGTCGCGCGTGTGCCATCGGCGACCGTCTGCCTGCCATGGCAAGAGCGTATCGCGACCAATTTTATCGAGTTCTAGATCTCCCTGCTGACCTACGGAAACGGAATTCGGATCATAGGTTTCGCGATCGACATAGTCGACTTTTTTCATCAGCGGCAGCAGCGCCTCTGCGGTGTGGCTTCGCAAATGCTGCGAGGGCTTGGAATTTTTGGCCTGACCTCTTTTAGCCTTGGCGGTTGTTTTTAATTGGGCCGCTTCGGCGTATTCGATCATGGCCTCGGGTGTCCCCTCAAAGACGACTTGTCCGCCCTCGCTACCTGCTTCGGGTCCAAGATCGATCACCCAGTCGGCCGCCTTGATCACGTCCAGGTTGTGCTCGATGACCAGAACCGAGTTACCCAAGTCGACCAAGCGCTGGAGGACTTCGAGCAGTTTGATAATGTCGGCAAAGTGCAGACCCGTTGTCGGTTCATCCAGCAGGTAGAGCGTTTTACCGGTGTCGGGACGACTCAACTCGGCCGCCAATTTGACACGTTGGGCTTCGCCACCGGAGAGAGTCGGCGCGGACTGGCCAAGCGATAGATAATCGAGTCCCACGTCCACTAAGGTTTGCAACGTTCGTCGAATTTTCGGGATATTGCTGAATACTTCGGCGGCTTGGCCGATCTGCATTTCCAGCACATCGTGGATACTAAAACCGTGGTAGTCCACCGACAGCACATCTTCCGTAAATCGCCGCCCATGGCAGCTATCGCACTGGACCCACACATCTGGCAGGAAGTGCATTTCGATTCTCAACTGTCCTTGGCCCTCACATTTCTCGCAGCGTCCTCCCGGAACATTGAACGAGAATTGCCGAGGCGTATAGCCCAGAGCGCGAGCGTTGGGTAGCTGTGAGTAGAGCTGTCGAATCAAATCGAAAACGCCGGTATAGGTCGCTGGTGTCGAACTGGGATTAGAGCCAATAGGGCTTTGATCTACACGAATGACCTTGTCGATCAAATCGATCCCGTCGATGGATTGAAACGGAATTTTCTTGGTGGACTGTTTGGCCAATCGTTTAACCAGCGCGGGAAAGAGCACCTCGTTGATGAGCGTACTTTTGCCGCTGCCGCTGGGTCCGGTAACTGCTGTCAATTTTCGCAACGGGAAATCGACGTCCACGTCGCGAAGGTTATTGGCCCGTGCACCGCGCAAGCGGATCGAGCCTAGATCTTCGGCGCGCCGGTGGGCTGGCACAGGAATCGTTTCCTTGTCGCTCAAAAAGGGCCCCGTCACGCTCGATTTCATGCGCGCGACCTGTTTGGGTGTACCGTGCGCGACGAGCTCGCCACCGAAGCGGCCAGCAGCAGGACCAAAATCATAAATCTGATCGCTGCTTTCAATCACATCCCGATCGTGTTCGACAACCAGCAGCGTGTTGCCCAAGTCGCGGAGCTTTTTCAGCGCGCCAATGAGTCTCAAATTGTCGCGCGGGTGCAGGCCAATGGTTGGCTCATCGAGCACATACAGTACGCCACACAAACCACTACCCAGTTGACTGGACAGCCGAATACGTTGCGATTCGCCACCGCTGAGTGTATTTGCAGGCCGAGACAGCGACAGGTAATCCAAGCCGACGTCCAGTAGAAATTCGCTGCGTGCGAGCAGCTCACGGACCAGTTCGCCAGCGATCTCCTGCTCGCGCTGAGTCAATTTCCAACTGGACACCTGCTCGTGAAACCACTTCATCGTGGCTTGCGTAGTATCGCCAATAGTGAGTCCACGGAACTTGACTGCGGCGGCATCCTGATTCAGTCGCGAACCATCGCAGGCGGAGCAGGCCACTTCGGCTACAAACGGATTCAATGCAGCCCGCAACGTGGGGCTCAATCGAGAAGCGTGTTCGAGCGCTGGAAACAAGCCCTTCCATTGAAACTCGAAACGCGTCCCCTTGGCCGTGACAATCTCGATCCACTGATCAGCGGTACCGTATAACAGTTTGCGACGCTGACCCACCGTCAGTTTCTCGACGGGAACATCCATGGATATCCCCACCGACCGACAAAAAGACTCCAAGACGGGTGCTGAAAGTTCTGTGACCGGCAACCCGGCCCTACTGGCCTCCTCCAACGCGGGCCACATGCGAATCGCACCTTGCCGAAGCGTCAAATGTGGATCGAGCAATAGTGCGGGGCTAGTGCCAGTTTGCGTACCGAGCCCTTCGCAATCGGGACACCAACCCAAGGGCGAGTTGAAGGAGAACGATTGTGGCGTGAGCATCTGTAGACTGTGACCACACTCGCGACACGCTAGATGCTGGCTGTGCCGCGTGGACACCCAATGAACTTCATCTACGTCATCGCGTGGCTCGATTGCCAACATATTCCCATTGCCCAGCGAAAGCGCCAGTTCCACGCTTTCGGCGATACGGCTACGATTGGCTTTGCTAATCGTGATGCGGTCGACGACGGCTTCGATATCGTAGCTGACCGTCGAAGATAGGGCGGGTACATCGTCGAGCGCATGGGTGCGACCGTTAATGCGGACTCGGACCAAACCGGATGTTCGCAGGTCCTGCCACATGTTATCTGGATCGTGGCTGGGTTGCCAAACCAAGGGGGCGGACAGTACCAGGCGCGTGCCTTCTGCGAATTCCAGCAAGTGGTGCGTGATGTCGTCAGCCGACTGATTGGAAACCGGTTTGTCGCAGTTGGGGCAATGCGGTTCCCCGAGCCTGGCCATTAGCACTCGAAGGTAGTCATAGATTTCAGTCACGGTGCCGACAGTGCTGCGTGGGTTGTGGGCCACGCTCTTTTGTTCGATAGCGATCGCCGGTGCGAGCCCCTCGATGCGCTCCACACGTGGCTTGGGCATTTGGCCAACGAACTGCCGCGCATACGACGACAAGCTCTCGACGTATCGCCGCTGTCCTTCGGCATAGATTGTATCCATGGCCATCGAGCTCTTACCACTTCCGCTGGGCCCGCAAAAAACAGACATGGCGTAATGGGGAATCTCGAGCGAAATATCTTTTAAATTGTGCTCGACAGCGCCCTGCACGCGCAGCACCGGCTTGGGACGCGGGGCCGATTGTTTGGTCTTTCCATTCTTCTTGATGGTCGCTTGGATCGGCGGGGCTGCTAGATGTTTGGCAAGGGCTTGACCCGTATACGACTCGGTGCAGTGAACGATTTCATCGGGCGTGCCCACAAAAACTAGGCTTCCGCCTGCCTCGCCGCCTTCGGCACCGATATCGATCAACCAGTCTGCCGCTTTGATCACGTCCAGATTATGTTCGATGACCAAGACCGTGTTTCCCAAGTCAACGAGATCCTGAAGGACTTTGAGCAGCAAGCGGATGTCGTGGAAGTGCAGTCCGGTTGTCGGCTCGTCGAGCAAATAGAGCGTGCTACCCGTGCCCCGCCGCGACAACTCTTTGGCCAGCTTGATACGCTGGGCTTCACCACCGGAGAGAGTCGGCGAAGGCTGCCCAAGCTTGATATAGTCCAGCCCGACGTCGTGCAGAGTTTGCAGCTTGTCAGCGATTTTTGGCACGTTCTCGAAGAGCTCAAGCGCTTGCTGAATATCCATCTCGAGCACATCGGCGATGGACTTCTCCTTGAATTTGACCTGCAGCGTTTCATGGTTATAGCGCTTGCCTTCGCAGACGGGGCAGGTAACCCACAGGTCGGCCAGAAAGTCCATCTCTAGCCGATTGGAGCCATTGCCTTCGCAGGCTTCACAACGACCACCCGAGACGTTAAAACTGAAACGACCCGCTTGGTAGCCGCGTCGTTTGGCTTCGGTCAATTCCACGTAGAGACTGCGGATCTCGTCGAAGACCTTCACATACGTGGCCGGATTGCTGCGTGGCGTCCGGCCGATCGGCGATTGGTCGATCGCGATTACTTTGTCCAAGTGCTCAATGCCCTCGATCGACGTGTGCTCGCCAGGCACGTCCTCGGCAGCATGCAACTGGCGACGGAGGACCGGTACCACGATGTCGTTGATCAGCGAACTCTTTCCCGAGCCACTAACACCGGTGACACAAACCAATTTTCCGAGCGGAATATCGACGTCAATATTCTTCAGATTATTGTGGGTGGCACCCCGAACACGAATCGAGTGTCCATTGCCCAGACGGCGTATTTTGGGGACAGGAATTGTCTGCTTGCCCGTTAAGAACTGACCGGTCAGGCTATTTTTGCTACTAGCCAGATCGCCCAGATCGCCGAAGCTGACAATTTCACCGCCACGCACGCCGGGACCCGGACCAAAATCTAAAATCAAGTCGGCAGCCCGCATGGTGTCCTCGTCGTGCTCGACGACCAGCAGTGTGTTTCCCTGGTCGCGTAGCGATTTGAGCGAATCGATCAGTCGCTCGTTGTCGCGGGGATGCAATCCAATCGAGGGCTCGTCGAGCACATACAGCACTCCAACCAGTCCTGAACCGATCTGACTGGCTAGCCGAATCCGCTGGGACTCACCACCCGAAAGTGTGGGTGCGGAACGTTCGAGGCTCAGATATTCGAGTCCCACATTGATGAGAAATTGCAAGCGATTGCGAATTTCGCGGAGGGCCTCCGATGCAATGCGTTGTTCAATCTCGCTGAGCTCAAGTTCTTTGAGGAAAATCAGACACTTGTCGACGGGCAAGCGGCAAAGTTGCGGCAGGTTGAGCCATGGACCAATCTCAGCAAGTTTCGCTGCGCTGCGCATGCGCAACTGTCGGGCTTGCAGGTTGAGTCGCGTGCCGCCGCAGGTGTCGCAAGGACGCCGCTCCATATACTTTTCAAAACGCTTGCGGGCCGTTGGGCTCTTGGCATTGCGATACTGTTCGAGCAACTGATCGACCAGCCCCTCAAAGTTGCCGCCATACTTCATCGGCTTGCTACCACCCCGCCAAGTGTAAGTGATATGGCGATCGCCGGTGCCGTACAACCACTCATGTCGGACCGCTTCTGGCAGATCTTGCCAAGCGACGGTCAAGCTCTCTCCAGCTTGTAGTTCGAATTCCTTTTCGATCGACTCGCTCACACTCATGAGTTGGTGCCGCTGCCAACGCCCGAGGTCGTTCCAACCGCCGAGCAACTCGATCGCTCCACGGCGAATGGAACGCGTCGGATCGGGCACGATCAATTCTGGCGAAAAGGTAAACTGTCGCCCGAGTCCCTCGCAAACATTGCACATGCCACTGGGACTGTTAAAGCTGAGCAACTGGGGTGTGGGCGGCAAACTCGAAAGTCCGCACTTGGGGCACGCATATTCGCTGCTCATGATCAGATCGCCGACTTTTGTGTCCTTGCGTCGGCGACTGCGCTTCGGGCCTACTTCCGCTTCCGCATCATCGACTGCATCGCTTTCCGAGCCGCCAATATCCACAGCGTCCATTTCGCTCAGGTCGACGCTAGTGGTAGCAGATTGCACCGCGTCCGCGTCGGGCTCCTGCCAGGCAATGACGATCAGCGTATTCTCGCCCAGCTTGAGCGACTCGTTGACTGCATCGGCAATTTTGCCGCGGGCTGTGACCTGCGGACTGAAGCGGGCCGTGACGACTTCGATATGGTGTTTCTGTTGACGTTGCAAATTGGGCGCGTCGGCCAACCGCACCACTTCGCCATCGATCCGTGCCCGCGCGTAGCCCTGGCGCTGGAGACTTTCGAACAGGTCTCGATATTCACCCTTTTGACCGCGAACGATCGGTGCGAGCATGAGATACTCTTCGGAGTCGCGGAGATCTTGGAGGCGGGCCACGATTTGGTCGCGCGTTTGCGAGGCAATTTGTACGTCGCACTTGGGGCAAAAACCGGTGCTAACTCGAGCGAAGAGCACTCGTAGAAAATCATATATTTCAGTGATCGTCCCCACGGTGCTGCGCGGATTGGAGCTGGTCGACTTCTGGCTAATCGAAATGGCGGGACTCAAGCCGCCAATAAAATCGACGTTGGGTTTAGGAAGCTGGCCGATAAACTGCCGCGCATAACTTGACAGGCTTTCCAGATAGCGACGCTGTCCCTCGGCGTACAGGGTGTCGAACGCCATCGAACTTTTTCCGCTGCCGCTGACTCCTGTAAAGACGATCAACTGATTGCGCGGTAAAGTGATGCTGACGTTTTTTAAGTTGTGCTCACGAGCGCCGCGCACTTCGATGGTCGCGTTGTCCATATATCTCGACTTCAGCGGATGGGCTTTGGGCAAAACGCTTGATTGTAAGTGACTCCATGGGAATTGAAGACCGGTCTAAGCAGTATGACAGACGCTTTGTACTGCTTCATCATGTAATGCCAGCAAGCTCCGAACTGAAAACTCATTGGGATTTCATGCTAGAAGCCGGCGACAGCCTCTTGACATTTCGGCTGACAAGGCTACCCGAAAACCAACCTGACAGCGAGGAAACCCCAGAAGGCGCGACCACAGGTGAAGTTCCAATCGCCTGCGATCATGAAGAAATTTCGGTCCTGCGTTTGCCGAACCATCGTCGGTACTATTTGGATTACGCCGGCGAAGTTTCGGGTGGTCGCGGGCACGTGCGGCAGCTCGCCAGCGGTTTGGCTTACTTGCAAGAAGCGATCCACGGCGACTGGTCTGAATTGCTGCTCGACTCTAACACACTGACCGCCGAGCTACACTTTCTCGCATGCTCACCTCACACATCGACTCGACTGCGCATCTTGAGCTGGCAGCTCGTTAGGCATACCGAGTAAGCATAGTGGGGCTCAATGAATCAACCCAGCACTATCTAGGTGGCGATGGTTTCGATTTACGCAGAAGATCGTTGGCCCAGGCGGTGGTTCTTTCGTCGAGCTTGGGATGAGGAGGTTGATTGTAGTCGATCGACGCGTAGCGACCGCGGCGGTAACAGTCGTCAAGCAGCAGTTGCAGTTGCAACACGATGTCGAGATCAGCCGGACGAAGTGGAATGCGAAAGTTAGGCACGGGTTTTTCGATGGCAACCGCGATAATCTCAGCTTGATTGGGCCGCTGCACGCGTCGAATGCAGATGACATACGGCGTGCGTTTGCTTGCTGGTATGCCAGTTTGTGGTACAGCGACGACAAATGTGCCAGCTCGAATGAGGTCAATCTCCACGAGATTTACTCCGGCTGCGATGTAGTCTAACTGTTTCCGTCGATAGGCCTGACGGCCGAGCCCCTCTACTTTGTTGACTGGGCTGAGCAGTTCAATGGCTGTGACAACACGATTACCGCTATTGCGGTCCACAATCTCGACATGTCGTTGGGTCGGTAATTCACTGGGCACAGGAACTATCAGCGGTTCGGCAATAGCCGCTTCGGCCACAGCCACGCCCGAGGGCAAGGCTGACTCCAAGTGTTCAACGACCGTGACATCAGGATAAATCCAACGAGACGACTCGTCTTCATCTACGCTAATACTTTCTTCCACGCGAGATTGAAGATCGCTGGGTAATTGATCCGAAATTTGATCGCGAATGTACACCATCAGGCTCGTACGAATGTCCCCCCAAAATTGTTCCAGATAGGGATCGACTCCAGGAAACGGGCTTCTCACTTTAAGGCCAGCCTTTTAGCAATTGTCGTGAATGGATAGCCAAGCTGCATTGTACTTGCGTGCGAGACTTTCTTCATTCGTCTTCGGGCGATTCTTCCGACTCTTCGACGAGCAGCACGTCTTCGTAGATCGCAGATAGATTGAGCGAGCAATCGATTTCGGGCAGCGGAATGGTAGCTGCTAGGCCAGTATAAATTTCGCGCTGAAAACTCGTTTCCATGCGACGATAAACGACGACTCGGGTCGAAGACTGTTCGATCAACATGTACACGCACAGCGACTGAATCGTCTGGTAGGCATCGCGTTTTTCTTTTTCATCCGTGCGGCGGGTGTTCGGCGAAATCACTTCGGCAATCAGCGCAGGCGCGTCTTGAAAAACATCCTCGGGTGGATTGGGTTGGCAGACGACGATGGCGTCGGGATAGTAAAACCGCGTCCCAGTGGCCTGACGAATGCGTATCTTCGTGTCCAAGTTAAACGGTCGGCATGGCTTCCCACGAAGTTGACTGTGCAAAGTTGCCAAAATGTTGGTCGCGACGCTATTGTGAGAATTGGTGGCGCCCGCCTGCGCGTAAGTAATGCCATCGACATACTCGTGTTTGCGCTTGGCGACGCGTTCATCGTCCAAATAGTCTTGGACGCTCAGGTATTCTCGCTGCCTTACCGTACTCATTGCCCAATTTCCACAGAGTTCTAAACGTCAGTAGCTCGTGAACGACCGACGAACCTAGCTGTATTTATCATACCATCAAATAGTAGACGGAGACCAGATTGGCTGGTCGCGCACGACTGACTGTTCAAAACAGTCAAAAAGGCGAACAACCATGCGGGCCACGGCAGCGAGTAGAATATAGAATGTTAGCTGGCCGATCTATTGAAGGAGAATGCTATGCCAATCCATGACTGGACGCGCGTCGACGCAGGAGTTTTTCACGATTTCCATCAACGTTGGATTATCGCTATCTCGAATACTCTCAACAACGGGTTATTGCCTGATGATTTTTACGCGATGGCAGAGCAGGTTGCCGAGGGTCCGATTCCTGATGTCGTCACCTTGGAGCGAATCGATGCGTCCGACAGGACGCTGGGCGATGTGGAATATGGCTCCAACAGCGTGGCAGTATTAGAAAAACCACCGCAGACGCAATTCAGCCATGAAGTCGACATCGAATTGTATGCGGGCCGTGCTACGCATGTGGTAGTTCGCCATGTTAGCGGTGATCGGGTGGTTGGCTACATCGAAATCGTATCGCCAGGTAATAAACATAGCGAAGTTGCCATGCGTTCGTTCCTGGATAAACTCGCCAGAGGGTTGCGCAGTGGTTGTCACTTGCTGGTGCTCGACCTGCATCCGCCCACCCCACGCGACCTGCGCGGCATTCATGCTCAATTCTGGGAGCAGCACTTTGGCGATGGATCGGCACCCGGCGTGGATAAACAACATCCATTGGGCATGGCCGCCTATCGAGCTTCGATGCGTCCGACTGCCTATTTCGAGCCACTTTGCGTGGGTGATATCCTGATCGATATGCCTGTCTTTCTGACGCCAGATCGATACGTCAACATGCCGCTCGAAGCAACCTACAACGAGGCTTGGCGCGGTGTGCCACGCCGCTGGCGTGAAGTGGTCGAGGTATCGACCTAGAACGGTATTACGACTATGCCCGCTCGATGGGAAAGGCCATGACTTCATCGATACGACTGGCCCCTACCGCGACCATCAGCAAGCGATCGAAGCCCAGGGCGCAACCGCTGCACGCCGGCAGTCCAGCTCGCATGGCATCTAGTAAATAGCTCTCGGCGGCCAGCGGCGGCTTGCGATCCAGACTGCGCTGAATTAGGACACGTTGGTTGCGCTGCTCCAATTCGTGTGGGTCGAGCAGTTCATGGTAGCCATTGGCAAGCTCAACTCCGGCGACAAACAATTCATAGCGCTCTGCCGTTCGGTCGTCGACGGACGAGACGCGAGCTAGCGCAGACTGTGACGCTGGATAGTTGGTTACAATCACCGGCCGCAGCGTACCCAGTTGTGGCTGCACGACCAGCGAAAAAAGGAGGTCCAACCAGTCGTCGCGATGTTCGCTCCAGTTGAGATCTACGCCCAAGTTACAAGCTATCGCACATTGGGCCAGCTCGAGCCTAGTCGCAGACAGCGGATCCCGACCAACGCTGGACTGAAAGACCTCTTGGTACGTAAAAATATCGACTTGATCGACATCCAGCGCAGCACAAATTAGATCGCTGAGCAACTGCACGCCCTGCTCAAAGTCGTCCCCCACACGATACCATTCGACCATGGTGAACTCGGGATTATGATAATCGCCGCGCTCAGCGGCGCGAAAGACGGAGGTAATCTCATAGATGGCGGTCATCCCCGCCGCCAACAGTCGTTTCATACAGAATTCTGGAGAAGTCTGCAAGAAAAGTGTTTGCTCGCGCTCCGACTCCAAAGAAACGCTGGCACCACTGAAGCTAACTGGATCAATGTGACGGTCGATTACAGTATCATGGCTGAGGATCGGAGTTTGCACTTCGGCAAAATTGCGGCGATGGAAAAACTCACGCAGGCGCCACAACAGCCCTGCGCGATGTTCCAAATTTTTTAGGCTGGCCGTTGGTTGCCATGGATGTGGATGCATGATGCAATTCGTCGTTTGGGTACTACCGCAGATAAAGCAGTCACTCGAAAAGTTGTCACAAAATGATGAAGTTAAATGCGATCGCTGCTTACTGTCGGCGGATGGGCATTGGTCTAAAGGCTGGCGTCGATATCCTAAAAATTTTGGAGTCCGAGCAAAAGACCGGAGATCATCGTCATCGCGCTGCCATGCAACATTTGATCGACAGCATCCGCTCGGGCAACAGTCTTGCCAAGGCCATGCTGGAGCAGAAACGCTATTTCCCGCCGCTGTTGATCCAAATGGTACATGCCAGCGAGCTCGGGGGCCGCATGGACAGTATGTTTGCCTATATGGCCAACTATTACGACCAGCTCAAAGCGACGCGAACTTTCTTTGTCGCTCGAATCACGTGGCCCCTAGTGCAACTGGCGATGGCGGTGGGAGTGATTGGTTTGGTGATCTTGATTCAGGGCATTCTGACGCCCTCTTCGACCTACGATGCATCGGGCGTAGGACTGTATGGCCTGAGCGGCTTCTTTGTGTACTGTTTTGTGGTGGGCATTGTGCTGGGTAGCATTGTTCTGTTCGCCTATGGACTGTGGAAGAATTGGTTCAACTGCCACCGTGTGCTGATGCCGATCGTGCAGCGCATACCCATGCTAGGCACCGCGCTGGTCACACTCGGCCTGTCGCGACTGAGTATGACATTATCGATGCTACTCAACGCGGGTGTGGAAGCGCAGCGAAGTGTCAAGCAGGCCTTCATGGCAACGGGTAACCACTACTTCATGAGCGGAACCGAGCGGGCCGTCGCAGAAGTTGCCAAGGGCGCGAGCTTTGGCGACGCTTTTGCCGCTTCCCGAGTCTTACCCCAAGAATTTATCGAGTCGGTGCGGATCGGTGAACTCAGCGGCACAGAGACCGAATCGCTCGATCACCTGGCAGAACAGTACCAAGATCGCGCCAAGGCCGCCCTGAATACTCTGGCCACTATTGCTAGCTTTGCCATCTGGCTATCGATCATTCTATTGCTGGCTTTCATGATCATTCGCATGGCTATGCAATACATCAACATGCTCAATTCCTTCCTCCCGTAATATTGCTAGCACAAACCGGAATCGATATGGGAAAAAACGCGATGGTTTGGTACAAGCCCAAGTCGTGCGCGGCGTTTGCCAGTTTACCCCTTTTTGCTGAAGCCCACTGATGCCTGTTGGACACGGAAGTCCCAGAGTCGAAAACGACGCCAGGCCGGTGGTACGTGCGACCTCTTTGCTGGCCAAATCACACAGCCCAATTCGGCTGCGGGCCGAGTTCGTCGCAGGCTTGTTGTTCACTTGGCTGCTGCTCGGCATGGCCGCAACCGCACATAGCGGGGAAGATCGCGATTCCATCGCTTACGAATTACGTATTGTTTGGGGAGGCGACACGCCACGCGGCTATGCAGGCACGGTGGCTGTGGACGTGGGAACAATAGAAGTCGTACGAAATCTGAGCTTGCAAAAGGATGCGGTTGGAACGGTTTTCGGCCGCGATGGGAAAACCATAAACGTCGTAGCGCATAGCGCAAGCTTGTTTGGCGGTATCGATGTCAAGGTACGCGGTTCGTTAAAATCGCGACTGCTGCTGAAATTCCAAGACCCATTCTCGAACAGCGTTCGCGAATACGACGTGTCGCTCGCAGAGCTACTTCAAGGGAACTGGCTCAAGCCCATCGACGAGCGGGGCAACCGCATCGCAATTGAGCGGCAGACATACGACCGGATCAGGGTGCAATCCAAGAAGCCCCAAGCGATCTTCGATACCGGTGAAGCTTGGAGTTTCGAATTGTCGGGTTACAGGACAGGACTTGCCGCAGGCGAATACACAGCCAATCTGCGGTTGGTGGGCGATTCGAAGACTGTCGGCGATGCACGCCAATTCCATGTTAGCATCGATAGCGAGGGAGACTTTGAACCGCTGCCCATCGAGCTGACGACGCCCTCGATCGAAGGTGCCTATCTGCTGGAAATCACCCTCCAGCGTGACTATCGATTGCCGACACTAGTCTTATCGCCAGAGTCGCTCGTACGTCGCGTGGACTTGGTCGTCTTTGACCGTCAAGTGCAGGCGAGAGTTATTTCCCAGTGGAAACAAGTCGCGACCATCGACCCGCTGAAGGCGAGCAAGCCGGGAAGTCTGGCTTGGTTATCGGTATTTGATAAACGAGCGGCGCTTGGCATCCCCACAGGACTGTCTGTAGTTGAAAGACTTCAGCCTTACAATCCCTTGTCGGGCTCATTCAGTCAACCGATCAGTCATGGCGAACTGGGTGCGCGCAATATGGGCGTACATTCACATTCCAGTGACGATGTGGACGATGTTTCTTTGCTGACGATCGCTGCCGGCGCGTGGTTAGCGCTACCACTCAATGGACTTGCCACTGATACACCCCATCGATTGCGCGTCCGACTGCCGACCGACCTGCCCATGGAAATGGCGGTGAGCCTTCAACAGACCAACGTCTCCGGTGAGTTCCCGCCGCTGAGTCTCGATTCGGGAATCATCGTCGACGCGCGGCAGTCCTCCGCTGAAGGCGACTTGACCGAGCACGAGGTTGTATTCTGGCCAAGAGGCGATAAGGCCTATGTAATGCTGGCGAACACCAGCAGTCACCACACCGCCAGCGTTTTGGACATCTTTGTCGAAAGGGCGGAATTCAGCCCGGCCGACTTGCAGCCCACCGTCCAGGCTAAAAAGCCAACGCGCATGATTGGCATCAACGTCGACAAACCGTTACTGGCCGACTGTGTTTCAGCTAAGCGCGAGAAGGATCCGGTGACTGGCAGAGCGCTGGAAACTTGGAGCACTTGGCAACAATCGATCTTGCGCATTTGTCAGCTCATGGAATTTCGCGAAGCCAACACACTTTTGCTAAAGTGTTTCTCGGATGGCGGTGCGATCTTCCCCAGCCAGCACCTTCAGCCGACCTGTCGCTATGACAGTGGCACCTTCTTTGCCGACGGTCGCTCGCCGGAGGTTAAGGATGCAGTTGAGCTGGCGCTGCGACATTTTGATCGCGCGGGCTTTCATTTGATTCTCGCCCTGGAACTCAACCAAGTCCTACCCAGCCTAGATCGATTTGAAGCGGCGGAAGCACGCAACTCGCTACTTCAACAATCGATTCACACTGGTGACAATCAAATCCAGAATGGCCAAATCCAGAACGGCCAGATCCAAAACGGCCCGCCGCGGTACAATCCACTCAATGCTCAAGTGCAAGAAGCGATACTGGTAGCCCTGCGCGAAATCGTAGACCGCTACAGCGGTCATGCATCATTCGCCGGCATCGCTCTTCAGATCGATGAACAGTCCCAACTTGTTTTCGCCGGAGACCGCTGGGGGTACGATCCACAGACGCTTTCCAGCTTTGAAAAATCAGCCCAGATAAAATTGCCTGCACGCGACCGCTTGGAAGAGGTGTTCCGAGGTGCATCGCGACTCGGCTTTCTTGAATGGCGGGCCGCCGAGCTGACCAAGTTCTATGCGCGCATGGGCGAAGTAGTCCGTCGCGGCAATGCCGACGCCAAGCTCTACCTCAATGCCATTCGACTTTGGGATACCTACCCAACGCCAGAGAATTTCTACAGTCCAGAAACGATTATTCGCAATCCGCGCGAGTACTTGTTAGCCTTTGGGATTTCACCCGAGCGAATGGCAGAGAACCCGCAAGTAGAATTGATGCGAGGTTGTTTCGATACTGTCTCCGAGTCGGTGAACTCGCAGGATTGGATTCGTCGCGAGTCCGGCCAGCGCGGGCTCGTCGAGTTCTATTCGAGCGTTGACTCGGCAGCCGTCGTACTACGCTATCCGCGACGTTATGAATTGCCGTCGCCAGAAAAATTCAGCAGCATCGACACTCGCACAATCTACCCCACGCTCTTTCAACCACGCGAGTTTGCGCGCAAGAAGCTGGTCAACCAAATTTTCCATTCGGATCCGCTTCTGTTGGTCGAAGGTGGCTGGTTACCATTCAGCGGACAGGATGCTTTGGCGCGTCCGCTGTTTCGCACACTTAACGAATTGCCGCCCATCAAACTCTCCCAAGTCGCCCTACGCGAGCAGGACTCAAATCTGTGTGTCCGGCAGGGGCAGTATGCTGGAAATACCTATTTGCAATTAGTGAACAACGCGCCCTGGATCGAGCAACTGAGTGTTGGCTACCAATGTTCGCCCAATGCGCAGGCTCGGGTGCTAGGTGGACGCGAGATCGATTTGGCCGCTCAGGGTGAGCAGGGCCGTTGGTCGCTCTCGATACCGCCGTACGAAGTCATCGGCGTTGAAATTGGCGACCCTCAATTCAAACTTACTAGCATCCAACATGCACCTGCCGCTGGTACTGTAGCGAAGGTACAACAGGAAATCGCCGTGTTGGAAACACTCATTTCTCAATCCGCAGATCTGACACGTCAGTCGTTGCTGGCAAATATTGATGGTGATTTTGAAGTTTGGACTGAAGCCGGTCAACCGAAGGGATGGAGTGTATCGTCGCTGCCACAGGTCAGCGTAAGTCAGTCCCGCGACTTGCCGCACACCGGCGCGACGAGTCTGCTGATCGAAAACAGCAGCACGACATCGGTATCCGCTTGGGTCCAAAGTCGATCGATCCAGCCACCTAGGACAGGTCGCTTGGCGGTACAGGCTTGGTTGAGAGCGCCGGCCATTGGCGACAGAATTCAAGTCAAGCTGTCTATTGTGGGGCGTACGTTGGACGACCAGCGTTTTGAACACTCGATGGTGCTTGGTACCAGCCCAGATTCGGCTGCCACCGCCAATCACATCGCCATCGATTGGGGACGTAGGCCAGCCACGCTGTATGTGAGCAATATTTCCAGTGAAAGTGTGGCGGAACTTTATGTTTCCATTGAATTGATCAGCCGCGGTAAAGTTTGGATCGACGATGTCCAGGTCTACGAAGCCTACCTACAGCCCGAGGAACGCAACCACTTGCGCGGGCAATTGCTGGTCGCCAAGCAGTGCTTAACTGAAAACAATGCTTTCCCAGCCGAGCAACTTCTAGATAGCCATTGGGGTAAATATCTATCGCGTTTTCTCGATGAGAAGGCTGGTGGCCTACGGATCGCCACGGCCGTGGGAACGAGCGTGGAATTGCCGGTCAACCCGACGAAGGCCAACGCCAATTGGTCCGAATCGCCTTCGCTGTTCCGCCAATTCCGTGAGTCGGTTCGCGACCGTTGGAAGCAATAGTGAATCGAGTCAAGATTGGCCTAACCCGAGCTACGATCGCGCAAGGCGGGGAATTTTTGTCTCCATTTCCGCATGGCCACGATATCCAGTTCCGCCATGAGCACTTGCTCGCGGTCGTCGGCTTCGAAAAGAGTCTGCCCAAGTTGATCGAAGGCACAACTACGACCATCAAACGGCAAATTGGGTTCGGTACCGCAGCGATTCGCACCCACCACCAAGGCCAAATTCTCGATCGCCCGCGCCTGGAGTAGTCGTACCCAATGTTCGCTACGTACCGCTGGCCAACAAGCGATGACCACAAACAGTTCGGCTCCGTCATCCAGCGCACTGCGGAATAGCTCGGGAAAGCGAAGGTCATAACAGATAAAAGGTGCTATCTTGACACCCTGCCACTCGAAAACTTGATGCGCGTGGCCGCGACCATACCAGCGATCTTCGCCGGATAAAGTGAAGGGACGCATCTTGCGATAACGAGCCAACTCCTGACCATGCGGACCAAATACCACCGCTTCGTTGCTGGACATATCGCCTACGAGTGGACCCGCGACGCCACCGACCACGGCCGACTGATGCTCTTGGGCCAGTTGCCGGATAAATGCTTCGCTCTCCAGCGCAGAACTTTGCGCCGTGGCTGCCAAGTTCATACTGAAGCCCGTATCGAACATTTCGGAGAGCAGAATGAGTGAGCCAGCTTGAACATTGGACGCCCGTAGCAGTTCTGCAATCCGCTGCTGGTTCTTCGGCTTATCTTCCCAGGCCACATCGAGCTGGACAACTACGACTTGCATCGAAACACTTTTCTCAGTTTCTTGTTGAGGAACCAGTCACGCTTCCCGATTTTTTTTTTGCGAACAACGATCATAGCAAAGATCGGAGCCCACGTTTGAGCCGTTCCATGCCTGCCTGGACCGTAGCTGCTTGCAAACTGCCGTAAGAAATTCGCACCCCACAACCCTGGGGATTCCCAAATGTCGAGCTGGGCAATACGGCCACACCAAAATCGCGGATCAGTGTGTGTACTAGCTCAATATCAGCTAGCTGCGTGTCCAGTTGTAGCAAGACGTAGAAGGCACCGTCGGAACGCGGAACGCGACAGCCCGCCGACAAGTCGGTCAGCTCATCGAGAACATGCTCGCGCACGGCCCGAAATGGCTGTATCTGCTCCCGACACCACCCGCTCCCCACTTCGAGCGCAGCGGCCGCAGCCACTTGGCATATTATTGGCGGGCAAATGAGGTTCGTGTCCTGCACTTTTTTCATGTCGGCTTCTAAGTGCTTGGGCAGGATCATATACCCACATCGCCAACCAGCCATACCGTATGCCTTTGAGAGCGAAAAGAGGCTGATGGTATGCCCTGCCGATTCGGCCAGCGACGCTGGCGAAAAATGGGACGTCCCGTTGAAAGTAAAAACCTCGTAGGCCTCATCCGAAATGTGATAGCAAGGATGACGCTGGCACAGTTGGTTGACACGTGTAAGAGCAGCCTGCGAATAAACGGCGCCCGTGGGATTATTGGGCGACACGGTGACAACCGCTCGTGTACGTGGGCTCATGGCAGTCTGGATGGCGGACAGGTCGAGTTGGTAGTCCGCATCGGTCGGTACGCTCACCGCTTTGCATCCCGCCAGTTCGATCGCCATCTGGTGGTTGAAGTAATAGGGACAGGGAAGAATGATTTCGTCGCCCACATCCGCAATCGCGAGCACAGCATTGAGAAATCCCATGTTGGAACCCGCAGTACACAGCACGGTCTGCTCTTCGAGAGATAGCTGGTTTTCACAGCGGACTTTTGTTTGGATGCGCTCGAGAAGTTCTTCAATACCACGCACGCTACCATAGCGATCGATGCGAGGCTCATCAATTAAAGCTTCCGCGACCGCGCGACGCACAGCGGGCGGAGGCGGGTAGTGTACGACTCCTTGGCCTAAAGAAATCGTACCAGGGTGCTCGGCAATCCACTGGCCAATTAGAGGAATGACAGGACTCTGCACACTCTCGATACGCTTGGCAGATTTCATATTGACATTCTCGAAGCTACCGACATCTTGACGGCTGACAGCACGCGATCAACGCTGATATCCTCCATACACCGATGATGCTTTAGTGGACAAGGCGATTGATAGCACGCTCGACACGGGAGCGCTTCGGAGATTTCTATCTCGGGAATGTTGTATGTCTTGGTCCAAGCGGCATCGGTGGGTCCAAACAGAGTAACCACAGGCCGTTGTAGCGCGATCGACATATGTCGGGGACCACTGTCGGTCGACACCACACACGCGGCCCGCTCCAGGACGGACTTGCTCAGGCCGATCGGCAGGTCGTCCATGATACCCAGACTCGCCACCCGCGTGTCATTGGCTTCACTGGCAATTTGGTTGGTTGCAGCCCGTTCTGCAGGACCACAGTGCAGCACCACTTGCCAATTCAATTCTGTGGCAATTCTCAGCGCCAAACTTTTGACTTGCCCAATGGGCCAGATGCGGGTGGCAGCGGTGGCGGCTCCACTGTTAATTGCAACCGTCGGGAGGCTGTCGGACCACTGGGCTTTATTCCAAAATGCATTTGCCAACTGTCGCTCTTGGGAAGTGGTATGTAGCGTCATCGCCCGCCCAGGAGTTTCGCAACCCAGCCACGCAGCCAGGGCCAAGTAATAGTCGATTGGCGAAATGGGTGCGAGTCCCTTGCCCTTAAGGGGCACTGCCAATCGATCCGACAGAAACCAACCTCGCGCATCGCGATTGTAGCCGACAATACGACGCGCTCCGGCCAGTCTGGCGACCACGGCTGACCAAAGCGAGTTGGTAAGTAGCACTACCACATCCAAACGCCGCTTCCTAAGTTGCGAAATCAGCCCCAAGCGCGACGGTGCACCCGTGGAAGCCTTCTTACTAAATACCTCGTAATCATCAAACCACGGTGGTTTGTCTCCCCATCCACCGTCGAGGAGCTCGCGGATCAAAGGTCGCATGACACCCACGATGCTTGCATTGGGGTAGGCAATTCGTATCGCGCGCACAGTAGGTGTGGCCATACAAGCGTCGCCAACCCATGTTGGCAGCACAACGCCAATCGCAAGTGCTGGTTTTTTAGGTGTTCTGCGGCCAAAGACCATGAGACCATCACTGAAAAAATATTCGTGCGGGAACGACAAACTGGGTAGTTTAAATCAATCTCAGCCCGCTTACTACCGACGATATACTTCGAGTACTCATTGTTTTCGCGGGAAATTCGTGTTGACCGGCTACTTCACAATTCAGTAATCTAGCTACAAATTGCCGACGAAGAAAATGAGACTGCGCGCATTCAGACAAATGCCCCTTGTAACAGCCCTGCCAGAACGACTCGATGATTGAACGCATTTTCATTGACGCAAGCTACACCTTGGCTTCCGGGAAAAACTCCGGAATCGAGCGGGTCGTCCGCAGCATCTTGCGCGAAAGTGTTCGGATGGGCATGGCGCAAGCGATCCCGGCCCCCAAGGTCGTCCTTTCGATTGGAGGCGAGTTCTATGCCCCCAGTCAAGAACAGCAGGACTACTTTAGCAAACCTGCGGCGATGCACGCTAATGTGCTCTCGACCATGCCATCTGCCTATGTACGCCTTGCGAAGGGCGTCTGCAGAGTCACCGGTTCGGACAAGCTGCAAAAATGGTTGCTGCCGCAGGCAGGGCATTTGGGACTTTTCAAACTTGCCCATAACTTTTACGAAACGCGGGTCCGGCGGAAGATTGCTGCAACCTGCGAACCGCTCCGCTTCGGGCCAGGCGATTTGATTTTGCTGCCTGACGCCTACTGGGTCAATCGCCTCCGCACGAGCATGTGGCCAGCGACCTCCAAGGCACGAGCTCAGGGCAGTTTGATTGCCACGCTTCTGTACGACTTAATTCCGCTGACGCACCCAGAGTTTGTAGGCCTGAAGCGCAGAGATGCGTTTCTCGAATATCTAAAACAAGTTGCTCAACATTCCGACCTGATGCTAGCCATATCCGATACCGTCCGCTCGGAAGTGACCAATTTCCTGCCTACGGTTGCAGAAACTAGTTCCAATTTCTGTGACGATATTCGCTCGTTCCAACTCGGCGCAGAGCTCGAGAATGCTACGGGTCCCATCCGCGGCGACGTTATCGATTTGTTCGGTAGCCACGTGCCTCCCTATCTAATGGTCGCCACGTTTGACCCGCGCAAAAATCACCAATACCTGATGGACGCCTTCGATTTGCTGTGGCGCGAACAACCGAGTCTAAAACTGTGTCTGGTTGGACGAATCGGCTCGCGTTGCGAAGAAATCGTGCGGCGCATTACCGACCATCCACAACTCGGAAAGCAATTATTCCTATTTTCCGATCTGTCCGACGCGGAGCTTCATCATTGTTACACAGGAGCTCGGGGAGTTATCTTTCCTTCCATCGTTGAAGGCTTTGGCTTGCCCATTGTCGAGTCGTTGTGGTTCGGCAAAAAAACCTTTGTAAGCGACACGCCAATCCACCGCGAAGTGGGCCAAAACGATTGTTGCTACTTCAGCCTAGACAGTCCGAATTCGTTAGCCAAGGAATTATTGGCTTGGGAAGCGGCAGTGGCTCGCAACGAGCAGCCCGCATTGCCGACTCGGAAACTGGTTTCGTGGCGCGAGAGTACACAGCAGGTCTTGCAGCACTGCCTGCAAGCCGCCCAGTTGCGACAGGCTTCAGCGCAGCCACTTCGCAAGGTAGCCTAAAAGCCGTCTTGTCATTTCTTGCTCTCCAAGCCATCTTGTTAGGCCAGCGGCAAGAATAACTTTGCCGTAGCCGCCAGACTTCGGTTCTTAACGTAGCCGGAGTCGCCAGACTTCGGTTCTTGCGGTCTGAAGTCTGGCGACTCCAGCTACAATACTTTCTTGCAGGGCCTTTTGTAGAGGCGCTGCACAACACTTCGAAAGGCAGCGTCATGCTCCAGGTACAATTGCCCGATGGAACCATCGTCGAACATGCTGATTCGGCCACCGCGCTGGATGTCGCCGAAAAGATTGGCTCTCGACTTGCCAAATCCGTTGTGGCAGCCAAGATCGCGGATCGCATCGTTGATGCCAACCGACCGCTGGCGACGCTGACCGACCTCTCACCGGTGCCATTGAGGCTGCTCACCGAACGCGATCCCGAAGCGCTCGACGTGCTGCGGCACTCCAGCGCGCACGTGATGGCGCGAGCGATCATGCGCCTGTACGAGGGAGTCTCGTTGGCTTTTGGCCCCACCATCGATAATGGTTTCTATTATGACTTCGAACTAAAACACAAACTCAGCGAAGATGATTTCGAAGCCATTGAGCAAGAAATGGCCAAGATCATTGGTCAGGCCGAACCGTTCGAGCAGTTCTCGCTAACTCGCCGGGAAGCCACCAAGCTGTGTAGCGACCTGAAACAATCGTTGAAGGTTGAGCATATTGGTACGGGCTTGGCAGAGCACAGCGAACTAGGCTTCTATCGCCAGGGCGAGTTCGTGGATTTGTGCCGCGGCCCGCATATTCCCGATGCCAGCAAGATCAAAGCCTTCAAACTGCTTAGCGTGGCTGGTGCGTATTGGAAGGGCGATGCCAACGGCAAACAGTTGCAGCGTTTGTATGGCACCGCTTGGTTCAGCCCCAAGGAGCAACAAGCCTACCTGGATCAATTGGCCGAAGCTCGACGGCGCGATCATCGCGTGCTGGGCAAAAAATTGGGACTGTTTCAAATCAGTCCCGACGTAGGCCAGGGGCTCTGCCTGTGGTTGCCCAAAGGGGCTCGAGTCCGCGTGCTGCTGGAAGATTTCTTGCGGCAGGAGTTGCTCCGTCGCGGATACGAACCGGTCTTTAGCCCACACATTGGCCGTGTCGAATTGTACGAGACCAGCGGTCATTTTCCCTACTACCGCGATAGTCAATTTCCACCGCTGTTTGTCGATCAAGCTGGCGGACTTATCGATGCTTGGATCGATCGCTTGCAGTCGCCCGCAGGACTTACGCTCGAACAAGAGGGACAACTCAATGATGCCGCCGAAGTTCTAGGTGCTGAGTTGGCCGACTATCGCCCTGAATCTAGTATCGAGGCTCGCGTGGCCGTTTTGCAAACTTGGCAGCGCAAGCACGAACGCTACCTTGTCAAACCCATGAACTGCCCCCATCACGCGCAGATTTTCAAAGCCCAGCCGCGCTCGTACAAACAACTTCCGTTGAGGCTCATGGAGTTCGGAACCGTTTATCGCTACGAACAGACCGGCGAATTGAACGGCATGCTTCGCGTCCGCGGTTTGACCCAAGACGATGCGCACATCTTCTGCACGCAAGATCAAGTCGAAGAGGAGTTCCGCAACACCATCGAGCTGACTCGCTTTGTGCTCGAAAGCGTGGGGCTGAAAGACTACCGCGTGCAACTTTCGCTGCGCGACCCCAAGAGCGATAAATACGTTGGCAGCGAAGAGAACTGGAATAAAGCCGAGTCTGCGCTGCGTCGCGTGCTCGAAGAAAGTGGCCTTCAGTTCCAAGCCGTCGAAGGCGAGGCTGCGTTTTATGGTCCCAAAGCCGACTTCATGGTGCGCGATTGTATCGGACGACAATGGCAACTCGGAACAGTACAACTCGACTATAACCTGCCCGAACGTTTCCAGCTCGAGTATGTTGGTTCCGACAATGGAATGCATCGACCGGTCATGATCCATCGCGCTCCTTTTGGATCGATGGAGCGCTTTGTTGGCATGTTGATTGAACACTTTGCCGGCGCATTCCCACTGTGGCTCGCACCCGAACAAGTCCGCTTGCTGCCACTGAGCGAGAAGACCAACGAATATGCGCTCGACCTCGAAAAGAAGATGACCGCTGCGGGCTTGAGAGTAACCACGGACGTTCGCGGTGCCAAAGTGCAAGCCAAAATTCGCGACGCGCAGCTCGAGTTGATTCCCTACATGGCCGTGGTCGGTCCCAAAGAGGCCGAAGCAGGTGCGCTCGCACTCCGCGACCGTATCGAAGGCGACTTGGGTGCCATGCCCTACGCACAAGTGCTCGAAAAACTACTCACCGAGGTCAGTCAGCGCACGATTCGGCAGGTTGCCAGCCGCGAGGAAGAAACCCAAATACCCGAAAACGCTCCCACTGGCCAGCACGAGTATTGAGAAGGCGATTTCGCTGGTTTTCAAATCGGTCACTAACGAAACGATCGATCCTTTATGGCTAGCATAAAGCATGGCTGCTAAGCATGGTCTGATTTCAATTTACCTCCGGTTCGGGTTCATCTCGGCGGCACAGTGACATCGCTCCAAAATGACGAGTTTCTGGAATCGCAGAATTAGCGACCGGAATGTTGGAATGAAGCCCAATAGTAGGGATGGACTCCCTGTGAGCTATCTGCCTCGAGCGGCTTGCTCGACGCATCTACCCTAGACGCACCACGACTGGCATTTCCAGAGGCTAAGCTACCCGCTAGAAACATCTTTTGCGCGGCTGCCAGCGCTCGGGCTGGTTCGAGCTGATGGTGCAGCATTTGCTGGTAAAAATTGTTCATGAGGATGACCGTTTGTCGATCATCAATTCGCCAACGCGATGCGACCACGGACTTGGCACCCGCCAAGTGAAATGCTTGCTGCAATCCATACACGCCGTCTCCGTAGAGCAATTTCCCGCGTCCAGTGTCACATGCAGAAAGGGTAGCCAGTTGTAGATTCCGCAGGTCGAGAGCGGCTATTTGTTCTCCCGTCACGACAGCTTGGCTCTTACCATTTGCCTCAGACCTTGCTAGTACGAGCCCAGAACTTAGCAGCGGGTTACGGTCTGCGGTACCTGAATCTAAAAACCCTTCCGAACCATCCACGACAAACTGCCCGTGTGTTGCAAAATGAACGACCCTGGTCGACGGTAGTAGCTGGCACACGTTTTCTACCGTTGCTTCAGTCCCTCGCAATGTAGTCGTGTGAATACTAGACAACTGTCCCATTGTCGATGTTAGGCCAGCGAGCTCATCCACAGTTCCGGGAAGGGGAGACCAATTGGAAAGTCCGTAATCAACGTCGCCGACAAGCAGGGTCTCAGTCCATTCAGACAAAAGATCAGTCGCAGGCTGAAGCAGCAACTGGCTAAATGGCAAAAGGCTGACCGTGTAGTGATCTACGACCCTTTGGCTTTGATCGTCGCTGAACAAGGCAATCCATGGAATTTGCGCAAATACTCCATCCGGACACAAGTACAACCGATCAACATTGCTGGGCAATGACGCCGCAATCGGTTTCCATACCTGACCGGACACTTCCATAGCAACTCTCTGTTCAACTTTATGGTCGTTGGGTCTTGCGAGCGCTTGCAACCAGGTATAACAGGCGTCATCAATCGCACGAGCATCGCCGAAGTCAACTCGCGCCACACTGCCTTGAGTCACGACAAATCCGACGTATTCTTTTCGGGAAGCGTCGCTGGCTAAATCACCCAGCTCGATGATTTCAACCAGAGCTGAATTGGAAGATATAGCTTCCGTTAGTCGAGGCAAAGATGTATCGTCATCTTTTTTATCAGCCTGCGCGATCACATCGGCTAACTGTCGTTCTAAGCTTTCCTTCTCTGCGGTAAGTTTTCTCAGTTCAGCCAGAATAGCAGTCCGATTCTGTGGATCTATTTCCTGGATCCCACTTGCAAAATCAAGAAGGCGGCGCACGGTCAAGTAACGCGCAGCATGCTCCGAATCCTTCAGATACTTATGAATCCATTGATTTCGAGAGGCAATTGCTCGTTGCACCATTCTGCGGGACGACATGATTGCTGCGTACTGCTCGTCTGCCTTCCAGCCCGCCACGCGCATAGCTTCGAGCATCGATTTTGGTGAGGGCAATCTGACCGACAGATACCTCCGCGATTCGGCTTCTGCAGCCGTAAGGATGAAGTTTTGCGCCAACGTCATCCGCATTTCCGTCGCTTGAAAGAGAGACTCAATCGCGTCAGAAGCTTGACCAGAACGGAGCTGCAATTCCCCCAAAACTTCCATCGCCTCGGCGATATCACCGTGTCCGTCCGGGTAAGACAGTTTCGGGTAGGCGGATAAATAGGCATCCACGGCCAGCTTCGATTGAGCGATAGCTTTGTCAAGGTCTCCTTCCTTTTCCTGGATTTTTGCCAGTAGGAGATAGCTGTTACAAAGATCTGGATGCGCAGTCTGACCGGCGTAAATTTCTCTCTGAGCGTCAATGGCGGAAAGAGTTTTTTTTGTGGCAGCTTCGAAATCACCCTGCTCCAACAAAGCCTTCGCCAAGTTTTGGTTGGCTAGTGCGATATGAGGATTGACCGTGGATCCATTGAATAGTACGACGCGGGCAGCCAGTGCCTTCTCAAGATAGTCAATGGATGCCTGTGGCCTTTTGAGTTCCAACTCCAGCATGCCGAGGCTAGCCCAAACGGTGGCGGTAAGGGCATTGGGATTCTCGCCGTGAATCGAATGCAACAATTCGATTGATTCAAGATAGCTCTCCCTGGCGGCCGCCAATTCACCTTGACTTTCGAGGATACCTGCTAGGTTATGACGTAACGTTGCAATTGCTTGCTTTTGTTCAACGCGATTCGGATCGAGCATCTCCAAGGCTTGCGACAACCTGCGGCGCGCACTGCCGAAATCTCCTTTCTTTTGATCGTTGGTTCCAAGATTACTGAGCACGGCCGCAACACTTGGGTGATTCGGTGACAGATCCTGTTCGAGAATTCGGAGAACTGATTCGTACTTTGTATGCGCCGAATCATAATTGCCGCGAGATCTCTCCAAAAGGCCAGAGATGTTTAAGCAGGCGGCCATTGCCTGTCGATGCTGCTTCTCTTGTCCCGTAGGCGGCGGGTTATCGACCAACTCCATCGCTTTAGCGCAATCTGATGCGGCGGTTTCGAATTGTCCTAGCTGACGCAACAAGTTGGCTCGCTTGCGAAGTGAGGATGACAGAGAGAGCCGCGGAAGCTCCTGAGCAGTAGTAAGAAGATCAATTGATTTGGAATGGTAGACCAATGCGTCACGCAAATTGCCTTTACCTTCGGCAATTTGAGCCCGCAAATTCCAGGCTTGCTGAACCCACGACTGATCGCTCTCGTTCAGGGGATCCGCAGTGATCTTTTGCAAAAGCCTTTCTGCCGCGATTTGGTCCCCGGCTCCGAGCAGAGCTTCAGCATTTTTTAGGACGACCTCCGTTAGGCTAGCCTCTTGGCACTCCGCAATATTCGGCCAAGCAACAAGCAACGCTAGGTACAGGGCGGCCAATTTCGGAACATAGGTTTCGCTCATTTCGCTGCCCTACCATCTCGGGTACAAAGTTATCCTCAAACCCATTGGGTATTACTGCGTGTACGTTGGTCGCGACCAAACAGGCAAAGTCCGAATAAAGCCCCACCAAATATCGTAAGCGAACTCGGTTCTGGAACTGATGAAATCTTGAAGTTTACTTGCCCGTTGCCATCGTTCACAAACCAGTTCGCAGTGAACCTCAGTTCAGTAGGATTGAATGTCAAGAGATTCTCTCCGGCTGCCACGCTGTAGGTAGCGCGGAGAGATGCCGTCCGATCTGCGGACTGAGAGGTAACAAATGGAGCACCAAAAGCCGAGCCTGACAACAACCGAGCTGAATTGTCCCAGCGATAGAGATCCGCAGGGGGAGTTCGAAAAGGATCTGCGTTTGCCAAGGTCAGTGTCTTGAAAACACCGCTACCATTGCCTACCTCTAACGAAGTAAACTGAAGACCCACATTGGCTTGGCCCCGAGTTATGGTCTGTTGTAGCCCTCCATCAAAATAGTCGATTACGATTTCAAACTCCGTTTCTGATTTCACCATTGGAGTCAGCGAGGGAATCCTGAAAATCGCGGGTGTGCCAGGAATATTCTGGACTTGGCTAACGCCATCATAGTCAAAAAATTGGGCTGGGATTTGGGCTGAGTTTTGGCCTGCCTGCCCTGAGTCGGCCAGGATCGAAAAAACGACAGCAGCTCTTGCAACTCCGCAGGTTGCGAATATCAACAGGATCGCGATGCATAATTGCTTGATCATCTGGTTTTGCCTCATGAGAAATTTACAAACGCCATCATGCCCACACGGCTGGAACTTCCATTCAGGTTACTTTGACAAACAGTTTCGCATTCTTGTGGGTTGATAACCGGATTGCAATCAGAAAACTGGGAAAGCCCCAAAAAATTTTTCGAAAACTTAATCTCTAAGTCTGCCACATCGCCATTGAAATGGTGTGAGGTGCACCGCACACAATTATCAAAGAACAAGCCATTCGATTCAGTGATAAATGCGAGCCTAATGGCACCATTTCCGAAGTCACCGAGGGAACGCTCTTTTGGACAAGAAGATATTAGGACACTTTATGTTCAATTTTATTTTCCTGTCCAAAAGAAAGACAACCGTTCGATCGAGCGGATCAGGTTAAAATATCGTGGATGACTGCGGCAGGTTTGACACCGGTCAATTTTTGATTGAGACCCTGGTAGGGGTAAGTCATCCGCTCAAAATCGATTCCCAAAAGGTGTTGAATCGTCGCATGCAAGTCGCGAAGTTGAACCGGATTCTCGACAGGCAGGTAACCCATGGCGTCGGTTTGACCGTAACTAAAACCTGACTTAATACCTCCGCCTGCGAGCCACATCGTGAAGGCGTTTGGATTGTGGTCGCGACCCACGAATTTGGTGGCGATGCCACCGCGATTTTCAGCCATCGAGGTTCGCCCAAATTCACCGCCCCAGATCACCAACGTATCTTGCAAGAGCCCACGCTTTTCTAAGTCGGACAACAGTGCGCTGGTGGGACGGTCCATCTGCTCGCACTTGCTCTTAAAGCCAGCGTTGAGGGATTCACTTTCAGCCGATCCGTGCGAGTCCCATCCCCAGTCGAACAATTGAATAAAGCGCACACCGCGCTCGGCCAAGCGTCGCGCCAATAAGCAGTTATTGGCGAAGCTGGTTTCGCCAAGCTTAGTACCATAAGCCTCATGAACATGTTGCGACTCTTGGCTGATGTCCATCGCTTCGGGCACGGCCGTTTGCATGCGGAACGCCATCTCGTATTGCGATATGCGCGTCAGCGTTTCTGGATCTCCAAACTCGGCATGATTCATCTCGTTTAATTTGCGCAGCGTGTCCAGAGCGTGTCGACGCGTGTCGCGACTTACGCCTTCGGGGTTGGCCACGTTGAGCACCGGGTCGCCTTTGGCCCGGCACTGCACACCTTGAAAAACCGAGGGCAAGAATCCTCCGCTCCATAACGCGTTACCAACACGCGGCGGGCGACCACCCGAAAGCAGTACAATGAAGCCCGGCAGGTCTTCGTTTTCGGTTCCCAGACCCCAAGTCACCCACGATCCCATCGACGGATAGCCCACGCGGGCTTGTCCACTATGCACCATCAACTGGGCTGGACCATGATTGAATTGGTCGGTCTGCACGGCTTTCAAGAAGCAAACATTGTCAACGGCTTTGGCAAAGTTGGGCAATCGGTCGGAAACCCAGGCACCAGATTGTCCGTGCTGTGCGAAAGGAAACTGCGGCCCAAGCATCTGCGGCACACCTTGAATGAAGGCGAAGCGCTGGCCCGCCAAGTACTCCTGTGGGCAGTCCTGGCCGTCGAATTTTTTCAACTCGGGTTTGAAATCGAACAGCTCCAACTGGCTGGGCGCACCGACCATGTGTAAAAAGATGACACGCTTGACCTTGGGAGCAATATGCGAGCCCCGCGCATCCAGACTCGGCGCTGATGCCAGCCCGTCATTGCTCATTTGACTGGCCAGCCACAATCCGCCAAGCCCCGTCGAGCACTGCCGTAGAAAGTGTCTGCGCGTGTCATGTTCCAGTCGACGACTGGTCGCTTCTTGTTCGATCGTTCGTTTCATGTTCCCGCCCAAACCCAATCCCATAAAAATTTGCCACTGACCAGTTAGCACTTAGGTGCGTGCCGAAAATTACTGTCTGATTCTGAACGTGGGATAGGCTTCCAGCCTGTCGGTTCCCGCATGACAGGCTGGAAGCCTATCCCACTTATTTTCCGCTTGATCCTCACCACTCACTGCTTACTCAATACTTCGTCCAGATTCAAAAGCACATTGGCCACGGTGGTCATGGACTCCAAATGCGATTCGGGATGGCCATCCATTCCGATAGCATACAGTTGCTGCAATTCGTGGACTTCGTTGTCTCTGGACTCGCGGCAGGTAGCCAGTAGGATACCGAAGCGAATCTGCTCGGCAACTTGTTGGCTATGACCGAGCATACGTCCAGCCAGCGCGGCGCTGGCTTCGGTGAACGTCAAGTCATTGAGCGTCATTAGGGCTTGCAGCGGAGTATTGGATCCCAAGCGGCGGGGCGCGCAGAATTCTCGCGATGGCGCATCGAAGGAAGCCAGCAGCGGGAACGGAATGGTGCGCTTGGTATACGTGTAGATCGTGCGGCGATAGCGATCCGGATTATCGAGTTCGGGTGTTACCCATTTATCGCCCGCATTGAATGGCATCCAGACACCTTCCGGAATAGGAGGATGCACGGGGGGACCAAAGTGCGTGTCGCAAAGCAGTCCCGAAATGGCCAGGGCTTGATCGCGTATCGTCTCAGCAGGCAATCGCGTTTTTGGACTGTGACTCAGCCAGCGATTACGGGGGTCGACGCTCAGTTGGGTGGGAGTGGCAGCCGAGGACTGACGGTACGTTGCGCATAGCACCATCTCGCGCAGCAAACTTTTGATACTCCAGTCCATTTCATCGGTGAAGCGGGCGGCTAGATCGTCGAGCAACTGAGGGTGTGAGGGCATATCGCCCGAGGAACCAAAGTCTTCTTGGGACTCGACAAGTCCCGCTGCGAACATCTGAGCCCAGACTCGATTTACGATCACTCGGGCGGTCAGCGGGTTATTCTCGCTCGCAATCCAACGCGCTAGCTCGAGCCGCGAAGGACTTGCCAGCTCATGGTGTATTCCAATAAGCTGTGGCGGTTCTACGAGAGTCGGCGATGCCGCGCGAGTCGGCAAGAAGTCGGGCGTCTTGGCATAGACGGCAGTGGACTTAGTCAGGAAATTACCGCGATCAAAGACGAATGTGGGACGCATGAAATTGGCTTCGCGCTCTGCTAAGATCGGGATATCCACCGATGGAATCTTCCGGCGGAGCGCAATGAGTTGGTCTGCTTTCTCTCGCGCAGCGGCACGCTGGCTGTCCATCCACCAGTCGGTGAAATCGTCGCGATCGCTGATCGCGAGTCGTCCGCGCTTGGCGACGAGCGGAAACGCACCCAATTCAAATACGTTCTGAGCGAGCGAGACTCTCAGCCGTGAGCCAAGTTTGAATGCGCGGGGTGTCTGCAACACAAACACGGCGGAACGAGGATGATTGATGCGGCTGTATGCTCCGAATCCATCACTGTTCTTCTCTTTGAGGCTGAGCTGGGGATCGAGCAGCGGATGTGGCTCGTCTGCCACAACACGGGCTATCTCGAGCGCTTCGGGTGGGCTGTTCGCATCTTCGATCAGTTCGACTTGAAAATGCGAAATTACAAAACCCCACTCGGAATTGTTCAGAGCCTTGGTTAGATCGTGTGGCAAGCCGGTAAATCGCAACGCGGTCAGACTTGTGACTCCAGCGGGAATTGGGGCTTCGATAATGGCCGTGGTTTCTTTGGCGACGTTGCCTTGAGTTTGAAACTCTTCGATACCGTCTACCTCTACGACTACAAAACGAGTTGAATTGTTCGACGTGGCCTGAATGTCTTTTAAGGCGATCCAGTTCTGGTCATCGGCGAGCAATGGATAGGCCGCGTTCCAGTCCTCTAGCTGCAAACGAGCGATCTGTCGATCGAGTTCTTGTGCCTGCTGCGCTTCGCGATCATCGATGGGTACCGCCAGCGTGGGTTTATCGTCGGATAAGTCACAGTCGACCGTATTATTGAAATAGGCTAGGAACTGATAGTACTCTTCGTGTCGAATCGGTTCGTAGGGATGCGAGTGGCACTGAGCGCAGCCGAAGGACAGGCCCATCCAGGCTTGCCAGGTTGTATTGACGCGATCGATGACCGCTTCGGTGCGAAACTCTTCATCGTCGGTACCACCCTCTTCGTTGGTTTGCGTAAGGCGCTGGCAAGCTGTCGCGACCCGGTCCTGCAGCTGGGCCTCGGGTAGCAAGTCCCCGGCCAGTTGTTTGATGGTGAATTGATCGTAGGGCATGTCTGCATTGAAGGCTTTGATGACCCAGTCGCGATACTTCCAGATGGTGCGACGGCTATCCAAGCCCAGGCCGCGCGAATCGGCGTAGCGCACAACGTCTAGCCATACGCTGGCCCAGCGCTCGCCGAATTGCGGCGACTGGAGCAAGCGCTCGACAGCCGTCTGGTAGGCTGCTTCGCCATCGGTCCGGACTGCAGCCAGAAATTTTTCGCGTTGGTCGAGCGTGGGTGGGAGACCAATTAGGTCGAGCGATACGCGGCGCAGCCAGCGTTCCGGAGAAGTCTCGACGCTTGGCGTGAGCCCCGCTTGCGCGAGGGCCGCAAGTATAAAACGATCGATGCGCGAGCGACTCCAGGTATCGCTGGTTGCGACTGGCGGCTCGATTTTTTGAGGAGCAACAAATGCCCAGTGCTCGCCCCAAACCGCGCCTTGCTGAATCCATTCTTTGAGCGTCTGCACTTCGGCTTCGCTGAGTCGCCGTCCGTGCTCGGGTGGCGGCATCCGTTCTTCATCATCGGCGGCGATCACTCGCTCGATCAAATACGATGCATCGGGTTGCCCCGGCTCGACGAGCGGCAGCACCTGCTCGCCATATGCGAAACTCAGGTCGGCGGCTTGTTTGACTCCGCCGTGGCAAGCGACACAGTGCTGGTTAAAGATAGGTCGCACATCGCGATTAAAATCGATGGCATCGTCCGCCAACAGCAAGCTGGCTGGCAGAGCCAGCACCGCGGCCAGTAGCTGAATAATTGTCGAGCCGGCCATCAGGATCTGAGTCGACAGGATCTGAGTCGAATTGAGGAAACTTTTCACGGGGGACCTGGGGTATGGGCCTGTCGCGGAGCTGAGGGCAACGCTTATTTCGGGCGGGTTAATCTGATATACTACCAGAAGTTGCCCGCCTCTCAAAATCCACTGCGCACCGTTATCGGAGCAAGTCCCATGCCGCACCTCCTACCTCTCCTGCGCCTATTCACGGTTATCGCCCTGGCGTGGATGCCCATCGCAGTCCTTTATGCTGGGGCGGACGAGGATGCCCAAAGCCTGCTTGATAAGGCGGGGTTTTCTGGCGGTTTTGTTGTCCATTTAGGTGCGGGCGATGGAGAGCTGACCGTTGCTCTCAAGCAAAACCCAGCCACGCAGGTACACGGACTGGATGCCGATGCAGGCAAAGTCAAAGCGGCTCGGCAGCGAGTCCTAGCGTCTCATCTCTACGGTGACATCGCTTTCGAACATTTCGCGGGTACCGAACTGCCCTACGTGGACAACCTGGTCAATCTTTTAGTAGCAGAAGATCTAGGCGGTGTTTCGCAGGAGGAAGTACTGCGCGTGTTGGTGCCCGAAGGGATTGCGTTGATCAGAGACGCAGAGGGAAATTGGCAACGCACGCAAAAACCTCGCCCCAAGGATATCGACGATTGGTCGCACTATTTGCACGATGCGACCGGCAATTCCGTCGCCGATGATAACGTCGTTGCTCCGCCGCGACATTTACAGTGGGTTGGTAGCCCACGTTGGTCTCGGCATCACGATCGGATGGCCAGCATGAGTGCGTTGGTCTCATCCGGCGGACGCATGTTTTATATCATGGATGAGGGCAGTCGGATTTCAATTCAATTGCCTCCCAAGTGGAAACTGGTTGGCCGCGATGCATTTAATGGTAGCGTTTTGTGGAAGCGAGACATCGCCAAGTGGCAAACTCACTTGTGGCCACTCAAGAGCGGTCCGACCCAACTCTCGCGGCGCCTGGTTTCGACTGAAGATCGCGTGTTTGTCACACTCGGTTTTGATGCTCCACTTACCGCGCTCGATGCGCGCACGGGTGAAACGCAACTGACCTACGAAGACAGCGGTGGAACCGAAGAGATTATCCACACCGATGGAATGCTGTTCTTGGTGGTCCGAAAAGGAAAAGCCGAGCTGGCGGATTATGCACCTGCCAACGGGCGGGTTGGCGACCAAGCTGCGGTCAAGGATGTGTTTTGGAACGAAGAGCCACGCGTATTAATGGCCTTTGAAGCCGCTACTGGAAAACAGCTATGGGCCAAGCAAACTAAAATATCGCCGCTCACTTTGGCCGCCGAAGGGTCGCAGATTTACTACCACGATGGGCAGAAAATTGTAACGCTCAACAAGTACTCCGGTGGATTAGCATGGGAGTCGGAGGAGGTCACTCGACGCACCTCGTTCACGTTCAACTTCGGTCCCCGCTTGGTGGTACACGGCGACGTCGTGCTGTACGCGGGCGGCGATGGCAAGATGGTCAGCTTTGACAGCAAGTCGGGTAAGCAACTGTGGACAGCCCAGCATCCGAACTCGGGTTATCAATCGCCCCAAGACCTGATGGTCATGAAAGACCTAGTGTGGTGTGCGCCCACTACCACCGGTAAGGACACAGGTGTTTTTACGGGGCGCGATCCGCGCACTGGCGAAGTAAAGAAAGAATTTCCGCCCGACGTCGATACCTATTGGTTCCACCATCGCTGCTACATCGCCAAAGCCACCAATAATTTCTTGATGCCTTCGCGAACGGGTATTGAATTTGTCGATCCAGATCACGAACACTGGGACATCCATCACTGGGTTCGCGGCGGTTGTTTGTACGGTGTGATGCCCTGCAACGGACTCACTTACGCTCCACCTCATAACTGCGCCTGTTATCCCGAAGCCAAGTTGTTTGGGTTCAACGCACTGGCGCCCATGGCCCCAACGCGCCCAATCCCCGCTGAAGTTGCCGAGGAAGGTCGACTGGAGCAGGGCCCTGCCTTCGATCAGGAGATTGGCGAAGTGGTGACCGGCGTGAATGATTGGCCGACATACCGTCACGATGCCAGCCGCAGTGGTACTTCGTACTCAGAGATATCCGGTGAGATCGAACCGCAGTGGACGTCGGAACTGGGTGGACACCTCACTTCGCCTGTGATCGCTGGTGGTCGCGTTTATGTGTCTAAGATCGACGAGCACACGCTGTATGCGCTCGACGAGCTGTCGGGAGAAAAAAAGTGGACGTTTACCGCTGGAGCCAGGATCGACTCGCCACCCACTGTGCAAGATGGCCGTGTGCTGTTCGGTGCGACCGACGGTTGGGTCTATTGTGTGCGGGCTCAGGACGGCGAGCTAATATGGCGCTACCGAGCCGCTCCGATGGACCGACGCACGATGGCATACGAGCAGCTTGAATCGCTATGGCCCGTGCACGGTAGTGTGCTTGTTAACAACCGCCAGGTTTACTGTGTGGCCGGTCGGTCCAATTTTCTAGATGGCGGACTGCGCTTGCTTCGGTTGGAACTCGAAACGGGTAAGAAGCTTTCGGAAACCATCATGGACGAGACCAACCCCGAAACCGGCAATAATATGCAAGACAAAATCATGACCTTGCAGATGCCGGTCGGACTGCCCGATATCCTGTCGTGCGACGGGACCCACATTTTTATGAAGTCGCAGAAGTTCGATCTGGAAGGCAATCGACTCGAAATCGGACCCAACTCGGGCGAATTCGTCGCGCAAGTTGCCAAGCAGCGCGGGCCCGACGCCCACATTTTTGCACCGATGGGCTTTTTGGATGACACCTGGTTCCACCGCAGCTATTGGGTGTTAGGACAAAGTTTCGCGGGTGGTCACGGTGGCTACTATCAGGCGGGTCGATTTGCCCCTTCGGGTCGCATTATGGTCAATGGTAATGGCTATGTATTTGGCTATGGCCGCAAACCGGAGTATTTGCGCTGGACCACCACCCTCGAACACCAACTTTTCGCCGCCGAGCCGAATCCGCCGGAAATTCCAGAAGGTTTTGGCAAGAAAGGCGGTGCAGCGAGCGCTGCTGGCCAGTACGCACAGTTTCCAAAGTCGCCCAGCCTTAATCCGTCCAACAAGCCCATTACGGTCGAAGCTTGGGTCACAACCACCAAGCCCAATGGTGTGATCGTAGCTCGCGGCGGGCCCACGTCGGGTTTTGCGCTGCACCTGAAGAACGGCCAACCAACCTTTAGTGTGCGAACGGATTTTGAACTGAGCGAAATCACGGCCGACAAGCGAATTGTCGGGGGTTGGCATCATGTCGTCGGTGTTCTGACAGCCGACAAAGCCCTGCGCATTTACATCGATGGTCAGCGGGTCGCCCAGGGCGCAGCGAAGAGCTTGATCGACGGTGACCCCGCGCAGCCAATGGAGATCGGCTCCGACGCAGGCACAGCCGTTGGGGAGTATGAAGCTCCGAATACCCTATCTGGTATTATCGATGAAGTGCGTTTGTATTTTGAAACATTCGACGACGAAGCGATTTTAAAGCGATTTTCCGAAGGATCGGAACTATCGGACGAGGCTGTCTTGGCTGTCAGTTTTGACGACGGCTCGGCCAGAGATCATTCGCTCAGTCGCAACAATGGCACGGTCGAAGGCGGCGAATTGGTAGAGGGAAAGTTCGGCCAAGCGTTTCAATTCACCGCCGCTGCCAACCCCAAGGGCAAAGGTAAAGCTGCCGCCAACAATGCTGAAAATCAAGGTAATAGCCTCGTCAAACCTAAATGGACACAGGACGTGCCTATCTATGTTAGGGCGATGGTATTGTCTGGCTTTCGTTTGTTCATCGTGGGTCCACCCGATATCATCGACGAAGAGGAGACATTCCAGAAACTTTCTGAGAAAGATCCAGAAGTCCAAGCGTTGCTCGAACTTCAAGACCAAGCTTTAGAAGGTAAGGACGGTGGTCTACTGCTGGTCGTAAATACCGAGACCGGCAAAGTTGAACGCCAGATCAAGTTGGACACGTTGCCGGCTTGGGATGGATTGGCAGGCGCCAATGGAAGGCTCTTTCTGAGCACCTTGGATGGGCAAGTCATGTGTTTTGGTAAATAGGATCAACCTCTGCCTGCGTTGGCTACTTTCCACTGCCTTCCTCGTTATAAGAATTAAGATCATGATGCGTCTTATGTGCTCGGCAATGCTGCTGGTTCCATGCATTTCGCTCGAACTGTTGGGGCAGGGACTGGATGACCTGTACAAACTAGGCCCCGACTCACTAGTCCAAGAGGGTGTTCCACAGGGCAAGATCACTGGACCGCATGTCGTTAAGTCAGAAGCCTACCCTGGCACGCAACATACCTATTGGGTGTATGTGCCGGCTCAATACGATCCTCTGGTCGAAGCCAGCTTGATGATCTACAACGACGGTCAAGCGTTCATGAATGCGGAGGGATCGATTCGCGCACAAAATGTTATGGACAATTTGATAGTGCGTCGCGAGATTCCTGTCATGATCGGCGTGTTCATCAACCCAGGCAGAACTCCCGAACAACCCGAACCAACTTCCAGCAACTGGGGAGACAGGGATACCAATCGACCCACGGAGTACAACGCGCTGGACGATCTTTACGCGCGGGTGATCGTCGACGAGCTGCTGCCGGTACTTCGCAGCGAATACAATCTATCGAAGGATCCCAAGCGGTGCGGAATAGGCGGCGCCAGCTCCGGCGCGATCGCCGCCTTCACGGTAGCATGGCAGCGCCCCGACCAGTTTCACAAAGTCCTGAGTATCGTGGGCAGTTTCACTAACATTCGAGGCGGCCATGCCTACAGCCAAATCGTCCGCGAGGCAGATAAGAAGGATCTGCGAGTTTTCTTTCAAGATGGCCGGAATGATAATCGCGGTGCCAGGCGGGGCGGCGCGTACGACGAAAAATGGGATTGGTTCAAACAGAACGTGCAATTGGTCGATGCGATGACTGAAAAGGGCTACGACATCAACTATGCATGGGGCATCGGATTGCATGGCACCAAGCAGGGTGGGGCAATGCTACCCGAAATGATGCGCTGGCTGTGGCGCGATCACGGTGCCAGCACCGATCCGAACGACGAGCGCGAACGCAGCTTCAATAAGTAAGTGGGTGGCCGCATTAGATTTGTGGAAAGGGAAAACCGTGTCAACCATTGCCAAACTGCGCGGAGTCGATTTCGATAACATGGCCGAGTGCGGAGCATTCGCGTCGCTCGAGCCCATGAAGATTGAACTCATTCATGGAGAATTGCGTTTCATGAATCCTGCCGGACCAATCCACGATGGTGAAATTGATTTCTTGACTCGGTGGTCGTGCGACCACACGGACAAAGACAAAATGGTCGTTCGTGTGCAATGCGGAATTCAGTGCGGTGACCATCGCCCGGAACCTGATTTGGTGTGGTTTCGCAGGCAACCGTCGCGCCGCATTCGTCCGTCTGCTCAGGATGTACTGCTACTTATCGAAATTTCTGACTCGAGTCTGACACCAGACCTCGTGGAAAAAGCGGAGCTGTACGCCGAACATGGCGTGATGGAGTACTGGATTGTTGACATCAATAGTTCGCGGCTGCACGTCCATCGCCGGCCCGACCGTGGCCGTTACAGTTCGATTGAAATATTATGCGGTCCCGCTGTTATCAAACCACTTAGTCAACCCAGCGCCGAGCTGAGTTTGACGGAGCTGTTTGATTTCGATAGTTAGAGCCGTGCGGGCATAGTCATAGGCTGTAGACCCAGCGCAGGAGCTGGCCGCGAAGCTGACTGAAATACGTCGCAAGCGTGACTTCCCGGCGATGACCGCTGCTGTAATCAATGCGAAAGGGCTAGTATCTCGAAGACTGGGTTGACAGAACGACAACTATAAAACGCCGAAGGTGTTCCATCTATTTGCACATTGTATTTTCAACGAAGAATCGACCGCGTTTTTTGAAGGACTCATGGTCGACCGTAAAACGCACAACGAAATTCTCTTTGATAGCACCGTTCACTCATTGGTTTGCCAGGCCGATGTGCCCCAAGTGGCTGCGAAAATGTCGCCCCGCAATCCTGCGGGCGATCTATCGAAGGACTGAACTCCGCTGCGCTCGGAAAAAGGAAACAATGCAAGCGTGCGAGGTGTCACATTGCGCAGATCGGCAAGCGTGGCTGCGGGAGCCGATAATTCACCTTGCTGAATTCTTACGGAGACAATCGTACCACGGTAAAAACGAACGCCTTGATAATCAGGAATAACTCCGGGCGGCAACCCACCGATGTACAAGCCCGTAGGCCCAGGCTGCATTGGATATTCAATCGACACGGTTTGGATGGGAATTCCATTTAAATACAAGTCGAGCATTTCGCCGTTCCACTCTGCGGCAACCACGACAGGTTGGTCATATCGGATCTGTTGGGTACTGACCCTCAAGCGTGATCGTCTGCCATCGTAACATGCAACTCCCCACTTCTGTTGGTCGACAAACAACGCAAAACACTGAGGCCCAGAACACGTGACCAAATTGGCGGGCTCCGTTTGACGCTTGGGAATGGTGGCCAATTCGATGCGAAACGGGCTAGCAACTGCATCGTAAAATGTGTTTGCGTGTACGTAGCTTGTTTGGCCGTCAAAAACCAAACCGCCCGACCATTCCGGCTGACCACTGGATTTTTTCAGTGGAGTCTTTAACACCGACTGTGGCGGTATCACGGGCAACCGCGAACGAAACTGAGGAATTATGAACGCTGCCCCAACAAGCAGAAACGCCAGGGCGCACATCAGCAGCCACCCAGCTATCCAACTTCGCGAATCGGAAAACGCACTTGAAATCGAGGACTTAAGGGGCTGGAGAAATCTATCGAAGCGATTCGTCGCTGCCACGGAGATGGGCGATAGCAGCGGGGCAGTGTCGGTTTGTTGTTCGACTCTGATAATTCCAGCCAGAATCGCAACAACTTCTGCCATGGACTTTGGTCGCTGGAGTGGCGACTTGGCCAACATGCTGCGCAACAAAAGGATCAAATCGTTAGGTAGTTTGTACTGGCCGGACTCCCTCGGCAGCTCGGGAATCGGTTGCTCTAAATGCGCCATGATGGTCTCTATATCGGTTGCGCCATGAAACGGTGCGCGCCCGTACAACAAACAAAACAGGGTGCAACCGAGGCTGTAAATGTCGGATCTCTCATCGAAATCCAACGGCGAGCGAGCTTGTTCGGGAGCCAAATAGGCGGCCGTGCCGACCAATTGATTTGCGTTGGTGATTGTGCTCTCGGCGTTTTCGTTCGGCAACTCTGAAATGCGCAATCGCGCCAGCCCCAAATCGAGGACCTTGATCGTCTTCTTGCGATCCAACAACAAATTGCCGGGTTTGATATCGCGATGAATAATGCCTTGCCGGTGAGCATACGCCAGCCCTTTCGCAGCCTGCCAAATATAGTACATGGCTTCGACTGGACGGACTGTCCCCTTGCGCTTGACGAGACGCGCAAGATCCTCACCATCAACCAATTCGGTCACCAAATACAACATGCCACCTTCCTCGCGTGCGTCGTAGGCAGTGACAATATTCGTATGGGACAGCTTGGCAATCACGCGGACCTCGCGTTCGAATCGTTGACGCGACCCGACGTCATGCAGCCGACTTGCCTTGAGCACTTTCAATGCGACGATACGGCCCATCAATTTGTGTTCTGCGCGATAGACGTCTCCCATACCGCCCGAACCCAGTGTGCCAGTGATAAGATAGTCACCCAACTGCTGAGGGAGCTCGAACTGTGCTGTTGCATTCGCAACCAATTGCACCTGTTGCACTGTTTGCGTTTGACGATCAAGCCACACACGGTCCAGCTTCGGGAACATCGACAAGTACAATTCAGCGGAGCATGGCAGCCCGAACTGTTGCCTATAGCCCAAGTCAATTCGAATTAACTCGGGCAACGCTGCTTCTCGAACGCTTTGCGGCAAGCCCGTTAAGAAACGATCCAAGGTCACGTCCTGGTTTTGCTTCCACAACGATTCCAATTGATCGCAATAGCGGTTGACCTCGATCATAGTCGAGGGGTTCAAATCGTCGAACTGCGTGCGATCATCGCTGTGACCTGACCGAAGGCTCATGGGTTCGAACGCTCCCAAATGGCGCGAATCGTTTTGAGCTTCCGCTGGACGGTTCGAACAGAACAGTCCCCGAGTTTCTCGGCGATTTCGGATGCCCCCATTCCTTCGATAGAATTTAGAGCAATTTCTCGCAAGCTAGCGTCGCCTGTAAGATCTAAACTTGCCAGCAATTGTTCGAATGATTCTTCGACCGCGACCTGCGATTCTGGTGATGGCTCTGCAGAAATCACCAATTCTAGAACATGCTCTGAATTCAATTGTCTGCTCGGAACGCCCTCTTGCCCCGAGCCACCTCGTTTTACGCGGTTCTGACTACGGAGATGGTCGATCGATTTGTTGATGGTCAATGTAACCAGCAACGGCCACAGATTGACCTGCTCACCGTGGGCGTGAAACTTTCCATGTTGGAAACCTAAGCAAAAGCTCTTGAAGGCGCTGAGTGCGACATCTTCCTCATCGTGCATAGCGCGGTTGGTACCCGCCAATTTGCACCGCGCCAACCTGACCATGCGTTCAAAATAGAGCCGCCACAATTTCTCGGTCGCCTGGCTGCGGCCACTGCGCAGCCCTTCGTACCAATCGGTCAACGAACTTTCTGTTACCGGCGGTATCTCTTGCATTTGCATCGCCAACCATCTGAATTGCCTTCAGCAATTTTTGACCACAGCAGAAATCCTACCATATCATTGTCGCGTTTGTCCGGCATTGGCGAGTTACTACTGGAACAAATCTTTTCGCGTCACCCTCTTCAGGAGAATTCTCATGTCTCGATTTTGTACCACACTCATCAACACTCTATTTCGCCGTAGACTGACTCAAAGTCGAAAACGGGCTACCTGTCGAGTTTTGCGTGGCGAGTCGCTAGAGACACGCAAGCTCATGGCCGCGGATATCAGCATTGCCGGTGGCATTTTGAGAATCGATGCAGACCCTGCGGGTACCCAAGCGCATGTAATTGATACCCACCCAGGTTTGCAATTGGCACCGATCCAAGTCGTCACCACCAGTCCCAATGGCAATACGGTACAGTTTGTGGCTAAGAACGCGTTTGCATCGATTCGCTTCAATGGCAGCGATCAGGCCGACACATTTATCAACTCCACCAACTTCCGTTCATTGGCCTATGGATACGGAGGAAACGATTTACTGCAGGGCGGCTCGAATGTCGACACATTTTGGGGTCAGAACGGAGAAGATACCCTGCGTGGCGGAAATGGCGCTGACTTGCTTTTTGGCGGTAACGACAGCGACGTCATCGAGGGTCAGGCCGGTGACGACTCCATCTACGGGCAGAACGGCAATGACCATCTCTTTGGAGGGTCAGGTAACGATGTTCTGGATGGTGGTAATGGCATGGACGGGCTTTACGGCGACAGTGGACTCGATAGCTACATCGGCGGGGCTGGCGCCGACCGATTTTTGAATGACACACAGGATGGCCACCAGTACTTCGCAGACTTCGGGAGCCAGGACGTCCAGATCAATTTCGCGCCCGCAGCCGCAACATCGTTTGTGATCAATGGTACAACCACAAATTGGGCTGCAGGTAGCTGGTCAACTCAAGATATCATCCAGGTAGACAAGAGCTTCGAAGTGCTCGCCCGCCGAACTGGCAACAATATCCTACTGTTGGACGCCGACGGTTCGGAATTAACGCTCTTCCGACATGGAGCTTACAGCGACAACTCGGTCTCAGCCAACTATACGGCCTATAACAGCAACGGTTCGACCTACTATTCCGATAGCGTGTTCACCAGCGAAGATAAGGTTTTTAAAACAGTCGTTCACGAAATTGGACATAACTGGGATTCCGCATCGGAGGTCAACCTGCGATTGCCAGGACAAGGAAATTCAATCATCGAAGGCTTCCGCAGTATCAGTAGTTGGCAAGCGGGTAGTTTCCTGGGCAATTTCTCACCGGCCTTTCAAGTGAGCCTCGATGGGAGTTGGTCGTACGCAACAGATGCCGACTTTGCAAGAAGCTACGGTCGCACCAATCCGTCTGAAGATTTCTCGACCGCCCTAGAATCCTATTTCCTGGACTACGATAACCGCGACAATTCGAATGCCCCTGTGCCACTCAAGTGGCTCTCCCAGCACGTCCTATTGAATAGATTAGCAGCAGTCAATTTCAGTAGCAATTTACCATCGGTCAATGGCCAAGGAATTCAAACGGGATTGACGTTTGCGAACAGCGAAACGATCGATGCGTTTCCTGACTTGGACCTTGGCGTCGAGGTGCCGCTGATTACGCAGAACGCTGGCAAGGTCAACATTGATGGTACTAGTCTTAGCGACAGTGTCATCGTTGAATATGTCTTGGGCATCGGTGGTCCAGTGTCCATCGTTCCCACTGCGTGGATCCGTGTGCAGGCGAGTAATAACAACGGCGCAAAATCCATGCACTTTCCGAGTGCGTTAGTCCAACTGATTTGTTTCGAAGGACACGCAGGTAACGATTCGTTTGTCAATCAAACGGCCAAGCCGTCCGAGGCCTATGGGGGCGCTGGCAATGATAACTTCCAAGGCGGTAGTGCAACCGATAGGCTTTTCGGTGGCAGCGGCAACGACCAACTGCATGGTGGGGCGGGTAACGACGTGATCCTAGGCGATAGCGGTGCGGATTTCCTGTGGGGTGACGCCGGCGAGGACTTCATCGTTGGAGGAGACGGCAACGACACGCTGCGAGGTGGTACGGGTAACGATCATTTGATCGGAAGAAATGGTAATGACACGCTTTGGGGCGAAAATGGAAACGATACGCTCGAAGGAAACGATGGCAACGATACACTCGTGGGCGGTGACGGACGCGATTTGTTGATTGGCGGTACGGGGCGCGACCTGCTGGAAGGCGGTAACGACGACGACTTGCTCGTGGGTGACCAAATCAGCTTTGCCAATCCGCACACAGCGCTCAACGAATTGTGGGCGGAATGGTCATCCGGACATGATTACGCGACACGTGTGCGCAACATCGCGGGTATCAAGCACGATGGCTTCGTTGACCGGCTCAATGCCAACTCGTTCTTGGTTCGCGATGTGACTGTGATCGATGATGGCGAAATCGACACGCTGCATGGACAGGGTGGTCGCGACGTCTTTTTCTCAGAGCTGGCGATCGATTTGACAGACGCCCTGTTCCTCGAAGTGGACCTGCACTAGGGCCAGCGGCAGTAGCAAATTAAAAGTAACCGTTCACGGCCTATGGCCGTGAACGGTTACAATTAAACTTAGCCGAAGTCGCCAGACTTCGGCTTCTGCGGACTGAAGTCTGGTAATTTCAGCTACGACGAATTGCCCCCTCATGCCCAGCCCTTCATATAAGTAGTTAACGAACCGATGCCTTCGATCGAAGCCACGACTTCTTGGCCGGCGGCCAAGTATTTTCCGGTGGCATTGCCAACGCCGGCTGGAGTTCCAGTCGAGATGATGTCGCCCGGTTCGAGCGTTATCCAACTGGACAGAAACTCAATTACTTCGGCTACCGAGAAGACTTGCTCCGAAGTACTGCCACTTTGTCGGACTTCTCCGTCGACAGTGAGCTGCAAAGGTAAGGCTTGGGGATCGGGAATTTCGTCGGCGGTGACTAAGCACGGACCGCAGGGACAAAAGCCGTCGTGCCATTTGCCATGCAACCAGTCGAAGAACTTGTCGCGCGGTCGTTCCTCGCGGAGCGAGTTGGGGCGGAAGCCGCGGTCAGACAGATCGTTGACGATCGTATAGCCTGCGACGTAGGACAGCCCATCGCGGGCAGAGACATTGCGCGCGGTTTTCCCGATCACAAATGCCAATTCGACTTCGTGATCAATCTTGTCTGGAGAATTTTTGGGAATATTGACATGACTGCGATCGCCGACGAGCGAAGAGGAAGCTGGTTTCATGAAGACGTAGGGGAAGGTCCGCTGCTTTTCTTTAGCAATGTCGCCTTGCTCTCGCACATGCTCTGCATAATTTCCGGCCAGTAGCAGCAGCTTGGGCGGCGAGGCAATGGGTGGCAACAATTGAACTTGGCTACGATCCAACCACAGGCTGTCCATTGCGGTGGGATCTTGCCACGCCTCGTCGACCAAATCGAGTAGGGCTAACCAAGCCGCAGAGTCGGTGGGGAGCAACCTCCGCAGTTCGCCTCCGAGTAAAGCATCGGCCAAATACTTTTCTCCGCAGGTAGAAGCCAAGTCGTCGATGGGAAGAACTCTTTGGACATCATACAGGCCGCAACGTTGCCGCCCAGCATGCTCGAATCGACATATCTTCATGTTGGGACTTTGATTGCGAGGGTACGTTGGTTGTTTCCTAGTGAACCTTTTAGTTAGCTTTGGTAATTTCGAACCCCAGGTCGGCAATCATTTGATAGTCCGCGGAGGGTGCTTGGCCCTTGGTGGTCAAATAGTCGCCAACGAAAAGGCTGTTGGCGACATAGAGACTGAGTGGCTGAAGGGTTCGCAAATGTTTTTCGCGACCTCCGGCGATTCGCAGCTCGCTCTGCGGATTGACAAAACGCATCATGCACAGTGCCCGCAAGCAATCTTGTGGAGTCAGCTCTGCTTGCTGCCCAAGGGGCGTTCCTTCGATGGCGTGCAAGAAGTTCAGTGGTATAGATTCGACTTGCAGTGCGCGGAGATCCATGGCCATGGCCACCAAGTCTTGATGGCTCTCGCCCATGCCGATAATGCCGCCGCTGCACAGCTCGATGCCAGCAGCTCGAACGTTTCTCAACGTTTCCATGCGATCTGCGTAGGTATGTGTCGAGCAGATCTCGGCATAGTGCTCCTGGCTGGTGTTCAAGTTGTGGTTCACGCGATCGACGCCGCAGGCCTTCAAGCGCGCGGCATGCTCAGCGGTGAGCAGGCCGAGGCAGGCGCAGATCTTGAGGTTGAACTCTTCTTTGACTCTGGGCACGACCATCTCGACGGCTTTCAATTCGCGCTCGCTGGGCGCGCGGCCACTAATCACGATGCAATACGTTTTCGAATCGCGCTCGGCCGCTATGCGTGCGCCATCGAGCAGTTGATCTACCGAGAGCATGCGATACTTGTCGATAGGAGCTGTCGACAACTTCGATTGAGAGCAATAGCCGCAATCCTCTGGGCACAAGCCACTTTTGGCGTTGACCAAGAAATAGAGCTGGACCGTCTTGCCGAAGTAGCGGTGCCTCAGGCGATAGGCGGCTGCGACCAAGTCTAGAAGCTGTTCATTATCGCTTTTTAGAACCTGTTCGGCTTGTTCGGTGGAAACCGGATTTCCGTCAAGCACCTGTTCTGCCAAGGACAACCAGCGTGTATCCGAGCGACTCGTGGGATTGTCTAGAATCATATTTTCGCGTCCGGTGTCCGATGGGCATGGAAAACGATCTTAATGTAATGCATAATTCCTCCCGTCAGAATGCCCACTAGACAGAACATGGCTCCATGCTCGCTCCAGAAGTCCCCGAACAAGACCTATTTGAAACCACCCAGAGCTGGGTGTTGCTCCGCGTTGGAGTGTTGGGGCAGATCGGCCGTTTTTCGACGGTGGAATGTGGATTGCTCGTCCGTGGTCATCGTACGGTATGTCGGACTGAGCGTGGACTGGAGATGGGTATTGTCTTGGGTCTTGCGAGCGAGCCGCCCCAAGTTGCAAGTACGGGCGACGGGAAAGTTTTGCGGAGGGCAACACCTGAAGACGAACTGCTGTGGGGACACTTGCGACAACTCGGCGAAGAGGCCTTTGCGAGTTGCGTGGGCTGGCTATCTGAAAGCGGCTCTTCGGCTGTGCTGCTGGATGTCGAACCGCTGATGGACGGTCGCACGCTGTATTTTCATTTTTTGGCAGAGATCGATCAGCAACTGCAACTGCACTTGGATCGATTGGTTGAAATTTATGAAAAGCAGGTTAGAGCCAGCAAGTTTGCGAATCTATTGCAACATGGTTGCGGGCCCGGATGCGGCACCAGCCAAGCCAAGAACGGTTGCGGGTCCAAGGGTGGGTGCGCCGTATGCAAGATAGCTCAGAAGTGTGGTGCGTAGTACATCGAGCGTGCGAATGAGGGCGGCTTGGCGCTAGTAGCTTCGGCCGTCAAATTCCGACGAGTTGAGAACTAGAATTTGCACAGCACTTGTCGTCTGGGCAATTCTCTTGGGTCTCTCTGAGTGGTTTTTCTTCTCCACGTTTGGGATCTCGCGGACGCTCGCCGGGTGGTCCACGCCGTCGATCTGGAGGCGGCTCATTCAAGGTAGCAGACAATGGAAAATCTTTGCCCTTGAGTAGTTCGAGCTGCTCGCGCTGGGCTGGAGAGAGCAGTTCGGCAAGTTTTGCGTCGAGCTTTTTCTCAGCAAGCGCGATCTGCTTGCCGATAGCTTCCCTGGGGCTCGTTCCAGGTGGCGAGTGCCGCATCTCTTTTTCGATCGTACTGCGTGTCTCTTCCATGATAGACCGCCAGGCCTCGGTTCGAGCGGTCCGGAAATCGTCGAGTTCGGTGCCTTCGAGTCCTATTGCATTGGCAACTTGGTCATTCAGAGCTGCCCGGTACTGTCGAGCTTGAACATAGATGCCCAACAACCGCTGGAAATTGGATTCCATCCGCAGCAATTCGTAGGACGAGTCATAAAGTGGAGACACGCGCTCGCGAATCATTTGCTTGAGTTCGTCTGGAGATTTTGCTTGATCCCTGGTTGCGTTGCGGATAGCCAGGATCTCTTCGATCGCTCTGTGGATTTTCTGTTTGACTTTTTCGGCGCTTGCTTCGCTGAGGCCGATTTCTTTGCAAATCTCCGTGTGATTAACCAGGTCAAATAGATCCTTGTTAGGTACTTCGCGCAGGGCTTCGAAGAACGGATCCCGCTGACCGTCTCGCCCGCCATTCTTGCGACCACCACCGTCTCGACCCCCACCTTCCCTGTCTCTCCCGCCTGGGGGACCATCGGGAAGACCTCCATTGGGTGGTCGGTGGGGTGGCTGGGCAATGGCGACACAGGTAAGCAGCAGAACGCATGCGAACTGTCCAATAATTTGGAACCGTGCCATAAGCTAACTCCCTAGCCGAACCAACCGTTTACTACTTGTCAAAACCAACCTTGCCGTTCCAGATGCATCAACGCGTGATACATATTCACGTGCGACGCACCTGGAGCGACCTAACGCAGTACGACGAGACTACTAGTTGTCGCTGCCGGGCCGAGCGCCGGGGCGTCCGCCGCCAGCCCCACCTCGACCGCCTGGACCACCACCGCCTGGACCACCAAAGGTTCGCGGAGAGAATTCGAACTTCTCACCCTTGAGGGCTTCGAGCGCCGCGAGTTGTTCGGCGGAGAGCACGGCGGCAATTGCCTTATCAGTATCCTTCTGGGCGTTATCTCTCATCTCGGTCATTTTCTCGCGGTCGAATCCTCCCGCACCGCCACCACCGCTGAACATCTCGCGCATCTTGGCGGTCATTTCTTCCGTGGCTTTGGTAGCGGCTTCTTGAACCTTCTTCATGCCAGCATCGTCGAGTCCGATTTCTTTTGCAATCAAATCGTTGGCGGCTGCACGATTTCCGTTCTGCTGAACCAGCAGACCCATAAGCCGTTTTTGGTGCTCGGGCGAGAGCACTTCGTCGAGCATCTCTTTGGCTTTTTCATTAGCTTCTTTGAGCTTGGCCGTTCGCTCGCCTTCAGAGGCTGAGAATAGCTCGCGCATGTCGGGCATCGCATCGCGAATCGCCGAATAAGTGTCGGCTGTCATTTCAACTTCTTTTTGAACCTTTTCGTCGCGCAGCAAGCCAACCAACTCGAGGGCTCCACCGGGGGATATGCCAGGGCCGCCGAAACCGCCAAAGCCGCCGCGACCTCCTGGTCCGCCGGGGCCGCCACCAGGACCACCACGGCCGCGACCTTGCCCTTGACCAGGCGTCTGGTCCTGAGCCATCAAAGCTGAAGAGATACAGACTGCCAGCCCAAGGCTAAGCAGTCCCAGAGTACGCAATTTCATGAGAGGACCCTTCCAGTGTTAGTAACAGAGAATCAAGCTCTAAACAGTCCGGATGAGGCAAGAAATGCCTTTAACACAGAGCTCATCACTGGTTACCGATGCGGAATCGCCCAGTTTCACCAGCTTTCTCACCCACCGAATCAAACCTGCGAGGCGCTGAAAAGTTTCGTGAGGAGACTTACAATCTAGCGATTTCCGCGTCGAAATATCCAATCCAAGGATTTATTTTGGAAAAATCTGTAAAGAAATCGGCCTCACTACCGTCTACCAGAGTTGGCAGGTTTTTCTTGCGTAAAGCCTCGCTACCGCTCCTGTGGTCGCGATCCGGGGAGGAAGGAAACTCGAGTGACTCGATGATAAGAGGTCTCGGATAAACAGCTTCGGCGATAGCCACGGTTTTTTGTTGCTAAGTCGGGTCGTAATGTAGCCGTGGCTATCGCCAAAACGGCTTATCTTTGCGAAATTCGAACGAAACCCACTGGTAGCGGCAGGTTAGCCGACACTACTGTAATATTCACCTGCGCGGACTGGCGATTTGCGCTAATTATATTGAACACATTGGCTATGGGAAACGCAGCAAACATCGGCGAATCGCAGCGCAGCACACTTCAGATGCCGCTGCACAAGCATCCGGCCGTGGGTGCACTGCGATCCCAATTGCTGGCGAGGCTGGGACTTCATCGAGCTGTAGACCTGCTCTTTTTTTTCCCACGAACCTACCAAGAGGTCGCACCGCTGCAATCGGCTCCGGAGTTCATAGAAAACACTCGAGTCGCGTTCAAAGGGACTATTCGCGAGATATCCGACCGTGTGACCCAAACCGGCAAACACCAGCTCGGCGCTTTGGTAGAAGCTGATGGCGGTGGGGCTGTGCGTCTGACTTGGTTCAACCAGCCCTTTCGTAAAAATGAAATCCGACTTGGCCAGCGGTTGGTAGCCACCGGTATCTTGCGTTCCACCGTCCTGAACTGGGAAATGGTGCAGCCACAAATCACTCCGCTCTTTGAGGACGACGATCGCTGGCAGCCCAAACCGCTGCCGATCTATCCATTGACCGAGGGTCTCAAGCAATCGATGTTGCGAAAAATTTATTCCGACCTCGTACCTGAACTTTTGGATCAAGTGACTGAAGTGCTGCCCGAATCGCTGCGGCAGCGCTTGGAGATACCCACGGTCCAAGTTGCCCTGAAGAATATTCACTTTCCCAGCAGCCTGGACGACGCCCTGACGGCCCAGAGGCGATTTAAGACGCAAGAGTTGCTGGTGCTGCAATTGGCAATCACGTTGCAGCGTCAGGAGCGCGAACATTTAGCATTGGCTCCGCGCTGCGAACCCATTGGCAAAATCCATGCGCGCATTTTGAATCGCCTACGCTTCACTCTGACCGCCGACCAGCAGCAGGCCATCGCGGAGATCGGGCAGGACATGTCCCGCGAGCGACCGATGAATCGCTTGCTGCAAGGCGATGTGGGCAGCGGTAAAACGGTCGTGGCTCAGTATGCGATGCTGCTCTGCGCCGCGTATGGTTATCAAGCCGCATTGATGGCCCCGACCGAAGTACTCGCACGCCAGCACGCCGATACTTTACAGAAAAGTTTGGCGTCGAGTCGCGTTCGCGTGGGGCTGCTGACGGGAAGTATGTCCAAATCTAAGCGTCTAGAAATAGTTCATAGCGCGCGCGCGGGTGGAATCGATTTGCTGGTGGGTACTCAAGCCCTGCTTGCCAGCGAAGTTCAATTCAAGAGTCTGGGTCTGGTGATCGTAGACGAGCAGCATAAATTCGGCGTCGTGCAACGCGCCAAACTCCGCAGCGAAAATTCGCAGCCGCATTATCTGGTGCTCAGTGCAACGCCCATCCCACGCACGATTGCCATGACCGCCTTCGGGGACTTGGATGTTTCTACGATCCGGCAAAAGCCACCTGGCCGCGCGCCGGTCAACACCTACGTGTCCACCATCGAGCACCTCGCCTCCTGGTGGAATTTTGTAGACACCCAAATTGGGACTGGGCGACAAGCCTACGTCATTGCCCCGCGAGTCTCGGACAGCGATGTCATGGAAATGGCCAGCGCCGAAGGCAGCTACGAACAGCTCAGGCACGGTCCGCTGCGACATCGGAGCATTGGACTTCTGCATGGTCGTATGGACAGCAGCGACAAAGAGTCTGTACTTGCAGATTTTTCCGCAGGTCAACTCGATGTGCTTGTGGCCACTACCGTTGTCGAAGTGGGTATCGATGTACCCAATGCGACGGTCATGACGATCCTGGACGCCAACAAACTCGGGTTGTCGCAGTTGCATCAACTTCGCGGTCGCATCTCGCGCAGTTCCTACAGCGGTTTTGTTTGTGCCGTGGCCGCAGCGGGCTGCGACAGCCAGGATAACCAGCGTTTGCAAGCCTTCCAAAAGAGCAACGACGGTTTCGAACTGGCCGAGATGGATCTAGCCATACGAGGCCCTGGCGACCTGCTGGGCACTTCCCAAAGTGGTTTACCACCCTTGAAAATCGCCAACCTAGTCGACGACGCACCGCTCGTCGCGTTGGCCCGAACTGTAGCCAAGGAATTGCTGGCCAGCGACCCGAGTCTGGCTGCTCCGGAGCTTGAAAAACTCCGCCGCCAAACGGTTGTTCGCTACGGCGAGTCGATGCAATTGAGCGACGTTGGCTAGTTCTGCCACCAAACGGTCAGCCTTGGGAGCTTGGCTGCTGCAGTGCCGGGCATGTCGCTGTCGAACAATTGGGCTCCAACCGCGAAATCCAGCTTGCCGTCCGCATTGAAATCGGCCACTTCCAGCGCCGGATAGCGAGCTGTACCGGTCTCCAGCACATGGCTTACAAATGTTAGGCTCTCGGTTTGTTCCAGTAAGAGAATCGAAACCGGTTCCGACTCGCGCAGCGAGATCGGCTTCACCTGCGATGGCAAGTTGGCCACGGCCACAATATCCAAATCGCCATCGCCGTCCATATCGCCAGCCAGTGCGCGGTAGAGGCCCGGCATTTCCACCACGCGATGATACTCAAACCGAAGATTGCCCAAATTTTCGTGCCAGGCTAATCCATGCGACAAATTGGCGTAATTGTTGTCAAAGCAGTCGCCATTGACGTGCAGTAGGTCCATGTCGCCGTCCTGATCCAAGTCGACGATTTCGAGTCCGATCGAACCAAATGCCAAATCGTTGGCTGTGAAAATAGTGTGCATATCGAACTTGGTGCCCTGGTCCAAGAAAATTTCGATCGATTCGTACTCCTGACTCACGATGGCCGCAAAATCTAGTTTGCCATCCGCATTCCAGTCGAAGACGGGTAGGCGGATAGCGCCTGGACGGATATCGAGGACTTGCTGGCTGAATTTCGGTGAAGCGATGTGTTCTGTCAAATTGGTCATCATGCGAATACTCCCACCGCGACGATGGCCAAACTCGGCGACGACTAGATCCAATTTTTGGTCGCCCCGAAAGTTGCCCACGGCACAGTCGGCCACACGGCCCATTTGATCGCACAGGGTGATGGATTCGAAATCGAGCGAGTCGGCTTGGCGTCGCAGCCACACGACTTTGCCCAGCGTATGATCGAATGGTTTGACGCTACCCAAGTCGGAGACCAACAAATCCTGCAGTCCATCCGCATCGAAATCAACCGGTGTCACACGGGCAGGACTACCGACGCGGCCGATGATTCGGCGAGTCGTGCGGGCGGGATCAGGGTCGACGAGACTAATCGTGCCATCGCGCATGTCGGTAACAAGTAGATGCGATACCCCAGTTTCCATCAGTTCGACCCAGGCGATCGATGAGATGCCCGGCGTGATGTAGCCAGCGTCTTTCCAATCCAGCTTCGTGGGTGTGAATCGCGCTGACCAAACGGGATCTAATTCCGCGCGTGCAGGGAATACAATCTGCTGAGGCGCTTGACTACGGTAGAAGCGCAGAACGTCTGCGAGCGGCGGTGGGGAGAGATCCGTGCGGCCCGAGCGAGCGTAAAATTCGTAGCCCAGCCTAATTTCTTCGTACCAAACATCGCGTTCAAAGGTGCGCGCCTTGGGCAGCGCATGGCAATCGCTGCAGAATTCCACGATGGCCACGGATGGTTCTTCAAAAGCAACAGCTTCCGCGGGCGGACGGGCCGTCGAATCGGACAGCCGAGCTACAATCTCAGTACCGCTTAGGCTACTTGCCGTCGATTCCCGCTGGGAGCGTTGGCAACCGCCCAAACAAAGCCAGAGTGGCAGAAGCAGCCAGAGTTCGATCCGTAGGTTCACTCGTGGTGCATTCCTATTTGGCCTCGGTTCCCGTAAACTTACATCGTACCAGCCGTCGGCAACATGTCGATCTCCCCGCAGGCAGGCTGAAGCCTGGACTCCAACAAAGATGGGCGCTGTCCATTAGGGCGAGTGGAACCAGGGATTTGTGTCGTTTTGGGAAGGTGGTGGCGGTGAAGCGCGGGATGCTAATTTTATTGGCCATCGGCTGCGCTGTGGCTGGCGTCTACCTGTTTAGCTTTTCGGCCCGTCCAAGCTACAAAGCGCTCGAAGCTCGCTATCGGCTTGGCGACCTCTCGGAAACTTTGGCTGAGATCGAGTCGCAAGCTAAGTTGTCAGACGAATTGCAGTTTTTGGCGAGCCAGTGCTATCGGCAACTTGGAAATGTCGATGGCTTTCGCAGGTGGCTGGTCGAGGCCGAACAATTGCAACTGCGGCCCAGTCAGCTACAGTTGGCCAAGGATCTATTTGATACTCAAGTCGGTGCTTTTGACGAAACACCCGCTCGGCAGCAACGCGAACTGGAGCGGCGTGGGGCTTCGAACTTCGATGCGCGCGAAGTAGTGCTGCGCGGTTTGCTCGCACAGGGCAGGCTGGATGATGCAATCCGGCTATTGGATACTTGGCCTGATACACCGGTCGAACGAGTACAAAAGTATTTTCTTAGCGGACTGCTCGCGCTGGCAGAAGCCCGAACCGGCGATGCCCAGGCATTCTTATTCCAAGCCATCGAGCTCAACCCACGCCATGAACCATCGCTATTGGCGCTGGCCGCGATCTACTCATCACCGCCATTGGCAGAGCTCGATAAGTCGCGTTGGGTACTCGAGCAATGTTTGCAATTCTTCCCGCACAATCAGGATGTACGACTGCAACTGGCTCGTCTCGATCGCGAACAGGGCGAGCTAGCCTCTGCAGAAATGCTTTTGAAGGAAGCGATTCCGACAGAGGCGGCAATTTTGGAGAGTGCCGAAGTGGCTCTGGATGCAGGGCAATACGCGGACTCGGTCCAACTTTTAAGTCAAGCCGACCTGCGCGCGCCCCAAGACATTATCGCCTTGGTGGACGCAGCCTTTGGCATGAACGTTCAAGGGCGGAGGGGAACTTCGGGTGCGTTAACGCGGCGGGCTTCGTGGGCCGCAACAGCGCTCGCTTTAAGCGGTCGCAGGCAGGATGCGTTGCTCGTCTTCGAATACTCGCTCGATCGCGTCGCCCGAATTCGCCGCTTTGTCGATTTGCAAATTCAGCGCCAACTGTCACCCAGCGATCAAGCGATCGTGGACGAGTTAAATGCGGTCCTTTCGCCAGCCTATGCGCCAAACTATCCTACGCTTTCGGGCCACAGTTTGGAGGACCGACCGCCAAACGGCTCGGAGGGGCAACTGCTTTATCGCGAACACTGCGCGGGCTGCCACGGAGAAAATGGAAACGGCTTGGGTCCAGCAGCCAGGCACCTGTTTCCCGCACCCAGAAATTTTCGCGACGAACCCATGCGTATGGTTTCTTCGGTCAATCGGCTGGCAACAGACGAGGATTTGCAAAACGCAATCAAGCAGGGTTTGGGCGGTGCCTCGATGCCAGCGTTCGCAGATTTTTCGCCAGAGCAATTGAAATCTATCGTGGCAGTTGTTCGCCAGTTTCAACAAGCTGGGCTCAGCGATCAATACGACAGTCTGTTCGACCCTGTTCATCAAAGTGACATGCCGCCAGCGGACGCTAAGCAGAATTGGATCGACCGGCGACTGATAGCGGGCGGAGAACTCGAGCTGCCTGAGTTGCCCGAGCAGGCGCTGGAGTCCTCCGCCGCCGAAGAACTTTTGCGACAGTTCGCCTGCCAAAAATGCCACCGCTTAGCGAGCGACCGAGATGTTCGGGCCATCGATGCGCGGCAAATCGATCTTTTTGATGCATTGGGTCGACCGCTAGTAGCCCGCGATCTGTATCAAGACGCCTACCGCGGGGGCAACTCGGTGGCGGCCATTTATAGGCGACTCGTACTGGGGATTCCGGGCACACCGCATCCGGCGTCGAGCGACCTATCTGTGGAGCAGCTTTGGCAGCTTGCTGCAACCGTCGCAGGGCTGAATCGAGCGAACTCGACCGCAACTCGCTCGACGAATCACGAAAGGCGCCTTCTAGTCAGCGAAGGGGAGAAGTGAAGCCCACTACGGCAAACTATTGATTCTATCTGTTTCAGAACAATTGCAGCTCACGATTTATCAGCAGCCGGAAAGTCTTCTTGCGCCCCTAGCGTGTAACAGCCCGTGCTCAAGAACGCTGTCTTACAGTATGTTGGACAACCTCGAATCCAGAAAACCCTTTGCATGCTCGGAAAAACACGTTGGCTGAACGCTTAGCAAGGTTTCTGATTGCGCATCATCGCCTGCTGCTCGTCGTGGCGGGACTGCTAGCCATCGTGGGAGTGCCGCTGGCTGGACAGTTGAAACTGGATTGGCACATCGAGGGCATGTTTCCAGCCGGGGACCCTATGGTCGCCTCGTACCGGCGTTTGCAGCAGCGGTTTGGGGCGAACGAGATCGTGCTGGCCGTGTATCGCGACCCGGATTTGTGGGACGCGTCGGGCGAGGGACTCGCTCGTTTGTCTGTCGTCAGCCAGCGATTGTCCGAGGTCGAGGGGGTAGCCTCGGTGCTAAGCCTGGCCGAGCTGCATACGATCCTTGAAAAATTGCGGGGACCTTTAAATCTGTTCAAGCTCGGACGTGCTGGCCCACCGCCACTGCTGGACGAAAACGATCACCTGGCTCAGGCCATGTTGCAGGTTTTTCAAGGCTACACGCATCAGCCCGACAGTCATTACACCGCGATAGCCTGCTTGCTGAAGCCATCCGCGGAGGCCCCAGCGGAGTTCCCAGGCGATTCACCAACGGGACTGAGCCACGAAGCATCGTTGGAGCAACTTCGCGAAGTCATGGCGAGCTTGCCCGCTCCAGCCTCCGAAGGCTTTATTACGGGCGAGCCCGTATTGGTATCCGAGGGCTTTCGAATGGTGCAGCGCGACGGTTGGCGACTGGGAGTCACATCCTCGGTGCTCGTCTCGCTAGTGCTGCTTGTGTGCTTTCGCTCGATTCGCTGGACGTTGATTCCGCTGCTGGTGGTGCATTGGTCGCTGATCGCGACGCGTGCGGTACTGGTGCTGGCAGGACTCGACTTGAGCATGATCAGCAGCACGTTGACTGCGATCGTGACGGTAATTGGAGTGGCCACTTCCATTCACCTATTGCTGAAATTCCAGCAGGCGCGCCGCAGCGGCTTGGAGCGCAGCGCGGCTTTGCAGGATTCACTGGCGGTGCTGATTGCTCCGATCAGTTGGGCCTGCGTGACCGACGCGGTTGGCTTCTTGGCGTTGACCTCGGCAGCCGTGGGGCCGATTCGGGATTTCGGGATGATGATGGCCGTGGGTTCGATGATGGTTTTGGTAGCCATTCTGTTGTTGGTTCCTGGACTGGCGCTAATCGGTCGCTGGGACACAGATCCGCAGACGCCAAAAATCGACTTGTTGGTTCGACTATGGCTCAGACGCTTGCTGGAATACTGTCTGTCGCGGCGTCCCATCGCACTGACGGTACTGTTGTTGCTGGCCGTTTTCGGCATTGCAGGCAGCCTGAGGATGCGCGTCGAGACGGACTACACCAAAAATTTTTCGCAGCGGAGTCCTTTGGTCCAGGGCTACGAAGTCATCGAGCGTGAACTGGGTGGTGCCGGCGTATGGGACGTCATGTTGCCCGTACCCGTGTCCATCAGTAACGAATACTTGGCGCAGGTAATGGAACTGGAAACCCAGTTGCGTTTGTTGTCCGTCGCCGATGGAGACAACTCGTTGGCACTTTCCAAAGTGCTGAGCATTGCCGATGCCGAGGCGGCCAGTCGCACAGGACCGCTGCTGGCCGCGCTTCCGGTGTCCGCTCGACTGCAGGGTATGCGGGCAGCCATGCCCGATTTCAGTAGCATCCTGCTAACACCCGAGCCGGATGAGAGTGGCCGGCGATGGCTACGCATCATGCTCCGCAGCCATGAGCGCGTGGGTGCCCGAGCCAAGAACGACTTAGTGCTGGCAGTCAATACCAGGCTGGCCGAATTCACTAGCCAACCGGCCTGGCTGGATCTATTCGCGGGCCCGCCTCCGGAGTCCGAAGTGGCGGGCTACCATGTCATGTTGGGCAAGCTGGTGTCGAGTATCCTCTCAGACCAATGGAAGTGTTTCTTATTGGCTACGATTGGCATCCTGCTGGTCATGACCGTGGCCACGCGTTCGCTCAAGTTGGCACTCGTGGCGATAATTCCTAACGCGCTGCCCATCACGCTGGTGCTGGGTACGATGGGATGGCTGGGATTGCCGATTAACATGGGAGCGGCCATGATCGCGGCTGTCTCTCTGGGCTTGTCGGTCGACAGTTCTATCCACTACTTGCTACACTACCGCCGTGCCCTAGCCGCCCAAATCGACAAACCGAATCGGGCCGCGCGGCCGCTCAAGGCCCTCCAGTCCGCTCAGGAGAACGTGGGTTTGGCCGTAGTGCTTTCAACCGTCGCTTTGGTCGCAGGCTTCATCAGCTTGGCCACCAGCGAGTTCATTCCCACCGTCGTCTTTGGTACGCTGGCAAGCCTCACCATGCTGGGAGGCCTACTCGGCAATCTGCTCGTACTGCCTCTGTTGATCGCACCAACCAAGAAAGCCTAAATGAACAGTGCCAGATTGGCGACTATGCTGTCCTTTAGACTTGGCGCTGTCGGTCGGCTTTGATCAATACCAGCGGTAGGCGTATTTGAAAAACGCATTGAGCGCATTGTGGCGAAGACCCGTATCGCGGGCATAGGGCAACCAAGCTTCCCGCGTTCGCATTAACTCGATGCGCAAACGACCGTGGGACATCTGATAGTCGTACCAACCCGCCATGGCCGTTTCGTCTGCGGCAAAAGGCGTCGTGGATTCGTCGGTAATCCCACGCACCGATCGGCGCTGGGAGCGGCTGATCGCGCTGGCGTACGACGTTGGCTCGCGGCTCAGCCAGGGAGATGAATGTCCATACTCCGATCTCCACTGTGTATCCTCTGGCGTTCGTTGGGTGCCTGCTGTGCTTGAGTCCGCGTCCAATTGCAGCTCCACCGCCCACAGGGCCAGCAGGGCCCGAACGCCTTCGCGAATGGTCGCATCGTCGATTTCCGTCAGGCCGATTAATGGCAGTATCCCTTCGGCACTAGTTTCGTGGGCGATGATTTGCACGGCTGGGGCCAGGTTGCCTGACTGTACTTGGGCCGCATTGAAGCGATTTACCATCCAATCGACCGGTAGGATGGCATAGGCAATCACAGCCATAGCAGGCACCCACAATTGTCGGTGTATCAGCCAAATCACATCGCGATCGCGCAGTAGTTTCCTAACTACCAGCCCCAAGCCGACAACCACACAGGTGATCCCCAATATGCCGATGAAGCGCATCCGCGTGAAACCGTTGAAGTCGATGTAAATGAACAGCCGATTGTAAACGGCCACTGCCAGTAGAAAGTTCTCGATCGACCATGCGACGGCCAGTTTCTTGAGCAACCGAATATTGGGCGACTTGAGCGTTTCGCGTTGGAAAATAGCCGAAAGTACCGAGGTGGCCAAAGCCAGTGCCGAAGTCAACCAAAACGCACCGCGATGTGCGTAGCCCGCGTAGTAAAAATTCTCTGGAAAGTCACGGAACCAGAGGGTCGAGAATTCGAAGACTAAATAGACGGCGAACAATGCAATAAGCGCCAGCAAGGTATTGCGATAGGCGCGCTGCAACGTTGTTGGTTCGCCCGCCAGCGCAATGACTGAAACGGGTTTTTCGATTAAGAGCTTCGGCAGGGCAGGGTACAGCAAGCCTAGCAGAAAGGCCGTGCTGGCCAACAGAAAAATCGCTTCGCCAATTTCAAAATGTGCAAAAAATTGTTGCGTGGCTCGCCAGGCTGATTGCCATCGCACCGACAGCAAACTAGCCAAGTCTGGATTGGCAAGGACGAAGATCCCACCGAATAAACTAACCACGGCGACGGGCAGGAGAACTTGAATGCCCAGCAATGGTTTGAAGGCCCCTGTCTCGCTGGACACGCTCCCAAAACGGTACTTACGCAATCGTGCCAACAGCCCCACGAGCATGAAGCCCGCGAAGCCAAACGCTTCGGGCAAGTAGGGAGAAAAACCGGTCAGAGCCATGCCGTAGCAAACCAGCAGACCGCTGGCGCAAACTACGGCTAGAAAGCTTCCACCCCAGACCAATTTGATTGCCAGTAGCGTTAGCAAGCCGCCGATCAGCAGGGATCCGCGCAATTGAGCGCTGGCGTGTTTGAGAATTGCCAAGCCCGCAGTCGAAAGGCCCAAGAAGACAGCCCAAGCGGCAAACGTCCCGAGTCGATAGATCAGCCAATCGGTCGCCACCAGCCATACGCAAATTAGTGCGATATCGACCAGGAACTGCCGCCCTGAGACGATCGACTTCTTGGCACGATAGACGGGCGGATTGCGTGTGGTCGCCGCACTCTCTTGAGCAGCTTCGGAACCGTTTGTTTCGGAGGTTAGTCCATCGGCAGCACCTGTCTGGCTCATCGCTTCTCCCGTCCTGGCCCATGGCCCGCAAGGATTATCCAAAATTGGAAACCGCTCGAGCCAACGAAGTTCCGCTCGACCGACCTGCGGAGCAGGGGTGCGGCGAGAAAGCAACGTTGCCCGATTTGCGTTTATGGAGAACGAAATCGAAGTCGTTCGACTCGGTAGTTGGACAGCTTTGAGTGGCAAGCCATCCATGCCTTATTCTACGCACTAAAGTTGAAGAAGGTTCGAGGGCCTGACGCGATAGTTACTCAGCCCAATTCTGTCGCCGGAATTTCACTCGCAGTCTCCGCTGGACGCGCAGCACTTGAAAACAATAGTATCGGAACAGCCAGCCCAGAAACGGCGCACAGCGCGAACAGCGCCAGCGAATAACCAAACTGAACCTGCAAACTTCCAAGCAGCGCAGTTGACCATGCCTCACACGCATTGGTGGCAGCCATAAACGCTGTGAATTGGGTAGCCGCCAATGCGCGACTGGTCAGATTCATCAGCCATTGATAAAGCGCAACAGTGAAGAGACCAATTGAGACAGAAACAAGAGTTAGGATCGCAAACAAATGCCAGCCAGCTACTTCTCCCATGAGCAGATCCGCGACGGCTAAACTGGCAATTGCCAACAAGTTGAGGGCTAAGGTTTGAACCACAAATCGCGAGGCGGAGACGCGGCTTGCCAAGCGGCCAGCGATCAGCGAACCTGCAATCATAGCTGCGATCATGGCCGTAGAAGTGAATTGTCCAACTTGAAACTCGCTGTAGCCACGATCGATGAGGAAAGGGCCGATCACGGCCTCCAGGGACTTGAACGCCGCAGGAGCAAGCAGCGCGCATAGCAGGCCCAGCCAGACTCCACCGGTTCTAGCGGCATCCAATAAATCTCGCAACATGGAACCAAGTCGGCGGCCAAACGATGATTGACCACCCTGCTCGCTCGCTAAATCAACGCTGGCCCATGGCGTTTCCCGCGCGAATACGAGCAGTACGGCTGAGAATAGCACCAGGCCGACTAGGACCAGCACGACCGCAGGAAAGCCGATCCAATGCTCCAGGACCAAAGAGCCGCCCCCCATAACAGCCCGTCCGACCAGTACGCCGCACTGCATCCAGCCGTTGAGCGCACCGCGTTCTGATGGTGCGGATTCCTGAATGCACAGCGCATCGATCGAGATATCCTGAGTGGCGGCGGCAAAAGCATGCAACAGCAACCACACCGCGACTGCAGAAAACTGTGTCGGAATGTCCAGCCAAAGCAACGGCAGCAGTGCCGCAGCCATCAACCCTTGACTGGTCATGATCCACTGCTTGAATCCCCAGCCAGGTTTGCGCAACAAGTCGATTAACGGAGCCCACAGGAACTTGAAAGTCCATGGCAGGATTAGAGCCGCCATGAGCCATGCGATCTTATCTAGCGGAACTTCGGCCGCACGCAACCGCGTTGGCATTCCTAGCCAAATGAAACCAATTGGCGCTCCCTCGCTAAAGTACAGCAGACCGAACAGCACTTTGCGACGTCCTGGCGTGGCTAGAAAGTCCACTTGTCGGCTGCCTTTCTGTCAAAGTGCAGGATTTAGAGCCAGAATGAACTGCGGCGTCGTCCAACTCCTCGACGATACAGTTTTTGATGATACAGGCATTGATACTTACCGGTACCGGTTGTTGTTCAAGCGGCAAACAATTGTTACTTTGGTGTCCGATCCGCTTTATCCACGTCGAGTACAAAAGATAGTAAGACCGATTTCGGCATACGCCCTTTTTGAGTGAAAAACATACCAGCCATGCCTTCTCCCGCTGCGAAAATCATTTATACCTACACGGACGAAGCTCCCGCGTTGGCGACTCACTCGCTGCTGCCAATCATCCGCGCGTTCACCGCCTCGTCGGGCATTACTTTTCAAACGCAGGATATCTCGCTGGCGGGACGAATTCTAGCCAACTTCCCAGAGTATCTTTCGGCCCAGCAGCAGCAAGTCGATGCGCTGACCGCGCTGGGAAAACTGGCTACGTCGCCCGAAGCCAACATCATCAAACTGCCCAATATTAGTGCTTCGGTGCCCCAGCTTGTCGAAGCGATCGAAGAATTGCAGTCGCATGGCTACGCCGTTCCTGACTACCCAGCCGATGCGCAGACCGAGGCAGAAAGGGCCATCAAGGCCCGCTACGCAAAAGTTCTCGGCAGCGCCGTAAACCCCGTACTGCGCGAGGGCAACTCCGATCGCCGCGTGGCCGCTCCAGTCAAAGCGTACGCGCGCAAGAATCCGCACTCGATGGGCGCTTGGAGTTCGGATTCAAAATCGCACGTGGCGCACATGAGCGAGGGAGATTTTTTTGGTAGCGAGCAATCCTACGTCACCGACAAACCAATTGCCGTACTGATCCAATGGGTGTCAAGCGACGGACAGGTCAAGCTATTGAAAGATCAACTCGGACTACACGCCGGCGAGATTATCGACGCTGCGGTGATGAGTTGCCGAGCGCTACGAGCTTTCTTTGAAAGAGAGATTGCGGACGCCCGAGCCAGCGGTGTGCTGCTGTCGCTGCATCTAAAAGCTACGATGATGAAAGTGTCCGATCCCATCCTCTTCGGTCACTGCGTGCAGATCTATTATGGCGATATCTTCAGGAAATATGCCAGCGACTTGGAAAGCCTCTCCGTCAATCCGAATAACGGCATCGGCGACTTGTACAGCCAGCTCGACAAACTGCCCGCCGACATACAGGCGGATATTCGCGCGGACATTGACGCACTTTACGCTCGTGGCCCCCAGGTGGCCATGGTGGATTCGGACAAAGGTATTACCAATCTGCATGTGTGCAGCGATGTTATTATCGATGCTTCGATGCCCGCTTCGATCCGCATGTCGGGCAAGATGTGGGGACCGAACGGTAAACTGCACGATACCAAGTATATTATTCCCGATCGCTGTTACGCGGGCGTCTATCGCGAGACAGTCGCGTTTTGCAAACAGCACGGCGCCTTCGATGTGGCGACGATGGGGACTGTTTCCAACGTGGGCCTCATGGCGCAAAAAGCTGAAGAGTACGGCTCGCATGATAAGACGTTTGAAATACAACAGGCTGGCACTGTTCGCGTCGTCGACATGGCAGGCACAGTCCTAATGCAGCATTCGGTCGAGGCGGGTGACATCTGGCGCATGTGTCAGACGAAAGACATCGCCGTCCGCGACTGGGTCAAGTTAGCGGTGACACGCGCGCGGATCACCGGGCACACGGCAATTTTTTGGCTAGACGCGGCCCGTGCGCACGACGCCAATTTGATCGCCAAGGTGCAGGCATACTTGACGCAGTACGACACGCAGGGACTGGACATACACGTCATGTCGCCCGATCAAGCGACGCGGGCAACCTGCTTGCGCGTTAAAGAAGGCCAGGACACGATCTCAGTAACAGGCAATGTGCTGCGAGATTATCTAACCGACTTGTTTCCGATTCTCGAGCTGGGCACCAGTGCAAAGATGCTGTCGATTGTGCCCTTGCTGGCCGGTGGAGGGTTGTTTGAGACGGGTGCGGGTGGGTCGGCACCCAAACACGTCGAGCAGTTTATCGAGGAGGGCCACTTACGCTGGGACTCGCTGGGGGAATTCCTCGCGCTGTCAGCTTCCCTGGAAGACCTGGGGCATAAGACAGGCAACTCCAAAGCACTGGTGCTGGCCAAGACGCTAGATCAAGCGACGAGTCAATTTCTGGACAACGACAAGTCGCCTTCGCGAAAAGTTTTTGAACTCGACAATCGCGGCAGTCATTTTTACTTGGCGCTCTACTGGGCACGGGCCTTGAGTGCACAGACCAGCGATGCCGCACTGCAGACCGAATTTGCAACGATTGCAAAGCAACTGGGCGAAGCTGAAGCGAAGATTGTGGCCGAGCTGAGCGCGGCCCAGGGCAAGCCCGTCGACATCGGCGGTTACTATCAACTCGATCCACTCAAGACCGACTTGGCCATGCGACCCAGCCCAACTTTTAATCGTTTGCTGGGCCAGCCATAAGACAGTCGGCGAGCACGATCAAGCACCGCAGGGCAACTCAACCCCTTGGCAAAATCACGATTCCCATGGTAGTCTTGAGCGATTTTACTCAGAATCCCGTCCCCCATGAGAGTGTGTTGTGCCGCGACGAAACGATATCCACAAGATTATGCTGATCGGATCGGGCCCGATCGTGATCGGGCAGGCTTGCGAGTTCGATTACTCGGGCACACAGGCCTGTAAAGCCCTGCGCGAAGAGGGCTTCGTGGTGGTGCTGGTCAACAGCAATCCAGCCACCATCATGACCGATCCGGACACGGCCGAGCGGACTTATATCGAGCCGCTGAGTTGGGAAATCGTCGCCAAGATTATTGAAAAGGAACGCCCCGACGCGTTGCTGCCCACGCTGGGAGGACAGACCGCTTTGAACGTGGCCATGGACCTCGACAAACATGGCGTGCTCAAGAAGTACAATGTGGAGATGATCGGAGCAATTCCGTCGGTGATTGCCAAGGCCGAGGAGCGCGATCAATTCAAAGAGGCGATGGAGAAGATCGGCCTAGAGGTCTGTCGCGGCGAGGTTGTATCGAATATCGAAGGCGCCCGACGGGTGCTGGCCGATATCGGATTGCCGTGCGTGGTGCGGCCTAGTTTTACCATGGGTGGTAGCGGCTCTGCTATCGCCTACAATCGCGACGACTTCGACGCCTTGGTGCGCAATGGTCTGGTCCAGTCACCGGTGACGGAAGTCTTGATCGAAGAATCCATCATCGGCTGGAAGGAATACGAGATGGAGGTGATGCGCGACATGGATGACAATGTCGTGATCATCTGCTCGATCGAAAATTTCGATCCCATGGGCGTTCACACTGGCGACTCGATTACCGTCGCCCCAGCCCAGACGTTGACCGACAAAGAATATCAGCGTATGCGCGATGCGTCGCTAGCGGTGATGCGCGAAATCGGCGTGGAGACGGGCGGTTCGAATATTCAGTTTGCAGTGCATCCCGACGACGGTCGTATGATCGTCATTGAAATGAATCCGCGTGTCAGCCGCTCTAGCGCGCTAGCCAGCAAAGCGACGGGCTTTCCGATCGCTAAGATTGCGGCCAAACTAGCGGTCGGCTATCGCCTGTGGGAGCTGAACAACGACATCACCCAAAAGACCAAGGCCTGCTTCGAACCGACCATCGACTATGTCGTCACCAAGATTCCGCGTTTTGCCTTCGAAAAATTCCCCGAGGCTGATACGACATTAATGACACAGATGAAGAGTGTCGGCGAAACGATGGCAATTGGGCGGACATTCAAAGAGTCGTTTCAGAAGGCACTGCGCGGGCTCGAAGTGGGAGCATTTGGATTTGGATGCGACAGCAAGGATCTGTGGGGCACCGATTTCGCTCCCGACGACGACGAGATTCGTAGCAAACTTTCGCGTCCCAATCCCGACCGCGTGTGGCACATCCGCTATGCACTCAAGTCGGGTATGACCGTAGCCGAGATCCATGAAATCACCAATATCGACCCGTGGTTCTTGGACCATTTATCCGAGCTGGTCGAGATCGAAAATCAATTGATCGAAATTGGTGATTTGGAGTCTCTGCCGATCGAAGAATTGCGAATGGCCAAGCAATGCGGCTATTCGGATCGGCAGCTTGCCAAACTGCTTGGCAGCGAAGAGCTCGAAGTTCGCGCCTATCGCAAATCCAAGGGCATCGTGGCGACGTTCAAGTCCGTCGATACCTGCGCGGCGGAATTCGAAGCTTACACTCCCTACTACTACAGCACCTACGAACAGGAAGATGAAACGCCGGCCAAGTCGGCCGCTGCGCGGCGGATCATGATTCTGGGTGGTGGTCCCAACCGGATAGGGCAGGGTATCGAGTTCGATTACTGCTGTTGCCACGCCAGTTTTGCATTGCGGGAAATGGGCATCGAATCGGTGATGGTCAATAGCAATCCCGAAACAGTTAGCACCGACTACGACACCAGCGACTTGCTATTCTTCGAGCCACTGACGACCGAAGATGTTTTGAACATCTGCGACCGCATCGCGCCCGATGGTGTTATCGTACAATTCGGTGGGCAAACGCCGCTCAATCTTGCGCGGGCTTTATCATCGGCGGGTGTACCGATCATCGGCACCTCTGTCGACACCATTGAAGCCGCCGAAGATCGCGAAAAGTTCCAAAAGCTGCTACAAACGCTGGGCCTCAAACAGCCCGCCAATGCCATTGCGCGGACGATGGCTCAGGCGCGTTCCGAAGCCAAAAACGTGGGGTTTCCATGCATCGTGCGTCCGAGTTTCGTACTCGGCGGTCGAGCCATGGAGATCTGTTACGACCACGCGCAGTTCGAGCGCTATGCGGCTGAAGCTTTCATTGTCGCTGAGGGCCAACCCGTACTCATCGATCGCTTCTTGGAGGACGCTATCGAAGTCGACGTGGATGCCATCTCCGATGGGACCGACGTCGTAGTCATGGGCATCATGGAACACATTGAAGAGGCCGGCGTTCACTCGGGTGACTCGGCCTGCGTCATTCCACCTTACACGCTTTCTGCCGAAGTGATGCAAGAAATTCGCGAAGCGACTTGGGCTATGGCTAAGCGACTGCAAGTCATCGGCTTGATGAATGTGCAATATGCGGTCAAGTCCGAAGATGGCAAGATGAACGTCTACGTCTTGGAAGTCAACCCCCGAGCCAGTCGCACGGTGCCGTTTGTCGCCAAGGCCACAGGCGTACCCGTTGCCAAGTTGGCGGCCAAAGTCATGGCGGGCAAGACACTGAAAGAGTTGGGAATTGTTAGCGAGCCGGTGCCCAAGCGAATTTCGATTAAGGAGAGTGTATTTCCGTTCCGAAAGTTCGCGGGAGTAGACATCGTGCTGGGTCCGGAAATGCGCAGTACCGGCGAGGTCATGGGCATCAGCGAGCGTTTCTCGATCGCGTTTGCCAAGAGCCAATTAGCGGCAGGTGTAGTGCTGCCCACGCAGGGCAATATCTTTATCAGCATCAATTCGCGGCACAAGGACGGCATTCCCGACATTGCCAGACGCTTGCACGACTTGGGCTTTCCGCTGTTAGCAACACCTGGCACCGCGCGTTGCATCGAAGCGTCGGGCATTCCGGTAACGAGTGTCAAGAAGTTGGCTGAGGGCTCGCCCAATTTGATCGACTACCTCAAGAATGAAGATGTGTCCTTGATCATCAATACACCCAGCGGCAAAGGGGCGCGGACCGACGAGGGGCGCATTCGAGCCGCAGCCGTGCAGAACGGCGTTCCCTGCATCACGACGCTCGCCGCCGCCCAGGCCGCGATCAAAGCCATGGAAGCACTCCGCACCGAAGAACTCACCGTCGAAGCGCTGCAAGATCGCTTCCCCTAGCGATTGTTGCAAGCTGGCTGGAGTCCGGAGGAGAAGGACTTTACCGCATCTCGAACCCTGTTGTGGAGAACACGGTCGCTTTTCATAAGTCGAACGTCTCTATTCGAGCATGAGACAACAGTCTGCCAGCAAGCTCAGAAATTCTATTTCGAGCTTGCAAGATGTATTGCTCGTCGATTTCGTAACCGATGCTGTTGCGCCCGCAGCCAATTGCGGCAACTGTTGTCGTACCCGTACCCGAGAATCCTGAGGAATTCAGATTAGCAAACAGCCATCGCGTCGGGACGCGATGGCTGCGATTGAAGACCTAAAGTTCAATGAACCGGCACCCGTTAATAGCGGTAGTGATCGGCCTTGTAGGGACCTTCCACGGGCACACCAAGGTAGGCGGCTTGGTCTTTGGTTAAGACAGTGAGCTTGACGCCCAGTTTATCCAAGTGCAATCGCGCGACCTCTTCGTCCAAGTGCTTTGGTAGCACATACACGCGATTGGCGTAGTCGCCCGTGTCGCGCTTGGCCCACAGTTCGAGCTGGGCCAAGACTTGATTGGTGAAGCTGGCGCTCATCACGAAGCTGGGGTGACCCGTCGCACAACCCAGATTCAGCAAGCGACCTTCGGCCAAGACCAGTACGCTACGACCGGTATCCTTGAAACGGAATTGGTCGTACTGCGGCTTGATATTGATCCGCTCGACTTTTCCTGCTTTGACAAGTTTGAGCAACCCAGCCATATCGATCTCGTTATCGAAGTGACCGATATTGCCGACGATGGCCTTGTCCTTCATCTGCGCCATATGCTCGGCGGTGATGATGTCCTTGTTACCCGTGGTGGTAATGAAGATATCGACTTGGCCGATGACATCTTCGAGCCGCTTGACTTCGTAACCTTCCATCGCTGCTTGCAAAGCACAGATCGGATCGATCTCGGTGACGATAACTCGACAGCCCTGACCGCGCAGAGATTGGCAGCTTCCCTTGCCGACTTCGCCAAAGCCGAAGACCAACGCAACTTTGCCACCCATCATCACATCGGTCGCGCGGTTGAGTCCGTCGACCAGCGAATGACGGCAACCATAGATGTTGTCGAACTTGGTCTTGGTGACCGAATCGTTGACGTTGATAGCTGGGAAGAGCAGGGAACCGTTCTTTTCCATGTCGTACAAACGCGCGACACCCGTGGTCGTTTCTTCGCTGACGCCACGTATCGACTGTGCCATCTTGGTGTACTGGCCAGGGCTCTTCTTCAGTTCGCTACGGAGCAGTTCGAGGATCACGCCCCATTCCTCGGGCTCGTTGTCCGCATCGAAGTCAGGCACTTTGCCGGCCGCTTCGTACTCGACACCCTTGTGGACCAACATCGTGGCATCACCGCCGTCATCGACAATCATGTCGGGACCAGAACCGTCTGGCCATACGATGGCTTCCTGTGTACACCACCAATATTCTGGCAGCGTCTCGCCCTTCCATGCGAAAACCGGAGTGCCTTGGGGATTGTCGAGCGAACCCTTGCGTCCCGCCACGACGGCGGCCGCCGCGCTGTCTTGGGTCGAGAAGATATTGCAGCTCACCCAGCGCACATCGGCACCCAGGTCGACCAGCGTCTCGATCAATACGGCGGTTTGTACGGTCATGTGCAGCGAGCCCATGATCTTGACGCCAGCCAGCGGTTGCTTGGCTCCGAACCGTTGACGCAGCACCATCAGGCCAGGCATTTCGTCTTCGGCTAGGTCGATCTCCTTGCGCCCCAAGTCAACCAGTGCTTGGGCTTCGTGGCGTTTGCCTGCAGCGAGCAAATCGAATGCGCGAACTTTGAAGGCAGGACGGCTGGCAGCAGGTTTGCTGGCTACCGGTTTTGGACTTACAGCAGTACTCATAATTTCTCCTCAGGAATCTTTCAAAAAAGTGGGAAAGTCTAACGTAGTTCGTTGCTTGGCCACGGCCGCAAACAAGGCTGGCCCCTTGGCGCTTGGGTCGGGTGGTAGTTCGTGGTAGCGCTCTAGACACAATCCAGCCGCTTCCAACCACTGGTCGAGTTCTGTTCGATTTACGCCCAGCCGCACATGCCCCATCTCGTGCCGATATGCGTCTCGATCGTGAGGCAGCAAATCGACGAGGACCAACGAACAAGCGGGCTTTATCACGCGCGCCGCCTCGCGTAACACACAGACGGGGTCCGTCAGGTAGGGCAGCACCAGGATGAGCCAAGCCACGTCCAAAATGCAACTCTCCAGCGACATGTCCGTCAGCGGAGTCTGCTCGATGCGAACATTGTCCAGTCCCAACAGTCGCTGCTTGGCCGCCGACAACATGGCCGTCGAGTTATCCACGGCAATCACCTGCCGGACAAACGGAGCGACTAGATAACTGAGCGGGGCCGAACCACATCCCAATTCACCAACGACCGCGTCGCTCGGGAGGGAAGCGGCCAGTACAAAAGCATCTAGGTTTTGGCCAAAAAGTTCAATTCTTAACTTGTCCCACTGCTCGGCGGTCGACGAGAAAAAGGCTTCGCTGCGAGAACGCAGGCCCAGCACCTGGGTTAGGCGTTGTTGGTCCAGTGAGGTCGAGTGCGTCTCGGACTGCGACTGAACCCACTGCCAGAGGTTGCGGCGAGCCGCATCCCAAGCATCGGTATCCAGTCGGTAAAGCTGATTGGTACCCTCGCGGCGATTGATGACCCAGTCATCGGCGGCCAGCACTTTCAGGTGGCGACTGACCGTACTTTGCGGAAGCTGGACGATGGTACACAGCTCTGAAACCGTCAGTTCCTCGCGCTCCAGCATCAGCAACAAACGAACTCGCGTCACGTCCGCAAGGGTCTGTAGCCAGTCGAGTGAAGCCGTTGTAACCATTGATTTCCTAGTAAATTATTGATCCATCCGTTCATCCGGATGTTCAATTATTCCAGTCTGACAAGCCCAGGTCAAGTCATTTTTGCGGGAGATGGCCTTTTTTGCCGGTCTCACAAGCAGGAATATTCGGAACATTTGGCAGAGCAATGGCTGCCCTGGCCGATCCGGCGCTGCGGCCCGCAGGCTTTGGGTCCTGTGAACCCCGCTCTGGACGGCTTATGCTATTGACGGCAATCAGTGGAGTAAGCGCACGCCGGTTGGGCGCTAAGACGAAGCTAATTTGGGTGGCAATTTGCAAAAACTCTACTTGCAGGTTTTGTTGCCAGCGAAACAGAAATTCGACTGCTTGGCGGGGAGCTTGCCTCCCCCAACGCATGCTTTGGCGTCTTAAGTGGTTTGAAATAGACAAAGAGGGTTTTATGTCAGGTTTGGCAGGCAAAAAGGCAGTGGTGGTGGGCGGTGGTACGGGAATTGGGCAAGCCATCGCGCGCGGCTTGGCGAAGGCGGGTGTACTAGTTGCCATCGGTGGCCGGCGCGAGGAGGCTCTGCAGGAGACTGCGGAGGGAACATCGATGCTCACGCATGCGATCGACGTCGCTAGTCGCGACAGCACCAACGATTTTTTTGCTTGGGCGACCAGTGAGCTCGGTCAGATCGATATCTTGGTTAATGCGGCGGGCGTCAATATCAAGAATCGCAGTATGGCCGACATGTCCCCGGAGCAATGGGACCAAATTGTGGCCATCAATGCTACAGGAGCCTATAACTGCATGTACGCGGTGCTGCCCGCCATGCGAGCTCGCAAAGAGGGAACGATCCTCAACGTCTCGTCGATCGCGGGCAAACGGGCGATCGCACTCGGGGGAATTGCTTATTCGGCCAGTAAGTTTGCGATGACCGCGCTGGGAACGTGCGTGGCCAACGAAGTGGCTCCCGACGGAGTACGGGTCACCAATTTGTATCCGGGCGAGGTCAACACACCCTTGCTAGAGCAGCGACCCTCGCCAGTAGACGAAGCACACAAGCAGCGAATTCTACAGCCAGAGCATGTCGCTGACTTGGTGATTTCGATCCTGGCTTTGCCGCCTGCTGTGCATGTGCCCGAAATTATTATCAAACCACTCTCGCAGGGTTGGTATTAAGTGCCTGTTCGCAACATCCAAATCCTGGTGGCGGTCATGATCGTGTGCATGGCCTGCTATGTGCAAGCCGAGCGATTGAAGTACGCCGGAAAAATTGGCTCGGCGATCCAATTGATCAAAGATAACTATGTCGAGGACGTCGATCCAAACGATCTCTACTTCGCTGCCATGGAGGGCATCGTCTCGCGGTTGGATCAATTTTCAGAATTCATACCGCCGGTCAAGTACGAAGAGTTCCAGTCGGTAATCGAACAGCAGTTCGGCGGCTTGGGGATCCTCGTCGAAGGCCCACCTGTGGTTCCACAATTGACGGTTGTAGCTCCCATTCCTGGAACTCCCGCGTTTAAAGCGGGCATGCAGCCGGGCGACGTCATTACATTTATTGGTGAGACATCCACGGAGGGTTTGCCAGCGACCGAAGCGACCCAATTGATGCGAGGTCCGGTCGGCGAGTTCGTCGCGATTACGTTGCGACGCATGGGGACCGCGGCGCCCTTGAGCCTGAAGATCAAGCGAGCTGATATCCAAGTCGACTCGGTCTACGGCGATCGTATCCGAGGCGATTCGAGCTGGGATTTCCTGCTCAAAGAAGACCCACGCATCGCCTACATCCGCGTCACGCTGTTTGGCGAAAAGACGGTCGACGAATTTTCGAGGGCCCTTCAGACAATCCGAAAGTCGGCCAAAGCGGTCATCATTGATTTGCGATTCAACCCCGGCGGAATTCTCCCGACGTCGGTCGAAATGTGCGACATGCTCGTCGACCAGGGGACGATTGTTAGCACTCGCGGCCGCCGCGAAGCCTATGCCCATGACTTTCCTTCCAGCCCAGGAGTATCGCTCGATTCATCCATTCCGATCGTCGTACTCATCAACGACCAATCCGCTTCGGCCAGTGAAATCATGTCGGGCTGCCTGCAAGACCTAGGGCGTGCCAAGATCGCTGGCGAGCGGTCCTATGGCAAGGGAACTGTGCAACAGGTCTTCCCGCTAGAAAACGATCAGACGGCGCTCAAATTCACCACGGCACGGTTTTATCGCCCCAGCGGAAAGAACATTCATCGCACCGAAGACATGACTGCCGCAGATGAATGGGGCGTTTCGCCCGATGCGGGGCTCGAACTGAAACTGACCGAACTCCAACAACTGTATCTCAACCGGCGCTGGCGTCGGCAGGGCGATCCCCGCGTAACGACATCCAACGAGCAACCACCGGCACCCTTTATGGCAGGCGACCCTCAACTAAAAATCGTCATCGAATATTTGCGTCAGGTGCTCAGTCCATAGCCGGCCAATCCGCTACCACAAAAATGCTTGAATAAGAATGCCTGCACAAATTGCATACCGGAGCATGCTGATCGTTGGTTGCGGTTACGTGGGCAGTGAAGTGGTCAAGCTGGCTTGCGAACAATCCGTTCGAGTCTTCGCGCTCACGCGGTCTGAGTCACGGGTCGCCGAGTTATCCAAGCTGGGGATCGAGCCCATCGTCGGCCATTGGCTAGACTCCAGCAACTTGAAAAGCTTGCCTGCTGTGGATCGCGTTTTGGTCTCGGTGCCCCATCGAGCCGACGGGCAATTCGGGGTCGAGACCCATGTGCGGGGACTGCAAAACTTACTCGTCGCACTACCTTCCCCCTGTCAGCACGTGACCTACCTGAGCACCACAGGCGTTTTCGGATCGGGCAGCGGCGAGCTGGTCGACGAAGACACGCCCGTCTCGCCGACGCGGATCGGACCTGAAATTGCTATTCAGACAGAGCAATGGCTGAGCGACAGTTTGCCTTCCGAGCGATTCACGGTGCTGCGCTTGGCGGGTATCTATGGCCCAGGTCGCATTCCGTTGGCAGAAAAACTGCGGTTGGGTGAACCGCTGACAGTTCCTCGGCACGGACACCTGAACCTGATTCACGTGCATGATATTGCCAACATGATTTTGACTATCCAGCAGCGCGCGATGCGACATTCGATGTATTTGCTGTCCGATGGACAACCCGTGCTCCGCGAGACGTTTTATCGGTATCTGGCACGCCTGTGCGGTGTTTCTCAACCGCAGTTCGCTCCAGTGGATGAGAACAGCCCAAAATCGCGTCGTGCGACTGACAAGCGTATCGACCCCTCGCGGCTGCTGGTCGAAACGGCTTTTTCATTGCGATTTGCGGATTATCGTAGCGGTTTGGTTGATGCAATTGGGTAGTGGGATAATTATGTGTGGCACGTTGGGGACCAACGTGCCACAATAGTAAAGTTGACGAATTGAACATACAATCCGACGGGTCGAACCGGTTGTTGATTCATGCTAGGTTCGTTGCTGTTATTATTTTTTGTCGATCGAGATTCAACCCTGATGCTGGAACGTAAGACGCTTTTCCCGAACGTGATCGAGCTGAACTTCCAGGCCGGACACATCATTGGCTGCAATGTCTATCTGGTATTTGACGGCGATGAGTGGATTCTGATCGATATTGGCTACGAGGAATCGGTCGAGGAGATTGTCGAGCTGGTCCGCGAATTGGACTTCCCGCTTTCAAAATGCAAGACTTTAGTTGCCACGCACGCGGACGTGGACCATGGACAGGGGCTGGCCCTCGCCAAACAAATGTTGCGAACCACCGTTTCGGCGCACCCCAAAGCGGCCAAGTTGCTGGCGGCCGGCGACAGGCTGCGTACATTCGCAGAAATCGAAGCTCAGAATATCCACTTGGAAATGCCGAAGGTCGAGTCCGAGCATATCATCGACGAGGGTTCGGTTATCGAAGTAGGAAAATTGAAACTGGAAGTTTGGTCGACGCCTGGACACGCGGACAGTCAACTCGCCTTCCGGATGGGCCAGTTGCTCTTCAGCGGCGACAATATCTATCGCGATGGCTGCGTGGGTGCCATCGATGCGCATCACGGCAGCGATATACCGGCCTTTATTCGTTCGCTGCAGCGTATTCGCAATTCCGACATCCAGTGGTTGCTGCCCAGCCACGGTCCGATCTTTCGCAAGGACGATGTAATGCTGGATCGCACGATCGAGCGTCTGCAGGGCTATTTGCACATGGCCGATTTTGGAACTTGTGCGATCGACTGGCCACTAATGGACCAATGGGAAGAGGAAATTGCCCAAGGCAAGATGCCTGAGTAATGAATTTTTGGCTTTGCTGGCATCTCTATGCGCCCGCAAACTTTGCGCAGTCTATTGCTCCTTCAGTGAATGCAGGTTGTACGGAATATTCCTTCAACTCAGCCTTTAACTTTGGCCGATCTCAGACTGCGAAGGCTAAATCAATTCGCACTTCACCAACCAAAACGGCGCCACCCAGATCCAGGCCGCTGACATAACGAAGTCCCAGGGGGTTATTGAACATGTTTCGAACTTTGTCACTTTCGATCGCGTTGTTCGCCATCAGCGGACTTGCCATCTCAGCGGTTGCCCAGGAGGGCCAGGAGCCCGCCAGCGTCACCACTGCCAGCGGAACCAAAGCGGAGTTGGCGTCTTACGGCACCAACTATGCAACATCGGGTTATCCGCAGACACCACAGGCGATGGCCTACGGTCAGACCTGGGGCGGCTCGGCCAGCGACCGCGATTGTTCGCGCTTCATGCACTATCCGTATGTGTTTTATCCACAAAACTATCGTGGTAGCGAATACTATCGCAGCAGCGACAGCATGTACAACCGCTATCCACCAGAAATGCAGATACCAGTTTATAACCGCCATTGGCAGAACTTCTACCCAAGCTCGCGTAGATACCACTGGGGTCACCACTTTATCCTGGACGTCTTCTAGAGGTTCCTTCAGCCACACCGAAACTCTGAAAAGACGCCCAATCAAAAACGCAGTGGACACAATCCACCGCGTTTTTTTTCGTTTCGTTTGTTTTTTGTGCGCCACTCATTAAGCGACTTGTTCGATAGATCGCGAGGCCGCCGATAGCTCATCGAGCAACAACCCAATGGCGGTGGCCAGCGTCGCCACTGGCAACGAGGGCAGGCTGCGACCGCTACCGACAACTTGCTCGGTGGCCAAGGGCAAGTGAACGAACCCAATTTTCTTAGCCGAGCCCTGAGCCTGGAACCAGTGGTGCGTGAGGTACATGGTGGCGTTGCACAGAAAAGTGCCCGCATGGTACGACACCACCGATGGAATGCGAGCATCTCGCAATTTCTCTGACCAGGCACCCAGTGGCATCAAGCTTTGGTAGGCCAGCGGGCCAGACTCCACCAACGGTGGCAATTCGAAGCCCTTTTCGTCTACATAGCCCGCGACATTCAGGGCGATGGCTTCGAGCTTGATCGCCGAGGCGCCGGGCGATTGTCCCAAATGCAAAACAGCATCAGGATTTCTCTTTAAGTCGCTCTCTAGTCGCTGGCGGAGTTCGGGCAAGTCGACAGGGTATCTGCGCGTGATCAGGTCCACGGAAGCCGGCCGCATCTTCAGCAGTTCCACAAGGGCGAGCCAACTGGAGTTTTCGGTCCAGTCGTCGTAGGGCTCGAACGCTGTCAACAATACACGCACTGTGGCCATCCAGAAATAAGAAGCGGCAGACTCTTCGCTTCGATTATAGACAGCAGACGCTAGTCAAATCCACTCGTAGTCCGAGCAGGCGGGCGGGTTTTCTGGTGGCACGTGCCGGAATGAACAACTCAGCGGCGGTCGTCAACGATCTCTTGGCGAAGCCAGCGGCTGCGACTCTTCTCCGTGATGCAGGCGGAGAAGGCATCTTCGAGTTCGGCCAATTGCAGCTCCATCCATGCGCCTAGTTGGGCGGCCGTCTCGGGCTTCAATTTCTCCTGCATCCAACTCCAATTGGGCTTGGCTTCGTCGGTGGGCATCGCACCGGAGTGTTCACTGTGGCTCGTCATAGTTTTGGCCTCGCATAATTTGAGACGACTTTGGCCATTGGCACGGATACTCCTTTGCCTAGGCGCCGATGGGGCTAATTCCGAAATTTCGCTCCTTCTTCCTATTGGACGAATTTGGTTAGAAAAGGTTCATTGCATTATTGGTGCCAAGTCGTGAAGTTCCGAAAATGTTCGCTTAAAGTGCCCTAAATGATGGGTTTAGTCCCATCGGCCAGGGCAGCTATCCGCTTAGCTCTGCTGCCAAAAAGGGACACCGCGTCGCTTTTTGAGGCAACCGGACTGCCTGTGTGGGAGTTGGTGCGGACTGAATTCGGTGCCTCGACAGCTGGACGTTACAAATAATTTTTGCGGATTGCCAAGAACGGGGCTCCGAGGGCGAAAAACTCTTCATGGACAGCAAAGCTGAATGGCAGGGTGCCAGCGAAAGCCGGACGTGGGAAGCTGACCAAACGCGATCACACACTTTTGAGTGCGAATCCCTGGATGTGGAAACGCGGCTCACATTTGCCCTAAGCGGCGGAGGAATAACATGTTCAAGAAATTAGCGATGGTTGGAATCTTGGGTGCCGTGGGTGCGGGAACCGTCGCTGGGACGGGCGCTTGGAGCTACCTCAAGACCGGAGTCCATACGGCCCACGACTCGTTTCGCGACAGCGTGCCAATCGAGTGGGAGATCAAGCGAGCTCGCGAAATGATTACCGACCTGGAGCCGGAGATCCGCAAGAACGTCAAAGTGGTCGCTCACGAAGAAGTGGCTGTAAAGCGGCTGGGCGAAGAGATTGGAAACAAAGAAGTACTCCTGTCCAAGGGCCGCAATGACATTTTGCGACTCAAGGAAGACCTGGCCAGCGGTGCCCATGGCGGCAAGGTTCACTTCACTTACGCAGGTCGAAAGTACACCGAAAGCCAAGTCCGCGAGGACCTGGACAATCGCTTCAAACAATTCCAAGTTCACGAGCTGACCACTGAAAAACTCAAGCAGGTGATGGCAGCACGCGAAAAAAATCTGGACGCCTCGCGCCGTAAGCTCGAAGGCATGTTGACGGCCAAACGAGAGCTGGAAGTTGAAATCGAAAATATTCAAGCTCGATTGACACTGGTGGAAGTCGCTCAAACGAACAGCCCCATCGCGCTGGATGAAGGTCAACTCAGCAGCACGAAAAAGCTGCTGGACGAGATACGGACTCGAATTGACGTCGCCGAGCAAATGGTGGCCAGCGAAGGCAGCTTGCAAGGCACCATCGACTTGGACGAAAAAACCACCGTCGATTTGCTGGATGAAATCAGCAGCTATTTCGGTTCGGAACATGCCGAAATCGAATCGCTAGTCAGCACGGGTTTGTAACCGCTCAGACCCCGGGCCCCCACAAATGCGATGGGCGATTCAAATCTTAAACTGTCTTTGGCTGGACTCTGTGCTGGCCAAAGACAATTCCATGGGTGAGTCGTCCGAGATTGGTTACAATTGTAGGCGATACCAATGAAGGCCTTCCCGCAAATGAACGCGAACTTCGATGGGCTGAAAAGCTTGCTTCAAACTCGGCAGCCTAGCATGAAATCCCAACCCAAAATCCTATGGATCGATGGCGTTGGTGGTTTCTCGCTTGTCGAGAAAGACGAAGTCATAATTGGCCAAGCCATTGAGACATCCGCTGCGGATGTGTGCATCGTCGGAGACCTCAGCCGCCAAGCAGGCGTGTTGCGAAGAACCGACGGAGATTACTTGCTGCAACCGCTCCAACAAACGCAACTGAACGAACGCTCCGTGGATCGCGCCCAGCTCTTGCACGACCGAGACATCATTCAGTTCGGCAACCGGGTGAAACTTAGATTCGCAAAACCCAACCCGTTGAGTTCGACAGCTCGACTTGACTTGCTCAGCGTGAATCGTTTCAGCCCTAGTGTCGATGCGATCCTGCTGCTGGCCGACTCGTGCATCCTAGGCGCTAGTGCGGGCAGCCATGTGGTTTGCCCCCATTGGACCAGCGAGCTAGTGCTGTTCAAACGAGCCAGCGGTTGGTTTATTCGCTCGCAGGATACCGTCGAAGTCAACGGCAGCCCGCTAGCAGGACAGTTCCCGCTGGAGTCGGGCCTGAGAGTCTGCGGAGCGGACTTTTCGTTGAGCATTGAGTAGCCTGTGAGTAGGCCTCGCCACTGGAGGTCTGTAGTAAACTGGAGGTCTACAATAATGAGATCTGTAATAAAACAGTAGAGACCTGTAGTAAAACAATAATTGGTAATAATCAGACGACAAAGCGCCTCCGCCGAACAGATTTGTTGCCTTGAAGAGATAGCGGGCTTGGCCAGAATCCTAACACGCGAAATAAGTTAAGTCCTGGCTGGCGGCTGAGGAAACTGCAATCGAAACGACATCCGTTACCCGAAGGGGTCCCAGTGACATGCTCAACCTCCTTAAGCGAAAGAATACGGCCGACGACCGAGCGGTTGAAGCAGTCGTGTCCGCCCATCCAGTTCTCGACACACGCCAACGACCGGCAGACGGCCCAGGCCAGGGGAGAGTCATGAAATTCAGATACGCAAGCGGCGATCAGCCTCTGGCTGGATTCACGATTAAACGCGGTGTCGGCGTCGGTGGTTTCGGCGAAGTCTACTTCGCAACCAACGATGCCGGCAAAGAAGTGGCGCTAAAACAGATCCAGCGCAACCTGGAAGTGGAAGTGCGCGGCGTGCGGCAGTGTCTGAATCTCAAGCACCCGAACTTGATCTCGTTGTACGATATTCAGTTTGATGCCGACGAGCAGGGCTGGATCGTCATGGAGTATGTGGCGGGCCTTGGACTCCGCGATGCCCTAGAAGCCCATCCAAACGGCTTGCCCCCGCAGGAACTCGAGCGCTGGTTTGGACAGATCGTGGCCGGTGTCGCCTACCTGCACGATCATGGTATCGTGCATCGCGACCTCAAACCGGCTAACATCTTTGAGGACCAGGGGATCGTCAAGATTGGCGACTACGGACTGTCTAAGTTCATCTCTTGCTCGCGGCGTGGTGGACAGACCGAAAGCGTCGGCACGTTCCACTACATGGCGCCCGAGATTGGTAAGGGCGAGTACGGCAAGGAAATCGACATCTATGCTCTGGGAGTGATGCTCTACGAATTGGCAACCGGCGTAGTCCCCTTTGATGGTGAGAGCAGCCAGGAAATCATCATGAAGCACTTGACCGCCGATCCAGATCTATCCCTGGTCGCTTCACCGATTCGCGAAGTAGTCGCCCGGGCACTGGCCAAAAATCCAAACTACCGCTTCAGCGATGTGCGCGACATGGTGCGACCGCTCGGAATGGAAATCGACGATCGCTATCTGTTGGTCTCAACGCGAGCGACAGGTCTGCCGCCCGTGGTCGGCGCCGAGCCGCCACGTTGGGATGCACATGCCCAAGCTACCGCAGCCACAGCCTACCATGCGTCTGGGCCGCAGATGTGGCCCTTTCGAAACCGCCACGCCCTGCCAGCGCATGGTACTCTGCATTACCAAGAGCCCATCGCGCGCAATATTCGCGAAGGCTGGTTGGGACTAAACCAATGGTGGATGAACCTGAGTATGAATCCAGGCATGAAGACAGCGCTGCTCGTCGTGGCGATCATCATGCTGACTCTCAACGTGGAAATTCTAATATCGTTGCTGGTGGTGGGTCTGCTCGTTTATGTTCCCTACTACGCCATCTGGTGGACGCTCCGGGGCCCTCAGCGAGCCGTGCGGGCTGCCGGCGTTCCGCCAGTCTATCGTCCAGCTCCCGTCCCGCGTCCAGTTGTCAGCCCCAGGCCCACGCCTCCTGTAGCAGCGCGTCCTATGACGGTGAAACAGTGGCGAGTGGCACGGCGCGTGCAACTTGCTAAAACGCCTCGGCGTAATGTTTGGAGCGAAATCACCGCGAGCTGGCTGGGGGCAGCTTCAGTGATCGTCGTCTTCAGCGCACTGGTCGCTTTGTTTCAAGTGGGCAGTGGTCAAGCCGTACAACCGCAGTTGATGGGTATGGCTTGGGCGGCTGTGGTGGCCCTTGGCATGTCTTGGGTAGCCATTGGTTTTGGCAAGCGGTGGCAGCGCGAAGAAGGCGATTGGGCCATTCGCTGCTTCATGCAGTTGACCAGTGGTTTTGCCATCGGTGCCCTAGCTTTTGCGTTGGCCGAGTACTTGATGATCCCGTGGCCCAGCCTCACTAAAGCCAGCATCGGCGAATTGCCTGTCCAGCGTTGGAGTGGTTTCTTTCGCGCCGACGGACAGCCATTGCTGCCCGCCTACTTGGCATACTTCCCGCTCGTGATGGGCTTGATTCATTGGTGGAAACAAGTCGATCCACTACGGCGATCGCGTTTTAGTTTCCTGTCGGTGATCTGGAGTGTGCTGGCCGCCAGCCTCGTCCACTTGATCATTCCGTTTCCACAACCTTGGGGCGCGTTGGTCGCCGCCGGTGCATCGATTGCCATCCAGTTGTCGAGCCCTTGGGTGAATCCTGCCGAACGGCTACAACCAACTGCAACTCAAGTCGTTTGATACAGATGGCTTGAAACGAACGACCGGAGATTACCATTCTCAACAGAAGTTTGGATGCCAAAAAAATGAACACCTGCCAACCATTCCAGAGACTCGCCCGCCGAAACTTTGGTTGTTGTCTCTTGCCCGTTCTAACATGCTGCTTGTGGCCTGCGCACATCCAAACCAACTTTGCTCAGGAGCCTGAAGCCGATCCGACAGTGACGTTGGTCGAGCCGGAGATGGCTGCCAAGTCCGTCGATTCGACAAGCAAATTCAGTTCCGAAGTGACGTCCGAGAGCGGATTGCCATTGCTGTCCACATCGGCAAGCCAGACTGGGGACGATTCGCCACAGGAGCTGTCGGTTGAACCTGGAACACAACCCTTGCTGCCCGCCGACCGACCTGCCTGGATTGGCGCGGTACCCGACTTCACTAGTGACATTCACCGCATACATGTCGGTTCGTCGATTACTCGCAACCCAGATGAAGCGGACAGCTTGCTGGATGTACCCTTGGTCGAAGCCCTTCGAGACTATGTTGACATGCAAGTGCTCGATCGCTCGGGGGCAGCGCTCGATTTGCAGCGTAAACTTACCGCCGACTACGTGCGTAAGAATTTAATCGATGATCCATCGGGCTACGTCGTCGAACTGAACACCGCTGGCATTCCGATGTTCCAGAAATGGGTGACGATCTCCGTCACACCCGAGCAACGGCGTGAAATCGTCAAGTGGGATCGCGAAGCAACACAACTCAAACGACTACTGCCCATCGGCATGGGCATGCTGGGACTAATGGGTTTTGTTAGCCTATCCCATTTGGTGCTCAAGGGACGCAAACAGCCTGCAACTTCCGCGATGGTCCACGACTCTGTAAGCTATGCCGAGGCGGCCACGACTAAGACTCCTAGTCGCAGCAGGGGATTGCGATTTGTATCGTGGATAGCTGTGCTGGGGGTAGTCGGCATACTCCCGATCGTGCTGCTCGGTTCATTGATTTCGAAGCACAACGTCCGCGAAGCAACCCCGAGCCACGTGGTTCGCTCCAATGTGCACGTCATTCGCGAAGGGCGCGTGAGCCCCGCCCACAGCTCGCGAATTATTACGGGAAAGCACACTATTGTTCATATCGAAAGCGATTGATGAACCAGGCAAGCAACGCAGATCAATTGCTGGTCGATCGAATTGGCCAAGGCGAGGCTAGCGCTTGGGAGGACTTGATCGCGCGCTACGAAGGTCGACTGCTGGCCTTCGCAGAGAGCCGCTTGCGCAATCGTGGAGTCAGCGAAGACATCGTGCAAGAAACGTTCATCGGCTTCTTGAATAGCCTGCCAAATTATGACCGTCGTCGACCACTGGAGAGCTACCTATTCTCGATATGCGCCTACAAGCTGACCGACTTTTTGCGTCGCGAGGGTCGCAGACCGGCCATTTCACTCACACAGTCCAGTGCTGGCGATTCTTCATCGCCATGGCAGATCATCTCCGGACGGGCGCGTCGCGCCAGCGCCATCGCTCGCAGCGGAGAGCGTGTGCAGCTCGAAGAACAGGCGATTGCCGTTGCCCTGTCCGAGCAGATCTACAAATGGCGCGAACGCGGCGATTGGTCAAAACTAAAATGCATCGAATTGATTTTTGTGGTTGGCATGGGCAACAAAGATGTCGCAGAACTGCTGGCGTTAACCGAGCAACAAGTTGCCAACTTCAAATTCGATTTCCTGGCTCGCACTAAGGCTCTGGTTGGCCGGCAGAACCTCGACACCGAAGTATTTCCCGAGCTTATCTAGCTGTCCAACCGCCATCGACGGTAAGCAAACTGCCGGTGGTATAGCTGCTGGCACGACTGGCCAAGTAGATCGCCGCCCCCTGAATTTCCTGCAGTTCTCCCCAACGCTCCAGCGCAACAGCGCCCACGATAAACTTCCTGGCTTCCTCGCTATCCGCAATCGGGATGTTCATTTCGGTTAGAAACGGACCCGGACAAATCGCATTGCACGTCACTCCAAACGGTGCCATCTCTAGACCCAGCGCGCGGGTCATTTGCACAACAGCACCCTTGCTGCTGGCATAGGGCGTGCGGTTGGCTAGCCCCACCACTCCCAGCGTGCTGGCCAAATTGATAATTCGCCCGTACTTGGCTTTTTTCATCTCCGGGACTACCGCGCGGCATGCATTCCAAGTTCCATTGACGTTGATGTTCATCACTTCGCTGAATTGCTCAGCGGACAACTCATCGATCGGACCACGAATATTGATCCCCGCACTATTGATCAGAATGTCGATCTTGCCCCAGCGGGCTAGGGCGGCTTGGCTCATGGCGGCGATAGCGGCGCCGTCGGTCACGTCCGCCGCGAATCCCATCGCCTCTGTTTTATAGTGAGCAGCGATTTGCTCAGCCGACTCGTTGGCTTGCTCGGCTTGTCGACTGACCAACATCACTTTGGCACCCGCTGAAGCTAATCCAGCCGCCATCGCCAACCCAAGCCCCTTAGAACCTCCCGTAACAATCGCGGTTTGCCCATCCAAACGAAATTGCTGGATGCCTGGTAAATCGACTGAGTTGGACATGATTGATTCCTGGTAAGAGCTATGACATCTTCTCAGCCAGCCCACTTGCGGCTAGGGTACACTATCGAGGCCCAAGTGAACCTCTCGCGGACTATGTTCTACAATCTGAAAGACTTATGGCTACCCCAACCATTCGACCGGTCAAAATCAAACGCAAATTTACGCGATCCAGCCCAGGTAGTGTACTCTACCAATGCGGTGAGACCATCGTGCTGTGTACGGCCAGTATTGAAGCACATGTTCCACCTTGGCTGGCGGGCCGAGGTAGTGGCTGGGTCACAGCCGAATACAACATGTTGCCACACAGTACCCATCAGCGTAAGAACCGCGATCGCAGTGGCAAGATCGATGGACGCACCACTGAAATCCAGCGATTGATCGGACGCAGCCTGCGTGCGGTCGTCGACATGCAAAAGCTGGGCGAGCGGATGGTGACCGTCGATTGCGACGTACTGCAAGCCGATGGAGGCACGCGAACGGCCAGTATCACCGGCGGCTTCATTGCCTTAGTGGATGCCTTGGCAACTGAGTTCCGCAGTGTAGCGGCCGGCGCGCATCCGTTGACCGATAGTGTGGCGGCGATCAGTGTGGGCATCGTCGACGGCAAGCCGCATTTGGATCTCGATTACGAAAAAGACTTTGCCGCCGACGTGGACATGAATGTTGTGATGACTGGGCGCGGACGTTTTGTCGAAATCCAAGGTACGGGTGAGGAAGCGACTTTCGACGACGATGACCTCGCGGGCATGCTCAAGCTGGCCCGCGTGGGCATTAAACAACTGACAAAGATTCAGCAGGAGTCCATCGGAAAACTTTGGCCGTTCTAGTGTTCGGGCATGTTACAATCTAGGGCTGCGGAGCGCACCGATTGTAGTTTTGCATCTTTCGCACAATGTCGCCCGACCAAGCAACAGGAAATAACGATGAAACGAGCCGTGTTAGTTGTCTGTGCGCTGATCGTTGCTGCCGCAGCGACGGCCCAGGCGTGCAACATTCCGGTATTTCGCTATGCGCTGGAGCGCTGGCGACCGGACGTTTCGGAATTCATCGTCTACCACGCTGGCGAATTGGATCTCGACGCGCAGTCGCTGGTCAAACGCTTGAAGGAACAGGCTCGCGCGGCCAGCGCCAACGCGGAAGTTCGTTTGGTGGATGTGGCTCTGCCACCAAGTGTCCAGCAGGATCCTGTTTGGTTGCGACTTGAGGCAAACTCAAACGACTTAGTTTTGCCCCATTTGCTCGTGCGATTACCACATGCCCGCGGGCCGCTGAACGCTTGGCACGGTTCGCTCCAGGAGGCGCTCGATTCGGCGCTGGTCGAATCACCCGTGCGTCGCGAACTCAGCCGTCGGCTGCTGGCCGGCGACTCGATTGTGTGGCTGTTGATCAAGTCTCCCCAAGAAAAACGCAATACGCAAATACGAAAACTGCTACAAGAACAGAACAAGCGATTGAGTTCCAAGATCCAATTGCCCGAGGGTATTGGGTTGCCAGGTTCGGAACTTTTTTCCGAAGTGCCATTGTTCCTCAAGTTTTCGCAACTTGAAATCGATCCCAACGATCCCAAGGAGCAATTTATGCTCAAGCTGCTGTCCAGCTTTCAAGAGGACTCGTTTCGCGAAGGCGAACCGCTGGTGGTGCCCGTGTTCGGCCGCGGCCGCGCCTTGGAAGTCATTCCTGCCGACGGGGTCGACGAACAACTGATTGCCGACTTGACTGCGTTTCTGTGCGGAGCCTGTTCGTGTCAAATCAAAGAGCAGAATCCGGGCTTTGATTTGTTGCTATCCGCCGATTGGGACACGGAGCTATTCGGCGAAAACGCCGCCTTGCCTCCACCCGCCAAATCCGTCGGCGAAGGCGATCGCAGTCCAGCGCTGCTGACCATTCCACCCGGCAGATAAAAAATGGCGTCTTCTTAATCATGGTCGCAATCTTCCCACTTTCGGATTGCACTGGTCGAAGCATGTTCAGGAGAATTTCTTCTCAGTGCTCCTGCGAACGAACTGAGTGTTGTGCACAAGTATGCTGGAACGACCTCCGGCGTTATCGAGGGCATGCTTTTTTTGGACAAGAAGATTGAAGACAAGAACATAAAACAATACTCTACGCTCAACACAATTTTCCTGTCATTAATTTTTCTGTCTAAAAAGAGAGTCACGTGTTTCAAAGACTTGCTGTAACCCCAGTTTCGTTACTTAGTTGAACCTCTTCATTGGCGCGGGTGAACCGGGCGTTACCCGCCGAAATCGAAATCCTTAAGTTCATTAATATGCAAACTTGGATCGCACTTTTTCGAGGAGTCAACGTTGGCGGGGCGAACATCATGAAAATGTCGCAACTCAAAGATTCGCTCGAATCCGTTGGCTGCCAGAACACACGCACCTACATTCAGAGCGGCAATATTGTCTTCGATTCGACACTGAAATCCAAAACTAGTCTGCACAAACGTGTTCTCGATGGCGTTGAGCGTGACTTTGGATTTCGACCTAAACTTTTTTTGCTCACGGCATTGGAACTGAGCAACGCGAAAAATGACAATCCGTTTCCCGACGCCACGGCAGTACCGAAATCACTGCATTTCTTTTTCCTTGATGCAAAATCCCCAAATCAGGATACTTTGTCACTTAAGAAACTTGCTTCAGTAACAGAGGAATTCAAACTGACCGATCAGATATTTTACCTTCATGCACCGGATGGTATTGGGCGATCTAAGCTCGCGGCAAACGTTGAACGACAATTGGGCGTAGCCGTCACGGCGAGAAACTATGCAACTGTTGAAAAGCTTGTCGGGATGGTCTAAACGGCGTAGGCTGGAACGATCTCCGACGTCATCGAGGACACGCTTTTTTTGACAAGAAGATTAAAGACAAGAACATACAACACTAGTCGACGTTCAACTCCATTTTCCTGTCCTCAATTTTTCTGTCCAAAAAGAGAGTCACGTGTTTCAAAAACTTGCTGTGACCCCAGTCTTCGCTGCTTGCGAACCGAGGGATCGCGACGTTTACTCGCGGGGGTCGCAGCAACTACGTAAGTGAAGCATTTCACACAAGCATTCTTTTTTTCAAAGTTGGGTCAACGCAGAGTGCTGTCGCAAAGCACGCTTGCGCTCGTTGCAATCACATGTTATGTGATGTGCGTCACAATCAGTGCTGCATCTGGTTAGATAGTCACCAAACTGTGCTGTGCGCACTATTGCGAAGACTGAAGTCGAGAATACCGTAGAAGCAGTAAGCGACTGGCGCGCTCGCGCCGGTTATCAGTATTCTTATAGAACTGGAGACGCACAAATGAGAGTATTGCGATTCTTGGTGTGCTTGGGCATCGCGTGTTTGCCCGGCATTGCCAAAGGTGTGATTGTCGACGTGACGGTCACGTTTGAGAACCTAGCACCGGTGAACAGTATTTCTTTTGCCCCACTTCGTGTCGGATTCCACAACGGGACTTTCGATGCGTTTAACAATGGTGTAGCAGCAACCGCGCCGATCATTTCCATCGCCGAGGGTGGCAGCGGAAGCGATTGGTTCCCTGCTTTTTCTGCGGCGGAACCTAACGCCGTGCTGGGTACGTTGCCCGATCCTGCGGGTCCGATTCTTCCTGGCGTTTCCGTATCGCGAACGTTTCGCGTCGATACCGACGTAAATCAGTTTTTTACGTTCGCTTCAATGGTTGTTCCCAGCAACGATTTGTTCATCGGAAATGATACGCCACTGCGTTTGTTCGATCCCGCAGGAAACCAGGTGTTGTTTCAAATCAACGAAACAGCCGCTCGCATTTGGGATGCTGGCTCCGAGACGGCTGATCCAGCGAACGCCGCGTTTCTGGTTGGTGGAGTTAACGCTCAGCGCACTCCTCAGAATGGTGTGGTTTCATTCGCCTTTAGTGAGCTATCCGCTTACAACGGCCTTCAGACCGCTGCTGGTTATACATTCAACTCGAATCTAGTTACTGCAGGCACAGCTATCGATCGCATCTCGTTTTCTGTCACAGCGGTTCCGGAGCCAAGTTCTGTGCTTATGCTCGGTCTTTCGGCTTTGGGGCTAACGTTCAGACGCAATCGTCGTAAGGCGGCTTAGACTTCCTTACGTGCTCGAACCAAACGCGGGGGAACCAAACGCGGGGGACATAGCATCTCCCGCGTTCTGGTCTTGGAAAAAGGTGTCCGACACCAAAAGTGCGAAGCACCCGCAGGGCCGTTCCGGCTTTTGGTGTCGGACACCTTTTCGCGACGCTTTTTCTCAGTCAACACTGCATCTTAGCATGAGCTATTCGAATGGCAAAAAACAAAGCTAGCGTTTTGAGTTCACTGCGAAGCGTCCCAGCGTGCTTCTGGATAACAACACTTGGCGGCTTGTTCGGGTTGGTTGCACTCACTTCCGCAAACACATGGAACTCGACTGCGACTATACATGCCGGTGAAACGGTCACGAACGTGGGTCTACTACTTTTTCTACTGACAACCTACGGGGCTTTCGTTGCACGGCGTTGGGACCGCAATTTTCATTTGCCCAGTGGCTTGATCGCCTCGACCGCACTGGTTTGTAGTGTCGCGATGTGCATGGTTGGGTATTTCCTGAGCGCACCGTGGGTCACATCGCTGGGTTGGATTGGCGTGGCGGGCTGTGCACTTAAGACTCATCGCTCGGAAGATGGTTCTGAATCGCTACTGTATTTCTTGCCACCGCTATTTTCGCTAGCCACGCTGCCCGAGTCGATTCGCGGGTCGCTCGATAGCCTAGCAGCTCAATTTCTAAGTATGGCCGTAGTACCCTTCCTAGAATTGACGCGAGTGCCCTTCCGATATGTCACTGGCTCGCTCCAGTTCGCACACGGCCAACTGGAGCTAGGGCAATATTTCTTCGGGCCTGCAACCAGCCTAACTGTGTTCGCAACTCTACTCCTGGTTGCGTGGTATCGACGCCCCATCCTCTCGATTCCGTTTTACATCGCCGCAGCGATCCTTTGGTCGTTTGCAGCATGTGTGTCCAAATTGGTTCTAATGTCTACCACCGTGCAAGGTGGCTTGATAGGCGTATCGGGAATTCAGTTCATTGCATTCTCGCTCGTATGTGTGGGCGTAAGCTTTGCGCTGATCCTGTCTACCGATCGCCTGCTACGTGTCCTGCTTTTCCAGATACCAGATGCGAACCTCATACGCAAACAAAACCCGCTTAACAAAATATGGAATCGTGCCTTCAGGCAGATGTCCACTGCCGGAGAACGAATCAGTGAAGATGGCTTGCCGGTTGCGCACTAGCGATTCTTGGCACTCTCCAAATTGCTCAAACGCAGAACACCATTTCGAGACTAGGTACACTGGATTGTTTAACAAATTTCGACATAGACTCGTTCGCAGAATCTTCCGCCGCGGTCGCCAGAGCTTGACGGCTCCGCCAACCAAATCCAGAACATCGGTGCTGCGCAAGCGATTTCGAAGAGTGTTCGATCGCCTGTTCAGGTTCGACTCGCCGCGCTGGGTCGTTGATGCGTCCTACACCGGCCAAGTCAACAAGCAGACACTGGGTTGGCGCGAGTACGCGAATCCGATCCGCTGGTGCCAATGGAGTTTCTCCTTCTTTATCAGTTGGATGTTGTCGCGACAATTTACGAAGTTGACCGGCGCGGTCCCAGCGTTGTTGGCTGGACTAGCCATCTGTGGTCTTGTGTTGACGGCTTCCAATCCTTCAACACGTTTGAGTAGCTATCGCGAAATGTTTGACGAATTTTTGAATTCCAAAGACTATCCGGCGGCGCTGGTCACTATCGGTGCGTTGGTTGACCATTCGCCGGATAGCCAGGAACTACGTTTCCACCAAGCCGCGGTGCTTGGGATTTCAGGCCAAATGGATGAGGCCGCTAGCGCTATGGAAAAATTGGTCGAGCAACACCAACATCCACATGCAGCGCTATGGTTGATCTCGCAGCAATGCAATCTCGCAGAGATCAAAACGTGGACATCGGATGACCACCAGCGATTTCGAAATTACATCAACTCTGCGTTGATGGGGACTGAAGGTGAGCATCTCCTATCGACAAAGATACTGATGTCGAGCTACCTGGCTGCGATCGGCGCAAACGCTGAAGCGATTCGGTACTATGAGGAAATTGTGCCGCAGAAACCGGAACTGGCCTTATCAGCAGCCGGACTCTGTAAATCCAACTTCGATGAAACGGCCATGCTGCGCTTCGCCAAAGTTGCTGAGAAATTCTATTCGAGCCAACTTTCGCAATCGCCCAACAATACCAACTTTCGATTGGGTTTGGCGCAAGCGATGATGCTCACGGATCGCACAGAGGACGCTTCGAAACTGCTCAACGATGGTTATCGACTGACCAGCGACCAACGGCTGGCGAGAATGTTAGGCTCGGTATTGGCCGTTTGGGAAAACCGGCTGGTCCGAGAAGACGATGGCCCACGCAACTTATTAAAGCGTCTTCAAATCGTCCACGCGGCGATTAAGGTTTCGCCCAACGACCCTACCATTGGTCAAGCGGCAATCCAGGTTTTGATCCAGTGCCGCGATACTCAGGATCCGGCTGTTGCTCAGCTTCGAAAAGCCATCCTGTCTGGGGAAGCTCTGGCATCGTCCCATTTTATTCGTGGGACGATGGCGCTGTTGCAGAATCGATTTGACGAAGCGCTCGAACATTTGCGAATTGCCTCGGATGACTCTAACTTGCCTGGCATACTAAACAATTTTGCAGTTGCAATTTCCGAGACGCGGGGCGGTAACTTGGAACACGCACTTAAGCTGAGCCAAGTTGCTTTGGAGAAGAGTCCCACGCACCCCTATTTCCTGGAAACACGCGGCCAGATTCTATTGAAGATGGAACGCTGGCAAGAAGCAATTTCCGATCTCGAGTTGGCCTTGAACGCCCCAGAACTTAGTCCTGTGATCCTGCCGAGTCTCGAAAGAGCCTATGCGGGGTTCGCAGCCGCCCGCCCAGCCAACAGTACTCAGCGAAATCCTCGCTCGCTCACAAACTGATCGGGCGATCTCTGCACTTGCGAATTCATTTTCATAGCCGAATCCACCGGACGGTAATTGGCGAGCGGTGACAATTCTCGCGCACTGGAAAATTTGCCAGTGCATGCGACCCAGCTAGATTTCCTCGGGGCGGCCCGAAACCCTTCTTCCGGCTGACGGGATCTCGCTGTAAATGGCTAAATCTTGCTACCGACTGCTTACCCAGCGGCGATGTGTAGGAGATAATCAAAGCGCTATTCAAACGTCGCAGTCTACCCAATTGAAACACAACCACTTTCCATTTTTGGAGAACTTTTTTACGTGCCTAATCTTTCTGACGCTGGAACACGTTTGGTCCAGGACTTGGCCCAACGCCATGGAGTATCCACTGATGCCGTTACCCACATGTTGATCGCGGTCCACAACGGCAATGGGACCATGGCGCAGTTTGGCCATCCTGAGTTTGGTGGTTCGGGCCAGTGGATGCGCGGCGGCATGACCATGGTCAGCGATCTGTTCAACAATCAATTGAAATACCGGGTCGACAATATCTGTAGCGATATTTCCAACGCGCTTTCCAACCATCAGTTGGTTCCGTTCAGTGGATCGTTTCAATCGCAGAGTCAGGGAGGAGCATCGTCGCAATCCCAGGCTGCCGGCACGATTGGATCCAGCAACAGTCTGTTTGTTCCCGATCCAGCCTCCAATTGGTGGCCCAAAGAATTCGGCTCTCCCGCTGCGATTGGATCGCAAAACAATTGCCGTTACGCCTACTTTCCTGCCCTTCGCCGCTTGGCGGTAACGACGGGAGGTGACGTGTGGGTGTACGACACCTTGGATCATCAGATCGGTGGCTTCTCGCAACAGCAAGGCATGGGCGGCTCCATCGCTTTCAGCAGCCAATTTGGAACCGTCAATCTTTCGACACTTCCAGTGATCACAGTCGGTGGAGTTCCGCAGCCGCCCAAAGTCGCTGCCAGCCAGCCTGCGAACTCGGCACCGGCACCGATGTCTGGGCCCGCTCCATTTGCGCCTCCCGCGCCCGAGCGCGGCCAAGCGGGGATTCTTGAAACCCTTGAACGACTCGGTGGACTCAAGGAAAAGGGTTACATCACGGACGAAGAGTACGCTAGTAAGAAAGCCGAATTGTTGTCGCGACTTTAGCCCGGGACGTCGGAATCCACTGGACTATTCGGTGCAGTGGTGGGTGGAGTAGCGGGGATATCCGGCAAGCTGCGTTCGATGGGACTTTCGATGGTGTCTAGGACATCCAGTTCCGCATTGTCGACCGCTTTGCGAAGGATCAGGTAAGCGGCCGCAGTGGCACTCCAAAAAAAGCTAAACCAATACGCGGCGATCAAGGCCAAACTGAGCCAATTGCCCGACCCGATAAATAGGTTGGACGCGGGTTGAACTTGGCCGCCGGTGAATAGGTAGGCGCTACGGACCAGCCACCAGCCTAGGGTCACCGTCCAAAAAACGATCTGCTCGCCAACTAGGCCGATACCCAGCAGGAGCAACATGCACAGTGCCAGTACGACGGGACGCTGAAAAAAATAAGCATTCGAACGGCTGAAGCCCTCAAAAGCATCGGCTTTTTTCTCAGCTGCGATCGCACAAACGCTGAGCGGAAAGCAGACCAGCGAACTGAGTGCAAAACGCCCGATGCCAAACACGAGTGGGAAGCAGAGTAGTAGTAGCACACCGGCCACACTGGCACCGACAGCACCCAAGCGGCTGATGAGGCCCAAGAGTAAGATTGGGATGAGCATAGCCGCGATGCCGACGAAGTGCATACCCATCGACCACAGATAGCTGTGCCAGCGCGAAAAAACAATCTGGAAGGACTCGCCCCAGGCGGCCACCGTTCGTTGGCCTAGTTCCACCAAACTGCGGCGCGCGAGCACTCCGCCCAGCAGACCCAGCACCAGAGTTAGCCATAGCAGTTCAAACGTTAAAAAGCTAATTTCGCGCAAACCGAATCGTTCGAACGAAAGCAGTGAGCGGACTAAATCTCCGCCCCAGCTGATGAAGCGGGCTGCGAAGTAGGGTGTGGGTTGATTCAGATCGAATACTGGGGACCAAGCCGGTGCGAATAGCCACTCGCCGATGCGAACTCCGGTCCAGCACAGCCACATGGCGATCAAGGCAATGGCCAGAGCGTTCATCCGCACGGCGGGCTGAATGGACCGAGTCAACGGATGCCACCACCAAACGGAACGTTCCCAATCGATTTCGACGCGGGGTACATGTCGATCATCAAACGGAACTTCTTCCATGCGGTGTCTCGTGTTGGGTTAGGCAATGGTGACGTAAAAGGGTTAGTACCAGCAGAATAGATATCAGGCGTCATGCCAGCCAGGCGGGAGCACTGGGCTGGCACCGCTCGCATGCGACGGATTATCGGAACCCAGCTCGTCATCGGACGCCTCGGCCGTCAGCGTGTGTTCTTCGTTCAGCCAGCGCCCCAAATCAATCAAGCGGCACCGCTCGCTACAGAACGGCAAATACTTGCCGCTGTTGCTCGGTTCGGCAAGCATATCGCAGGTGGGACAGCGCGGTCGGAATTTAGAATTAGTATTCATAGGCCCTAGTATACCGTTTTTGCCAGTCTCCCCAATGTCCTATGTTTTCCCCAAACGTTTGCGCACGGACAGTATGCAGCCGCAGCAGAAAAAAGCGACTGTTGCGCCAGCCAGTACATCGGTCGGGTAGTGAGCACCGCTGGTCAGCCGTTGCAGACTGGCAAGCAACGCGAAAGATGCAAACAAGGCGACTCCTCTGGGGAAGGCCAAAGTGAGTCCGATCGCCAAGCCCCAAGCGGTTGCGGAGTGGCCCGAGGGGAAGCTGCGTTGGCGCGCGTCCCAAAAACTGGCCTCAGCTGGAACCGCTTGCCCGTCGGAAGTGTTAACTTGGGAGTGGTCCACTTGGGAGAGTTTATCGCGGGGCTTGGCAACTTGGATGCTAGTGTGTGCATAAGGTCGCACGCGTACGAACCCGCTCTTTAAGCCATTGGCGATAAGGCCACTGACCAGCGTCAGCAAGATTGCCAGCCGCAATTCGGGCCGCTTGTTGGGTACGAGCCACAAGAGCGAGCCGAGGATCGCCGCAACGCCGAAGCCATGAGCAAAAACTTCGCTCAAATTTATGGCTTTTTCGAGGTCGCCGGGGAGCTCCCAACTGCGAAGCGACGAAGAAATTGCAGTATCGAAGTTGACGGTGAGTGCGGTAGCCAGGGCGGAAAAAAAGGCACCCAGCATTAGCCAAACGATGGGGTGTCCCGCAGTCGCCTTGGGAACAACCATGGCTGCCAACGGGACCCGCGACGACGCAGATACGTTAAGATTGGTCCCTTGCGCTCGTACTCGCTTGTCCCCAGTTGCCATGGCCAGTCTATTTCCGTCGGGTAAGATGTTCACTGGATTGTAGCGGCAGCCAGCCCGCTTCCGAAACTTCAATTCAAATCGCAGCCAATTGTTTCGCAATTTATTAGCGTGGGGACACAGCGTGGGATCGATTGTTGAAGGCGTCAAGACGGTTAATTCGGCGATTCGCACGCTACTGCTGGCTGCAATGGTTTCCGTGGTCGGAGTCGGCACCTACTTTGGCTACAGCGAATACACCAAGCGCGAACGGCTCATGCAGGAGAAAGATCAAGAAATCCAATTCGCACAGCAGCAATTGACATCCATGCAGGGCGAGTTGGACGGCAAGCGGGTCGAAATCAGCCAACTCAACGAAACTTTAGCCGTGCAGCAGCAGGAGATCGACAAACTCGAAACGTCGCTGCACCTGCTCAAGACCGACCAGCGACTGGCGCGACTGAGCGTAGTTAAGATCGAGCGCGACGCGGAAGGTCAAGCCATTACCAGCACGCTCGAGTTCTCAGAACTCTCACCGTCGGGTGAACCGCTGTCCGCGCCCAAGCGATTTGAGTTGCCTGGAGATCTGATCTATATCGACAATTGGGTCGTGAAGTTCGACGATGTTTATATCGAACGTGGCGACATTGAGCGCGGCACATCGCTGTGTCTTTTTCGACGGATATTCAGCGAGCAACAGACACCCACGCAGGGCATCTCGCTAGACGAAATTGGTATGCGTCCGCAGGCCTATGCGCGTGGCGGCGCAGTGAGTGAATTTGAGGAACGTCTGTGGTCCGAATTTTGGGAGTTCGCCAACGACCCTGCCAAGGCAGCCGAAATGGGTGTGCGTGCGGCCAATGGCGAAGCGGTCTCTATCAAAGTACGCGAGGGCAAGGACTACAATGTCTCGCTCCGCGCCTCGGGCGGTCTCTCAATCGAACCGGTCTCTAATCCGTAGTGAATGCAATCTAGAATTTGCACTCGAAGCTTCCGTCGGATTCTGAACGTGGGATAGGCTTCCAGCCTGTCGATTGCCGCCTGACAGGCTGGAAGCCTATCCCACTTGTTTTCCGATTAATCCTCGCGACTGTTGGAACCGCAAAGCTTTAACCTAAACTTCAACTTCAACTTAAACTGCATTTTTGAAGTTCAAGTTGAAGTTCAAGTTCAGGTTGGCGGAGACAAAAAAAAGCGCGTCTTTTTTTGACTGGGTAGAGAATGTGATGTACGTTTCAGATGGCGAAGGTCGAAGCCTGTCTTGTACGATTTGGCGGGGGCCCAGAAAGCCGTTCCTTGAACTTGTGCCTCAAGCCACAAGGCCCCGTAAAATGCTGTGCGATGCTGTACGAGAAGACGAGATCTTCGAAGCGTTCCTGCTTTACGCATCGCTACACGGTCTGAGTACCGACGCGGGCGAAGTGCGCACTCGCATCCAGAATTACCTTCATAACCAACCCGATCCGACCATCGATGAAGCCTTGTGGGCCTTTGCAGAAGATCGCATTGTCGCACCGCCTGACATCGTGCTGGAGAGATGGGGCAAAAGTCGGATCTACGAGTTGATTGAAACACCCCAACACGACTGGCGTCATTGCGTGAGCGATAGTTGGTTCGAGAACGATTGCCAGTTCTACACGGACGAGCGCGACGCCCGCATCGTACACTTCTGGACGCAACTGGCGGTCGCTCCTGAGTGCGACGAGGCAGCCCGCAAATTGTGCGTCGGCTCGCGATTGCAATTTCGAATGCATGGGCAGAGCGTGTATGTGGAGCACCGCCAACTGGGCCAGGTCGGCTGGCTCGCCGCGCCGTTGGCCCAGGAGATTCTTGCGAGAAACGCTTTGCAGGTGCGATACTTGGCGTTGGTCGATTCAATTCAACCGGCCCTGCCATCGCTGGACTGCAAACTGATTGTCATTGCGGCCGCTAGCGACGTTGGCGGCGAACAAGTCGTCGCCTACGCCAGTCAGGCCTTTCATGCGCTCAGGGCGAAGTGCTAATGCAGCTAGCTACTCGGGCACGTCAGCTACTCGGGCACGTCGATGTTTTCGACAGTGGCCGCTTCGCGGAGCTTGCTCAGTGCCCGCGCTTCCAACTGACGGATACGTTCTTTGGTAACGCCCATCTCTGCGCCAACTTCTTTCAAGGTCAGCGGTTCGTGATTGTGATCCAGTCCGAAGCGACGGATAATGATCTGCTGCTCGCGTTGATCCAAGCGATTGAGAATACGGTTGATCTGCTTCTCGCGAGTCTTCTGCTCGATCTCTTCGGCAAAATGATCGCCGCGAGTATCCTCGTGCGCCATGAACACTTCTTCACCGGTGGTGCGGAAGCGATCCTTGTGTTTGAACTCGTCGGGAATTGATCGAGCAAAGTTCTTCATAATGGCCCAGCTCGCGTAGGTGCTGAACTTGTTACCCCGCGCATAGTCGAACTTCTCGACAGCACGGAACAGCGACATGTTGCCGTCGCTCACTAGGCTGAAGAAGTCGTCCGAACTCTTCATGTGGCGTTTGGAGATCGAAACCACCAAGCGCAAGTTGGCTTGGACGATCTGGTTCTTCACCGCGATCGCGTCCTGATAAAGCGCGTCGATTACGTCCATCTCTGCCACGGACGGCTCTGCGGCATTCAGTTGCGAGCGCAGTTTGTGAGCCTTGAACTTCAAGTAGTTCATTTTTCGGAACAGATGGTATTCCTGTTCGCGAGTCAATAGTTGCACGTCGTAGAGCGAAGCCAAATAGGTTGGCAGCCCACCCGGTGCACGCATTTTACGCGGAGGAATGATCGCCTCTGGGACATCGCTTAGGATTTCAGCTTCCAGTTTGGAGGACGCTTTATCGAACAGTTCGTTCGCGATAAAATCCAGCGGCAGCAGCATGAGGCCAGCGGCGCGTTGCTCATTGACGATGCGCACGATGGAGCTACGAGTCCGAGCATACTGACGCGTGAGCTGGCTGATGCCAACACCGCGCTGGTATTGCTGGTAAATAGTCGACCGGTCGCTGTCGGTCAGCGTGGGCCGGTAGACTGGAAATATGGCCATTTCTGGATGGCGTCGGTCGTAATTCTTGAGTGTGTAACGAATCGTTTCGATACTGCGACCCAACGCTTCGCCGACGTGACGCGAGACCTCGGACAAACTAACACCACCGGTGGCCGCAATACGGCGAGCTCGCTCGATGATCTCGGCGCGTTCATCGCTAGACAACTGGCTAAATCGTTCGCCCCGACGAACGCGATCCCGATTGCGAGCCACGAAGCGTTCCACGCTGCTGTGCAAAAATCCGACGCGCTTGCGGCCATCGCACACGAATCGACGACTTACCAGCCCCTGATCTCGCCAACGAGAAATAGTCTTGGTCGAAACATTGAACATGCGGCTCAAGTCCTCGACGGTATGTACGGGCTCCTGGGCCTCCTCCAAGCGGAGGTCCAACGAATCGGTGACGTCCTCCACGAACAGGCGCAGGTCGTGAGCGGCATCCTCGCCGCGAACCACCTTGCGGCAATTTTCTTCAGGACGATAGTCGGTGACTCGAAAGTAAATGAATTCGTACGGATATTCGCGGGCCAGATCCAGCTCGCTCAGCAGGCGCTCAGCCCGCTCGGCTTGCTCCAGCCGTTTGCCGCGTGGGGCAAAACGAACTTGATGATCGCGTAGTTCACGAACTAAAGCGATGCGGTAATCTTGATGCATCTAAAAAAACCTTTCCCTGCTTGCGCGAGAGTGTTAGTCCATTCCCTGCGGTTTCCGACCGCCAACACCCGCACGCGGCTGGGCATGAATCCCATCCTAGGATCCTGCAAAAAAAGCCGCCGATCTTATAAGCGACAAACTCCTGCCAACTCCGCGTCCACCCTTCACTTTACCAACCTTGGCCAGCCGATGAACTGCGATAAGTTCACTACGCTAACAATACGTCAATAAGTTTAGGGTGCCGGGAACGGGTGCTTTGTCACAATTAGCTGTCGCTAGTACGACCGACTCTGAAAGATAGATGCAAAAGTAGGGCCATTTGTTCGACACTTTGGTTCCGGTTTCCAAAAAACACCGTAAACCATGCATACAGAGGCACTTACCTCGCGAGCGATTTGGCTCGGGTGCTTTCTGTCAAGGACCAAACTTTGAAAGAATTCCAACCAGCATTGCAAAAATGACATGCGCCGTCTCAAAACGAGACAAAGTGCGTGTTCGAAGAGCGGTATTTTTGACTCGTGGAGGCAAACTGTGCGACACTGAACCTTGCTGACTGGGCAAGATTTCTGGGACAGGTTTAGTGATTAGTAGGCGGGCAAGCTGACGATGGAAGGTTGAAGCAAGAGGGGCTACGTGCGCCGAAGTTCTCTCTTTTGAGCTAAGTTAACGAACTGCGAAAACTAGAGCCAACGGAGTGACTCATGGCAAAGCGTGCGAGCATCACGAGAGAAACTTCACTTCTGCCAAGTCGGCTTTCGCGTCGAGCGTTTGTGGGTAGCCAAGTTATTGCGGGCGTCGCCTGCTTCGGCTGGGCGTCCAACACGTCGACTCCTGCTTTGGCACAGTCGCCACCGCCCGCAAATACCAATCGAACGGTGCTTCTGGTGCAGCCACAGCAGATTCAGCAGCTCAGCACGCGCACTAAGATCGTGTTGGAAGTGGAAGGAATTCTGCGGCTAAAAGAGAAAGAAGCAGGCGGTAGCGATGCTAGCTCGAAATCTGCGGGCGGAAGCCTCGACGTTAAAGGTAAGTCTACGCTCGACTACTATGAGAAGACTGCGTTTTCACCGGACCCTCAGACTGCGATCGCCATTCCGCAAGCTGCAGCTCGGCACTACCACGAAGCCGTCGCCGAAAACTGGGTGGCGGGAACAACCACCAAGATCGAGTTGCGACCCGATTGCAAGGCCACGCGGATGATGGCTCATCAAGGCCTCTGGCAGCAGTATTGCGAAACCAATCCGCTCGACTCGCGCGAAGTCGAACTGCTACATTCGCCGATCAATTCCGCCGCGATCGAATTGCTGTTGCCGCTGGAACCGGCCAAGCCCGATTCTAACTGGACGGTCCGCAGCGAGGATGCACGGCTGATCTTCAATTTGGACGCCGTTCACAAATCGTCGCTCAGTGCGCGGCTAACCAAGGTCCAAAAAGGTGTTGCCACGATCGAAGTCAAAGGCGACCTCGACGCGACGGCGCGGAGCGTGCCGACGCGGCTAAGCATTTCTGGCAGCTTTCAGACCAAGCTGGCCAGCGGTTGCGCGCTGGTGACGTGGCTGGGCTTGGTCATCAAAGAGGACCGCCAGTTGAGTCAGGCGGAACCGGGTTTTGCGATCACAGCCCGCGTGCGGATGATTCGCGAAGAGACCGAAAGCAAGCTATCGATTACGGATGCCGAGCTGCGTAAGCTGGCAGTGCAGTCGGACTCTGGTCGCTGGTTGGTTCGATTGCGATCGACGGTCGGCCAATTCTCGATGCTCGCCGACCGCCGCTGGCACATCCACTTAGATTCTGGCGAGGAAGCCATACTGAGGATGGTTGAGAACAACACCGTCATTGCCCAGTGCAGCATCAACCGCTTGACCGAGTTGCAGCCCGGGCAGCAACTCACGCTAGAAGGTTTGCAAGCCGACATCAAACAGTCGATCGGGACCGGCTTTGGTAGCTTCTTGGAATCGAGCGAAAAAATTACGGCGACCAAGTTGCGACTCATTCGCTCGGTCGTCGCGGGCGAGCTGGAAGAAGTACCCATTCAGTGGATCTACGACCACCTTTCGGACGACCAGGGAAGGCGTTTGGCGATGATTTTTACGATGGGTGGAAACGTCACCGACCGTTTTGGCGCAGCCGACGAGCAAATGTCGACGACCTTTGAGATCCTACCCGAACCGCAGTCCGCCGCAAAAACGATCGAGGCGCAGAAAAACGGGGAAGCCCAAGCGGCACCTAAACAAACCGCCACCAAACCCGCCCAAGCGCCGCAGCGCTAATCCTAGCTTGTTCTAACCGTCAAAACCCATAGCGGAGTCCTTTCATGCCTACAGCACCTGCTTGCTCCAACACCGCTTCGAACACAACCAACCGCAGTGTTGCGAGCACACTCAGGATCATTGCCTTGGTAGGAGCTACCAGCCTGTGCAGTTGCCTAGCTGTGGGCATCGGTTTTTGGCTGGCCGGCAAACCCGCGCCCCAGTCGCTGCCACAAATGCTGGCGGCCTCGGCAGCGGCTAGCGATAACATGGCCGTCGCCACTGGGAAGATCGGCAAGGATTCCGAGGGCATTTTCTTCTTGGACTTCACGACGGGCGACCTCCAGTGTTTGGTTTACTACCCGCGTGCCGGCGGGTTCGGAGCTCACTATTACACCAACGTCGTGCCCAGCTTGGGCGGTGGCGGAAAGAATTCTAAATACTTGATGGTCACCGGTGAAGCCACGGTGACGGGTTCCAGCGGCGGCTCTCGGCCTGGAGCTTCGCTAGTCTATGTGACGGACACGACGACCGGAATTTTTGCCGCCTATGCCGTGCCTTGGGACCAGACGTCCGAGTCGAGTGGTCGCGTCCAATCGGGCGGGCTGGTGTTCGTGGGTGGCGGTCCGATCCGCAATTTCCAACTCCGCGATCCGGGCCAGAACGCACCGGCGGGAATTGTCGATCCGAAGAAAAAATAGTCAGCCTGCGGCGATTGGGGAAAGCACCGATACAAGATTGTGGGAATATGGTAAAATCGCGGCCCTCAAAAAGTCGTCCCTCTTGTATAGCCTTCGGAGAAATCCTCGATGACCAATGGTCCGCTGAATCGCAAATTTAAGATGGGCTTGGTGGGTGGCGGCCAGGGCTCGTTTATCGGTAAGGTTCACTCGATCGCGGCCTGCTTGGACAATCGGGCTGAAGTCGTGGCGGGAGCTTTTTCGAGCGATCCTCAGCGAAGCAAAGCCTCGGCACCGGACTACGATGTGCCTGCCAACCGCGCCTATGCGTCGTACCGAGAAATGTTCGAAAAAGAGCGAGCGCTGCCCGAGGGCGAGCGGATCGACTTCGTAAGTGTGACGACTCCCAACCATACGCACTTTGAAATTGCCAAAGCGGCAGTCGAAGCGGGCTTCCACGTGATGTGCGACAAGCCCATGACGTTCGACCTGCAACAAGCTGAACAGTTGGCGGCGGCGGTTGACAAATCCCAAGTGATATTTGCGCTGACACACAACTACACCGGTTACCCGCTAGTGCGCCAAGCCCGCGAGATGATTCAAGCCGGCGAATTGGGCGAGATCCAGGCGACACGGGCAACCTACATTCAGGGCTGGCTGCGTACCAAGCTCGAAGACTCCGACCAAAAGCAGGCCGCTTGGCGCACCGATCCAACCAAGAGCGGTGCCGCCGGTTGCTTTGGCGACATTGCCACACATGCCTACAACCTCGGTCGGTACATGACGGGCCTGCTGCCTGCAGAAATCTCCGCTCACCTGCGCACCTTCGAAACGGGTCGCAAACTCGACGACTACGGCACTTCGATCATCAAATATCAAAATGGCGGCCTGGGAACCGTGACGGCATCGCAGATTAGCCACGGGCGCGAGAACGATGTGCTCATTGAAATCGACGGCACTAAGGCATCGTTGTCCTGGCGTCAGGAAGACCCCAACGCGATGTTCGTGCGGGCCAACGGCCAACCCCACCGGATTTATACCCGCGACCCCAACGCTCCCTACTTGGGCCAAGCAGGCAAGGCGGCTTGCCGGTTGCCAAGCGGTCACCCCGAGGGGTTTTTCGAGGCGTTTGCCAATATTTACGCAGCAGCTTTCGACGCCATCGTGGCCCAAGCCAGCGGCCAGCCGGTCGAGTCCGTCAACACGGTCTATCCGAATGTTCACGACGGGGTCGAAGGTATGATGTTCATCCAGCAGGCCGTCGCCAGCAGCCAGCAGAACGGTGCCTGGCTGCCGTTCCAGTGCGAGCACGCGCGGCGCTAGGCGACAAGTCCTGTCGTGAACCCCTCAGGCGCTGGCCGTGGGCCGCGCCGCAGGGTGGTGCCGACGGCTAGCGCCGGAGGTTCACGAGGAAACAATTAGGGACGAAATGGTATGGCTGATTGAATTGCTCTGAGAACCCAATACCCGTACGCAGAAGGCGCGACTGGACTCGCCGCGCACCAATTATATGCCCCAATTTGAGCGAGTCGTAATTGTGGGTGTAGGGCTGCTGGGTGGCTCGATCGGCCTTGCGCTGCGGCGGCGAGGCCTAGCTCAAGCAGTCGTGGGCGTTGGACGTCAGCCTGCGAAGCTGGCAGAGGCTCAGCGCCTGGGTGCTGTCGACAGGTTCGAGACGAGCCTGGCGCTCGCTTGCGCGGGAGCGGATCTTGCCGTCGTTTGTACGCCCGTGGACCAAGTAGCCCAGTATGTCGCCGACTGCCAACGAGCGATGCCCTGGGGCGGACTGATCACGGATGTGGGCAGTACGAAGGTTCGCATTTGCCGGGAGCTCCAACTGGCAGAGGTAACCAGCTTCTGTGGCTCGCATCCGCTGGCAGGCAGTGATCGCAGCGGCGTTGCCTTTGCGACAGCCGACCTTTTGGAGGGTCGCTTAACGGTCGTCACTCCCTCGCCAACCACGCCCGTAGAGTTGCTTGAGCGCACCGAGCAATTGTGGCAGGCACTGGGCAGTCGCACGGTGCGCATGTCGCCCGAAGCACACGATCTGGCTATCGCGCGCACGAGCCATTTGCCGCATATCGTGGCCGCGCAGCTTGCGGCTAGCACGCCAACTGAGTTGCTCCCCCTAGCCGCTACGGGCTGGTGCGATACAACACGTGTGGCTGGGGGCAGTGTCGAGCTCTGGCGGCAGATCCTCGAAGACAATTGCGGACCGGTGCTCGAAGCGCTCGAGCAATATGCGGGCGGGTTGGAGCAGTGGATGAGCGCCCTTCGCCAGCGCGATGGTAAACAGCTAGAACAACTTCTAGAAGCAGGAAAAATACAGCGTGACTCTGTGGGAAATTGACGTTTTGCCCTCCGCCGGTAGGCAGGACCTGACCGGTGTTAATCTGGCCAACGAAGCTCGCGACTTAGGATTGGATGCCGGAGCCCAGATTGTCGCCTCGCATGGCTTTCTGCTTCAAGGCGATGTGAGCGAAGGCCAAGTCAACCAAGCCGCCACACAGCTTCTGGCCGACGTGATCACCCAAAGCACGCTAGTGGCTCCGGTCGGCGATCCGCGTCTGTCAAACCCGCCCGCCGGTTTTCAGCAACTGGTGTACGTGTTGCCCAAGCCGGGGGTGATGGACCCTGTCGCGCAGAGCACGCTGCTGGCCCTTCAGGACATGGGTGTGCCCGTCCAGCAGGTCACCACGTTTCGCAAATATTGGTTGAGCGAACTTGAGCCGGCCGCGTTGGATCGACTGTGTCATAAGCTACTCTCCAACGACTCGATCGAGCGTGTAATTGTTGGTCCATTGAAGCTGGATAAAATCGATGTGGGAGCCGAGTACCAGTTCGCGCTCGAGCACGTGCCCATCGGCGACCTAGATGACGACGCGTTGATACTGCTGAGCAAGCGTGGCCAACTCTATTTAACGCTGACGGAAATGCAGACGATCCAGCAGCATTTTCGCGACCAGGGCCGCGAACCAACGGATATTGAACTGGAAACCATCGCGCAGACGTGGAGCGAACACTGTAGCCACAAGACGTTGGCCGGACGAATTGCCTACTCGGACGAAAACGGTCCGCGGCAGTTTAAGAATATGCTCAAGGAAACCATCTTCCAAGCCACGCAAACGATTCGGGCTGAGCTGGGCGCCGACGACTGGTGCGTGAAAGTCTTTTCCGACAACGCCGGCATCATCAAATTCGACGACGACTACCATGTCGTTTTCAAAGTCGAAACACACAACCATCCCAGCGCGATCGAGCCATATGGTGGTGCCAACACGGGCATCGGCGGCGTTATTCGCGACCCCATGGGCACGGGCTTGGGCGCCAAACCGTTTTGCAACACCGACATTTTCTGCTTTGCACCACCCAACACGCCCGCAGACAGTTTGCCACCGGGCGTGCTGCATCCGCGGCGGGTGATGAAGGGCGTCGTCAGTGGTGTTCGCGACTACGGTAATCGCATGGGAATTCCCACGGTGAACGGGGCCGTTTATTTTGATCCGCGCTATCTGGGAAACCCACTGGTTTACTGTGGCAATGCGGGTTTGCTGCCTGTCGATCGAGTCGAGAAGGCTCCACGCGAAGGCGATTGGATTGTTTCGATCGGGGGGCGCACAGGCCGCGATGGAATTCATGGTGCCACGTTCAGTAGCGCCGAACTGACGAGCGAGAGCGAATCGATTTCCGGCGGAGCTGTGCAAATCGGCAACGCGGTCACCGAAAAAATGGTGCTGGATGTATTGATTCAAGCCCGCGACGAAGGCTTATACAGCGCTGTGACCGACTGTGGGGCTGGCGGCTTTAGCAGCGCTGTGGGTGAGATGGGCGAGAAGATCGGCGCGGAGGTTTGGCTCGAGCGGGCTCCGCTGAAATATGAGGGCCTGAGCTATACCGAGATCTGGATTAGCGAAGCCCAGGAGCGGATGGTTTTCGCAGTGCCCCCCGCCAAACTGGATCGCATGAAAGCTGTCTGCGCAGCCGAAGGCGTCGAAGCTTCGGTGATCGGTCAATTTGTACCCACAGGCCAATTGCGACTGATGTACGAAGGCCAGCAAGTCGGCATGGTGTCGATGGAGTTCCTGCACAATGGTCGACCGCCCGTCGTTCGTACCGCGACCTATGCACCTATAACAGTCGTCAAAACCCAAGTGCCCGAGCTGCAGCGCGCAGCCACCGAAGATGCGCTCCGTAAAATCCTGGGTTCGCTCAACGTGGCCAGCAAGCACTGGATTATTCGCCAGTACGATCATGAGGTTGGGGCCGGCAGCGTCATCAAGCCGTTGGTGGGTCCGCAGTCCAATGGTCCCAGCGATGCGGCCGTGGTGCGCCCGCGACTGGACAGCCGCCGAGGTGTGGTGATTAGCTGCGGCATGAATCCCGGCTACGGCGATCTGGACCCCTACCATATGGCTGCCAGCGCAATCGACGAAGCGGTGCGCAATGCCGTGGCCGTTGGTGCCGATCCAGCCAGAATTGCCATTCTCGATAACTTCTGTTGGGGCAATACCGACCGCCCCGAGACACTGGGGACACTCGTCCGCGCAGCGCTGGCTTGTTACGATGTGGCCGTCGCTTGGAAGACGCCCTTCATCAGTGGTAAAGACAGCTTGAACAATGAATTCACCTGGGTTGACGCGAAGGGTCAACGCCAGTCGATCGCGATTCCGCCATCGCTGCTGATTAGCGCCTTGGGCCAAGTTGCCGACGTGGCCAAGTGCGTCACGATGGACCTCAAGGAGCTCGGCAATTCGATTTATCTGGTTGGCAAGACGCGGAGCGAGCTCGGTGGCTCGCACTTATTCAAAGTGCTGGAGCTCGCGGGCGGACAAGTGCCTCAAGTTGAATTGGCGAGCGCCAAGTCGACTTTCGAAAAGATGCACGCAGCTATCGATGCGGGACACGTTAGAGCTTGCCACGATCTGAGCGAAGGCGGCTTGGCGGTCGCGCTGGCCGAAATGTCTTTTGCGGGGCAATTGGCCGTCGACATCGACGTGGCCGACGTTAGGCGGGAAAGCGGCCTTGGGCTTAGCGAATTTCTGTTCTCGGAAAGCAATAGTCGCTTCTTAGTCGAGGTCGCCGCCGGGCGCCAGCAGGACTTCGAACAGCAATTGGCTGGAGTCGCACTGGCCAAGCTGGGCAGCGTTTCAGGCGGAGACCAATTCGTCGTGCGCAATGGCGATTTAATTCAAATCGACTTGCCCTGGCGCGAGCTTTTTGACGCTTGGCACAGCCCCTTGGATTGGCAGTAGTTTTTTATAGGCAGTGGGCATGGCAGGGAAGTCTTCAAAGCCTCGGCAGCGAGCGGCTCGATCGGAGCTGATGGCGACACAAGCAGGCCAGCCTTGGAGGCGCGGTGTACTGCTGCCTGCACTGGCCAGCTCGCTGGTCCTGCTGGCTGCATATCCACCGCTGTCAATTTTTCTGCCGCAGTTGGCGTGGTTGGCTTGGCTGGCACCGATCGGTTGGCTGTGGACGATCGATCGGGACATGCCGGTTGGCCGTCGCGGGTACGGGGCGCTGTGGCTGGCCGGTTGCGTGTTTTGGCTACCGATTTTGCACGGAATCCGTCTCGGCTATTGGCCGCTGTATTTTGGCTGGCTCGCTCTGTCGCTGTACCTAGCCGTCTATGTGCCGGTGTTTGTGGGGCTTACTCGATTTCTAAGGCTCCGCTGGCGGCTGCCGCTGGTTGCCGCAGCACCGATTGTCTGGACTGGATTGGAACTGATTCGGAGCTACCTGCTCACCGGCTACGCTGCCAACACGCTCGCTCACTCGCAGGCATTCCATGTAAGTGTGTTACAGATTGCCGATCAACTGGGCTGCGGCGGCATCGGCTTTGTGATGATGTCCGTGTCGGTTGCAGGCTACCTGGTATTGAAATGTCTTCTGAAAAGTCGCATGTCGGCAGCTACGCGGACAGTTGCTGGGCCACACGCGGACGCGAACGAATGGCGATCGATGGAATCCAAGGGTCAGGGTTCGGTGGGCTGGCAGATCATTTGGAGCGCAGTACTGCTGGTGGGTATGATTGGCTACGGGCAGTGGCGATTGGCGCAGGGCGATCGATTGGTCAGCCAACGTCAGCCGCTGTTGCGAGTCCTGTTGGTGCAGGAAAACACACCTTCGATCTTCGACGGTTATACCCCTGAGCTGGCCCTAGTGGCTTGGAAAAGTTATGCAACGCTCACTGAGCAGGCCGCCCGCGAGCATGCTCCGATCGATTTGGTAGTGTGGCCGGAATCGACCTTCACGGGCGGCCAGCCTTGGCTCGAAGCCCATTTGACGGGCGATGTTCCTGACGAGCTGAAGCAAAGCCAGGTCGACAAAGAGTATTTGCTGCAGGTTGTGGCGCGACTCCAGGACGAATTTCGCGTCAAGTCGAAAAAAGTAATCGATGCGACGGGTGGGCAGCCGTATTTGCTGGTGGGCTCCGACGCCGTGATTTACCGCAGCGAGGGCCAGCAACAGTTTAACTCGGCAATGTTCATCGGTCCGGACGGTAACCTACTGGATCGGTATGGCAAGATGCATCGCGTGATGTTTGGCGAATATATCCCGCTGGGTCCGCTGCTACAGTGGCTGCGCGACCTAGTCGAATTGGCGGGAATTGAGCCAGGCCGCGAAGCAAAAAGCTTTCAGATTGGACAGGTCAGGGTGGCGCCCAACATTTGTTTTGAAACAATGATGCCCCGAGTTGTTGCGTGGCAGGTGCGAAGCCTAGCCAATAGGGGGGAATCGCCGGACATCCTGATCAACCTTACCAACGACAGTTGGTTTCGCGGATCCTCGATGCTCGACCATCATTTAGCCTGCTCGGTGCTGTGCGCGGTCGAAAATCGGCGTCCGCTGCTGATCGCAGCCAACACGGGCATTTCGGGCAATATCGACGGATGTGGACGCATTGTGGAAGTTTCTGGGCGGCTGCAAAAACAGACCATCTTGGCTCAGCCGACCGCCGATGGCCGCTGGGGGATGGTGCAATGGCTGGGTTATCCGCTGTCCTGGCTGTGCGCGGCGTTTTGTCTACTCGCCCTCGCAGCCGCCTGGATGGGGACAGTGTCCCGTGTGCCGTTCACATCAAAATGAACGGGGTTATGGCCGATTGCTTGGGCAAAAAGTTTGACGGCCCTCGGCTAAGCAAATACACTTAAGCCTTGAGTCGATGCATTTTCGGCGAGCGACTGCGTGCGCTCGGGGAGCTGTGTTTCGGCTACATGGCTGCTGGACGAATACTTTTCCTGGCTCTTTTCTTGGATCCTACACATGGCAGTTCGCGACCGGAATCTATTTGCATGGCAAGCCTACGTCATTACGATGTCGTTTATTTCGGTGGGTCTGCTGCTGGGCATGTTTTTTCTATGGCGCAGCTACAGCGATCAAGCCAAACGCTTGGCTGAAAAAGATACGCAGTTGACGACGGCTGGGACTGAATTTGCGACCAGTGAAGCCCGTGTGCAGCGTCTGTTGTCGATGGTTGGCCATGGAAAAGATTCGCCCGAAGAGCTGCAGGAAGCTGCCACGCGTTTTGCTGCGGACGAACTGTTGGGGCCGGTTGAGAAAGAATTTGCCACGCAGATGAATCAATTCGCCCAAAATACGGCGGCCAGCGAAAAGAACTTGATGAAGCTGCCTAAGTATCTCTTGGACACCATCCGTGCGCGCAACGAAGATATCGAAAAGGCCCGCGAGCGAGCCACTCTAATCCTGGCTGAGAAGACGGAAACTCTGCGGCGCGAGACCAAAGCCCGCGAGGATGCAGAGACCGCTCAAAAGAAGGCCGAAGCCGACCTGGAAGCCACTCGCCAGCAACATGCTGAATCCATTGCGAAATTGAACGCGGAAAAGGACGAAGCGATCGCGTTGTATAGCAAATTTAAGAGTGATTACGAAGTCAACATTCGTAAATTGATGACGCAGAACACAGAACTGACGAATTCCAATCAGACTTTAACCCAAACCGTCCAAAAGAAGATGGACGAGCTTACGGAATTCACCAATCTTGACTTTGCCAATCCACAGGGCAAAGTGACTCAGGTGGCCGAGGGCGGAACGGTCGTTTGGATCAACTTGGGCCGCGATGATGGATTGCGCGAAGGCGTTTCCTTCACGGTAATCGACGAATCGGCGATCAATACCAGCGAGGCGAAAGACAAGGCGCATATTGTGGTTACTAACGTGATTGCCGATCATCCCCACTTGAGCCGCGCCAAAGTGACCGACTACTCCCCCACGCGGCCGATTATGTCTGAAGATAAAGTGTTCTCGCCTGCGTGGAGGGCCGGTAGAACGGTTGGGTTTGCGCTGGTTGGCGAAATGGACCTCAATGGTGATCTAAGAGACGACGTAGCCGATGTACGAGACCTGATCAAACGCAGCGGAGGTGTGATCGATGCGGAAATGGATTCCAAGGGTGCGCGAATGGCCGGACTGACCGGGCTCAATGCAAACACGGAATACTTGGTTCTAGGCACCGATATCGGAGTGATTAAGGAGCAGGACAACCAGTCGTTAGCTAAGCAAGAGAATTACAAGAGGTTTCTGGCCGAAGCTCGGCAGTACGGAATTGCCCAAATTTCTGTCGATAAGCTCATGGGCTACCTAAAAGCCGACCAGTCGCAGCGAGTTGTACCGATGGGCGAACGCATTCAGGGCAAGGATTTCCCGCCCGAGAAAGGCGTAACGCCGCAGTCGAGCCGTGGCCCGGTCAGCGACCTCTTCCAGAAGCGCCAGCCCTTGCCATAACGGCGTGTTGCTTTGAGCCAGCGGGTACGTCCACTAGCCCGCAAAAATCTTTTACATTCTCCTGCGGGCAGCACACGGGTCTGTTTCCGCGACTTATCGCGTGGGTGCGGCCACGCTCCAGCCAACGTCGCCGCCTTGCTTAGACCTACCCGCTCCAGATGTGCTTAGACCTACCCGCTCCAGATGATTGACGCTCGTTGCGCAACACACTACGATGCAAGTCGGCGTGGTTGCGACTCAACGTGCTTATCTGTCAGGGAGAAAAAAGTGCTGCTTCGAATTTTTGCTTTGTTGGCGGTCTCGATATTTGCCACGTTGGCCAATGGCCAATCGGAAACTGAGGTGGTGCCAGCTCCGCCACTAATGAGTGGCAGTAGCACGACAGCGGCGGTTTCCTCGGTCTACCACAGTGGCTGGGCCAGCCTGCAGGCCGATGGACAACTACGCGGACGCGTGCTAACGCTGGGGTCTGCGGGTAACACAAAACTTCTGCCCAACTCCGTCGTGTCGCTGACTCGCAACCTGGCACCGATCGCCTCGACCAATACTAATGCCAACGGCGAGTTTGCGTTTTCGGGAGTGACCGAAGGCGTCTATGAAATCACCGTGGAATCGCCTGATGCCTTCGCCGCTTATGCCTTCCAAGTCGTGTCGGCATCGCCAGCGAATATGGGTGGCGTGATGAATGTGTACGCGTCCTCAATGCGTCGCTCCAAAGTCGATGAAGTGCTCAAGAGCTTGTGGGCACCCCAATCGACCACCTTTAAAACGCGAAAATTTGAAGAGCTGATTGCACCGCTGCTGCCCGCCTCGCAAAGTCAGCAAGTGGCCATCCGCAGCGGCAAAGTTTATGGGCAAGTCGCTTTCGAGAATCCCAATAACATCCCCGAGTCGCATGTTGTTAAAGTCTTCCGAGCAGGGGAAGTCTTGGCGACAGCGCCCGTTGATATTCTAGGCAGGTTTTCGTTTGCAGCTCCCAGCCCTGGACCCGTGGATGTGATTCTAGGAGGCTCCGCGTACGCTTCTTTCGGCGCTGAGATTGTCGACGACTTGGGCGTTACTCAAAGCGGTAGCCGCCGAACCCAATTCGTGTCCATGAGCGCTAATTTGGTGGCTGCCGCACAGACGTTGATCGTACCCGCCATTGGTGGTGGTCCTGCAGGGTCCGACGGTACCGTCGTCGATGGTGCGGGGCAACCAGTGCCACTAGGCGGGGGTTTCGTACCTTCGGCTGGCGGTGGTTTCTCAGGTGGCGGCGGCTTCTCTGGCGGAGGTAGCGGCGGAGGTTCGGGAGGTTTCGGTGGAATCGGCGCACTACTCGGTGCTGGAGGACTAGCTCTGGGAGTGGCTGCTTTGCTCGACGACGACGAAGGTAACAATAATAACGATCCCAACTTTAATGATGGGTTCAATACCGGCTTCGCATCTCCATTCTCACCACCCTTTTAGGTATAAGAAACCAGACTTTCCGAGTGCAAGCGGTTGATTTCATTGGTTTTTTATACTTTTGGACATTTTTCAGAATTCCACTGGCGTTTGTTGACGCGCTCGGATCGCCTGAGTAATATATACCGCAATCTGCCTGTTTTACCAAACTACACGCCCGAGGAAATCTACATGAAGTACTCACTCTGTTTGCTACTTGTCGCATTGAGCTTTAATGCTCACGGACAAGAGCTCGAATCTGTCATCGAACGCTCTGTTGAGGGGGTTGACTCTGCTGAACACATCAATTTCCTGCATCAGCGCGAATGGGTTCGCCTGGGTGCCAACGGAATTGTAGATGGCAAGCTGTTAGTTCTTTCATCCGAAGGAAGCACAGACACACGCATTGGTGCCAAAGTCATCGTGTCTCGCGATGGCAAGGCGATACTTGAAACAACTACGGACGGCAGCGGTGCGTTCCAGCTCGGTGGACTGGAGCCTGGCACATATGCCATCCAGTGCCGTGGCGACTACACCTTTGCTGCTTACGCGCTGCACGTGCTACCGGCCAATGCGAAGCACTTGAGCTCCGACTTGGAGATTTACGCTAGCGTGATTCCTGCCGCTCGTGCGAACGAATTGCTGGCTGGTGATTTGGTGCCCGTCGAATTGAGTACCGGTCGCGATGAGTACTACCGAACTCACGACCAGGATCCAATCGCCGAGGATCGAAAGTTCAACAACTCGCCAAAGGTCGTGTTGCGTAAGAACGCTTTGGTCGGTCGCGTTTCGCGTCCAGGCTGGGCTTTCGCCGAGCAAGACCTGAGAGGCACCGTTGCTCAGATCGTTCAGGACGGCGTGGTAGTAGGTAAGACTTCCGTCGGCAAAGATGGTTATTATGAAATCGCGGACGTCAAGCCTGGCGTTTACGACCTGTTCGTGACAGGCGACGATGGATTTGCAGTGTTGGCCTTCGAAGCCATAGCCGCTGGCGACGAGCCAGTTGCAACCAAGGCTGGTGGCGTGCGCATGGTGTCGATGCAAGTTGGCATGGTTTCAGATTGCCTGTGCTGCGAATTGGTACAGCAGCCTGAAATTACAGCCTGTTCGACATGTGGTCCTCCCGTACCCGTGATTGAAGAAGTTGTTTCGATCGTCGAACCTTGTGGTTGCGGTCAAGACCCCTGTGGTTGCGGTGGTGCCCCAGTTTGTGGTGGTGGCTATGCTGGCGGATTCTCCGGCGGCGGCGGCTACGGTGGCGGTGGCGGCGGCGGCGGATTTGGTGGTATCGGTGGTCTTCTGGGCGTTGCAGGCCTAGCCATCGGTGTGGCTGCTTTGGCCGACGACGATAATGGCAATGGATTTAACGTGAACTTGGCCACGCCGTTCAATTAAGACTTGCGAATAAAAAACAGTTGCAGATGAGAATCCGCAGGAATCATTTCCTGCGGATTTTTTTTTGCTTGGGCTCCGAGACTTGTCCACGGACCTATGGTGTCTAGCGCCAACAGATGGACTAGCACTTCTTCTAGTAAAAAATCGCAGGTGGCAGCGTGAGGCAAAAATCTTTGATTCTCGAACTGTTGTCGGGCTGTCAATCCTCGGTTATGCTCGTCCCTTCATCCTGCCTTCCTTTAACGATCAACTCAGTGGCATCTACCTAGTGAGATCAACGATGACTGCTAACGCGGTTCCTGCCGATACTGCTCAAGCTCGCGAGCAACTGGACGCCCACACTTGCGAGATGGTTCAATGGCACTTTAATGACGCCACGGGTTCTCCATTCTGGCTACAAAAGAAGTCGGAACTAAAATTCAATCCACTCACGGACATCAAGTCCTTCGAAGATTTGAAGAAGTTCCCGCTGTTTGAAGACGATTGGCTGCGGGGTGGTCCCGTCCGGCGCTGGGTCCCCAAGGGCCTCAGTGGCCGGCCCACGTATGTCTTTGAAACCGGAGGCACAACGGGCGTCCCTAAGAGCCGCGTGGTGATCGACGATTTTCGCATCGACTATGAGATGTTCAGCCACACTCTGCCCGACGAATACTTCCCACGCGACTCGAATTGGTTGATGTTTGGCCCGTCTGGCCCTCGACGCTTGCGTCTGGCCGTGGAGCACCTGTGCCAGTATCGCGGAGGCATCTCCTTTTGCATCGACTTGGACCCGCGATGGGTTGTCAAACTCATCAAGAAGGGTTGGATGGACCATTTGGAAGAATACAAAAAGCACTGTATTGATCAGGCGATCACCATCCTTACCGCTGGACATGATATTAAGTGCATGTTCACAACTCCCAAACTGCTCGAGTCGCTGGCGTATGGCTTGGCCGAGCAGGGGACTAGCATTCAGGAAGTTGGTATTACGGGAATTTTCTCCGGTGGCACCGAGTTCACGCCCCAGTGGACTCGTTTTTGCGTCGAAGAATTGCTGGGCGGGCCTGTGGAGGAAAGCGGCGTGTACATGACACCCACTTACGGCAATACGCTCATGGGGCTGGCGTGCAGCAAGCCAGTGACGGCCGAAGATGGCTACAAAATTTCTTACTACGCGCCGCAGCCACGAGCTGTTGTCGAAGTTGTCGACTTTGAGGACCACACGCAGGTGGTGCCTATGGGCGGAACGGGCCGCGTAAAACTGTACACGATGACCAAGGAGTTCTTCGTACCAGGCTTTTTGGAACGCGACGAAGGCGAACGCGAACCGCCGTTTGTGAAATACCCTTGGGACGGCGTCAGCGGCGTAAGGCCATACCACGCCACCGCTTCGCAAACAACCGTCGGCGTGTATTAGGTTTTGAGTTCTTGGTTTTATAGGCTCAGCTATTAGGAGACACCAACGTGCTAACACTATCGGCCCTGCGCTGGGGTAAAACCTATCAGTCTTTGGAAAAGCAGCAAGTCGTGCACTTCGACACCGGCGAGCCCATCGCCAGTATCTCGCAGGTCAACGGAGGCATGCTGCAGCTCGATATGAAGCATGCGCCCAGGGCCCGAGCCATGCTGCGAGAAATTCCGAGCTCAGAATTGCTCGAGCGCTGCAAGAAGGCAGCGGAACTCTTTGCTTCAGCGGAGTTGCCGATGGGTGATGGGACCCAAACGGTCGAAGAGTTTGTACATCAGCAGTCGGCTAGCACCGGGCTACCGGAGCACATGTGCCTAGCCAACATGAAAAAGAACTCGTTCGTCTTAGCGAACATGCAGCAGATCCTCGACGCGCTAACGCGTGGCCTGGACCTAGACATTTTCAGTCGCGGTTACGGCGAAGAAGGTCGCGGTGTCACGGTCAGCTACCAAGTGCAATCTCCCGTGCTGGGCGCTGTACTTCCCAATAATTCTCCAGGCGTACATACCCTGTGGCTGCCCGCCGTAGCGCTGCAGATTGG
>JBGSJL010000303.1:0-36647 GCA_041741955.1 Pirellulaceae bacterium | reverse complement strand
TTGCTGCAAGACACCGGCTTAATCAAATAACCTACTGCGGTCAGTTTCCTAACCAAACAGAGAAGTTGCGGGAGCCGGATTCGAACCGACGACCTCGAGGTTATGAGCCTCGCGAGCTACCGGGCTGCTCCATCCCGCGAGGTAAATAGTACGCATACGTTTACGCTCGTCTAGGGGATAGAAACATTTTCCGACAAATGCTGGAAGAAAATAGCTCCACAAAGGCGTACAACTGCTCAGCCAGCAATGAAGTTCGCCTAGTGCTTTGTCAAAGTACTAAACCTGGGTAACAGAATGAGCCGTTCGGGCGATAGCCCCGGTTGATTGCTTAGGAACCGTGGCTAGCGGGCTGTTGTTTTAGTGTAGCCACCGATTGACGGTGTTGCACTTGGCTTCAGCAGGGGGTGCGCTATCCTAGGGCTCAAATGCTCAGACGAGCACCTCATGGCAGGAGTGATGAGTTGAGTCAACGACGACGCAAAGCGAATTATTGGCAACATGCGCCGATGCCTCGGGCGCAGCTGGTGCTCATCCCCAGGGCACTGGATGATATGATCCCAGATGATCAAGCTGGCGGTCAACTTGAAAATCGCCAATCTCTGCGAGTTGTGCATGGATGGCACTCGCGTGCTGGCCGACGCGAACAAGTACTATAACTGGACTACCGAGAAACTCACTCGAGCCCTGGAGCAACTCGACACCCAAATTGGCGAAGCGTTGGCGAATCTCCAAAGTGAGTGATTCACTCGACGGCTACCCAAAGGCTTACTAGGACTCGCCAAAAGCGGCTCGGAGCGATTCAAAGACAAACCGACCGCATCCAAATTGAAAAAACATGACAACCAAAATTCTAGTCAGACCTATGGCGTTGCTACCTAAGCACTAAGGCAACAGCCCGCTATCGCCAAAACGGCTCACTCACGTTTTGATTTTTGACAAAGCCCTAGGTACATCCGCTCGGCTATCGCAAGCGCGCCCGCGACAGGATTATCAACGATGTGTGCGGATCGCGGTGCGAGGCTCATTGTGCTCAGCCGCTCAATGACGCTTGTAAAATACGGCCGCTGATGCGTGAACAATGCACCTCCGCCTGCAAGCAAGAATGAGTGGTTTGAAAATTGTAGCTGGCTAGCTACAGCGGCGACGTTTGACGCAAGTTCGCGAACTCCAGCGTTGACTATGTCGACCGCCACAGCGTCATGTGTCGATTCGGCAAATACTAAGGGTGCCAGGGCTGCAAGCTCAGCGCGTGGTGCGCTCGATTCATAAACTCGCGAGATAATATCTGTAAAACGACTCATACTCCACTGCGCGCAGATCGAGCTCAGCAATGTGGTAGCTGGTCCGCTGCCGTCGTGGGCATGGCAGGCAGCTCGAAGCGCTCTCGCGCCAAGCCAATAGCCACTGCCGCCATCGTCGATCAAATAGCCCCAGCCGCCACTACGGGCCGTATGTCCGCGATTGCGACCAGAGGCCAGTGAACCGGTGCCCGCAATGAGTGCGATGCCTGAGGGTAGCCAAGGATCCCAAGGCAGCTCTTGGCTAGGTTGCGATTCGGGCATCGCGACCTGTACTTGCTGGCAGGTTACCGCCAAGAGTGCTTGGGCATCATCGACAATCGAGATGGTCTGGGCAATGCGTTTTGATTCGGCCCAGCGATACAGTTTCTGCTGCTCGTCTTCGCGTCCAGCACCTGCCAAACAAAGGCAAGCTGAGCTGGCGGGCTCAACCGATAAGCCTGCCCGTTCGAAGGCATTCGCGATCGCCAAAAATATGTTGGTCGTGGCGCACTCGAAGCCGGCCGAGCGAACATTTCCAGGGCCAGCTTGGCCAATTCCCAATACCTGCGTGCTTGGGTAGGGCCGCGCCTCAGATTTTGTATCACAATTTTCTGCTAGCCAAGCGATGGTTTTAGTACCGCCGCCATCGACTCCTAAGATCATATTTGAACTGGTGGACATCATTGCTTCCTAGGATCAAGTTGCATGGCGGAATCTAAGGCAGCACGCAATTTTCCGTCGGCTTTAGCCAGACGCTGCCTCGCAAGTTCCGGCTCGACCCCCAAAAGTTGGCAGACGATAGCGGTTTTTACTTCACCCTGGCAATGGGCCAACAGGTGTTCGGCGCGCGTTCCATCCACGCCTGCGATGGCAGCCACGATACGGATGCTGCGGAGCTGTAGCTTACTGTTTGATGCACGCAGGTCGACCATAAAGTTTCCGTACGTTTTGCCGATTAGGATCATGGCCCCAGTCGTCAACATGTTCAACACCATCTTGGTCGCCGTGCCCGCCTTCAGACGCGTCGAGCCGCTAACTACTTCGGGACCAACAATAGGAGCAATGACCAAGTCCGCATGTGTTTGCATTACTGAGTTGGCATTGCAACACAGGCCCACACACGTTGCGCCGATTTTTCGTGCGTACTGCAGCCCGCCAATGACATAGGGCGTGCTGCCGCTGGTTGCGATACCGACCAAGATGTCCTTATTCGAGAATCGATGTTGCTGCAAATCGATCGCTGCCTGAGTGCTGTCATCCTCGGCACCTTCGATGGCTCTCGTCAACGCTGGCGATCCGCCAGCAATAATACCAACTACCCATTCGGGAGGAGTATTGAACGTGGGGGGACACTCCGAAGCATCGAGCACTCCCAAGCGTCCTGAAGTACCGGCACCCAAGTAAAACAAGCGGCCTCCCGCCCGCAGTGCGGCGGCTATCTGTTCAATCGCACTTGCGATGGATGACTTTTCGCGATGCACCGCAGCGGCGATTAAAGCGTCCTCGGAGTTCATCAGCTCGAAAATTTCTGCCGCTGAAAGCATGTCGATCTGTGCTGAGCGAGCGTTAGTGGCTTCGGTGGTGTTGCACTGCATTGTTTGTGTCTTCGTTTGTGTTTTCCGAAAGATCCGTTGCATCGAATCAGCCACTTCGAATCGGCGAAATAAGATCAACTCCCTAGAGCGTACACCGGCCTGGGAATATCGACTATGCTAGACTCGCAACCGGCGGCTGCCGGGGAAACAAGCCACAATTTTTGTCGTGTCGTGAACCTCAATCGCTAGCCGTGTCGCTACCTATAAGTGCAAGTACCGCTTCATTGAGTACGAGTACGACCGACATGTAGATTTGTGGGTAACGATAAGCGCGCTAGCCGTGTGCTTTTAAGTGCAGTTGATACCTCACGCGAAGCGCAATGAGTACATAAAAATAATGCTGACAACGCTTGGAATAATCGATCTGCTTGTCTTGCTAGGCAGCCTGCTTCTGGCGATCGTGGTTGGTCTACGTATGAGTGGCAAGACGACTTCCGTCGAAGCATTCTTGTTGGGTGATCGTAATTTGCCATGGTGGGCGATTTTGGGCTCAATCGTGGCGACCGAAACCAGCACGGCCACTGTACTCAGTTTACCTGGGTTAGCCTTCGGGCCCAGCGGCATGAAATTCTTACAAATTGGTATCGGGTATATCCTGGGCCGCAGCATTGTGGTTGGCTTCCTATTGCCACTTTATTTCAAAGGCGAGTTGTTTAGCGCTTACCAAGTTTTGGATGAGCGATTTGGACACGCTACCAAGTATTTCGCCTCCTTACTATTTCTTGTGACGCGAAATATTGGCGACGGGCTGCGGCTGTTTCTGGCAGCCATGGTTTTACAAAAACTGGTGGGCTGGTCATTCGTGGGCAGCGCGGTTGTCATCGGCGGCATTACGATCGCATATACCTACTTTGGTGGCATGCGTTCGGTGGTTTGGAATGACTGTATCCAGCTCGTGATTTACTTGCTCGGCGCAGTGGCCACCGTGTTTGTGATCGCAGCAGCCATCGATGGTGGCTGGGCTGAGTTCTGGCAGTTCGCAAAAACGAATCACAAATTGGAGGTCTTTCAGTTTTCGCCCAGTGCCGGCCCAAATATTGCGACGACCAGCTTTGGGCGATGGCTGGTCACCGATCCGTTTAGCTTTTGGGCTGGGCTGGTTGGCGGTGCAGTGCTGACGTTGGGCACGCACGGTACCGATCAAATGATGGTGCAGCGATATTTGAGCGCGCGCAGCCAGCGCGATGCCAGCTATGCAATATTGTTCAGTGGCCTGGTTGTTTTTTTACAGTTCGTGCTTTTTCTGTTTATCGGCGCGATGCTGGCATGTTACTACGCGCCACACCCAGAAATTCTGTTCCAACGCACAGACGAAGTCTACGCACACTTTATCATCAACTCGTTTCCAAAAAACACAGGCTTAGTTGGCCTGTTGTTGGCTGCCATTCTTGCCGCCGCTATGTCCACGCTATCGAGTTCACTCAATGCTTCCGCATCGGCGGTGCTCAATGATTTCTATCTTCCACTACGTGGAGTTGCCGGTCGTTCATCGAGCCAGTTGCTGGCGACCACCCGTCGATTGGCAGTGGGTTTTGGTATGCTACAAATTGCAATTGGAGTTTGGGCCACTACGTTTGACGCTACGATCGTAAGCAACGCGCTTACGATCGCAGGATTCTCAGCCGGGTTGTTGCTTGGACTATTCAGTTTAGGCGTGCTGACTCCCGGAGTTAACCAGTGGCAAGCGTTGGTCGGTGCTGGCGTCGGATTGGCGAGTCTGCTGTCAGCTCAATTCGTTGCACCCGCCTTGGGCTGGCCCATAGCTTGGCCCTGGTTTGCCCTCATTGGTGCGTCGACGACCTTCGCTACGGGCTACACGCTATCCATACTTGTTCCGAAGTACCCTAATCAAAATAGTTAGTAGGTCCATGTCAACGCAAATTGAAGATTCGATTGAGTTGAAATCGTGTTTTTTTAAGAACGCGATAATCCGTTTGTTACTTGCGGTTGCAAGTATTTTGAGTGTGACGGCTACGTTCGCTCAGGAGGTCGACTCGCACTGGCTCGAACAAGTTGCACCGGAGGATGTTGGTTTGGACTCGGTCCGCCTGGATCAAATCGATGGACTTGTCCAAGCTGGTATTGCAGAAGGCAAAATGCCCGGCAGTGTCGTTGCCATTGGGAGACATGGCAAACTTGCTTTTCTTAGAGCATTTGGCAATAAGCAGCTACAGCCCACCCCCGTCCCGATGACGATCGACACCTTATTCGACATGGCTTCGATCACTAAGCCAGTTGCCACGGCAACTTCGATCATGAGCTTGGTTGAGCAGGGTCGCATACGTTTAGGTGACCGCATTGTCGAGTACTTTCCAGAGTTCGCTTCCAACGGCAAAGACCTGATCACCGTCCAAGATTTGCTAGTCCATCAGAGTGGCCTGATTCCCGACAACCCCGTGTCGGATTACGCACAAGGCAAGGCTTTTGCCTGGAAACAAATTTGCGATTTAAAGTTAACCGCACCGGTCGGCGAGACCTTCAAGTATTCAGATGTGAATTTTATTGTGTTGGGCGAGTTAGTTCAAAAGATCACTGGTCAAGATATTCACGAATATTCGCAGGCCGCAATCTTCGAGCCGCTATCGATGCTGGAAACTGGCTTTCGCCCAAGCGAGTCGCTCAAGCTGCGGGCGGCGCCCACGGAACAACGCGATGGGACATGGATACAGGGAACCGTCCATGACCCGCGAGCCTTTTTGATGGATGGCGTCGCAGGGCACGCGGGCCTTTTCTCAACTGCGCGAGACTTGGCAATTTACGCCCAAATGATGCTCGGAAGGGGCTCGCTACAAAAGTCAGTTGCAGCCGGAGTAGGTCGTGCTAACGGGGGTGTCGTTCGTATCCTATCGCCGCCAACCGTTGATTTGATGACCCGCGGCGTTCGCGTTTCTAGTGGCTTGCGTGGGCTGGGGTGGGACAAACGCACTTCCTATTCGAGCAATCGCGGCGATTTGTTGAGCTCGGCTGCATTCGGGCATGGCGGCTTTACAGGCACTGTATTATGGCTCGACCCCGAGCTAGATCTGTTCTTCATTTTCCTCAGTAATCGTGTTCATCCCGATGGCAAGGGCAGTGTCAACTCATTGGCTGGCAAATTGCTCAATGTTGTCGTAAGTGCCATCGAGGACCCAATCGCAGACGATTCAGCGATTGGAGATCTGGAAAGGAAGGATGTCGGAAGTCAAAACGAACGAAGCCCAACCTTGCTCGGGCTAGACGTACTGCTTCGCGATGATTTTCGACAGCTTGCAGGCCTACGGGTTGGCTTGATCACAAACCATACAGGTCGTAGTTCATCCGGCATGAGTACGGCCGCGTTGCTGCATAGGGCAGCGAATGTCAAATTGGTGGCTTTGTTCAGCCCAGAACATGGCTTTGAGGGGGCGCTGGACACTGAGCGCATTAGCGATGCTACTGACACGGGTACGGGGTTAAAAATCCACAGCCTATACGGCGAGACTCGCAGGCCAACTGCGGCCATGCTGGCAGGCGTGGACGCAATTGTCTTCGATATTCAAGATATCGGAACTCGCTTCTACACTTATATTTCGACCATGGGAGAGGCGATGCAAGCGGCATCCGAGCATGGCAAGAAATTTATTGTTTTAGATCGTCCCAATCCGATCAACGGCATTGATGTAGCTGGCCCCATGTTGGATCCCGGACGAGAAACCTTTGTAGCTTTCCATAACGTGCCTGTACGACATGGAATGACCATCGGCGAACTGGCCATGCTGCTGCGAGCGGAGCTGAATTTGCAACTCGATTTAGAGGTAATTGCTTGCGAAGGCTGGCGAAGGACCGACTTTTGGGACGACACGGGACTGCTCTGGATCAACCCATCGCCGAACATGCGCAGCTTGACACAAGCGCTGCTGTATCCGGGAATTGGACTGTTGGAAACGACCAATGTATCCGTAGGTCGCGGTACGGATACTCCCTTCGAAGTCGTGGGCGCACCTTGGATAGAAGGTCGCAAGTTGGCGCGTGCCCTAAATGCCATGCCAGCCAAAGGCGTGTGTTTTGTACCCGTCGAGTTCACGCCTAAATCGAGCAAATTCGAGAATGAGAAATGCGGTGGAGTGAATATTGTCATCACCGATCGCCAGCATTTCGAGCCTCTAAGCGTGGGTTTCAGTTTGGCCCGTGCTCTCCGGGAAATTTATGCCGACGATTGGAAAACGGATTCCTACCTGCGGCTATTGGGCCATGAGGCGACCCACACAGCAGTGGTTGGAGCCAAGACCATGGTGGAAATCCGAGACGCTGCGTCGCTTGGAGTGGGTGATTTTATGCGCCGACGTGAAAAGTATTTGATCTATGAGTAGGCAAGTAAAACCACTTTTTAAGCTCGGTATCGAGCGACTAGGATCAAATCTTCCTACTTGCATGGCATCTGCCCGCTTGGGCCTGCTCATGAACCAAGCGTCCCTTACTGGTGACGGGCAATACGCTTGCGATGTGTTGCACAAGTTGGTTGGCGAGCGTTTGAAAGTATTGTTCGCGCCGCAGCACGGTTTCTGGGGCCAGCAGCAAGCAAACATGATTGAGTCGGCGCATGGCATCCATAATCGCCTGGATGTGCCAGTCTTCAGTTTGTATGCGGACACCCGGCGTCCGACAGCCGAGATGCTGGCTGCGATCGACTGCCTAGTCATCGATTTGCAAGACGTGGGTACTCGTGTTTATACATTTGTCTGGACAATGCTCGAGACTCTGCGCGCCTGCGCAGAACACGCGGTGGCTGTCGTCGTACTGGATCGCCCGAATCCCCTGGGCGGTATTGTCTTCGAAGGACCTATGTTGGAATTCGACTTCCGCAGCTTCGTGGGGAACGCGACGATTCCATTGCGGCATGGTTTGACGATCGCGGAGCTCGCCAAGCTATTTGTGAGCGAGTTCCAAATACATGTTGATTTGCATATCGTCTCTATGGAGGGCTGGCATCCGCAGCAGCTCTGGAGAGACCTTGGCCGTCCATGGAACTGGACATCTCCCAATATGCCGCGCGAGGAGACAACATTGGTGTATCCGGGCCAAGTGCTGCTCGAAGGCGTCAATTTGTCCGAAGGACGTGGGACGACGCGGCCGTTCGAATTGGTGGGTGCCCCTTACTTCAATGCTGAACAGTTCGTGGAGGAGCTTGGCCGGTTTGAGCACTGTGGACTCAGGCTGCTGCCAACGCGCTTCACGCCCATGTTTGACAAGTGGCGTGGGGAGAGTTGCGATGCGGTCGATCTGCAGGTCGTCGAGCCACATGCAGTACGCTCTGTCGCTGTTACGATCGCCGTCATCGCCTGCGCTCGCAAGCTCTATCCCAACAGTTTTGCTTGGCTACCGCCGCCCTATGAATACGAATACCACAAGCCGCCGATTGATATTCTTTTTGGAAGCCAGCGACTGCGCAATGCCATCGAACTAGGACAGATCACCGCCGACGCTGACATTCAGCAGCTTATCGGTTTCGACGAAGATCAATGGCAACATCGAGTGGCTGCCATCCAGCTCTATCCGTGAGCAGCGTGTTAAGACTATTTTTTTGTAGTGGCATTTTCGAGTTGTTCCAACGTGGTACCGATCGAGTGGCTCTCCTCGGGAGAAACGGAACCCGGTAGACCAAATCGCAGCCGGTAGTAGACGGAGGTTACGAAATTCAGCGATTCGGAAAGTGGTCGAGCGGGATCGGCGTCTTTGGCGACCAGTGCCTGGCTGGCTCTGTCGATAAATTCGCGTGGTGTCTCATCGCTTGCACGCTTAAAACCACGGCTTTGCAATAGCTTCAGGCAGCGAGCGAAAAAGTCTTGACGGACGAGGGGTTCACTTTGCATGATGCCGAGCCGTCGAGCCAAGCGCGGGGCTAACGTTGGCAATAGCAGTACCAAGCGCCACAATACAATGAGCATGAACCCAAAGAAGACAATCAGAATGGTGATTTGCCATTCGAAGGCAATACCCGAGCGGACACTGAAGAACCGGCCATCTTGCAGATTTTGTTTTAGGTTGGTTAGGCTCTCCACCAACTGGTCGTACGCATCCTTGCTGTTCGCAGCCACTGGCGCATATAGTGATCCCTGGCCTGCAAGTTTTTGTCCTTCGACAACGTAGTCCTTCCAGAGCTTTTCTGCATAATCGATGGCTTGCCCCTGCTGCTGGATGATCGACACGGCACCACCTTCAGCCGAAGGCGTGGGATCGAAACGCACCCAGAAGCTTTCTTCCCCTGTTAACCACTTTTCCAAACTGGTACCGACCAAATCCTCACGCGAAAATAGGGCTTCCACCCACGCATGCGCGTCGCTCTGCCGGACCGGAAAGTACTTCCCGTAACTGTTGAACTCGATCGGCCGATAGCCGACTACAATTCGAGCGGGAATCCCGCACTGGCGCAGCATCACGGTCATGGCGGCAGCAAAGTACTGGCAATGCCCCCTGCGCTGATTGAGCAGGAAGTCTTCCATCGGGTCGATGTCGGCGTCGATGGGGGGACGCAGGTCGAGCGTGTAGCTGAATGGACCAGTGGTAAGGTGTCCTTCGATGGCGGCAGCGGACCCGAACAGGTCATCCGATTGCACGCGTGCCTGTTCGAGGATCTCGCGGCGGTAGTTATCAACACGGCTAAATTCACCAAAGTCGCGGGGCAGACTATACAGGTTGCGGCTGTTGGAGAAATTCGTGGTGCCGATCAGCGCCGGAGATACGCGAAGCTGCGTTTGCTCCCCAAAACCCGCAGAGCCCATGGTGTACACCAGCGATCTGCCAGTAGGAAGTTTGGTTGGATCGTTCTCTTCCATGACCATACTGAAGTAGTCATAGCTCAAGCGAATGCTTTGCTCTTCCTCGAGCGCATAGGGTGGCGGGCAGGCATACAGCGTGGCTGCAAAGCGGCGTTTGACGTCAAATTCAATGTTTACAATTTGCCGGTTCGTGTCCGCAGGAAGAGCCAAGAAATCCAACGTTTTGAGCCGACGATATTCGTGGATGCCGCCGAAGATCCATTCGCCCTGTGTGCTCCAGGTATTACGACTGTTCACACCGTAGGTGTCCATGACACGCGCCCGTAAATAGGGCGGTTGGAGCAGCTCGTACGGCTGGCCCGATTCGGCGTGAGTTAGTGAAACCCGCATGACCGGAGTCGGATCGTTGAGCAGGCGTCCAACGACACCAATGTTTAATGTCTTGGGCAAGCCTACGCGCGGCTCGAAACCCAAGGACGGACTCATTTCACTAGGAGCCGTGCGAGGGAGTAAATAGAAAAAGAAGGCAGCGAACGCGATCGCACCTGCCCCGATTGGAAACGACTGAAGCGTACGTCGTAGTGCACTATTGACCGCAACATCGTGAATCGAAGAAACGCTGGTGACGATGTTCTGACGACGCGGTTCGCCGACAACCGATTTCATAAATCGCTTGTATAGTATCTCCGCCAGAATGGGTACTGGTGTCTCGATCGAGGGGTCGATTTGCACCAGAGTGGCATAACGTGAAAACAGAAAGAGCGAAGATACCCACAGCATCATGATCGGCGACAACAGCAACCCAAACAGAAGATTGTCGTTGACAAGCGCCGCCACGATCATTTCTAGCAGCAGGAATACCGCCAACTGTTCATACACACGCAGATTCTTGCGTTGAAAAAACAAAACCGCTTCGGGGTACACCAGTAGACCAGCGATTGCTAACAACTGACCACTCTCCGATGGAACGGTAAAAGCGTTGTAGAAGTAGGTCACCATAGAGAACGCAGTCGCAGCCAACATTCCAACGTAGCTGCCGATTCGTCCGATTTCGAACCATTCCAGCCAATCCACAAAGACAAGGGCGGTTACCGAAACACAAAAAATGAAAACCGGAAGAAAATAAGATTGACTTCCCGTTGCAACCAGCATAGCCGTTAGGCAGGCGATCACGGCAAAGTGTAGCGTTAAACTTCTTCTGAGGCGTTTTACAGCTTCTAGGTCCATGAGAAAAACCGCTCCAAATCTCCTCGCGCGGCATTCAGCCATGTAACATTCAGCCGCGAAAACAGCTTTCCGTTCGTACCTTTCAACGATTTGCGAAGTAAGTCGGATTGGTCCTCGCGCGTGCTAATGACAACCAAGTGTGGATTGTTCATTAGCGGAATGGCAAGGCCGTGAAGCGCCTGCACTAAGTTAGGTGCGTCGCTTGTAGAGACCACGGCGAGTCGTTCTAGTAGGTTTTCGACGAGGACCGCACTCTGTACGCTGGGAAGCGCGAAGTGATCGTTGGCGGCTACCGCGACGGCCAAGCGGTCACCGCCGCGTTTGACAGTCCAGTGCGCGAGTGTAGCCAAAAACGAGATGGCTCGCTCGATCTCGTTGTCATCAAACTCCTCTTTCTCCTTTTTGCGTTCCGCTGGGCGATACAAATCGAGTAGCACGCAAACCTGGCGACGCTGTTGTCGTTCGAATTGTCGAACCGATAGCTCGCCCAGCCGAGCCGTAGTCCGCCAGTGAATCCAGCGGCGGGAATCGCCAGTCGTCCAAGGCCTCAATCCGTAAAAATCGGCTTCGTGCAAGCCCGCTTGAGGAGCCGCCCGGGCATTGCCGTTCATCTCCTGTTGAAACAGACTTTCTACCCGACTCGATAGCGTGCCTAGACGGGGAAGGACAGTGATCAACTCTGTGTTATCCAGAGTTCTCGAACCGCGCCCAAGTCCGAGCGGGAAACGCGTGGATATGGTGCTTGGGCCAACCTGGAACTGGCCGCGCTGGTGGAACGTCAATTGGTATTGCGACGCACTAGAACTGTTGGGGCGAATTTCCGAAACCACCGCAAGTCCTTTTTCCGTTAGCTTGCGCGACGCTGGCAACATCTTGCGCAACGGATCTTCTACCAGGATCAACCACGATCCCAGCCAGCGCTTGGGGTTGGATACCGTTACAGGTATGTCCGTCGCCTTTCCGACCGAAGTGTTGCGAGGTAAGCGGCGCGAGGCGGACAAGCCCACTAGCGTCCGGGTATTGAAACGCCATTGGAGCAACAGCAGTCCAATCATCGCACCGGCCAATAAGATCAGTAGGTTGATATCGCGAAGGATGGCGCCCGTGAAGATAAAGAGCAAGATGCCCACATAGTGCACGCCCTCGCGTGTCAAGCGAAAACGAATCTGCGATAGCGCTCGTACGCGATCCCGACGTCGCTTGCGCAACCATGAATGCCAAAGCGTGCCAAATAGGCTGCCGTTGGATGCGTGGGGCGTTTCTGTACTGGCCATCGCAGACCACTTCCTATGTTGGAACCGTCAGACTGCCGAGCAGCTTTCGCACAGTCTCTTCAGCGGCTGATCTGTCGGCGCCGGGCAACATACCACGCGAAACGACACGATGCGCTAGAACTGGAATCGCCAGACGCTTGATATCATCTGGGACAACATGATTGCGATTTTCAACGACTGCCAAGGCCTGTGCGGCGCGGTAAAAAGCCAATGCTCCGCGCGTGCTAACACCTACCTGCAATCCATCGCTTTCGCGGGTCGCATGCACGATATTGAGCAAGTAGTCCACCAATGAGTCTTCAAACTGGACGTTTCGTACAATGCTCTGCAATTCAACAATTCGCTGCATCGAGATGACAGGCGTTAAAGAATCAACTGGCTCGCCCACGCGATGCGAATTGAGTAGGTCTTTCTCGTAGATGCGCTCGGGGTAGCCCACGGAAATTCGCAGCAAGAACCGATCAAGTTGGCTTTCTGGCAAAAGATAAGTGCCTTCGAACTCGAACGGGTTCTGGGTAGCGATCACCAACAATGGATTGGGTAAGCGGTGCGTTTCGCCGTCCGCGCTGACCTGCCCTTCGCCCATCGCTTCGAGTAGCGCGCTCTGAGTTCGCGGCGGAGCCCGATTGACTTCGTCGGCCAGTACAACGTTGGCGAACACCGGACCGGGATTAAAAGTGAACTGCCCGCTAGAAGAATTATAAATACTGCTGCCGGTGATATCGCTCGGAAGCAGATCGGGTGTAAATTGCAATCGAGTGAAGCGACCGTCGAGGCTACGAGCCAACGCTTTGGCGATCAGGGTCTTGCCAACACCTGGGACGTCTTCGAGCAAAATATGTTCGCCAGCCAATAGTGCCGTCACGACGAGCTTGACCACATCAGATTTTCCGAGCACCGCCAACTCAATGTTCGAACGTAATTTGGCAATATCCTCTACACTGCTTCTATCTGAACTCATGAGTCCTCATCGTCGAATCAATGAATTGAATCGTAAAAATTAGCAAACGGCGCAGAACCGGACAGCAGGCAATCTATTACAACGGCTGCTCAGCCTGTGCAGCAAGACCTTGGTCAAGTCGCTGGTTCTTTATACACTTATTCGCACTCGCAAGATACTAGACAGCACTGACACGCACAGCACATTAGGAAGGCAGGCTATGTCACCCGAATCCTCGTCGATCGAGCTGCCAAAAGGCCGCTCCAAATGGCTTGTCTGGGGACGTGCCCTACCTTGGGTTGGCGTAGTTGCATGTCTGCTCGCTATTGTCCCTATCCAATGGACGGCGCATACAGATGACTTTGCAGAAGCCAATGTGTTTACCACGCTGCTGGCCACATTGTGTTGGCTGCTGGCGGCGCTAGGGCTCTATCTATCTTCGCTGCCAAGAAGTCTCTGGAAGCTAACTTTTTTCTCGCCAATATTGGCATTGGCAGTGTGGCTGTCCATCTTCAAGGTAAAGCGACTCGACGGTGAGCTAAGACCACGCTTCAGTTATCGCTGGCAATCCGATGCAAACCTGGTGGGAACCGAAGCGACCGCTGGCCCGGAACTCGGCGGGATAGCGATTGAACTCAGGCAGCAATCTGAGACCGATTTCCCACAGTTCCTCGGCAGAAATCGCGACGCGATGATTCCCAATGTTTCGATCGACGAAGACTGGAAATCGCGGCCGCCACGAATCGCTTGGAAGCAGAGTGTCGGTGAAGGTTGGTCGGGCTTCTCCGTACAGGGCGACGTGGCCATTACGATGGAACAGCGCGAGGACCAAGAATGGGTGACCGCGTACAATGTCAAAAGCGGCGGGCTGCTTTGGATATTTCCGATGGACAGCAAGCATACCAATGTGTTAGGCGGAGTCGGCCCACGTAGTACGCCCACGATTGCCAATGATCGCGTCTACGCCTGCTCCGCAGTCAGTCAAATCGTTTGCCTAGAGCTTGCCACAGGTCGCGAAGTCTGGATGCGCGAATTGCTTAAACTGGGACGCACTTCGCAAGCGAGTTTCGAGGAGCGCGTCGCCTGGGGTAGATCCGCTTCGCCGTTGGTTTTCGCGAACAAGGTCATCATCCCACTGGGCGGCGCGGGAGCAAACTTAAGCACCTTGATCGCCTTGGATTGCAATAGCGGTAATGAACTATGGCGCGGCGGCACGGATCAGATCAGCTACTCATCCCCCAGCTTCGTCACGCTGGCAGGTGTGCCACAAATTCTGTTGACCAGCGAGCAAATGGTGGGTGGCTATTCACCGGAAAACGGCGATTTGCTGTGGTCGGTTCCCTGGCCCGGAAAAAGTAACAGCAGCGCATCGGTCTCTCAGCCCGTCGTGGTGAGCGATTCGCGAGTCTTGATCTCAAAGGGCTACGGTGAAGGCTCTCAAATGCTGGATGTAGCCTTGCGCGAGGGAAAATGGGTGGTCGAGCCCGCCTGGACTAACCCATCGGGTCTGCGTACCAAATTCACCAGCAGCGTCATCCATGACGGCTACGCATATGGGCTGAGCGACGGAATTCTGGACTGCCTCGATTTGAAAGATGGAACTCGAAAGTGGAAAGCAGGACGCTATCGACAAGGGCAAGTGCTGCTGGTCGGTAGCCACCTGCTGATCACCGCCGAAAACGGCGAAGTTGTACTGGTGCGCGCTACGCCCGATGGGCTGCAGGAAGTCGACAAGCTAGACGTGCTTGGCGATGTTACTTGGAACACCGCAGCCCTATCCGGCGACCGCCTGCTGATGCGGAACTCCGACGAAGCCGCCTGTGTCATCCTACCGCTGACGAAATAGGGAATTGAACTGTGAGCCAGGAAAAAGCATCGGACTTGTTGGACATGCTGGTGATCGCACCGCACCCAGATGACGCAGAGCTGGGGATGGGCGGTGCTATCGCAAAAATGATCGACCTAGGTTGGCGTGTTGGTGTTCTGGACCTGACCAATGGCGAACCAACACCGTTTGGCGCTGTCGAGATTCGAGAGGCTGAAACCCAAGCCGCCAGTTGCGTTTTGGGACTGCCATGGCGCGAGAACTTGGGGCTGCCCAATCGCGCCCTGCAACCCACCTTGGAAGCTCGTGCAAAATTGGCGAACGTCTTTCGACGCGTGAAGCCCAAGTGGTTGTTCGCACCCTACTGGGAAGATGCTCACCCCGACCATCTGGCTGCCACAGAGTTGATCGAGGCGGCGCGATTTTGGTCTAAGCTGACCAAGAGCGATCTGGCCGGCGAGCCCTACCATCCTCAGCGCGTTTTCCACTATTACTGCGTCCACCTAAAGCATGTTGCGCAGCCCGCTTTCGTACTGGATATCTCCGACCAGTGGGCGCGCAAAGCCGAATCGATTGCATGTTACGCCAGCCAATTCACGGTCGGTCGCGAGCAACAGTCGCCCAGTTTTCACGAGCGGGTTCGCGACGAGGCGGCCTACTGGGGAAAGATGATCGGAACCAAGTACGGTGAACCGTTCAATTGCCGCGAACCCATTGGGCTGCAGGATTTTACGCGGCTAGTGTAGCCATGGTGGCTAGGTGCTCCCGACAGAGAAGTACTTACTACGTTGGGGACCAAGGTGCCACACTTTTTGTAGTTGCGTTGGGGACCAAGGTGCCGCTCTATCGCCGTTGTTGTTGAGTGGCTGGTGGCTGGGCAACTCGCTGTGGAGGGTTGGGGCTTCCCTGCCCCGGTTGAGCCGCTTCCTGCGGATCGATGTACGGTTCGACGATGACTTGCCAGCCGGCTGGCAAATTGGTTTCAATAAACTCTTTCATGAACAGCTTTTGCCGCATGGCGTCCAGTAGATTCCATTCCTTCTTGCGGTCGGTGAACTCATAGACCTCGCGATGTGGATGCGCAGGCTCCCATTGCGGCAAGAAGACAATCAGGGCGCGCGGCAAAACATCCTTCGCGTCGAGTACTACCTGCACCTTCAAATAATTGCCGGCGTCATCGAGTCGCTTGGGGTAGGCTTCGAGCCATACGTCTTGGCTGCCCTCAGGCGGTGGTACTGGACGAACCCAATAGCGCTCCTTGATTTCGGCTGCCTTGACACCAAACAGGAAGGGCAATGGGCTGTTGTGGATGCCCTGATGCCGTTGCTCGGGTGCCAACTGAATCTTCATGGATTTCTTTTCGTTACGGTCGCGAATGTGGATGTACTCGCCATCACACACCCAGTACTCGCCAAATTTTCCGCTGGGTCGGTAGGTGACGGGAGGTCCCTTATCGGCAATCGTCTGCCGTTCGTCGATGCGGAAGAGTCCTTTGTCGGGCTTGGCGTATTGCAATACACCCTTGTCGACAACGGCGGGCCATTCGGGATGTTGCGTCGGGTCGTACTGCCAGCGCGAGAGCGTACACTGGTATTGCTGGATGACCGCTGTGTGCTGTTCCCAAGCCGTAAGTACTTGGTCGAGGTAGTTTGTCTGTTCCGCGTTGAGTGCTTCGAACGGAGCTTGCGTGGCTTGTGCAATTCCAGCAGCGATCGCCATGTCGGCTCGGACGACCACCGTCGGAGCCGGCCTACCCTGTTGCATGAGCTCCTGTTGCTGCTGAACCGCTTGCTGATACTGTGCGGCAGCCTCCGCCTGTTGTTGCGGCGTCATCGCGGGTTGCTGCCCAAAAAGGAGCAAACTCGGTTTGGCTATGAGCAATAATAATACTGTGCAGACCGTAGAGAACCGTAGCATTGCATCTTCCCTGACGCGTAACCATTGGCGGATAATGTGCAACTGCACGAAGTCGGCCGAATGGTAGCAAGTCGGCGGCTAGAGCCCTAGACGAGTTTTTACGTCTGGCAGCGATTTCTCAGAGACATTTTTTAAGAATTGTTGCTAGCTTCCCAGGAATCTGGACGCTCCATAAGTCGCCAAATGCCGCATTGTCGCTATAGTAAAGTCCGTGCTAGCCGTAGGCCCCTTCCCGAGTGCGACAGTGACCGAAGTACCGAAGAAAAAAGCAGATCAAAACGAGCGACCCACAATACCGCGGGATGAGCTCGCCAACACGATAACCCACGGACTGGGTTTCTTCTTGAGCTTATTTGCAGCCTACTTTTTTTGGAATGCGACGACACTTCAATCGGTCGGATTGCGTTTGTGGTGCATCGTGTTTGCGGCTTCGATGGCGCTGGTGTACCTAAGCTCCACGTTATCGCACGTCCTCATGGAACCTAAATGGCGAGGTCGCATGCGTGCTTGGGACCAGGGTACGATCTACTTGATGATCGCGGGCACCTATTCGCCATTTGTATGGGAGGGAAGCCCACCAAGTTGGTCGGCAATTATTTTAGCAATGATCTGGGCTGCGGCGCTGTGGGGATTTTACGCGAAGGTCTGCGCTTACTATAACATTGACACCTCTTCTACCGTAACGTATGTCATGCTGGGCTGGTTGCCGGCGATGACGCTGATCCCGCGAACTCCATGGATCTGCTTCGCTTGGTTGTTCATCGGCGGCTTGAGCTATACGCTCGGAATTCTGTTTTTAATCAGAACTCACAAATCTTGGTTCGCTCATTCTCTATGGCACGTGATGGTAATACTGGGATCGTTTTGCCATTGTATCGCGATCAACGAGTTATTGAAATCTGTACAGGTTGCCTAATGGCCTTCTGCAAGTTCCCAATCGTCGGTGACCTGCCTGGCGGCACCCAAGATATGCTCGTACCGCATGTTTTCCACTTCGCGCCCAACGATTTCAATTTCGTAAAATCCAGAGTAACCGCTCTCCTGAAAAACCGAAACGATATTTGCCAGTGGCACACAGCCATGGCCCAGTAGGCAGCGATTCTGCTCGCCCATCGGCGCGTGTTTGGCGTCGCCTAACTGCACGAGCTTTACAAACGGCAGGATCGACTTGAGCCAAGGTACCGAGGGTAAATCTTGGGCAAGATGATAGCAGTCGAAAACGATTCCTAGATGCGGATTACCGATCGCTGATATGATTTCCAGACACTGCGGTATCGTATTGAGAAATGACCACTGGTGCGCACAACCGACGTGCATCGGTTCGATCGCCAAGTGAACTCCTACGGCCTGAGCCGCTTCAGAAAGCTCTTTCAGCGCTGTCCGCAGGAGTCGATTGGCATGACTCTTGGTGTGTCCGCCACGCGCTCCCGCCAAGACGACGACATTTTCAGTGCCAATATCTGCCGCTAGTTGAATCGTGTCCAGCGCGTCATACATACTTTCGCGATAACTACGACCATCGCTTCCAGTAAAGCCCCCAATCCACTGTAGCGAGGATATCGCCAGGTTGTGCTCGCGAATCAGCTCGAGCCCCTTCTCCTCTCCGTAGTCGGCCAACTTGGGACGCCATATTCCAATGGCCTCGAAACCGACCTCATGATAGTGAATTACATCTTCTTCGAACGACCAACGAAATGTAGAGAGTTCGTTAACAGAAAGTCGCAACATCCGTGCTACCGTATTACGAGGTTCGTGTCACATTCCGCACGGCTCATGCGGGCGAGCCACATTCTGAGAAAAGTTATGCATCGTGTAAAGCACGTAATCGCGCTACCAGCCAAGAACGCCAAAAATCTTTTCCGGCAGGCCGCATAGCTAGCATGATCCGCGCACGAAATAGCCCGCGTCGAGTGATTGCGCATGCGACGAGTGAAGCTGTAAGCGACCATGTTCCAACGAGTGCTGATCCATGGCACTAGAAAATTTTCTTTGCAGTGGTTCGCGCAACCAACCGGAAACGACGAACTCGTCGATCGCATCGCTGTGCGCTGTCAGCAATAGTAAGCCGCGTGGGCTAGCGAGCAGCTTGATGCAATCGTTTAGCAATCGCTGGAGGTCCTGTTCGATGGACCAGCGTAAACCGCTGGGGCCATGTCCGTAGCTGGGCGGGTCCAGCACCACAATGTCGTAGGCATTGCCCCGTTTTAATTCGCGGGCGACGAACTTGCGGGCATCTTCAACAATCCAGCGGATGGGTCGCTCGTTAAGATGGCTGCTGACCGCATTGCTGCGCGCCCACTTCACGGCCGGAGCTGATGCATCCACATGCACGACCTCAGCACCAGCATTGGCGAGAGCCAGCGTGGTCCCACCGGTATAAGCAAAAAGATTGAGCGACCGAGCTGGCCTATGAAATTCTGTGGATATTTTCGTCGCCGCTTGACTCAGCCAACGCCAATTTGGCGCCTGTTCTGGAAATAGACCGACATGTCCGAAGGGCGTGATTTTCAGATTGAATACCACGGGGCCAAACACGGCACACCAGTTGCCACGCGGAACTTCGCCAGCGACTATATTCCCTTCGCTATCCAGTTTTGCACGAGCTAACGGCCAGTCTGAGGGCCGAGCTGCCGAGTGGATCATCGCTGCGGGACAAGGACGATCCAGAATAATACCGCCCAAGCGTTCCAGCTTTCGTCCGCCACCAAAATCCAGCAGTTGGTAGTCGGACGAATTCCAAGATGGTACTGTCGGCTCGATCACAGATCACGCCAAGCCGGGTTTGCCGAGCCAGCTCGTACGGGTAGCGTAAGCAAGCCATTGGCCCATGCGCTGAAGAACGCAGGCACGCTTGGAAGTAGGTCGGGGTGGGCCAAAAGTGCTTCGGGGCTCAGCCACATCCACTCGGCAACCTCGGCCGGAGCGGCTATGGGTTTGCAACCCGCGCGGCGTTCTACCAGCACCCAGTCGAGCAATGTGCCCCAGGACGTCCTGCTTTGCCAAATGTGTTCCTTGGCTTCCGCTTCGAGTGCAAGTTCTTCGAACAGCTCGCGCACGATAGCTTGCTGCGGAGTCTCGCCGGCTTCGATCGTCCCACCTGCGAAGCACAATAAATTCGGTGCGCGCACAAACGAGCTGCGGCGAATCACTAGGAATCGCTCTTCCTCGACTAATACGGCCACTGCGCCATGCCGTGGCTTTTTAGGCGTTTGCATCATTTCATTTGTCCACCATCGATCAGCTCTGCGTCTTTAAAGCCGTCCTTCCAAACGGCTTCAATCTCGGTTTGCAACATGTCCGACTTCGCATCGTGCAATAGCACTTCTGGATGCTCGTTCAATTGCTGATTCCGATCGAGACAAACGCGGATCAGGTACTTGCCAGGCTCCAAACGAGCCATCTCGCCGCGGGTCCATTGTACTTTCTGCGTGGGACTGGCCATTCGAAACAGCGGGCCATTGACCATCCGCTTGGGCGTGATCAGCGCCTGCGTAAATGCGGTCGGTGATGTGGACCAAGCGGAGGTGTGCTCGTCCCACGCAAAGACAAAGACCTGCACCGTTGCGAGCACGGGCCAAGCATCGCTAACATCCGAAATCCTTACAACCTGCTCGGTGGGGAACCAGTTGTCTTGAGGCAGATCGCTTTCTTCTGCATAGGTGTCGGAGTCAACGCGCGCGAAGTCTTCAAGCCAAGTCAAAAATGATTTGTATGATTGGTCGTGGATGTGCATTTTGAGTCCGCCCACGTGCGAGACTGGGAGCACCGACGATGGCCCTACGACCAGCCCATTTTCATCTTTGCCCGGAACCTTGGCCGTGGGCTTGAGCAGAATTAGGCTGTTGGCTGGAGTCTTGGCGTTGATAAGCGGCAAATGATTTTCACGCTCCTTGCGGCTGCTAGCGATCCAGCTATTCAGGGTCTTTTCTGGTGTCTCCAGAAACAAATTCATCTTCTGACCAAACTCTTGGACGTAGTCCGCATGTCGCTCGCCAGGCTGCTTGTGCATCGGATTGTCGAGGTCGATCTCATGCGGCGTATGGCACGGAAAGCAGCGCATGCGCTGCGACCAGATGTTGCGCACAAATGAGTCTAGCAATCGATCCTTGCGATTGTAACGTACCACGGCGAGCGGCTTCTCGGGACCGACTGTTTGTTGGGCACTCTCAGTACTAGGTTCTCGGTTTGGCTGCGATGCGAGGAGCACCTTGTCTTGGCAACAAGCTTCGATCCAGGCCGCGAAGGCCGCGCGCTCTGCCTGCCGAGTCTTGGCATGAATCAATTTGGCACCCTGGTCCGCGTCTTTATCGCCCATCGCGATCAATTGCAGAATTTTCGATTCCAGTGGAGCATCGACATTGATCAGTCCCTGATTTCGCAAAGCCTGAAAAGTAGCTTGGCTGGTTGGCAGGATGTAGTTCTTCAAGTCCACGGAGGCGAGATGGCACTGGATGCAGCTCGACGGTTTGGGCGAAGCAAAGATTGGCATAATTCGCTGTTCAAAGACCGCCAGCGGACTTGGGCTAGTTTCCTCAGCGATCAATTGAAGTTCAAGCGTAAAAAAGCACAACGTAGCGGCCCAAAACGCAGGGTGTCGAGACATCTTGAAATTCCCCTTTTTTGTATGTAGAGATGATCGGCACGGAACTTTATCATACACGATGGTAGGATCGAGGTGATGATCGATTTCGATGAGAAGTTTTCTCGAACGTAAACTGGAACCTGGACAGCTCGTCTACAGCTCGTTTCTAGGCTCCTACCGAGTAACGAGCTGTCTTCGAGGCTCCGCCTCGCAAGCGCTCACGCGGATGGTTCCACTATCCCCAGGCTGAAACTACAAAACATTAGGTTAAACTTAAACTTGAACTTGAACTGTCAACTCTTCGATGGGTTGAAGTTGAAGTTGAAGTTTAAGGGCTTAAGCCGTAAAGCTCCTTGGTGAATACCACTTGATGAGGCCAATCATGTCGCGTGCTGTTTGTATTTCTATAGTTCTAGTCGGTGGACTTCAATCGGTACTTTTCTCGCAAACCTCTCCACTTGAAAACGCTGCACCCATTGCTTGGGAAGAGTTGACATCGAAAGCTCCGTGGGTCTTTCTAGGGGATTCCAATACGTACGCCGGTGGCTATGTCGCCATATTGGATGCTTGGCTCAGAGAATCACAGCCAAGCGTCCGCGTACTAAACATGGGCGTATCGAGTGAGACCGCTTCGGGGCTGTCCGAAATCGATCACCCCTTCAAGCGACCCTGCGTCCACGAGCGGCTAAGCAAAACACTGACAATGACGCGAGCCAAAGTGGTATTTGCGTGTTATGGCATGAATGATGGTATCTATGACCCACCAAGTTCGGAGCGCCTAGAAGCCTACAAGGCGGGCATGAAGCAATTGGCGGATCAGGTTCATGCCAGCGGAGCGATATTCATATGTTTGACACCACCCATTTTCGAGCCCGAGCCCGTCTCAAAGGCAGGTAAGTTTGGGCCAGCCGATACGGGTCGCTATGCCTTTTTTGCGCCCTACCAACGCTATGATGATGTCTTAGTCGAACAAGCCGCGTGGTGTTTGAAGAACGAGATGGGTGCGGACGCAGTCATCGATATTCGCTCGCCGCTCTTAGTCAGCAAAGAGCAGCATCTGAGCTTCGACGCCGCGTTTTCCTATTCGAAAGACGGTGTACATTTCGGCAGCGAAGCGCATGAAGTCGTGGCCAAGACGATCATGGCCAGTCTGCGGGCACCACAAGCCCTGTTAGACAGCTACCCGAGCCCAGAGCAGATCGAAACCGCCCTGAGCCGCATGAAGTTGCTTCGAAACGCCTACCTGTCAGCCAGTGGCAAAAATCGCCCTGGACTTCCCGCTGGTGAACCGGTTTGGTACGCCGAAAAGCTAGTAGAATTGGAACTCGATACACCCTGACGACTATTTTTGTTCACTTGGTGCAACGAGTACTTTTTCGAAATGACTGCGGATAGTCGCCGACCAAAGTTGATATCCGGCTTCATTCAAATGCAGTCGGTCCTCGACGAACAGCGACTCGCGCGGTTTGCCCGACTCATCTAGAAAAATTGCGTCGGTGCGAATGAAGTGCAGCTTGTCCGTCGCTGCGCAATAGTCGGCTATGAGCGCGTTGGCCCGCTGGATCTGCTCCCAGACCTGGAATCGTGAAGGAGTGGGCGTGATACCGATTAAGAAAATTTCTGCGTCATCGTCTTGCGCGTGGATCGTGCCCACGATCAACTTAACCAGCCGCAGCACTTCGGCTGGCGTTTTGTCTTTTTCGGTACCTGCAATATCATTGCCTACAAAAATAACAGCGGCTTGGAACCGATGACGCTTGATCAAACGTTCGACGAAAACAGCCATGTCAGAGAAGCGAGCTCCGCCATAACCGCGGCGAATGACTGGCCAGGGCGCGAGATCCTCGGCGATCGTCTCCCATCGCCGGATACTAGAACTACCCAGGAAAAGTACAGCGCCCTCGGGATCTTTCTCGATCTGATCTAGTTCCTCAAGTTTTTGAATTTCGGCATCCCATCGCGAGGCGGCCTCGGCTCGATACTCGACCAACGGGTCGACCGTCTGAAGTTGAGCAACTAGCGCCACAGCCAGCAAAGTTGAAAGCAGCATTACTAAATTCCCTCTTGGGGAGATCGCTAGGGGTAAAATCAGCAATCTAGGGGTAAAATCAGCAATTCCCTGACTCGCGCCTAACACATTCTCGAAGCTTCTATTGTAGCCAATCCGCTATCGAATTGCCGCTTGGCGAGCCAGCCCAAAAAACGAGCACGCCTTTCAACGTGAGACCCAGCATCCGTGAAAGTGTAACCACCGCAGGGGGATCTGGCAGAAGAATGGGGGCAAAAAAATCATACTTAGGAGCGAAGAGGAGAAATGATGGAACGATCAAAAAGGTCATGCGGCGGTGGTTGGCAAGTAAACGGCACTTCGACTGGGTTTGCGCAAATACATTCTTCTTCCCACATTCTTTTTGAAAGAGCAGGATCATTGATGAATTGCCGAAAATCAAATAGCAATCTGGCGGCTCGTGGGCGACGTTGTTTCTGTCCTTTGTCGTCAAATTCAAAGATGTGGTTTGCACTACCCATGCGCCGCTGGGTTGCTCAACTGCAGCGATTACTGGATCAGTTGCAAGTAAGCAGGCTAGTGTAAAAAGCAAAGTCAGGTGGTAGACCTCCTCTCTGAGATTGGCAAACGGTGGCTATCTAACCCAACTGAGAGCGCAGCGGGGACGGCCGGATAGATAGTCCGTTGAACTGAGACGCTTCGCTTCGAGCGGGCCACCTCTATACGAATTGGTTTGGCTTAGCGTCTGCGCAGTTCCAGTTGTGTGCCCGTTGACCTGCAGTGCAAGCAGAGATTGTGGGAGGGGAGTTTCGTATGACGGAATTGGCTAGCACGGATTGTAGAGCCGGGGTGTGAGACAATGACAATAGGCTAGCGTCGCAGTCCCACTGGGCTGATATCATGCGCATCTTTCATCTGTCCATCCGGTGGGACAGAAGGAAGTTGCGTCCCGTAAGCCATGAACATGCTGTGACCCCGATGGTGTGCTGTGACCCCGATGGTGCACTCTCACCAAAGTTGATCAGCTTCACTAGCCGAGAGTTCTGCAAGATCGCGTACAGCAAACTTTGTGCAGCGTGTTCGTTTCATACCGCACCGACGACCTTCAGCTCGCAGAGCGTCTTATTGACGACTGCGATCGTGGGAGGGAACGTATGTTGCGAGGTGGGAGCCGAGTAACGTCCTACGCGTAGTGGCTAGCGGCGAGAACTATTAGAAAAGGCGGTCGTCTGTGGGCAAGCTACGCTCGCGGAGCCATCTGTAGTCGGCTTCTGCCTCGTCGCTTCGTCCCAATGCTTCGAGGATCTTGGCGCGATGGTAATAGAGCGTGCCAATGGTCCAGAGCGGACCGGCTTCGCGCTGCGTCAATATCTTGTCGGACGAGCGGGCCTCGGCTGGGCCAGCCAGATTTCTCTCCAGCCAGCCCAGCGCCACGCCCACGACTCCCGCGCTGGAAGAACTGTTTTCAACCGACTCGATCACAAAATTGGCATCCGCCAGGGCCTCGTCCAGCCTACCCATTTGAAAGAGTACCCAAGCTCGCGTATCGCGCATCGCCTCGTTGTCGGGCAGGCTTTCCAGTGCTTTGTTGATGTCCGCCAGCGCTATTTCTAATTCTTGGGCGGCCAGCGAACGAAAATAAGCGAGCTGGTTCAAAATAATTGTTTCCTGGCGCAGCGCTGGTGGACAGCTGGCTTCCAGCACGTCGACGGCTTCGGCAAAGCGTGATTGGGTGGCCAATTTGTTGGAATAGTAATCGCCCACAACGTAGTTGGAGATATTACGCTCAACGGCTTGCTTGATAACCCTCGGCAGCGATTCGGGGTCTGACACGAAAGCCTGCTTGGCCTTGAACAACCAATAGTCGCGCAGAGCCGTTATGTCCTCGACCCACTTGGCCGCAGAATCCAGCTGCGACTTGCCCGCCCCCGAGTCATGGTCCAGTTGATTGGTCGCATCAGCCAGATACCAACGCGCAACCTCGGTTTGGTAAAGATTTGCCGTAACAGGCAGCACGACCAACCCAATCGTGCAAAGAACGATGAGCGAGTTCCAAAAAGTTCTCGATTTCAAACTGTAGGCCTTTCCGGCGACCAAGAATACACTGACGATTGCCCCTAACACAGTGACGATTGCCAGTCAAAACCCTGTGAAAGTTTGTTTTTTCGATCGACCTTCACAGGTACTGGGACTCTAGGTTATGCTACGTGAGTGATTTGTCGACAATTTACAGTATCGGCCATAGAGGCATTTGTCGCAAATGGCAATTGAGACGGGCTTACAAGCCATCGAATTTGGATTGAAAGTTATGCCACTCTACGAAATCGAAACCGACTCGCACATTATCATAACTTGGGCTGCCGACGAACAGGCGGCTCGCGAAGTGGTCAAAGACGCCTACGCTGGCGACGCCGTAATTCGGATGACCAAGCGTCCGCGTGACACTTGGGTGATTTCCAAAGGTGTCTTGGGATTGACCTCACGGATGGACATTTGCGGCATCGCTCGCGATTGCCTATCGAAGTCTTCCGGTGACAAACTCCACGCAATTCGCTTGTACATGCACGAGACGGGCAGCGACCTTGAAAAAGCCCGTAAGGTCATCGAAAGCAACATGGTTATGGGTTGGTAGTAGTTGGGATTTGACTTGGCTGAGGTAAAGCGAATTGGGCCGTCGTCTTGATCGGATGGCCCCGCAAGAATTCGTCGACACCCATTTCCTGCTTGCCTGCCGGCTGAATTCGAGCGATTAGGAACAGGCCTTGCCCAGTGGCAACGGCCAACATTTTGCTCCACGGTTTTGGCCAAGCTTGCTGGATGTCCTCGGCAGTGATGGGTATCGCGGTGCCCGGCAGGGCACCCGCCAACACTGGGATGGTTCGTGTTATCGACCGCGCGTCACGCATGATGACACGCATGTGCTTGCCCTCGGGCCAAGTCAGTTCGGCAAAGGTTCCTGGCCAAGGCTGGCACGCTCGAACACGCCGTAACAGTTTGTCCGCCGGTTCTGCAAAGTTCAGTTGACCATCGGCTTTGGAGAGTCGCGGTGCTTTGGTGACTAGTCCGCTATCTTGCATTTCACCTATGGGGCTCGTACCATCCCACTGGCTCAGCTGTAAGATTGATGACAGCGTAGCCTCAACCCCCAGTACCGCTAAGCGGGGTTCGAGCTCTTCTGCCGTCTCGTCGTCATGGATGGCAGTTCGCGCGATGGCCAGTGCCGGACCTCCATCGAGTCGCGGAGTCATGTGAATCACCGTTACGCCGGCTTCCATGTCGCCGCTGAGTAGCGTCCACTGTACCGGTGCAGCCCCGCGATGCCTGGGCAGAATCGAGCCGTGTAGATTGATCCCGCCCAACCGTGTCGTCGCGAGACATTCGCGGGAAAGTATTTGCCCATAATCGCAAACAAATAGCAGGTCCGCTTGGTAGCCAGCGACGGTCGCAGTAGCTTCCGCCGTGTTGATACTCGGTGGGGCATAGACGTCGATGCCCGCCTGGGAGGCCCAATCGAATACTGGGCGCACAGGCTGCGTTTTGGCGGTAGGATCGGCAACAGGACGAGTCACTACCAGTGGAATGTCGTGACCTTCAGCTAACAAGCGTTTGCATGTTGGAACGGCAAATGGTCCAGTGCCCATCACGATAATTCGCATGAATTTATTTCGACTTAGGATTAGATGGACTGTGCCATTTTGAAAAGCGCCAATGTGAAAAACCGCAAGTTCCGTCCCGTTGTGAACCTCAGGCGCTAGCCGTGCGCCTCGCCGCACGAGGGGTGCACACGGCTGGCGTTTGAGTTTCACCAGGAAATTATAACGGAGAACACGTAGCGGCCTGGGCGCAAGCCGCAGGTGTCAGATGGAAAAGCTTCTTCGGACCGAAATCGCCGCTCATAATTCCCGTCAACTAAACTCGAACTTAAACTCAAACTCGAACTTAAACCTTAGATCAGGAAGCAATCGTTTAAGTTTAAGTTGAAGTTGATGGAAATTTATATTAGGCGATGACGGCGTCGACGAGATGGCCCTTGATATCGGTCAAGCGCATGTCGCGACCGCCGAATCGAAAAGTTGATCGCTTATGATCGACACCCAAAAGATGCAACATCGTGGCGTGGAGATCATGGATCTCGACGCGATTTTCAATAGCTTTGTAACCCCACTCGTCCGTTGCACCGTAGATGATACCGGGCCTAACACCTCCTCCGGCCAACCAAACCGTGAAACCGAACTGGTTATGATCTCGCCCATCTTTTCCTTGGGCAAACGGCGTACGCCCAAACTCGCCAGCCCACACGACCAGAGTTTCATCGAGCAAACCGCGCTGCCGCAGGTCTTTTAACAAGGCCGCGATCGGTTGATCCACGGCCAGCGCGTTATTCTCATGGCCTTTCTTGAGATTGCTGTGTTGGTCCCAGCGATCTCCACCGACCTGTGGACATGTCAGCTCGACGAAACGCACGCCCTTTTCGATCATCCTTCGCGCTAACAAGCACTGTGCAGCGTAAATACGGGTTGGTTCGTAGGCTGATTCCAATCCGTACATGCGTTGCATATGCATGGGTTCATCGGCTAGCGACATGACCTCCGGTACCGCCATCTGCATTTCGTAGGCCAGCTCATAATTGCGAATCGCAGATTCGATACCATCGTGTCTCCCGAATTGGTCGACTGCAAAATGGTCCAGTTGAGCCACCAAGTCGAGCTTAAGTCGCTGGTAGGTGTCGGTGGACTCGGTGCGCTGAATGTTGGCTACACCACTGCCCGCCGGCTTGAAGATCGAACCTTGATAGCTGGCCGGAAGAAAGCCATTTCCAAAACAGTCCAAACCGCCTGGTGGGATCAGTCCGCCGTTGATGACAACAAAGCCAGGCAGGTTTTCGCACTCGCTGCCCAATCCGTAATTGACCCAGGCCCCCATACAAGGGCGTCCCTGAAGTCCGCTGCCGGTATGCAAAAAATAATTTGCAAATGTATGCTCCGGAAACTCGGACACCATCGAACGAATCACAGCCAGCTCGTCTACGCAGGTCGCTACATGCGGGAACAAATCGCTGACAGGGATACCGGCCTGCCCGTAGGTTTTAAACTTCCAGGGACTGGCCAGAACGTTGCCATTCTTATTGAACTGGGTGGGTTCTACGTTGAACAATTTGCTTGGGTCTTGCCCATCGAATTGGTCGAGCAATGGTTTTGGATCGAACGTATCGACTTGCGAGGGACCGCCATCCATATACAAAAAGATGACATTTTTCGCACCTGCCACGTGATGACATCCGTGCCCAGCCGCAACGAGTCCACTAGTCGCCGCCAGCCCATCGCCAAATGCCCGTTTGCTCATTAGGCCAGCCAGAGCCACCGCACCAAATCCGCTCGCACAGGCACTGAGCATCTCGCGACGCGAGTAGGGGGTGCTGCCACTGCTTTGTGGCTGGAACGAATGTTGAAGGAAGGTTGTTTTCACAGCAGGGCTAACTCTATCGCAGGAAAATGAACTCTTTGGAATTGATCAGGGCGTGAGCCAGACCCGACCATACATCGATTTCGTTTTGGTCGCATCCGCGCGAAGCACATTGGTTCTCGACGAACTCCATGGCTAAGCCCAATTCGACTGCGGTCGGACTGCGTGCGAATGCGCAAGTAAACATGTCAGTCACACGAGCTTCGACACTGGGAATCTGTGCAATCGTCCGCTGGGCCCACTTTCTTGACTGAGCGACGACAAACGGATCGTTCATCAAAATGAGGGCTTGGGCGGGAACGTTCGATACATTGCGTCGCCCCATCGAACTGAACGGTGCTGGCGTGTCGAACGTCAGCATGAAAGGTGATAGGAAGTTCCGTCGGACGGCGGTATAGATCGATCTGCGCCTGCCGCCATCCAAAGGCCCGCTAAGTGCTGGTCGGCCGCGACCCTCCATAAACTCAGTCAAATAGACTGGAACAGATTCGCCAAATTGCTGTGTGTCAAGCTCCCCAGAAGTCGCCAGCAATGCATCGCGAATGGCTTCACCCTCCAATCGCTTCGGCGGTCGATAATGCCATAAAAGGTTTTTGGGATCCTTCGCGACCGACTCTTCATCCGGAAAGCTGGACATTTGATAGGTCCGCGAGAGTACGATTGTGCGAATCAATTGTTTGATACTCTGACCCTCTGTCCTGAACATATGTGTCAAAAAGTCCAGTAGCTCGGGATGGGTGGGCCTCTGCCCGAGCAGACCAAAATCGTCCGTCGTGGAGACAATGCCACGACCGAGAAGATAGTGCCAGATTCGATTGACTATCACGCGATGGGTCAAAGGATTCGACGGGTCGTTGATGTGATGCGCCAGCTCGAGTCGGCCGCTGCCCCGCTCGATATGAATGAGTTCAGTTCCGCTAATTGCAGACAGAAAATGCCGCGGCTCGACGGCTCCAGGCTGCGATGAGTTGCCGCGTATTAAGATATGATCGTCCTCGCTGCTACCATCGACCATCGCCATCGCTAGCCGCGAACGAAGTACTAGATTCGATCGAAGTTGCGACCTGCGCTGGGCCCAGTCAGCTACGATCTGTGCCATTGTCTCCGCCAGCTCAGCTTGGACGGCATGCGAATAGTTCGATACTTTCTCAGAATTGGAAGTTAGTCGCTGGTCAATACTTTGATAGACATCAAGCGGTGCGCCCAATGTGACACAGTAGACCTCTAGCTGAGCATCCACCGCTGGTACGAATTCCAGATGTATTTGGTGTCCGACATAGCGATTCAAATCGAGCATGATCCACTTTTTGCTGGGGACAATCGCTTCGATGGTTTCGCCATGCAACGGACCGGCAATCAGACGATGCGAGTCGACGCAGGCGAATACGTGCCCCTCTCCATGAACTCGACAGCCCACGTCACCGCTAGTTAGTGTGAACGTTGGCGTGCGCAGCGAGCGCCCACTTAGTGGCAGAGTTACGAGTTTATCCTTGTTCGAGACGCCCTTCTCTGATGTGGATTCCATCCCGTTCCAGAATGGATCGCTGACCGCAAAAGTGTTATTGGCAAAAGCCAGCCCCGGCTGTTCCTGGCGAGTATCCAACCAAGCATCTCCGATACGCCGCGGCTGCTGGCCGAAGATAAAGCCGTCTTGTAAGAAATCCGCTGTTTCTATTGCGCCATAGTCCACTACTACAAACGGTTTGATGTCGTCCGCTGGCCCTTCGAACTCGGGCAGCGTTAGGCCGCTGCTGTGGATGGCGTCTGCTACCTGCGATCTAAAGCTGGAATCTAGATGCTCTAAAAGATCGGCGATCTGACGGTTGTTTTCGACCGCATCAAAGCGCACCTGCCGGAAGTCGCTACTCTGGAGGAAACCCGAGAGCGAGTAATAGTCGGCTGTCGAAATAGCATCGAACTTATGATCGTGACAACGCGCACAGGATACGGTCAGTCCCAGAAAGGTTTTGGACATCACGTCGATCATGTTGTCGAAGCGATCCGATTCTTCTTTGCGAATATCAACAGGCGAGTGTACCCATTCGCCGAGAAACCAAAAGCCAGTTCCTAACACGGATTCATTGAAACCAGCTTGTGGATTTAGTCGCGGGGCAGTGAGCAAATCGCCCGCGATGTGCTCCCGTACGAATTGGTCATAGGGCACATCAGCATTCAAGGCGCGGATGACATAATCGCGATATTGAAATGCATTGGGCGCGTCGTTGTCAAATTCATGCCCCCGCGACTCGGCATAGCGGACCAAGTCGAGCCAGTGACGGCCCCATCGCTCTCCGAACTGTGGCGAATCCAAGAGTCGGTCTACCAGACGCTGGGTCGCGTTGGGTGATAAGTCCTGGAGGCAGTCGGCCAACTGCAATGCGGTCGGAGGTAAGCCGATCAAATCAAAATAGAGTCGTCGAACTAGTGCCGACCTATCGGCGTCCGCAGCAGGGTGCAATCCAACCTGTTCGAGCCGCGCTAAAATGAACCGATCGATGTTGCTCGCAGGCCAGGAGTTATCAGCCACCGTTGGAATTACAGGGGACTGAATCGGTTGCCAAACCCAATGCTCCTGGGCGCGCGTCGCTAAATCGAATTTGGCGGGCGAATTGCTCGGAGGCTGAGACGGTTCGTCCGGCCAGGGAGCGCCCAACTGAACCCAACGCTCGAGCGTTTGTATCTCTTGGTCGGACAGCTTCCCTTGCGGTGGCATTTCGTACGATTCGTAACGCACCGCTTCGATTAACAGACTTCCAGCGACGTCCCCAGGGACTACGGCTTCGCCCGAGTCACCGCCTTTCAGCAGAGCCTCGCGACTATCGACCAGCAGCCCAGCTTGTACCTTTTTCGCTCCCAAGCTGTGGCACGAATAGCATCGCTCTGCTATCAGCGGCCGCACCTCTTTCTCGAAGAACACCAAGTGCTCTGCGAGTTTCGTCGCATCATCCGTACAGCTCGCGGGCCGCGCAATCGCCACCAGCACACCAAATAGCAGGATTCGTGTCATGAAGCGGGTTGCCGAGAAGTAACGATGCGAACTCACCAGGGCTCCGTTTGGTAGGTTTTGCAGCAAGGACCGAGTAAAACGACAATCTTAATCTATTCTAAGCGGATTTTTGGATAGAAGTCGAGAACGATATCCGTCATCCTCTTTAACGATCTACGACAACTCCATTTGTGTTGTGAAAGCTCTACTGGTATTTCAAAAGGCACAGTACAATCTCCGCCTGAGGTTCACGCCAGGACGGAGCTTGCGGTTTCTCGCTCGATCAAGAACAACGCAGCCACTGAACCATGAAGAATAAGTATTAAGTCTATCATGAAAATAGCCCGAATTTTTGCACATCGCATCGAACTGCCCCTAATTGAGGGAACCTACAAGTGGTCCGGCGGGAAGTCGGTTTCGGTCTTCGACAGTACGCTAGTGGGAGTTGAGGCCGACAATGGACTGATTGGTTATGGCGAAGTTTGCCCCTTGGGCCCATTTTACTTACCAGCCTATGCGGCAGGGGTTCGCAGCGGCCTACGCGAGCTTGGACCGCATCTACTGGGACTCGACCCACGCGAGCTTGGCAAGCTCAATCAGCGGATGGATGCTGCACTGCTCGGACATCCCTACGTAAAAACTGGCGTTGATATGGCGTGCTGGGACCTACTGGGCAAAGCCACTGGGCTGCCGGTATGCACGCTGATGGGCGGACGATTTGGCGAGAGTGTTCGCTTGTATCGCGCAATCTCTCAAGTAGATCCTGACAAAATGGCCCAAAACGTCGCCAGCTATCGCGACCAGGGCTACACACGATTTCAATTAAAAGTAGGTGGTGATCCGGATGTAGATATTGAGCGCATTCGCGCAGCCCGCTCAATCTTAAAACCCAGCGATCGGTTGGTTGCCGATGCCAATACGGGCTGGACACAGCATGAAGCGATGCGCGTCGTCCGCGCCGTCGCTGACTTGGACGTCTACATTGAGCAGCCCTGCATGACCTACGAAGAGTGTTTGTCGGTGCGACGCAATACCAGCCTCCCGTTTGTGCTGGACGAGAATGTTGACAGTCTAGCCATGCTCTTGCGAGCCAATCGCGACATGGCGATGGACATCGTCAACCTGAAAATCAGCAAACTGGGTGGACTGACAAAAGCTGCGCAGGCCCGCGATCTATGTGTCTCACTTGGCATCGCAATGACGCTCGAAGATAGCTGGGGCGGCGATATCACTACCGCCGCCATTGCTCATTTAGCCCATAGCACACCCGAGGAACTTCGCTTCACCAGCACCGATTTCAATAGCTATAACACGGTCAGCAATGCCACAGGAGCACCGAAGCGGGAACACGGATGCATGCGTGCCAGTTCGGCACCTGGCTTGGGCATAACACCCAAGCCAGATGTCATTGGACCAACCGTATTAGAGGTCGTTTGACGCCAGCAAGCCCTTGCAGTAGCCGATCGACTCGGCCAAGCCGGGAATGGGATTCTTGGCATCTTTTTCATATTCGAAGCCGACCAGCCCCGAGAATTTAATCTTTAGCAGGGCAGCTAGAATGGACTTCAAATCCAAAATGCCACGCCCACTTTCAATGGGGGTATTCTTGTTGCCCAGCGCCGAAATGTCTTTCATGTGAACATCGTACAATCGCTCCTGGCAATTTAGGATTGATTCCGCTGGATCCACACCCGCCCGCGCGGTGTGGCCCACGTCAATACACAGTCCGATGCGTTTGTCGTAATTCTCAACAGCTCGCATGACATCATAGGGCGATGGAAAAAATCCTTTGTCCTCGGGACCATGGTTGTGTATTGCCAATCGAATATCGAACTCTTTTACCAATTTGTCCAACACCGGAATGGAATCGTGGCTGGGTGAGCAGACGATGGTGGGCACACCAATATCTCGGGCGTATTCGAAGGCTTTGCGAATCTCCGCTTCACCATCTCGCATGGCGACATTGCCTACGCTAAGCGGCGTGATACCGGCATCGAGGAACATTTTAGTCCGCTGTTTGCGTTCTTCGCTCGAATAGGAAACGTCGATGTGGTTCTTAACATTCTTAATCGATACGTATTTCAAGCCGACTTGATTGACGCCCGCAATGGCTTCCTCGATAGGTAGCTCGCGCAGCGAATAGGTTGCCACTCCTACTTTGAGGCCTCGCCATGCATCGTGCGTATCAGTAGCCGTTTCTTGAAACGCAGCCAGCGGAGCGGCGTGCAGAATTGGAATCAGGCTGGCGACGCCGCCTACAGCCAACAGGTTTCTTCTGGAAAATTTCGACATGGGTGGGGACTCCATAGCGGTGAGTTGTGGTACATAAGAGGTTTGAGCCGCGGGATTATAACCTGCCGCTGCCCTAAATATGGTGATTCGAGCTTAGCTGGTGGAAAAACCACCGCTACCGCCACTGCGACCACCGGAACATTGAGCCATAAGCTCAGTGGTTGCCGCCAAAGCGAGCAGGCCAGCGATGGACGCGATCGAAACGGCGTGAAATCGCTTGAACATTAAACACCTCCCAGTGCTTTCGAGAAAAGTGCTGTCTCGCCGAATGCAAGACAGCCAGAACTATGGGTCATGCTTTAAAAGGACTTATTTATCATACCCATGTTACGAAAAAAGTAGGTCAATTTGCTCATGCCGAAGGATCAGTACGGCTAGTTGGCGGCGATCGCCCCGACATCCGGGGCATAAAGCGGCAGATGCCGATATTAAACCACTAAGCGGTACAATGACCGACATGTCGTATTAAGCCGACCCGCATTGGCGCCCCACGCATCCCGCACCGGAGACCAACTTATGCAACCATTGGCTGGTGGCCGGCGCCTACTTGCAATGGGTGGTTTGTTGGTCGGATTTTGCTCTGTTGGTGACGGCTGTTTGGCTTGCTTCGCCGCGATCTGCAACGGCGGATTCGCTGGCTTCTGAATCGGCATGCCGCTGACGGTGTTGGATATTGGCATAGTTTTGTTCCCGCACGGACTCCCATCTTGGAGACGACAGCATGGCTGCGACCGAGGAGCGACCGGTATTTATGATCAGGCGACTTCGATCAGAGGACCAATTCTGCGGGAGCATGTCACACGGAGCCTTTCGAACTGGATCGCTTTTGGCGTCGCAGCCGGCTTTTTAGGTCCGACCTTAGCCGTAAAGTTTGGTGCTTCAACCTTGCTTTTCAACAGGCAATCGGATAACTGGAGATGGTCTCAGGCAAAACCAAAAATGCTTTGATAAGCGTTGCAAGCCACAATTTCTGCCCAACCGATTTGCAGAGGATTCCGCAAATTAGTCGAATGCTCTCAGGCATCTCACTTTTCCTCTGCACTCTTACGCTAGCTGGCTGCCAAATCGTACAGCCTACTCGAGTAACCACTCCGCCCATCCAACAGGCTAAGAAACCCTTAGCGGAAATCGAGCCAATTGCAGCTGCCAGCGAGGAACATCCGGAGGCCAAAACATCGGAAGTCGCGGATACAGAAACCGAGCTGGATCGCGATGTTGCAACTCCTACCAGCGGGCAAAGTTCGACTGGGATCAACAAATTCGCCGCGAATCACTTCTTCACGCCTTCTGATAAAGACCAAGCGACTTCCATCCTCTCTCGAGTGATATCCGACCATAAGAATTTTTATTCCGCAGAGTCGCTGACGCTACTTGGCGGTGGGTTAGTGGTGGGTGGCGCAATTGCAAACTCCTCTGCCGACCAGAGTTTGCAACATATTTTCCAGTCTGCTGTATTGAACGCCAATTCTGATGACTGGTTCGAATCCATGCATGCCAGTAAAGAACTGGGCAATGGAGTCTATACGTTACCCGTATTTGCAACCGCCTGGAGCCTGGGCGAACTGCTCCCTGATTCCCAGGTAGCTCAGCTCGGGGGGCAATGGGGCGAGCGCTCAATTCGTGGTTTCTTGGTGGGTGCACCGCCGCTGATTGCCCTGCAACAGTTGACGGGTGGTTCGCGGCCAACAGAAACCGCCGAATCGGCCGAATGGCATCCGTTCACGGACAACAATGGTATTAGCGGACATAGTTTCATGGGTTCTCTGCCCTTCATAACCGCTGCAAAAATGAGCGATGGTGCAACACTCAAAGCCACCTTCTACGCAGCCTCCGCTATCGCGCCTCTTTCGCGAGTCAATGACAATGCGCACTATCCATCACAGGTCGCGTTGGGATGGTGGATGGCCTACTTGGCAGCTAGCGCCGTAGAAGCCACCGAGCGCCCCAGTTCCCAATGGAAGTTCTTTCCCTATTCGACGGGTGAAAGTACCGGCATCTTAGCCGAGTTTAAATACTAGCCCCGTTTGCATAAAGCGCCGTCGGGAGATTGTCGAGCGCACTAGCGAGACATTGCATTGTTTCCGAGCAGACTTGGCAGGAATTCGTTGTAAGTGATCGACTGGATTTCGCCGATGACGATGGCCCGAGCCTGTTGGTAGATGTCTTAATCGGACAGATTGCGATTACCGGATGAGATGGCGTCTGCCAGGCGATTATGTTCTCGTGCGAAAAGCGATTGCAGTGCCGTCAATGCTACGTTCTCGTCGGCATGAATATCACCGGCCATCACGTTTCCGTCTTCATTGGTCGTCAGTAGGCCAGCGTCCGTGATCAGCAACCGTCCACCTTGGAATCGTAAAGGGACAGAGTTTGACCAAATTTGTCAAGCAGTGAAAAAGCTCTACTCAGTACGGTTGCCTACACGGGCCAGCATCGAATCAAAGTAATGGACAGAGTCTGTCAAGTTTTCTAGGGCATGGCTGGGAGAGAAACTGCCCTTGAGTGGTAGTTGGCAAGAACTGTC
>JBGSJL010000302.1:0-10242 GCA_041741955.1 Pirellulaceae bacterium | reverse complement strand
TAGTTGGTGGCGACCGAGATGTGGGTGACGTTCTTGGCGGGGTCGATCCTGCCCAGCCGTCCGATGATGTGAAATTCGACGATGTTCTGCACTGTCTGTCTCCTGATCGTGTCAGGCGAAATGTCCTGACGGACATGACAGGGCCGCGCGCCGCCTGCGCGCCAGCCAAAAAACGGAGGCTCCATTCATGGAAACCGTAGGCGCGATGCGCCGGTTTTTTGCTTGCGGGTATGAAGGCGGTGCAAGCGGCCAGTTTCCGTCAATCAAGGACAGAAGCTGATATGCGGTCGGGGAGTTGGTTGCAGAATCCTGCTTCAGTTCGTCGGTGCTTGGTGGGCCGATGCTGTCAGACGCGACTATACCATGTTGCTTTGCCGCTGGCGTGCTGGACAAGATGGCTTGCCGATACCAGCATCTGCAAATGCTTCTTCACCGTGTTACGGTTTGCGCCGGTCACATCGACAACCTGGCCGTTGGTAATCCGCCCATGCGCTTTCGCCAGTTCTAGAATCTGCACGGCAAGTTCGGGCAACCGCTCGACCATCAATCGCTCGCGGGTGATCTTCGCTTCAAGCCGCGTCTTTTGCTGACGGAGCGACTGGAGGAAATAGATGATCCACAGCTCCCATGCGCGCGCTTCGCTGCGAATATCCAATTTCATACCCATAAATATCCATATTTTTTCGCTCATCGGCGCGGTGGCTATAAGCCGCCGCGCCGATGCTGGCCGGATGCAGATGCAACCGGTCATGGCCCGTCAGGCAAGGACGGGCCGCGAAAATTGCAGGGCAAACTGCCGCGTCAGAGTTCAAAACATCTCAAGCTGATTTCGCATCGGATTCCAGAATCCGATGTCGAGCGGGCGCTGTTGCCGTTTGGGCTGCATCGGCTGATTGGCGAGCCAGCCAAGCTGCTCCGCCATGCTGACGGGCGCAACACCCGCCATCATGATCTGGTCGGGGTCGGGCGGCGTGATCTGCGGTAGGCTCTTGCGCTTGGCCATCTCCCCCTCAATATTCATCGGCGAGCATGATCGTCAGCACCCGCCGCGTGACGGCGGGATTTGCTGCATCATCGCTGCCAAACCGCAAATCGCGGTCGTAATAATCCAGCTTCCAGAACACCCGTTCGCGCTCGTCCTCGCGCGATCTCGGGCGCTCTGTCGTCCAGCGACCATCACCAAGCTGGTAGATAGTCCCGAAATCACGTTCGCCGTGCGGGTCGTTGTCGTCGTCGAAGGCGTCATAGGTTTCGATCAGTTCGCGGACGCGGGACTGGTCAGCCTCGGGCAACGAGCGAAACCCGACTGTCACAAAAGCGGTGCAGGCAAGCCCCATCGCCTGCCGCGCCCGATCATTCAATCGGGCAATCCGCGCCGTCCGCTCGCGCTGGCTGGTAGCGGTCGCGCTCATTGCACCCGCCCCCTGCGGCTTTCGCAAATCAGGATCAACGCCCCGAAATCCTCGCGCTCGCCAAGCCGGTCGGCAATCTTACGGACACAGGCAAGCGGCAGGCCGTTTTCATTGGCAATGCCGCGCAAATAATCGTCGCGGGTTTCTGCCCCGCACTCACGATACATCAACTGCAAATCAAACATTTCCTGCCTCCTCTTGGGCTGAAAGCCGCATTCGACTTGCGACATGCGGCTCTGCCTTCCGGCGAGGATGGGAGGGGGAGGGAAAGCTGAATCGTTGCCCTGGCGCGGGCCAGCGGGCGAAGCCCGCCACACGGGGGCGGCTATTCTGCTTTGGGAAACGAGAGGGCAAAGCCCTTGGCGTTCCCGCTGAACAAGGAAACGGAGGCGATCAGGCTTCCGCAGCCGCAGTGCGGCATACAAACGGCACCCTCGCAATGGCGTGACGCCGACGGACGCCCTGCTGGTAAACGCAAGCGGACACAGGTGTTGTGCGAACAGCGCAGCTCCGCCATGTCCGTGAAGGCGTGAGACCGGCGGGCATCCGGCAAGGAGAGAAGCGAGAGTGTCAGCGGGACAGTTCAAAAACATCGCGCCTTCAAGGAGCGCAGCGGGAAAGAGTGCGACCTTAGATAATCCCGCTCATTTTCCCACGCTCCTGATCGTCACCCGAAGGGCCAAGACTACAGGCTTGGTTCGCGTCAGTGGATAGAGCAGGTTGCCCGTTAGGGCAGCCACTAGGCGACAATGATCATTTCGTACGTAGGAATTTGTGCCTATTGAGCTAGCATGACCAATCGTTCAAGAAACAAGGAAACCAGCAAGACTCCGCCGTTTCCCGAAATCGAGCCTGCCGCCGCTTATGAAAATAGTATGATATTGATTCGAGAGCGATTGCTCGCCATCGATAGAACGGACCCTTCTGAAACACCGCTCGTCCGCGCAGAGCGCATTGGGTTCCAAGTCAGAAAAATAATTGAGGGCGTTGCCTATGGCGCGTTGAGCGCTGCCGAGGTGAGGAACAAGCAAGTCCTTTCGCAGCAGCGGTCGAAAGATGCCGACAAGCTTTTGAGTTGGCTTCATTCAAAAAGCATGCTTGTTTTGCCATCTGCTCAACGTCTGGAACCGCCCCCGTCAGCCGAATACAGAATCGTAATGGCAGGAGCTGGATCAGAGGACTTAACCCTGAATGACCTGAAATCTATGTATTCCCGAGCAAGCAGTCTCGTTCACGAACGCCACCCCGAAGAGCTAACGAGGACCCAAATTGAAAGTGAGCTGAGTAGCATTGAAAGAGATGCGTCGCGCTTGCGAAGCTGGCTTTGGCTTCACATCATGTTCTTGCGCGGTGAAGGTTTTCTTTTGCAAATGGGTCAATTCGGCACTGAGTCGTTCATGGTTTCGATCAGTAAAATTGGTGATCTACCGGATGAGTACGCAAACTGACGGGCGGATTGTCGGTATTTGACACGAATAGCTTCCAAAATTCTTGCAACACGCGGCTTGGTCACGGATAGGTAGCGAAAGGGGGGCGCGTGGCCTACGATCCGATTGAAACCGCTGAAGAATTCTTCGAAGCCGTCCGCAAGGTGCGGGCGCTGGGTGCTGGAACGCCGGAAACCGCTTATTACCCCGCGCTCAGCACCTTGTTCGAACGGGTCGGAGCATCGCTCAGTCCCAAAGTTCTGGCCTTGTCGCAACTCTCGAACACGGGGGCTGGTAGCCCCGATTTCGGGCTGTTCGCCGCGAATCAGATCCAAAAAGGTGAGCCACGCAAAGGTCAGATACCTGAACGCGGTGTAGTAGAGGTCAAGGCGGTCGCCGATGACAGCCTGTTCACTTCAACACCGGCGCAGCTCAGCAAATATTTCGACGCTTACCGGCTGGTGCTTGTCACCAATTTGCGCGCGTTCCAGCTTGTTGGGGAAGACATAAACGGCACAGCAACGCGGCTGGAAGCCTTTGCGCTGGCGGAAACTGCCGCCGATTTCTGGGCGCTGGTGCAAACACCTGCCGCCTCGGCCAAAGCGCACGGGCTGGCCTTCGTAGAATATCTTCGTCGCGCATTGACGCAGAATGTCGCACTGGTGCAGCCCAAGGATATTGCTTGGTTCCTTGCGTCTTACGCACGCGATGCGCTGGCGCGGGTCGATGCGGCAGGCGATCTGCCAGCACTGAAGACGGTGCGCACCGCGCTTGAAGATGCGCTTGGCATCACCTTCGATCAGGAAAAGGGCGATCATTTCTTCCGTTCCACCCTTGTCCAGACGCTGTTTTACGGTCTGTTTTCGGCGTGGGTCATTTGGGCGCGGGAGACCCCGCGCACGCCGCCGCGTTTCGATTGGCGGTCGGCGGGATGGAGCCTGCACGTCCCCTTCATCCAAACGCTGTTTCAGCAACTGACCTTGCCACAACATATCAAGCAGCTTGATTTGGTCGAAGTGCTTGACTGGACTGGTAACACGCTCAACCGCATTGATGCGGCGGAATTCCTGAAACGCTTCGATCAGGGCGAAGCTGTGCAGTATTTCTATGAACCCTTTCTAGAAGCCTTCGACCCCAAATTGCGCAAACAATTCGGCGTCTGGTACACCCCCGCCGAAATCGTCGATTACATGGTTGCGCGGGTGGATCGCGCGCTAAAAGACGAACTGGGCATAGCCGACGGCTTGGCCGACGAGCGAGTGTATGTGCTTGACCCGTGCTGCGGAACAGGAGGCTTCATCAATTCCGTGCTTCGTCGTATCCGTGCCAACCTCGAAAATCACGGGCTGGGCGATGCGCTGGCCGACCGGCTGCGCGATGCCGCGCGCAACCGAGTCTTCGGTTTCGAGATCATGCCCGCGCCGTTTGTCGTCGCACATATGCAGGCCGGGATGACGCTAGCGAACATGGACGCGCCGCTTGCCGAAGACACGCGGCCCGCCATTTACTTGACCAATGCGCTGACGGGGTGGGAACCGCACACCAACAAGCCGCTGCCATTCCCGGAATTGGAGGCGGAACGCGCGTCTGCCGATGCGGTCAAGCAGGCAACACCTATCCTCGTCATCATCGGTAACCCGCCTTATGATGGCTTTGCCGGGATTGCTGACAATTCCGAAGAACGCGCGCTGACCAACGAATATCGCAAGGTTAAAAAGGTCGCGGCCCCGCAAGGGCAGGGTCTGAACGAACTATACATCCGCTTCTTTCGCATGGCCGAAAGGCGGATTGCGGAAAAGACCGGCGAAGGCGTCATATCGTTCATCTCAAATTATGGCTGGCTCGATAGCTTGAGCTGCCCCGGGATGCGCGAACGGTATTTGGACACATTCGATAGCATCTCCATCGATTGCCTGAACGGCGACAAATTCAAGACCGGCAAGACCACACCCGAAGGGTTGCCCGATCCCTCGATTTTTTCGACCCCCGCCAACCCGGCGGGCATTCAGGTTGGCACAGCGATTGCGACTTTGGTGCGCAAAAAAGATCACAAGCCCGCAGAAACCGTCGCCTTCCGCCATCTATGGGGGACTGCAAAGCGCGAAACGCTGGCGATGACAGCCGAGGCTGATCCGTCGACGATATATGAACAGGTGACACCTGAACTCAAACTTCGACTGCCATTTGAACCTGTGGTGGTTGACCAAGGTTATCTGGATTGGCCGTTGTTGTCCGATGTCCTCCCCGTAGGTTTTGCCGGTGTTAAAACGAGCCGGGACGAATTTCTTGTCGATATTGATCGGGAGGCACTTGAAAAGAGGATTGAGCGCTATTTCGATCCAAAGGTCAGCAATTCGGATTTGGCGAAGGCATTCCCGGCAATTGTGAGGTCAGAAGGCAGGTTCAACGGGGCAAAAGTCCGCTCGGCGTTAATGGCACGACACGCTATAGAGGAGGAAAGAGCGAAGAAACTCGGCGAGCCGGTGGTAAGAGCGGGCAAGATTGTTCCCTATGCTTATCGGCCATTCGACAGCCGGTGGTTATATTGGGACCCTAACGAGAAGCTGCTCGATGAAAAGCGAACGGAATTCGAACCTCATGCCCTTTCAGGTGCGGTCTTGATCGAGGCTCGCGAGAAGGAAGTCGGCAATTCGTTCACACGCGGCGCAATCTCAGGCGGCATGGCTGACAATTTTGGCAACGGCCTATCGACGTTTTTCCCGGCCATGCTGAACGACGGGCATGGTGCCCTGCTGCGACCAAATTTGCGTCAGACCGTTGATCTATGGCGCACTTCCCAAGGCTTGTCGGAAACTGACCTCTTTGATCATTGCGTAGCGACAATCCACGCTCCCAGCTATCGCAAAGGCAATGCGGGTGCGCTTCGCATGGATTGGCCACGCATTCCGATTCCGGGTGACAGTAATGTGCTGAAGTCGTCCGCTCATCTCGGGCAGCAGGTTGCTGCCTTGTTGGATGCGGCGCGCGAAACTCCCGGTGTCAGCAGTGGTGCCTTGCTTGCGGGCCTAGTCTTGCTCGCCTTGCCGAAGGGTAAGGATTTCAAGCTGACCATGGGCTGGGGAAGCGTCCAAATCAATAAAACAGGCAGTCGCATCGTTATGCCCGGCACCGGAAGCACCACGCAGCGCGCATGGACCGACGCCGAACGCGCCGCCCTGTCGCAGCTTGCGGCGCGTCACGATCTCGATCTTAATGCGCTACTCGGCTTGATCGGCGAACAGGCGGTGGATGTCCACATCAACGCTGATGCCAAATGGAAAGGCGTTCCGGCGAAAGTCTGGGCCTATACGCTGGGCGGGTATCAGGTGCTCAAAAAATGGCTGTCCTACCGCGAAGCGGCCGTCCTCGGTCGCGTGCTAACTGGCGAAGAGGCGCTCCACTTTGCCAAAACAGCCCGCCGCATCACCGAGATCCTGTGCATGGGGCGAGCTCTTGACGCCGCTCATGTTAAGGCCCGCGATTGCGCAGTGCCGTGGGTGAACGGGAAACCCTCCGAAGCCAAAACCGACTAACCGAAAGCCAAATCATGCCGATTTTCACTACCAGCAACGTCCCCATTCTGTCGCTGATCGAAGATATCGACATGGGTAAGATCGGCTTGCCGGAATTGCAGCGCCCATTCGTTTGGCCCAACAAAAATGTGCGTGACCTGTTTGACTCGCTTTATCGTGGTTACCCCGCAGGCTTCCTTCTTTTCTGGAAAACAGGGAGCGAAGGCGGCCTGAAGAACATTGGCACTGGCAAAAAACAATCTGCGCCCGAACTGGCAATTGTGGACGGACAACAGCGGCTTACTTCGCTCTACGCGGTCATTAAAGGCGCTGAAGTGTTGCGCGCCAACTTCAAAAAGGAACGCATCCAGATTGCATTCAATCCGCTTTCTGGCCGCTTCGATGTTGCCGATGCGGCGATCAAGAAGGATCGTGCGTTTATCCCTGACGTATCAGTCCTGTGGGCCGATGATTTTAGGACCAGTGCTTTCCGCAAGGCATTCATCAAGCAGCTCAAAGAAATCCGAGAGCTGAGCGAGGAGGATGAAGAGCGGATCGAAGGTGCGATTGATGAGCTGCTCAACCTGCCCAAATATAATTTTGTAGCGTTGACGCTCGCCTCATCGGTGGATGAGGAGACGATTGCTGAAGTCTTCGTGCGCATCAACGGTAAAGGCAAAGCGCTTAACCAGGCGGACTTTATTATGACACTGATGTCGGTCTTCTGGGAGGAAGGCCGGGTCGAACTGGAAGATTTCGCGTTGAAGGCAGCAATGCCGAGCGACGGACAATCTTCTCCCTTCAATCACTTTCTCAAGCCTTCGCCAGACCAGATGTTACGCGCTACTGTTGGCCTCGCTTTGAAGCGGGCGCGGCTGGAAAATGTGTATGGCGCACTGCGAGGCCGTGATGCGTCAACAGGCGGCGACAATCCCGAAAAGCGCGACGCGCAATTTGCATTAATGCGCGAAGCACAGAGGGCGGTACTCAACCTCGCCAACTGGCATCATTTTCTCGATGCGCTGAAACTGGCGGGCTATCGCGGCCAGAAGATGATCAGTTCGGAAACGGCGATCATATACTGTTACGTCCTCTATCTGATCGGCATCCGCGATTACGGCATTGATCGCACGATAATCCGGCAGGTGATTGCCGAATTCTACTTTATGGCTTCAATGACTGGACGCTACACGAATTCTCCTGAAACGCGCTTCGAGGCAGACCTATCGAAGGTTCGTGATCTCGCTGACGGCGCAGCTTTCGTTGCCCGCCTGCGCGAAATTTGCGCGACCACATTGACCGGAGATTATTGGGACATCACGTTGCCTAGCCAACTCGCCACCTCGGCAGCTCGAAGCCCATCGCTCTTTGCCTATCAGGCGGCATTGATAAAGCTGGATGCACAGGTGCTATTCAGTCCGATGAAATTGGCCGCAATGGTCGATCCGGCGATCAAAGGTTCAAAGGCAGCGCTGGAGCAGCATCATCTGTTTCCACGTGGATATTTGGAAGATCAGGGTGTCAAAGACCTGAAGATCATCAACCAAATCGCTAACTTTGCACCGGTCGAATGGCCCGCGAACATCAAGATCGGGAAACAGGCTCCGGCAACCTATGTGCCTGCTCTTGATGCCACCATGTCGGCTGCTGAGCGGGAACAGATTTATAAACTTCACGCCCTTCCGCCGCTCTGGTGGGAATTCCCATATGACGAATTTTTGGTCGCGCGCCGATTACGTATGGCCCAAGTAGTGCGCGAAGCTTGGGAAGCCTTGATCGGCGATACCAAAACTGAACCAGCGGCCCCACCTAGTGTCTCTGAACTGATTGCGGGTGGGGAAACGGGTGCAACAGAATTCAAATCGACATTGCGCACCAATCTGCACACGGGGCAGCATGACGAGAAAATTCACCTTTCGGCGCTGAAAACCATTGCTGGTTTCTTAAACGCACAAGGCGGAACCCTGCTAATCGGCGTTGCAGATGATGGTGGAGTACTGGGCTTGTCTGCCGATGGTTTTCTAAATGAGGACAAAATGGGGTTGCATCTGGTCAACCTTGTTAAGGATCGGATCGGGGATGTTTTTCTTCCTTATGTTCACCAGCATTTCGAAGACCAAGATGGGGAGCGCATCCTAACCATTCGGTGTGAAAAGGGACCAAAGGCAGCCTTCGTGAAGGATGGAAATGAGCAACGCTTTTTCGTTCGCGGTGGAAATGCGACCACCGAATTGTCAGGCAACAGCGTGATGGATTATGTGAAGCAGCGGTTCGGCTAAGCTGCCTAGCGCTTATCTAGATAATGAGTGACAGCGACAATGGATTGGGTCGGCGGTCACGCCACTTGTTATGGTATTTAGATTTGGCGATGTCCGAATCCCGTCCGGGATTCTAGCGGCCAGCATGACAGGAGTTCGGCTGTCATTTCGCGGGTGCGGGTGCGATTCCCGTTCGGTGAATTTCACCTCACCCGCGCAAGAACTAAGCCCCGGCTCCGTGGCAGTTTTGGTTCACGCTCAAAGTGGGCGCTCTCGGCCCGAGCGGGCACTCGTCGAAGTAAGCACTTACCGCCCAAAGTGCCAGCGGCACGGCGGCTCGAAGACGCGGGTATGGGGGCTGCTAGAGGCTCGGCGCATCCTAAATCCCATGCCCGCTTGGCGAAATTCCCAATCGAGAAGCACCAGCGGTGCATTGGTAATGTCGCAAAAGATCGGTTGAAGGCACAAGCACAGTTTCGGCGCTTCTGGGCCAGTCGCTCCATTTCCGAAACCGCGCTCGCGCTAGCGTTTGGGGCGGGGCTGGTTCGCCTTGATCGACTGCGCGGCCTTTGCCGTTGCCTCTTGCTTGTCAATTTCAGCGTTCATCTCGGTGTGCATAGCATCCCATCCTCCGATTCCCATCAACACGCGGTCGGCGTGTTTAATGGTGTTCACATGGCCATAATGCTGCTCGATCATTTTGACCGATGTGCCCATTTGCTGGGCGAGGATGTAAACATCGACTCCTGCGGAGAGTCTGAACGTCGCGTAGGTGTGGCGGAAGCAATAGGTGGTTCGTGGGATACCGCTCGGTCCATCGCGCAAATTCGCGTATTTCAGCAATTCCTCGACGGTATCGCGGTATAGCCAGACAGCGGGCTTGCCGTTGATGATGGTGAACACCGCATCATCGGGCTTGGTGGCTTTGGACTGAGCGCGGACGCGATCAAGATAGTCGCCGACACTTTTGGGCGCGATCAGATTGCGCTCTTTGCCCTTGCCCTGGACATAAATCACCAGAATGTCAGTGCCGTCTTTGTCCTTGGCTTTGGTGATGTCGCGCCATCGCAAGTTTTTCGCCTCGGGCGGTCGCATCCCCGTGTTGCACATGACGAGGATGAAATTGTAGCACATCTGGCGATACCAGATGCCCTGCGGGGTCGTGGCTTCCTTCATCCATTTGCGGCCCACACTGTGCAGCTTGCGATACTCCTCCAGCGTGAACTCGTCGCGCCGAGCGGATTTGAGTTTCGGCATCCCCTCGAACCGCAGATGGGCAGGCACGTAGCGTTTACTGATCGCAAAATTCATGATGGCGGCAAAGATGCTCATCTCGATGCGAATGGTGGAATCGCTGATCTTGCCGTTGCGCCGTCCAACGCCATTCTCGCGCCGCCACAGCGGATACTCCGACCAGCGATCCTGACTGATTAGATGAATCTGGGTGGTGCCGACATAGGCGGCAAGCGGCCCATTGACCTTGTTTTTGACATTCATCGCGCGGGCTTGGCTGACCTCGCCCGCATTCGCGCGCCGCTGCTGCATATTCGCATATTCGTCGGCCACATGCGAAAAAGACCGATTGAACACGGGAAGCTCATGCTTCACCATAATGCGGATATTGGCATAATGC
>JBGSJL010000301.1:0-3659 GCA_041741955.1 Pirellulaceae bacterium | reverse complement strand
ACCCTTGAAGGACTGCTTGGTTTAACGGGGGGCACCATTGGCGGACTGACAGCTCCTTCCGCCACAACGGGCGGAGGCAGTGCCTTTTTCCAGACGGTCACAGGAGTTGCTGTAAATGATGTCCTGTCGTTCAGTTGGAATTTTCTAACCACCGAAGCCGCTCCATCGGCTGCCAGCAATGACTACGCATTTTGGAGCGTCAGTCAGGCGGGCGTCACTCAGGCGGCTGGCTTTTTGGCCAGTATTAACTCGCTGCCTTTTTCTAATTTAGGGGCGGGGGTTCAGTTCATTAGGCAAACCGGTACGCAATCTACTAGCTTTACGTTCACCTCAGCGGGCACCTACGTGTTGGGCTTTGGGACCATCAATGTGCCCGACGCGGTTGGACTTTCAGGGTTAGCCGTTGATCGCATTCAGATTACGTCGGTACCCGAGCCGACGACATTCGCGCTGGGAAGCTTGATGGCTGGCGCGTTGATTCTTCGTCGGCGTAGGATTTAGCGTGTGGCAGGTTGGCTGGGCTGTGCGGCAAACAACAGTTTCAATTGTTTTCTTGCAGAATCATTTAAGTGTTTTTGTTCGTAAAACAGTGCGAAGAATAATCTTGTTCTTAGTCGCGAAGTGACGATATGCGCAAGCCTGGGACGCAAGTCCCAGGTCTGAACAGACGACGCTACGAAAAGTCGCGAAGCGACGACATGTGCGTTTTCCGGAGCACCGAACCACTTGCCGTTGCTTGGGACATGTTTGCATGTGCCGAAGGCACTAACGCCGAAAGCCCAGGGCAACGCCCTGGGAAGCAATTCCCGCGTCACCGCATGCCCCAACGGGGCAACATCCAAGGCGCGTAGGCTAACGGACCGTCCACCCCGTTGGGGCTGCGCAATGGCGTGGTTCCAACTCCCAGGGCGTTGCTCTGGACTATCACCGTTTGTCCCGTTGGGACTTCTATGCCGTTCGTTCCATGGGGATATGTTCGCACGTCACTCGCGACTGAAAACGCAAGTCCAGGACAAAACGCGCATCAAAAGAAGGCTCCCATATTTCTATTTGTCGCACAGTCCAGCTCTAGCCCGTATCGCTGTCTAAAACGATCGGCTAAAGCCTAGACTCCAGCGAGAACCTGGTCCAGTCCATCTAGTCTCGAACGTTGATACTCATGCCACCGAGCCCACAAACGGCCATTACAATCAACCAATTTTCTGCAAAACGACTCGAAAAAAACCGCCTCCGCTTTTTTCGTACAGCCGTTACTCTAAGTGCAATGTATGTTTGCACATGCGTATTCCGACTCGAAAAATCTGCATTTCGGCCGTATGGGTTAGCTGCCTGACCTCCGTAGTCTGGACTGCCCAGGTGCGTGCGGCTGACGGGCTGGTATTCCCATGGGGCCACTCGCACTCTAGTCAACCCGCTCCGTTCACTTCCGCTGGGGGGCCGCCGCCCTATCAGATTCTACCGACGAAGGAGCGTCATGCGCCGCCGGCTCCAATTGCTGTGGCACCACCCAAAACGGGTTATGCCTACGGCTGGTTTGGCAGCAATCCGAATTCTACGCACCAGAGCCATTGGGGTAGACACTTTGGATATTCTCGAAACTTCACGCAATGGACTTCCCGTTAGGCTTGCAAGTTTTGCGAGTTTCGTGAACACTTGTTTGAAACAGGTGTTTCATCAACTCGGACTATGGCCATTTCAAGCGACAAAATCTCGGACGAGAAGACCACTGCGAACCACTTAATCGATGTGGCGGGTGAAGTCTTTGCAGAAAAGGGGCCTAGCGCCACCGTTCGCGATATTTGCGGCAGAGCTGGGTGTTCTGTGGCCGCCATCAATTACTACTTTGGTGACAAGCAGCAGCTCTATTTGCGCTGTGTGCAAACAGCCTGCGAGCAAAAGCAGCGACTGTTTCCACTACCCAAGCTTGAACCGTCGAGCGGGCCAGCCGGCGAGGCTGCTTCGTTAGCAACCAGAACTCCAGAGGATTGGCTGCGCGATTTTCTGCGTGCCATGACTGCGCGCATTGCCGGTCAAACGAATTTATCTTGGTACAACACGCTGATGATGCGTGAGGTGATTTCTCCTTCGCCACAGGTTGCGGCCATGTTATCGACGCATTTCCGTCGCGACTTTGAGTTGCTCGATCATCACTTAGGCAAATTGCTCGGAACTAAATTGGACTGTGCCGATACGCGTCGACAGTTGTCGCTACAAATACTGGCGCGGTGCATGTTTTTGCGGACCGGCAAGCAACTGCGTCAGATGTTGGATATTCATAGCGAAGCCAGCGAATTGCCAGAAAGCTACGCAGATGAAGTATGCGATTCAATCTTGTTACAAATCCGAGCTCTAGCAGCAAGCTGAATTTACGAGAGAAAGTTTGATACTAGGTTAACCCATCGATGATAAAGAACATTTTGTTTGGAGCCGTTATTCCGCTGGCGTTACTGCTGACCGGACTGGGTGTGATGGTGGTGATGAAGCGTCCCGCGCCGGGAAAGAAGCCACCGGTCGCCGATACCCGCGCCGCCTTGCTGGGGCAGATGCTGGCGGCCGATGTCCAGACCGTTCGAGCGCTCACCGAGTTGTCGGAGACGCTCGATATTCCCGTTAGCGGTACGGTAGTTCCGTTTCGCGAAATCATGCTGGCGGCGGAAGCGGCCGGCAGGATCATTGAGAAAAGCGAGAACACGCGTAGCGGCAACTTTGTTCAGCAGGGAGACGTGCTGTACCGGATCGAGCCACGCGACTATGAGCTCGAAGTGGAACGACTTGGTCGCAAACTGGACCAGGAGCGAGCTGCGCTGGTCGAGCAACAGCAGGATATCGAGAATGTGAAACGGCTGCTGGAGGTTTCAGAGATGGAAATGCAGTTGGCCGAGACCGACGTGAAGCGGTTCGAATCCCTGGGCGGTGGATTTCGCAGCGAAGCCGAATTGGATCAAGCCAAGCGCTCGCGTTTGGCCAGCATGAATCAGCGAGTCGGCGTGCAAAATCAAATGAGCGTATTGGTCGCCCGTCGTTCACGGCTTGAATTGGCGATCAAATTGGCGGAAACCGAATTGGAGCAAGCGGCATTGAATCTGGAGCGGACTGTGGTCCGGTCGCCGGTGTCTGGGCGGGTGGTGAGCGAACAAATCGAGCAGGATTCGTACGTGCAGCGCGGTACTCCGCTGGTGACGATCGAGGACACATCGAGCGTCGAAGTTGCCTGCAATGTTCGAATGGATCAGCTTTACTGGATTCTCGACCAGCAGAATCTCAGTAGTGACCAACTGGTCAATGCAGCGCAGGCTTCGCGTTACGAGCTTCCAAAGAATAGCGTTAAGGTCCAGTACAAGCTGGCGGGGCGCGAATCGGCTACGTACCAATGGCAGGGCACGCTCGCCCGCTACGATGGCGCGGGTATCGATCCGCAGAGTCGCACTGTGCCCATTCGCGTGCTGGTGGATCAACCAGGCGAATACGAAATCAATGGCCAGCCCGCGCGAGAATCCAATATGAGTGGACCCAACTCATTACTGCGTGGCATGTTCGTCGAAGTCGTCATCGAAGCCCGACCTACAACACCCTTGCTGCTGGTACCGAAGTTGAGCGTCAAACCGGCGACCGGCACCAACCAGATTTGGAAATTCTTGCCGGATGCCCGGGCCCTCGAC
>JBGSJL010000300.1:0-15918 GCA_041741955.1 Pirellulaceae bacterium | reverse complement strand
GTGATCGAGAAAGCGACTTCGTCGTCGTCATTGCTACTTTTTAGACACCCATGAACACTGACTTCGAAGCCGCGAGATTCCCAGTGCTTGAGTAAGGTGTCGGCAATCCTGAGTGCTCGTTGAAGTTGGGGTTTGCTCACTCTAACCCAGCTTTGAACTACCCGTTCGTTCGAATAGTTGACGTAATCGTTTGCATGATAGCCTCTTGCGAAATTACCTTGAAAAAGAGTTTAGCAATTGTGCAGGCTCGGTTGGATCACGATGTTTGAATTTCAGTTGAAACCGGTGTTGAAATCTTAAAACAGGGAAAGGGGGCCGGGCCGATTAAGCTGGAGCCGATTACCGGGCTTCCAGGGCACCGGATCATGCACTGCATTCTGGAAACTAACGGGTACAATCGTGAGGATGAACACACAATTCCCTACCATGACTATTCTCGTTACCGCCGCCATCTACGCCGGATTCGCAATCTGGTTGGGTAGCACTCCCGCAGCCTTACTGACGGCATTCGGTATTGAGTCTTCGACGCCAGCGATGTTGACGGAGATTCGCGCGTTTTATGGCGGAATCGAAATGGGGATTGCCGTAGCTATGCTCGTGCTTTGGAGACGCAATGAGCTCCTTGCTGCGCTTTTGGTTGGCGGACTTCCGTTGGCCGGCTCAGTCATCGGACGTTGCTGTGGGCTAATCGTCGATGATTTTTCGGCCACACACCTTGGCCTGGCGTTCGTCGAAGCTTTCGGGGCCGCAGTTTGTCTGGCCGCGTGCTATTTCGTGACTAAGGAGAGAACAAATCACTGAAGGGAATCTTCAACGCGATGGATTTTGCCTGCTTCGCGAAGCTGTCGATCCCACGCTGGTTCAAACGCTGCTGGACGTCTGTGGTCGCTCGTTTCAAGACGAGTCGCTTTCTGTTCGTGCGCGATCGAGCCGAGGTCATGTTTATGCAGCCAGAAATTTCATCGAGTCGATTCCCGAAGTTACCTCAGTCTGGCAAAATGAATGTCTGCTGAAATTCCTGAGAGATCAACTGGGCGACGACTTTGGGTTGGTGCGGGTGCTGTTCTTCGACAAACCTCCTGATCGAACCTGGACGTTGCCTTGGCACAAAGACACCTCGATTGCCGTGCAAGGCAATCAACTCCCATCGGAATCGTTTTCGCGTCCCACGACCAAAGCTGGAGTGCCTCATGTGATCGCGTGCGACCGTGTTCTTCAGCGGATGCTGACGCTACGCATCCATCTCGACCCTGTCACTGACGAAAACGGCCCGCTGCGAGTTATTCCCGAATCTCATGTTTCCAGCTCCAGTATCGGCCTAGGAGTCGCAACGGCTGTTGCCATTCACGCATCCGCCGGCGATGTTTTGGCGATGCGCCCCATGCTCAGCCATTGCAGCGGACCTTCCGCCCCAGACACGCATCGTCATCGGCGGATTCTGCACCTCGAATTCGCCGCCGATCACGAATTGCCAGATGGTTATAGCCGGCACACGTTCATTCGACCTGAACATACTGGAACACTCCGTTGATCAATTGACCGAAAGTCTCCGTGCCATTCTCTTCGATGTGGCACCACAACCCCGGTTCACATTCTGCCCAACTTATTCAGTCTTCCTCTTCATCCGACGTTGCGTTTTCCAACGCATTGCCGAGTTGGTGCATGAAGTGGCTCATCTCTCCGGCGTTCTGACGAGCTTGTTCTTGCCACTCGACTTCAGTCAAATCGGAGGCCATTTTGCCTAAGGGGCGCTTACCCCGTATCACCCGTTACATGGCACTAGCCATCTACTACGAAGATCCGCCCCGCCAAGGCCACTTCCACGACTACGCCGAAATTGCCACTCTGGGACATGTGACAAGGGCGAGAGTGACACAGATCATGAATTTGAGGCTGCTGGCGCCTGATATTCAGGAACAACTACTTTCGATGGACCGAATCATGGAGGGACGGGATTCGCTTTGCCTGCGAGCCTTCCAGCACGAAGCGATTCAGTCAGACTGGAGTCCGCAAAGAAAAAAATTCAAGTCTCTGCAATAGTGTTAACCCCGTAGCTTGCTCGTCAGCGATGGGATGCTGCGGATGCCAGCTTCCATTTTCCTTCGCGCCGAAACATTCGCGGAATGCACGGCTATCGGGGGTAGCTGACCTCAAATTCGTACTCCAACGTACCAAAACCAACTCACAAAACCGCTTCCCTGTAGCGCACAAGACTTCAATTTGCCCTCAGTCATAAGGGGAATTACAACGACATTAAGGCTGCTTTGGTCAAGGGAAGTGAGTTTCACATTGGTGCCGTCCCTCAATTCGTCATTCCGCACGTCGCCTTGATGCAATTTGCCACCGAGGTGTCCCACTCAACCGCTAGTTCGCTAGAATCACTTTGCGACCGAGGTGGAATACACCTCCGCGAGTTACGACAATTCTCCAACTCGCTTCGGTTTGTCCAACTTCTATCAGTTGGGCCTAGTGTGAACTGAAGTCGGTCTGGTCCACCTCTGCGGTCTCAACCACCGAGCCCGACAAAGTCCTAACGTTGGCATCGCAAACCCACGTATTATTGACTCGGCAGCCCGCGAGGCTGTTATCATGGTCGGCGGAATGTTTTCGAGGTCAAATTAAATCCCATTTTCGAGGTCTACAGAACCGTCGCTGGACAGTTGCTCTGGCGCAGCATTTGCGTCTAAAAAATAACTGCGACGAATTGCTGGGACCGCTCGCAATTTCGTGTTAAATAATAGCCGTATGATCTGGCTGCACATGTGCTTCGCGCGGCGTGCAAGTTCTGGTATTGATCGAAGTTTTGCTTTTCGAATGGCTCAGCGGTTTCTTAGATGTCCGACGTAACACAAATCCTCTTCCAGATCGAATCAGGTAATCCTTCGGCGGCGAAGAGGTTGCTACCGCTGGTCTACGACGAACTGCGGAAGCTAGCGTCTGCCCGCTTAGCTCAGGAGAAGCCGGGGCAGACGCTGCAAGCCACGGCGCTGGTGCATGAAGCGTATCTGCGGCTGGTTGGTCCGCACGAACCCTCTGCATCCTGGGACAACCGCAGTCATTTTTTTGCGGCAGCAGCCGAAGCGATGCGACGGATACTAGTCGAGCAGGCGCGGCGGAAGAAAAGCCTGCGGCGGGGAGGCGACCGAGTTCGGGTCGAACTGGCTCAGGACGATTTGCAGTCGGCTTCGGATAGCGCAGAATCCGACCGTATTCTGGCCATGCATGAAGCCTTGACGCTGCTCGAAGCGGAGTCGCCACGTAAAGCGGAGCTAGTGAAACTTCGATTTTTCGCTGGCATGACTCTGGCTGAAGCCGCTGACGTGCTTGGCGTGTCGGCCATCACCGCCAAACGCGATTGGGCGGCGGCTCGCGTCTGGCTTTATCGCCGAGTTTCGAAATAGCAGATTTTTTATCTGCATTTTTAAAAAGGTATGATCCGTTTTCTCCGCGGATTTCGCATTGGAAGGGAGACCAAGCTGCGCGATCCCTCACAAATTGGGTTTTTCCGATGGCAAACAACGTATCGAACCTGGAAACGCACTTGGCTGCGGCGATCGAAATCGGTGATCAAGCCGAGCGAGAGGCCTATCTGAGAGGCGCCTGCGAGGGTGATTCGGGGCGACTTGCCGAGCTGCAAGGCATGGTGCACGATTACTTTGCGGCTAGCAGCCTATTCGACCGGCCCGCCGTCCTGGCACCCACGCTCGACGCCGGCGGGCAACCCGAAGTGGGCACTTGGGTCGGTCCGTACAAACTTCGCGAGTTGTTGGGCGAAGGAGGCATGGGAAGTGTCTACGTGGCGGAACAGGAGAAGCCGGTTCGCCGGAAAGTGGCTCTTAAAGTCATTAAGCCGGGAATGGACTCGCGGCAGGTCATCGCCCGCTTCGAGGCCGAACGCCAAGCTCTGGCAATCATGGAACACACGAACATCGCGCGCGTGCTGGATGCCGGTACGACCCAAGGCGGGCGACCCTACTTCGTGATGGAACTCGTCAGAGGCCTACCTATCACCGAGCACTGTGACAGCGCCGAGCTAGACACACGTCAGCGGCTGGAGTTGTTCCTACAAGTTTGCCGGGCCGTCCAGCATGCGCATCAAAAAGGAGTAATCCACCGCGACTTGAAGCCGAGCAACGTGCTGGTTGCCATGAATGACGCCGAACCGGTGGTAAAAGTGATCGACTTTGGTATTGCCAAAGCCATCGGCCAGCAGTTGAGCGACAACACGTTTTACACAGCTTTCAGTCAGATGGTGGGTACGCCGCTATACATGAGCCCCGAGCAAGCGGGTCACAGCAATCTCGACATTGACACTCGCAGCGACATATATTCATTAGGTGTCTTACTTTACGAACTGCTAACTGGCGATACCCCCTTTGACCGGGAAACGCTCAAACAGGCAGGCTTTGATGAGATGCGGCGCATGATCCGCGAAATCGAGCCACCCAAACCAAGCGTCAGAGTTAGCACGCTGAAAGCCGCGAACCAATCCACCATTGCGCAGCAGCATCGCGTTGAGCCAGCCAAATTCAGTCAGCTGCTGCGCGGTGAACTCGATTGGATCGTGATGAAAGCGATGGATAAAGACCGCAATCGGAGATACGAGACGACAAATGCATTCGCATCGGATATCCAGAGGTACCTAAATGACGAGCCAGTACAAGCTTGTCCACCGACCTGGAGATATCGCTTTGGAAAAGCCTTGCGTCGTCATCGAATTGCGACTGTGTTTGTGAGTGCTGTATTTATTTCATTGTCAGCCGGGCTTTCGGTCGCGTATTGGCAGCTACAGCGGGCACTTCTTGCTGAATCACATACAGCGGATGCTTTGACGAGAGTATCAGAGCAAAGTCAAATCTCTGCTCGTCGACTTACGATTGCGTTGGACGCCGTCGACGACATGTATGTTCAGGTCGCATCCAAATGGCTCGCCCAGCAATCCGATCAAAGCAATATGCAGCGAGAATTTCTCGAAAAGGCTGTCCTGACCTATGAAAAGCTTTCCGAATCGGGCGGTGCGAACGACACAACGCAACTCCGATCTGTTTCGGCGGCTGTCCGATTAGGACAGCTACACCAAAGTCTCGGCAGAAGTGAGAAAGCTATTGAGGTACTTTCCAAGGCGATACAGTTGGCCCGAGAAATTGCTGATCGCGAGCCCAGCGCTTCGGCGAGTTTGGTGCTTGCAGATACACAATCTCAAGTTGCGAAACTTAATCTGGCAAAAAGGCAATTGGCGGACAGCATCAGGTTCGCCGACCAGGCTTACTCGAACTTGCGTACGATTGACCTAGATGAACTTAAGTCCCTAAATGACAAAGCGTTCTTCATTCAATGTTTGCTCAAAAATGCACTCGATTTTGCGACAATCGAAGATCGCAAGATCGAGGCAAAGCAGGCAGCAGAGCGGTGTGTATTTGAGGCTGAAAGGCTGTCTAAGCAGTTTCCATCGGACAATAACTTGCGATTGCTATTGGCGAGGGGTTATGACGCCCTTGGTGAGCAGCGTTTGTGGTGGGGAGAGCAAAATGAAGAATGCATGACGGCTTATCAAGCCTGCATATCGATCCTAGACGAATTGGGAAAACAAGGATCTAGCAAGACCTCAACACTCGCAGCCTCTTCGACTCCGCTCATCAATCTGTGCGTCGTACTCAAACGATTGGGACGCCATTCGGAGGTACCAAGCATACGAGCAAAGCATATTGCCAACTTGGAAGAGCTGTGTGTACTTAAACCAGACGTTCTCACCTACAAGGCGGAACTCGCAATGAGCCTTGTGGCGTTATCTGGCGAATTTGAGGAATTGGGAAATGCAATCGAAGCCATAGAAGCTAGACAGCGTGCTCGCGAGATTCTGACTACAGTGGCGGACAAGTTTCCCGATCAGCACCGCTTTGTCAGAGACCTTGTGATGCTGCTTACCAGAATTGGCTCGAAGAATACTGATTCCGAAGACGATGTCATGGCCATCGAAGCACTGACTGAAGCAAGCGAAAGGTACCGTAGATTCGAGAAAGCCAATCCCAACGACTTCGATTTCTACATTATTGGACTTAACCTAACCGCAGAACTTGCGCCAGCATACCTTCGTGTAGGAAACTACAGAGCAGCGGCTGAGTCACTGGAGGCTATTGCGGGTACCTTTGCCAGGCTCACTGCTGCGAGAGAAACAGCGTCCGAGAAATACACGCTTCGAGAGCTCAGCGCTATCGTCTTGTACCAAACGATTCTGTCTAATCTATATGAATACTGTCAAGAGGCAGCCGAAACGGATGAATCCATCCCGGTCGAACAACGCCAGCAAGTTGTGGATTCATTTCGCTCGAACGTGCTGTCTGCGAAGGCAATCCGATCTCGTTTCCTGGTTGACTGGGGGACATCAATCGCCGAGTCCAACGTTCCATTGGAGGAGCTCGACCGTCGCCTAAGAACGAATGTTGACCAAATATTTGACTCTCTCGTCGATACAAAATCGTTTCATCTGTTTGCGAGCCTTGAGAAGTCCCTGGATTTTGCAATAGAGAATTCTATTGTTGAGAGGAATGTGTTGCTCATTAAAGAATATGCAGCATCAATCGAATCGTCTCTACAACTGCCGCAGGATTGGTGTAATGTTGCAATGATCGTCGCATCTGCATCCGAACTGAATATTGCACCCAAAACGTTTTTGAAGTTTTGTGAACTCGCCATTGCGCAAGACCGAGAAAGCGTGCCTGCACAGCAAGCCTTAGGTTGGGCTTTGTATCGAAATGCAATGTGGAAGGAATGCATTCGGATTCTTGAATCAGAAGCACTTCGACAGGAACCTTGCAACCTTTACGTGCTGGCCATGGCCAAATACCAATTGGGGGATAAAGTCCAAGCCTACCAAGCATGGCAAGAAGCAGAGCTTTTGACAGAGTCCCAACAAAAATCCGCTAAAAGCGATCCGTCCAAATTCGCGGACATCAATAAAATCAAGCGGGTGGCACTACCCAGACTGCAGTGGGAAGCGACGACCCTTCTCGAAGTGGAAGTTGAAGCTCAAACAGAAAAGTGACGTTTGAGTCGAAGGTCGCCTATGTCCGTTTTTGACGCGAATTTAGATTGTGGCGCTTGATCCGTCCCAATTCTCAATACCAGTGTGGAACACCAAGTTCTATGTCGTCAATGATGCCTCGACCAATCAAACTTACGACTACGATGCAGCCGGTGGTTCGATCGAAAACTACTCACTCATCACTGGCAATACAACTCCGCGCGGAGCCGCCAGCAACGTGACCGGCGATACCATTTGGGTCGCTGATAAAAGCCGCCAAGTGTTTGTCTATGATTGGCCCAGCTTGCCCTGTGTCGCTGCTGATCCGCACGGTCGTGGCCGAGTCGATTTTCCTTACCAAAAAATCTTTTCAGAATTCATGATCCCTTTTTGACGTGGATTTCGCATTGGTATCTGAGCCAAGGTATCTGAGCCAAATCAACTGCGAAAACTATCCACCGGGTGGTTCGGTAATTCCAAGCTGATTTGGCGAGTCGGACTTTTAGAACGAACATCAAATCGTACGGATGTTGCAGCACCACTTTCAAAACTACCAACACCAGGAAAAAGCCATGGGATTGCTAACTCGACCCGATAAACTGCTGCAACGCACCACCCGCCGGCTAGGCAGCCAAGCCACCGCACGGAAACGATTGCAGAAACAGTTGCGCATCGAGCAACTGGAAGATCGCAGGTTGCTAGCTGTGGTCGCGGCCTGGAACGCCGAAGGCAACGCACTTGATTCGGTGGGAAGCAACAACGGAACGCTCTTCAACGGGGCGACCTACGCTACGGGACAAGTTGGCAAAGCATTCAAATTCGATGGAATTAATGACCGCATCAACATCGCCGATTCGCCCAGTCTGGCGCTTACCCATTCGATGACCATCGAGGGCTGGGTCAAAGCCAATGCGATACCAGCTGCTGGGCAGCAAGGCGAAATCCTCTTTCGCGGGGATGATCGAGGTGGATTAGACCCCTATTCGCTATCCCTGCAACCCAATGGCCAGTTGCGGTTCGAGGTTGTTAGCGGGCCCGGCTCTACAAATTTGTGGGCAACGATGCCCATCGGTCAGTTCGTGCATGTGGTGGGCACCTTGGACGATGCAACGGGCCAAATGAATCTCTATCTCAACGGCGGGCTGATTTCCCAGACCGTCACGACCGTTCGACCCTTCGGCGCATTGGACCCTGCCAGCAACCCTGGCATCGGTATCGGTAATCACGGTGGCTATCCGACCACACCGCACAACTTCCCATTCAACGGACTGATCGACGAACTCAAGGTTTACGACAACGCTTTGACAGCAAGCGATGTAGTGGCGAATTTCTTTGCCGGTGGCGGCAAGCCCTCGATCTCCATCAGCGACGTATCATTGAGTGAAGACGCTTCAGTAATAGTTGGCACGCCACTTGTGCCGGCTAACAGCAGCGGCTTGGTGGGCACGCGATCGATCCTCTTGGGTCCGGACGGAAACGTCTATGTCGCCAGCTTCGACACGGATAGCATCAAGGTTTTCGCTTCAGGCACCGGCGAATACATTCGTGAACTGACGACGCCGGGCGGAGAGATGGACGCTCCCATTGGCATGGCAATTGGTCAGGACGGTAAGTTGTATGTCGGCGCGCGATACTCCCGCAATATTGTCCGCTTCGACATTTCCACGGGAGACTCACAGGTCTTTGTGCCAACTGCTGCGGGAGGGCTCGGCCGCGGGGTCAGCCTTGCGTTTGGACCAGACGGCAACCTCTATGTTTCGACTCGTGTCGATGATGATCCAGCGGCGACTAATTCCGTCAAGCGATTCGATGGCAACACGGGCGCCTTTCTGGATGACTTCGTAGCATCCGGTAGCGGCGGTTTGACCGACGTCTATGGCATCGCCTTCGGCCCGGACGGAAACTTATACGTCGTCAGCGCCGCAAGTTCAGAAATCAAGCGCTACGATGGACAGACGGGAGCCTATCTAAACAACTTTGTCGCTTCAGGCATCGGCGGCATCGCCAACGCCAGTCAAATACTCTTCCACAGTGACGGAAACCTGTATGTAGCAAGTCAAGCCAATCAACAAATCCTGCGATACAACGCTGCCACCGGGCAATTCTTAGACGCATATGCTTCCAGCTTGGGCGCTGGGCCAACTGGACTCGCGTTCGCACCAAGTGGCGAGCTCTACGTTGCGCTGGGTAATGCCGTCGGACAGATCGTGCCCCTATCGGCTGCCGTCACGGTCTCGCTTTCGGTTTCGTCCGCAAACACGATTACCGTAAACTATTCCACAACCAATGGCACGGCCGTCGCCGGTTCCGATTACACAGCAACCAGCGGTGTGATCGTTTTTCCACCAGGCGTAACGAAGCAAACCCTAGGTGTTCAGCTGATCGACGATACTTTGTTGGAATCGACTGAAGTCTATACGATCAACCTTTCCAATCCGTCCTCCGGCGCAACCCTTGCCGACAATCAAGCCGTCGTGACCATTATCGATGATGAGGCGGGGCGTGCCCTAAGCATCAGCGACACAACGATGAATGAAGGTGGAACGCCGCATTTCCGCCAGGTTTTTGTGCCACGCACCAACGGCGGACTGGTCAATCCAAGGACTCCGATATTTCACAATGGAATGCTGTACGTCCTCAATGAAAGTGCGAATTCGGTCATTCGCTACAACGCTGAAACGGGCGCATTCGTCGATTACCTGATTGGCCCGAATCCGCTTTTGAACGGCGGACTCGCCCGTCCCATGTCCATGGCCTTTGGTCCCGAAGGCAACTTGTACATTGTCACTTATGAGACCAATCAGGTCCTTCGCTACGATGGAACGACTGGAGCATTCCTCGATACCTTTATTTCATCCGGCAGCGGCGGCTTATCGCTTGGTACCGATCTGGCATTCGATAGTGCAGGCAATCTGTACGTAACAACGGACGTTACCGCTCAAGTGCTGCGGTACGATACCAATGGCAATCCGTTTCCTGGATCTCTTGGAGCGTCTGGAACTGCGGTCTTCGTCCCGTCGAATAGTGGCGGGATGGCTGGCGGCCGCGGAATCATTTTCGATGCCAGCGGCAATCTTCTGGTTGCCAGCATTGGCACCGATCAAGTGCTGAAATTTAGCGGTACGACCGGCGCGTTCCTAGGCCAGTTCGTTTCCACAGGATCCGGCGGACTTGACCAGCCACATTCTCTGGCAATTGGTCCTGACGGCAATTTATATGTCGGCAGCACCAATTTGGACGCCGTATTTCGCTATTCCGGTACCAGCGGTGCCTTTATCGACACGTTTGTCCTCCCGGGGAGCGGCGGCCTAGATAATCCAATCGGTTTGACGTTCGACAGTACCGGACGGCTTTATGTAGCAAGCGCGTTCAGTCGGGAGATTCTGCAGTTTAGCATTGAACCAGAAGCAGTCTTCACGGTCTCGTTGCCCGGAGCATTGACGACGCCCATAAGTGTCAATTTTGCCACGGCCAGCGGTTCTGCTGTCTCGGGAAACGACTTTGTCATTACCAGCGGGACGATCACTATTGCTCCCGGAAAGTCTTTTCAGACTATTGTCGTCCCCTTAATCGACGATTCTATCTATGAAGACACCGAATCCTTCTTCGTCAATCTTTCAAATCCTGTCGGTGGAACGATTGCGATTGGCCAGGGCGTGGCCACTATCATCGACAACGACTTGCCTCCCACAAAATTCTTTGTCGTCAACGATGGCAGCCCGGATCGCACTTACGAGTATTCCGCCACCGGCTCTGCTATTGAAAACTACGCGATCAACAGCGGTAACACGCAGCCGCGCGGTGCGGCCAGCAACGTGGCGGGCGATAAGGTGTGGGTGGCCGACAAGAATCGCAAGGTCTATGTCTACAACACCAGCGGCGGTTTGCAGGGCTCGTGGTCTGCGGGCTCGCTGGCTTCCAATGCTCTCGTGGAAGGCATCGCCACCAACGGCAGCGACGTGTGGATCGTCGATAGCAAGTCCGATAAAGTCTTTCGGTATACCAACGCTGCCGGCAAGTTGACAGGCAGCCAGAACGCGGCCAGTAGCTTCCCGCTGAGTAGCAGCAACACCTATCCAAAAGGCATCGTCACCGACGGAACCTACTTGTGGGTCGTCAACGACAGCACGACCGATAAGGTGTTCAAATACACGACCAGCGGTTCGCTGGTCGGTAGCTGGACGATCAACACCGCCAATAAGTACCCAACGGGTCTGACAATCGATCCTACCGGTGCGAGTCAGTCGATCTGGATTGTCGACAGCGGAACCGACCGAGTCTACGAGTACGGTAACGCTCGCAGTAATTCGGGAGGCAGTTTAGTCGGCAGCTTTGGATTAGCCGCCGGCAACACTAACCCACAAGGCATTGCCGATCCGCCAACACCTGGAACTCAGCTCCAATCAGCGTCGGCTAATTTGACGTATGCTCCGATGTCGCTTGCTCCGGATTTCGACGAGTCCACTCCGCTGGTGACGGCGTTTGCTTCAGCCAACCTCCGCACTTCCGATTCGCGAAGCGATGAGCGAGCAGCACGAGTCGACCAAGCTCTGGTCATGCCTGGATCACCCAAGCTGAAATTGCGCGACTCGAATGTCTCGGCAGTCCCGCCAGTCAGATCCGAACCTATGGCACGAGCCGACAAAGATGATGCCCGCGAAGCATGCGATGAAGCCTTGCTCGATGTACTGGCAGAAGCAGATCTAGCCCATTACGCGAGTGTTTTTGGAAATTGATTTTCTTGGCGCGAGCGTCACAGACAGAGAGTACTAATGCCGTTCTAGACGCCATAACACTATCGCGAAATGCTCCTCCCAAAACTGCCGAGGTCCGAATAACCTCGGCAGCGTCGGGAAACTGCTTCGAGCCAGCGGTCTGCATCGACCGAAGCGTCGAAGCGGTCGTTTTGGCTAGCCGGTTGCGCGCATCGGTCTGTTTCACTCGGGCTCAAACCGAACTGAAATGCGAGGTGGTCCGCGCCAAGCTTCAGTGCTCCCGCTGCCACACAATTTGTGAAACCTGCTGCGAATGCGGACGTGGGTAAGTGCAGCTGTAGCGCAATCACCCGTTAGTCGTGATGGATCAACGCCAGAACTACATGCCGACCTAGCCTCATCGCCACCGAAGACTGAGGCGTATACGAGGTCAAGAGACTCCTGACGAAGATTCACCTCGGTTGGGTATTCTTGAAGGCGATCCCCCGTTACTGTGAAAAAGCGGCCGCGATCGTAGATCTCTACTTCGCCATCGTGATACGCCTTACGACAGCGGCAGCCTGGCTTGCTGGCCTTCAGAAAGATTTTCACGCCGGTACCGGACGGACTGACCTCGGTATAGCTATCGAACCGTTCGACGAGTTCAATAGCGCACGATTTCAATTTCCCGGATTCTCCGTCGCGACAATTATCTAAATCCACGCCACAATACGGATCATCCGCTGTGAATACCAAACCGACGCCAGCCAAGTTGACATCGCGCTCGCAGGCTTCCCTAGCCTGATCAAACGTACTACAGGTGGCAGCATCAGTCGAATCGGCGAAATCGCCCGTGTGCGAATTTATGGGCGCTTTGGTTTGCTTGCCAGCGCGATCGACGTACTTCCATGCGACCCACTGCGGGAGTTCCCGCAGGCAAGCTGGAACAATAGCAGCGATTTCACTCATCAACACTCCCTTCGCCAGGAGTTGGAGGCACATCGATCATCTCTGGCATCAGTTCTTCAAAGTGGCAGACACCCAGAATGTTCCAAGCCGCATGTGCCAAGTGATCCTCCTGATTGTCTCTTTCCAGCCACAGGTAGATATGACGAATAGCATGATTGAGCATCTGGCTATTCGTCGCCGACACCGTGAAACGAACCGCCTGGAGTCAACTCACCGCGAGGATCCGGCACTTTACGGTGCAGGCAAACGTCTGTTCGGTAGTTGGACAGCGGCACTAGCCGTAGCAGGTTTCCCCAAGCCCAAGCAAGAATACTATACGGCTGATGAGGTGAAGCTGCTGCTGATCGATCACTACGAGCACGAGTTGCCGCTAACCTGCAATTCTTTTAATGATCCAAAATTGGTTCGTTCGGCCCACAAGCATTTCGGTGGCTGGAGACGCGCAGTCGAGTCGCTTGGTCTGGGGGATGAACTGCGCCGGAAGTGGACCAAACAGTCGGTGGTCGAGGCCATTTTGCATCGTCGTGCTGCAGGCTTCCGCCTGCATACGACATATAAGGAAGACCGGGGATTATTCTACGCAGCTGTTAAGCGCTTCGGCAACTGGCACTTGGCGCTGCAGGCGGCTGGCATTAAGTGCCGACCACCAGAACGCTGGAGCGAAGAGAAGATCGTCCAGCGGCTTAGCTACTATGCTAGGACCACTACTGTGACGAACATTAAACAAGTCGATCCGAACTTGGTCGGGCCTGCCAACGATAACCCCTTCCTAGTAAATGTTGAGCTCATTGAACTTGATGAGGCACTCCAGACACTGGAGCAGGAAGATTCGCAAAAGTTAACGCTTTTTCAACGGGCTGCTAAGCTAATCGCGATTTTTTAAGCTTTTTAGCGTAAAATTGGTCCGGCAAACGGAGGGTACATGCATGGACAGCCAAAACCCTCACATCCACGAGCAGTTTCTCACGCTGTTCACAGCTAACGAGCCGGCGATTCGTGCTTATGTACGCAGGTTGGTGCCCACCCGACACGATGCTGCTGACGTGATGCAGGCGGTTTCGTTGGTGCTTTGGAAGAAGTTTCCTGACCTGGACCAGCCAGACGACTTTCGCAAGTGGTCTTTTGGTGTCGCTCGTTATGAGGCACTGGCTTGGCTGCGCGACAAGGCGCGAGATCGGCTGGTGTTGGCTGAGGACGTGTTGAATTTCGTGGCGAACGAATCATTGGAGGACGACGAGCGACTATCCGCGCAGCGAGACGCATTGGAGGGCTGTCTTGAGAAACTGCCGAAGCAGCAGCGGACTGTGATTATGGCAGCCTATGCGCCCGACGTCGGCATTCAGAAGGCGGCAGCGCAGAGCGGCCGGACCGTCGAGGCGTTCTACCAGTGGTTGCATCGCATGCGATTGCGATTGCTGGAATGTACAAAGCGCAAACTACGGACGGAGGGGCTGGTATGAGCGATTCGTCTGAGCTGCGGCTTCTGTTTGCCGAGTATGCCCGTGGAGCCATCTCCACTGAACAGCTTCAAACATTGGAAGAGGCGCTACGCAAGAACTCCGGTCTGCGCTGCGAGTTTGTCGAGTACATGAACATTGACTCGGCCCTGGGTGATATGGCAGCGCTATCAGAGCTTGAGTTAGCAGAGTTCGAGCAAGCAGAGACCAGGACTGGATCTTGCGAAAGCCCCATCGGTGGTAACGAGCCGACTACCGCGTTCGACGTCCGATCAAGTCAAGCTTATCGAGCTGTTGCCACCGTGGGAACAGTTGCCGCAGCGCTGTTAGTCGCTGCATTTTTGTGGCTCGCAGGTCCAGGTGATGTTAGACAAGCTGCAATAGCAAGACTTGTCACCAAGGTGGATGCCGTCCTGACTTGCGATGGTAAGCCCCACGTGAGCAACGAGTTGCTGGCTAGGAATTATCAGTTGCTTCGTGGATTATTGCATCTCCAGTTTGCAGATAACGTGATGGTTTATGTGGAAGCACCAGCTCACTTCGACGTCGTCGGTGCTGCGCGTGTTGTGCTTCATAGCGGTCGCTTGTCTGCCAGTGTGCCGCCTGAGGGTGTTGGCTTTACTGTAGAGACGCCTGAAGCGGAAGTTGTCGACTTCGGCACGGAATTCTCCGTGGATGTTGATGGTGGCGCGAGCGAGGTGCACGTGTTTGAAGGGCTTGTTCGAGTCCAGCCGCGTTCACCTACCGGCGAAAAGATGGGCGATTCAGTTGATTTACGTAGCTCGCAGGCAGTTATGATTGACAACGCAATCGAGAAGCCGGCCGAAATTGAGCTGGCTACAGATCGGTTCATCCGCACGTTCGACGAGCCACGACTCGGGTACTCAAGGTCCATTAAGCAGCTTTCCCCGGTGGCGATTTATCGGATGGCAATTCGCGGACAGGGGCTAGCCTGCGTCCCTACCGAGTATTCGGGCGTCGTCTTGACGGGCGACGGAAAACGTTCGCCTCACGCGCGTGGCGCTTTTGCAGGCGGGTCACTGCGTGTGTTGGCTGACTCCATCGGACGAGGCGGGCGGGTCGATACGTCTCCGCCGCTGCGGACAGGCCAGTTTACATTGTCAGCTTTCGTGTACCTTGAAGAAGACGCGCCCAATGGAATTGTCTCAAGCAACTTAAGATCGGACGGCGGCAATTTTGCTTTGGCACTCAATGAATTGGGCGTGCTTGAGGCAACTGTGAGAAAGCACGACGGAGTATTGCTGACCATCACGAGCGACGCATCGCTTGCACTTCGAACGTGGCGTCACGTGGTCATGACCGTCGACGGGCAGCGGCTTTGCCTATACGAAGATGGTCGTCTCATCGCGTCTACACTTTGTTCATTACTGGCTGAAAGCGAAGCGGATGTTATGTGGTTTGGTACCGACGCGGATGGACAGAATTTGTGGAACGGTCGCATCGATGAAGTTGTGTTGTTCGACAAGGCGTTAAGTAACGCAGAAGTCGCGAATCTGTATCAGGCGGCACTGGAAGAAATTGAGAAACTAGAATGAGCATCGTTTTATCATCGAAGACAAACCTACTCACGGTTACCTGCGCGATCTTTTTGAGTTGCCTCGTGGTGACCGTAACCCGGGCCGACTCTGGCGCATCCAAACCGAACGTCGTCTACATCCTCAGCGACGATGTCGGCTGGGGTGATTTAAGTGTGCATGGCGGTGGGGTTCAAACTCCGAATATTGATCGATTGTTTTCGCAAGGCGTCGAGATGACT
>JBGSJL010000299.1:0-20120 GCA_041741955.1 Pirellulaceae bacterium | reverse complement strand
TCCCTGATCAAGATGGGTCTCACAACACAGTTGCCTACCGCCAATCCTCACTTTTTGAAATCATTTGAGAGTGATGCCACAGAACCTACGCGCCGAACGTGTCCAAATCGAGCACTGCGATTCACAATGTTACTAATCCTTATCCCTCGACCACCGAAACTGTCCGCTGTGCTGATCGGCCTCTTGCGCAAACACCCCTGATCACAACCGCCGTAAACGCAGCACTCAAATACAATCTCCAAGGCTGAGTCATTCGTGCTCCGCGGCTTAGTTCAACCCGTTTTATCGACCATCGCTGCGCGACGGATCGATAAAACGCTAACTGTTATGATGCTTTAAACAGGGAGGCTATTTGCCGAGGAAGAGAAACGCTTTCCGCAGCGATTAGAAGCTTCTCTCTCGAGGTCACTGAGGCGACGCGGGCACTCTCCAGCATTCGTAATAAATACCGCAAGGAAATCTATTGCCACCCGGCGCCCTCGGGGTTACGGCATGTTGGTGGACATAGGAACATCTCTTCAATCTGATAAAGCCATCGCCCACCCGGTTACACCCTCTGAACTTAAACTTTAACTTTAACTTTAACCTAAACTCATTTTAGGAGTTCGAGTTGACGTTAAAGTTTAAGTACGAGCGACATATAAAAACTTCAGGAAATGACACGGCTAGTGCCTGAGGTTCACGAGAAGACAAAGGGGAGGCAGAACACAGGGCTTCTCATACTAGCGCGGCGGAGGGTTACCGAAATGCCATGGCGTGGGCGGATCCAGGGGCGCGCCAATGAGCACTTCCCAGGCAGCCTGCTGTTCAGCCGTCAGTATCGCGATGATTCGAGCAACGGTCCTGGCGGTCGCTAGCTGTGGCTCCGTCCCGTTGGGCCCGCCGCGCTCGTCTCTGGGGCCGCGTGGCCCGGGAAAATCTGGTCCATTGCGACCTCCTCGCTGCGGTCCTTCGCCATGGAATTCGCGCCCGGCATCACTCGCCCACGGTGGAACCTCGCGCATCGGGTCGAGTGGACGAAAATTGCGTCCGAGCACGTCTGGGGGTGGACCATTTCCCAATGGACCGTTTCTCGGCGGACCATTTCCCGGCGGGCCACGCCGATCGGGACGTTCCTCCTGTATGATCTTGCTGATCTGTTGCCGCTGCTCGCCAGTTAGCTGAAGCGCGTCGCCAACTTCCATGGTTAGGAAAGTGAATGGCAACTGCAATTGAAGAACGATCTGTTTAAGACGGTACATCTGCTGGGAGCTCAAAGTGCCACCCACGACCGAAACGAATTCCCGCAGCCGTAGGGCGATCTCGGGCGTCGCGTTCATCGTGGTCAACTCACTCTCGTCAACTAGACTCCCTCGGGCCATTTGCAGTGCCTCAATCTCCGTGAGCAAATCTTCACCCACCGCCGCCTCAATTTTCAATTCCTCTCGAACTCGCTCGTCGGCTAGAAGCATAAGCATAACCACATCGTCGAGCAGTTTCAGTTCTTCTACCATCCGCTGCACCCTGGCGGAAGCTTCCGACAATTCCTGGGATTCCGCGATCGAGCCCGAGCGTTGGCCGATGAAGTCGCGATAGAATTCGAGAGATGTCTCCAGGATTCGGCGCCGCAGATTCTGGAACTCGGGCCGATATGCCAGCTCGGTTTCGCTCAGATCGCTAAAGGTGTCGACCGCCCGACGAGCCTGTTGAAAACTAGCTTCGGCGGCAGCTCGCTGACGACTCTCGGCTTGCAATGCGAGATTCGTGCGCTGCTGTTCGCGAAGGACCATCAAGGTTGTGATCAGCAGGCCGATGGAGGCAGCAATTAGTAGCCCAGCGGACACACTGACCAAACGGCTGTTACGCTTCCGCCATTTGGCCAGGCGTTCCCAAACCGTGGGCGGTCGAGCCGCGATGGGTTTATCGTCGAGCCAAGCGAGCAGGTCTTCTCCGAACGCCTGCGCCGAACCATACCTTAGTCCTGGCTCTTTGGAGATTGCTTTGCGGACGATGGTATCGAGTTCGATCGGTAGCGAGGGGTCGACGACACAAGGCGGTACGGGATCATATTCGGCAACTTGGTTTAGTAATTGGCGATAATCCTGCCCTCGAACGGCGGGCTCCAAGGTGAGCATCTCGTACAGAGTCACGCCCAGTGAATAAACGTCGGTGCGGTGATCCAGCACCAAGCGATTGCCAGAAGCCTGTTCGGGACTCATGTATCGAGCCGTGCCGAGCGCATCGCCCGAGCGTGTCAATTGCAAGTCGGCATGTTCGATTTGCGCAAGTCCAAAATCCGTGACCCACAACTTGCCAAAGTTGTCCAGCAGCAAGTTTCCGGGCTTGATGTCGCGATGTACTACGCCGTACTGGTGAGCATGTTCGAGCGCTAAGGTGGCTTGATGCGCCAATTGCACCATCGATCGGTAGTGACGCTTGCGCTGGCCCGCATTAGTCAGCAAAGTCGACTGAGATTTTGCAGATCCGTCCTCGCCGTTAGTACGCTGCTGTGGGGGCGTCGCGTTGCGCGAAAATTCGCGAACTTCAGCGGAAGTAGTGCCAGCCGAAACATCTCGCGAATTCACATGCCGTAGCTCGGCGATCAGCTCCGCCAGCGTCTTGCCTTCGATCAATTGCATGGCGTAGTATTGCACACCTCGGTCGCTGCCGACCGCGTGAACAGGCACGATATTGGTATGGTGCAATTGAGCGGCCGCGTGCGCTTCGTTGCGAAAGCGTTGCAAGCGACTGGCGTCCAAACTACTGGCGAAAGGCAGAACTTTGAGGGCCACGCGCCGGCCCAACGAGAGCTGAATTGCCTCATAGACGATGCCCATACCACCGCGTCCTAGCTCCGCTACGATTTTGAAATCGCCAATAGGCTTCGCCGTGAATTCGGCGTCGGGCATCACCAGGACTGGGCCGATTTTGGGCTTTGCAGCCGCTCCATGCACTAGCGCCAGACCTTCTAGTGCGGGACGCAGAGACGCAGCCAATTCCGCATGCCGCTCTAAAAACTCAGTAAGGTCCGGCGCATGTCCGCCGTCGAGCAAGGACATATACTCCTTGACCGCCGCGACGACTCGCGGGTCATCGTTGGTTTCGTCGATCTGCAATTTATTGGTTCGCATGGTGTTGGCCACTTGGGCAGTATACTTTCACAACAGACAGCCGGCCGGACACAGTGTGCGCCGAGCCGCAACCACCTAGTGCCTAACTTAGCCTTGTTTTCAGCTTACCCAATGCTCGGACCCAAAGTTTTTCGACGCTGTCGATACTCCGCCCCATCAATTTAGAAACTTCGGAAAAAGGCAACGCGTCGACGTGCCGCAATACAATCACTTGGCGATAGTCCTCGGGTAAATCTTCGAGCGCCTCGGCCAACTGAAGGAATGCCTCGTTTCTGGCAAAGTGCTGGCTGGGACTGGTCACATCACCGGCCAATCCAGACTGCAGAAAGCCGGACGCATTCGAAAGTCTTTCAACGAGGGCTTGCTCTAATCGCGCATCGCGTTTTTTAGTTCCCAAATAGTGTCGCACCTGCATAGCAATGACGTTGGTGAGAACGCCACGCAGCCAACCCGCGAATTCCTCTGCCGATTTGCCTCGGAAATTGGCGATATTCGCAGTCGCAGCCAAGCACGCCTCCTGCGCCATATCCGACGGATCGGTCTTGGCCTGCATGTGATGATGCAATTGTGATCGAGCCAAGAACACCAAATACTTGCGGTAGCGAGATAAGAGCTCTCCCAGAGCTTCTTTGTCTCCATGACGGGCGATTTGAACGAGCCTTTCGAGCTCGCTTGATTGATCCTGTTGCTCGGTCAATTCGCTTTCCAATCGGTGTATTCACAGAATTCAAGGCGTGAGATTTCCGCGCTAAAGCTGGCAAGTCAAGTGGATCGTATGGAATGCGTTGCATGGATTGTAACGATTGTAAACACTTGCACTTCACTCATTCGCTTATCGAGTCTTCGACTGCCTACAACCGATGACCTATGCTCATTAGATGTCGGAGCATGCGTTGGGGGGAGGCAAGCCCCCGGCCAAGCGATCAATTCACCGATTCAAACGGAAAAAAATTCGCTAGAAGAATTTCGACGATGGAACTACTGATTCTACTTGGTATTCTAGCAGCGTCACCTTGGGCGAGCAGCCTTTTTACGCGCGGACGTGTTATCCCGTTGGCCTCTGTGGCACTTTGCCTCGGCGTCGTAGTCGGTCCGTTGTTCTTTTCCTATCAAATGGGACTGCAAATTAGTCTCGATCGACTGCTGCTATTGCTGGTGCTGGCCATGTGCGGATTCCGGTACTGGAATGGACAGTTCGGAGTCCCGATACTGAAGCGAGTCGATATTGTTTTGGCAATGCTCGTGGGCTGGCTGCTGATTAGCGCGCTACCCACGTCTTCGCCGCCGGGTACGTTGCCACCGTTGAGTCGTTGGCTGACTTTTATCGCGATCCCGTTCGCAATGTACTGCATCGCGCGTCTTGCGCCGCTCGAAGCCCGAGACTGCAGCGCTCTAATCACGGCACTGATCGCGCTGGGAATTTATCTTGGAATAACAGGTTTCCTGGAAGTCGCCAATCTTCATCGGTTCGTGTTTCCACGATACATCGTCGACCCGACGAACTGGGAGTTTTTGGGTCGTGCTCGAGGTCCACTCCTCAATCCGACCGGAAACGGCGTTGTGTTGACGGTCTCATTTGCGGCGGCATTGCTCCGGCTAATTCACGCCAACCGTCTCGATCAGATTCGATACGGCATTGCGACGGCGGTGATTGGCGTTGGGATTGTCGCCACACTGACACGTAGCGTATGGATCGGTGGGATGTTGACCGTGTTGTGCGTCGGCTGGATTTACTATCGCCGCTACCTGCCCGCGATTGGGCTGTGTGGCTTAGCCGCGCTGGTATTAATGACGACCGTACCTCTGCGCGACAATATGCTCGATATGAAGCGGGACAAACACCTTAGCGCGGCGGATGCAGCCAAGTCTGTGGCTCTGCGACCCGTCTTGGCGGTCGTCGCATGGGAGATGTTCAAAGACAGCCCACTGACAGGCCATGGCTACGGCGGCTACTTCGAACACTCGCCACCGTACTTGGCTTCGCGTTCGCACGAGGCTGCCTTGGAGTCGGTGCGCCCCTACATGCAGCACAATATCATTTTCTCATTCTTAGTCGACGCGGGTATAATCGCCATTTGTTTGTTCCTAACCTGGGTAACGCTAGTTGGCTCATACGCATGGCAGCTTGCCGTGGTACCAACCGGATCGACGGAGCGCAGGTCGCTAGGCGTCGTCATGCTTGGCTGCATCGCCGGCTATCTATTCAATGGGATGTTTCACGATGTCAGCGTGATACCGATGGCCAGCAATTTCCTTTTCTTTCTTGCCGGCACTACGGTGACACTCCACTCAGCAGAAAGCTCCAGTCGCGGTGCGGAGAGTGAGGTTCAGGCATGAGATACGAGCGGCTGAATGAGATTGACAAACTGAAGGGCTTGGCCATTTTTTTGGTAGTCCTGGGGCATATCGTGGCTCGCGAAGCCCCAGCCGGCAACGCCTGGTACGTCGATCTGAAGTCGACGATTTATCTTTTCCATATGCCGCTATTCATGTTTATTTCGGGAGTCATTCTTGCGTACACGCGTAAACCGATCGAATCTTTGAGCGGCTATGCACGCTATTTGACGGGCAAGTTCAAACGGTTGATGCCCGCCTATTTGCTGTTCGCTTTGGTAGTGTTTGTCGGCAAGCAGACGATGGGACGCATCATGCACGTCGACAATGCGGCTCCCTCGCTGGTGAGTTTCTTCGAAGTACTCACTAACCCACTGGGCTCGTATTGCGCCTACTTGTGGTACATCTATGTTCTGTTCATTTTTTACGCGCTTGCACCCATCGCTTACTACCTGACACGCCAGCAAATCCACTTTGCCTTACCCATTTGTTTGGCACTTCATTTTGTCGAATTGCCGACGCTATTTGGCCTCTCGAGCCTTGGTGAATACGCATTTGTGTTTGCTCTGGGCTGCACCGCTGGCGACCACTATCCGAGCTATTCGAAGTGGTACGAAAGGTATGGTGCCTTGTTCGTCGCTCCGTTCCTGGTCGTTACTTACTTCGCTGTTTCATGGGATGTCCCGAAATTTGCTTTGGGATTGATGTCCATACCCGCTTGTCAAGCTTTAGTTGGCATGCGAATTGCGAACAGCTGGAACGTACTTAAAAAGCTGGGTTACTACACCTTCCCGATCTACTTGATGAACACGCTGTTTATTGGTGTTACCAAGGGAGTCATGCTCAAGTTTTCGACGTGGGACGGAATCAATTTTTGGTGGTTCGCACCACTCTTACTGGCTGCCGGAGTGTTGGGTCCGATCTTAGCCAAAGAATTGATCCTGAAACGCATCCAATTTTTCGATCGAATTACCGCTTGAGTTGCACTCAGGTGGGCTGGAACTACTAATTCCGTCTTCCGATTCTTGAACCTAAACCACCACGTCCGAAGAGGCCGATGCCCAGTGGCGGAATCGCAGGTACGTTTAAGCCCGGCTGCAATCCCAACGCATTGGCCGCACTGCCGGCCGGTGCCACAACGATGCGGCCGCCCGGCAAGACAATCATTCCACCTCGGGCTAAAGGCAACCGGGCGGCTGCACCCGTTGGGTTCGGGGCCTGAGCAGCGGAGTTAGCAGCTAGAGCCGCAGGATTAGTAGTTTGAGACGCGGAATTTCTATTCGGTAGTTGTCTCGTTCTCGGTTCCCTGCCCGCGATAGAAGTGTCGGGAGAGTTGTTGGACGGTGCAACGGCTGAGGCTTGAGCCACATTGCCAGTGCCGAACTCACTATTGCTGCGCACAACCTGTTGCTGCAAATTTGCGGTCCTGCCTGCCACGACGCCACGTACGACCGTATCGAACGAATCTGCGTTTACGATGCCTGCCACTCCGTCGATGAGCGCAATGCGTGGGTTGGCTGCGAACTGTACGGCTGGCCTGATCGCTCGCCCAGAACGAAAATGGGCATCGTAGCGCGCCATGCTAGTAACAAAATCGATTTCGTAACGCGCATATTTGTCCGTATAGTAACTGAGCATCGGCTGAGAACGAGATTTCTCTTGATACCAAGGGAGATAGCCAGCAGCTTGAAACGCGTTGTCGTAGTAGTCGCCATAAAAATAATGACGATAGCCGGGACGCACAAACAAGTGCATGAGCATGGCGACCGCCCGCGCTTGGGGATAGATCGGTTGGAAGACAATTTGAGCAGCGTTTTGGTTGTCGCCCAGAGCGTTAAATATCACCGGCGCGAAGGGCTGACCACGAAATTCTGGTTCGTAATCCCAATATCCCGAGACATAAACGTAGCCATCTGGTGTATGCACGTAAGTGGCTGGTTGCCAAATCCATCGGTCGGGTTGGTTGGTCCAATAACCAGCCTGCCACTGGTAATCGCCTTCTTTGTAGATCCATTGCCCCGCCAGCCAAAAAGAAGCGGATTTGGCCGCAGGCTTGCTGGGGCCTTGATCGCCAGACGGCGGTGGCGGTGGCAGTTGGCCCGCAGCAACCGAGCTGGAAACGGTTACACCTGATGCATCTGCCCAATAGCCACTGGTCCAGCGATGGCCGCCCGTAGTTTCGCTCCAAGAGCCTGCTTGCCAAGTTCGACCTGGAGGAATATCCCGAAAAAATCCGCTAACCCAAACGTAATTTCTAGCAGTATCTTCCCAAGCCCAGTAGCCACCAATCCACTGGACATTCTTGCCTTCAATCTTCGGGTTGCCTGCCAGCATCTCACTGGAGGGCTGCTGCTCATTGATAGTTGCCGGCGGACTGGCCGCAATCACCTCGATACTTTTTTGCGCCTCAGGATCAACCGGCATGGCAAAGGCTTCATGCACTGGGCCCTGAAGTAGCAGTTCATAACCGTACTGCGTCTTGAGTGTTTGTCGCGGTAACGATTGTCGCGGTAATTCGATTGGGTCGCTAAACAATTCGTTCAGCGCATTTTCCTGCGATGCAACTTGGCTGATGGCCGGCAGGTTCGAAGACGCAGCCGGGGTTCTCGGTTCAGGTACCAAGTCCGTTGCAACCGCTGGCGCGTCCGCCGCTTTCGGGGCGACCTTGAATTTTGCCGGTGCAGGCAAGTTGCCTTCGCTGGTAGCGTTCGTGTTCGGTTCGAGTATCGAATAGGTCGGCGCTGGAGGCTGAGCAAGAATTGCCACGCCCGGGCCACCCAATAAACAAAGGCCTAGCGCGCCGGCCCGCCGCAAGATTCCAATGAGTCGATTCATTTGGATAGTCTCCTCTTCAAAAAATTTTCAACGTAGCAGGCACATTTTGTACGGGCAGTTAAAACGAGGCAAATTGAGCCGCCTGAACTCTCATTTTAAGGCAATGCGCCTACCTGTCATCAGCCAGAGTGGCAGAAATTCGGTGATAGACCAAGAAAGTACTGCTGCTGCCCAGTCTACTCGCAGCCTGCTCTCGCAACCGTGCAGGGTTTGCGAGACTTTCTGCCCTTGCTCAAATCGTGTCGCGAGCCCGAGAGCACAATTGAAATGCCAAAACTAACTGAATACCTGCACACAGCAGCGGTAGCCGAGTACATCGGTGTCGCTCAAAACACGCTTCGCAAATGGCCGGTGCGTGGTGACATTCCGATGCACCGCAATCCAGCTAACGGATACCGTTTGTTCGAACGGAACGACCTTGACGTTTTTTTGAAGAAAACAGCCACGCCAGTAAGGCCCAGAGCGTAAGCCATCTCCCAAGCCCATCGAACCCAAAAAAAAATCGCTTGAGATCCAGTCCTAAATCGTCGGCATTCTGGACATCTTTACCGAGCTGACCGCCGAGCTGACCGCCCGCAAGAAACAATACGAACACTATCGTGACCTGGTGTTGGGCTTCCCACCTTCTTCACTACAGTGCCATATGAAAGGAGCCACAGATGGACGCGGATGAACGCAGATTATTGTTTAAGAAATAGTCCTGAAACGATTTGCCGATCTGCGATTCAGCCACTTATTGAAGTGGCAGACGCTTTCGGTTCGGAGAACCGAGCGACATTGCAGACCAAGCGAAAGCATTGTCGACAAAACCCGCAAAATTCACGATGACTCTATCCACGATTTTGTGTTCGACGATGGCCGCTGCGAAGTTCGTCGATGGTGTCAAGCAAGTGGGGTAGTTTTGAGCCTTCGATCGTTGTTTCGGGCATGACCAATTTGGGATGACAACTGGCGCGGCGCATGCGCATGATCTCGCCCAAAACTTGCAACGGTTTTGGCTTGCCGTCAGCAGCTTCGGCCAATTTCTCGACCGCACGCAGCCGACCCGCTCTGGTGATTAGTCCCAAGTCCTACAATCGCAAAACAAGCTTTTGTGTTCTCTGCCCTGCAACCCGACAGGCAAAGGGTTATGCCTTCGAAGTCAACGTGTCTGAAAAAGGGGAAACGGCAAGCGTAATTTTGTCAGACCATTTACGCAATGTTGATTGGAAAGCCAGAGGAGCAGAGCGGATCAAACGCGTTAGCGACAAAGTACTCGCCGCAGTGATCGCTCGGATAGAAGCTCTCCTGATCGAACCTGATACCTGATGGATCATCCAAGGTGAGTGCCCCTTTGTTCCTGCTCGGATTCGCCCGCCGTCGCGCGCAGGCGGGCTGTGCTCTAATTCCGAGCCAATGCGGAGCTTCCCTGGATTTTCAAGGCAAACCCGAAATGATTTTTGATTGTAGTGCGGTTCTATTTGACCTGGACGGTGTGCTTGTCGACTCGCGAGCTGTAATCACGCGGCACTGGTCCCGTTGGGCGGAGCGCTACGGATTTGATATCGCACACGTGCTGAAGATTGCCCACGGCAGGCGGCCTGCGGATACCATGCGGTTGCTGGTGCCCCAGTCGAGCGACCCCGATGCGATGGCGGGCGAGATCGTGGCGGGAGAAGCTGGCGATGCGGAGGGTATGATTCGCTTGCCTGGCGTCTGCGAGCTCATCAGCCGCTTGCCCGCCGGAGGCTGGACGGTGGCTACCAGTGGTCCACGACCGATCGCTGAATTTCGTTTGCAGTTTGCCGGCGTACTCATTCCGACCACCATGGTCACGGCCGAAGATGTCCTGTACGGTAAGCCCGATCCAGCTCCCTATCTGTTGGCAGCCCAGCGCTTATCAGTGCCTGCAAACCGATGCGTGGTTATCGAAGATGCACCGCCTGGAGTACGGGCCGGCGTGGCGGCTGGCGCAGTCGTCATTGGTTTATGCACTACGCATTCCAGCGAAGAACTGTTCCAAGCCGGTGCCACAGTTGTCGCCCGAGACTTATCTGCCATCACCGCTCAATCGGGTGTGCCACTGGGTAATATGCCACTGGGTAATATGCCACTGGGTAACATTTCGCTGTCGGTGATCTCAATTGAAGAAACGTGAGTTGGTGGTGCCAACGAACGTTGGCGTCGCTGTTGATGCTTCTGATCCGACAAACGGAGTCCTATAGTCGTTTACCTAGTCTAGGCCAATGGCCTGAGTCCACTACCGAACGCTGAAGGGTAAAAACCTACCAGCCCGTGTTGGTCGCTAACATCAACTGTTTGCTGGACGATGGAGCGGGCAGCGATGCACGTGTACGAGTTTCCATTCACTCTTTAGTTTTTGCCAAACTCGCGTCTCTTCGGCAGAACGTGTGTGGGCTGTACCCTCGGCATCGACGACTTGCGTGAGTCGGACGTAGTTCACGACGGCAGCCTGCTCTCCCAGCATACGCACATGGGGATTGGCAAGCGTGGTTTGAACCGCTGGCTGCTTGCCGCCGGTGGGACGTTCCATGTCGAAATAGAATCGGTGAAAATCCAAGCCTTCGACTAAACAGCCATTCGCCTCGGGCTCGAAACAGGTGAGGCTCGGGTCGCACAGGCGACTGTAAGCAGCCCAGTCTCCTTGTACGATGCTGTCCAGGAGACTTTTGGTGAGATTCAGCAGCGTTTCTTGTTCGCTCATGATCGGGTACGTCGTTTTCTTTGCGAAGCGAGTTCGACAGGGAATTGAGGTTTTCCAGCCAGGGCCACGATGTTCTTCGCCCATAGTACAATGAGTGCATCGGATTCCGTCAACTGTGGCGACTGTGTGTTAGGTTTCGCTGGCGTCTTTTCACCCATGCCAGCACTTTCAACTACGTCTGCGACTAGGTGATCGGCCAAGTTGCGATCGGCAAAGTTTGAAGCTAAGTCGGCGGTTAACTTATCAGTGAATTTATCGCCGCTGGGTTCTGGGAACTTGTCGTCTGAGCCAAGCGACGGCCAAAGGGGAGCTCCGAAAGTAATTCGAACTCGGCCAGGCTGGAAAACTGGACTCCAAACCGCGCGACCCATGGGGCTACCTTCGATGAACAATGGAATCAAGGGCACTTGGGAGCGAATCGCGACCAGTGCCGCACCTGCGCGGACGGGTAGGAGCAGACGATTGGACGTGTTGATGCGCGCCTCTGGGAACATGCCCACGAGTCGACCGGCTTGTGTGATGCGCAGCGCGGACTTGGTTGAGCCGGTATCCATCCCGCTGCGGTTGGTGGGAATGACTTGAAGAGCAGCCAGTAGCGGACCAAAAGCGAAATGCTGACAATACTCTTTGGCAACCATCCAGTGAACTCGCCGCCTGGCGGCGAGTTGCACGAAGAACGGGTCGACGCTGCTGCGGTGATTGGCCGCCAAGATCGCCCCGCGACGCAGCGCCTCGGGTGCTTGATTCGTAAATTCAACCCGCCAAAGCAAGCGTCCCATGAGATAGGTCGGCAAATAGAGGCAGCTTTCCCAGGCTCCGTAGTCGCTACGCAGGAAGAGCCGAGAGCCATAGAGCGACCCCACGCCCACCAACACTAGCAACCATACTGTAGCCAGCCAATCATGGTACATCGCAGCTACCTTTGTGTCTCTTAGCACCTTCGAAGATAGCGACGACTTGGTCGGCTAACTCTTCGATGGACGATTGGCGAGAAACGCTTACGGGTTGCAGTTCTTTCAGACCGCGAAACCAAATTTCTTGGCGTCTGGCAAATTGCCGTGTATGAGCCCGAATCAACTCTCGCGTATCAGACAACGCAATCCCCTGAGTGAGGTGATCGAGCATTTCCCGGTAACCCACCGCTTGAGCAGCCGTTCGCCCCAGTTTTCCATGTTGGTCGATCAAGTGTGCAACCTCGTCGGCAAGCCCTTGCTGGATCATCGATTCAACTCGGCCATTGATCCTTTCATGCAGCCAAGCGCGGTCCAAGCGCAAAACAGCGACGGGAAATTGGTCGCGTGGCGCGGGTGTTTCAAATTGCGCCTGCCAGTGACTCAGCGGCGTGCCGGTGATCCTGGCCACTTCCAGAGCCCGAATCATGCGGCGGTGATCGTGCAAGTGCAGCTTGTGTGCCATCAGTGGATCGACTTGCATCAAACGCTGATGCAGTTTCATTTCTCCGTGCTGGACAATGTCCTTTTCGATCGCTTCGCGAAACTCCCAATCAGCGGCGGGCCCCAAAAAAAGACCTCGGATCAAACTCTTCAAATACAGAGGCGTGCCGCCACAGATCAACACGCGTTTGCCGCGACTCATGATTTCTATGGCAGTTCGGTGAGCCGCACTGACATAGTTCGACACACTGAACGACTCGGTAGGTTCGACGATGTCGATTAAGTGGTGCTTGGCTGCCAACTGCTGGTCGCGGCTGGGTTTGGCCGTGCCGATATCCATGCCGCGATAAATGGCCATCGAGTCCAGGGAAATGATCTCAGCCTCGAGCTTCTGAGCGATGTCGATCGCCAGCGGCGTCTTACCGCTGGACGTGGGGCCCGTCAAAAAAAAACACCCTCGCAGTGGCGGCAGGACCCAATCCTCGAACTTTCGGGCTTGACTCGGCGAGTCGGCTGAGAAGTGAGGAGTTTGCGAGTAGCCAGTCGCTGGACTGGGCCGTTCGGCGGGCAAGGCAGCTGGCGGAAGTGAATCTTCGGGCGACGGCCCGTCAGGCGCTGGCATGGTCGGATTGTGTGGTTCGCGTGAAGAACGGCCGCGTTGGTCTTAACAGATGCGAAAGTGAGAATAGCCAGTGCAATCCTTGAGCGGTCCGCCGCTGGGAGGCTTAAGCTAATGGTCGCAATCTGGTTTAGCGATTATCATAACCGCTTCTTGCTGGACCTGGAATACAAAGGGGATTAGAAGCTTGATGGACTCGACAGAAACATGTGTCAGCACGCCGCCAGATATCTTGGATCGATTAATGGCAGAAGTCCATCGCCGAGCTGCCGAAATGCCGGCTGGCTCGTACACCACGCACTTGATTCAGGGCGGTGTTTCCAAGATGGGCGCGAAAATCCGCGAGGAGGCGGCCGAAGTGATCCAGGCCGCCGAATTGCTGGTGGCGACCACTGCACGCCCGTCAAGTCAGCCTGCTGACGCACATCAAGCAGCTCGCGATCATTTGATCTATGAGGCCTGCGACGTGATCTATCACCTCTGGGTACTACTGGGCAGCCAAGGTATCACCGTCGAACAATTGCGGTTGGAATTGACGCGCCGCGAAGGAACATCTGGACTCGAAGAAAAACGCCAAAGAGGCACACAGCCCCATGAATGACAACTTAAAAATCGGTATTCCCAGTAAGGGGAGATTGAGCGAGCTGGCGACGGAGTTGCTCAACCAGGCCGGATTGCAATTCCGGCGACAAGAACGCACGCTGTTCGCGCTGGTCAAACAGCATCCAGTAGACATCATTTTCCTGCGTACCGATGACATTCCCGTACTCTGCGCCGAGGGGGCCATTGATCTGGGAATTACCGGCAGCGATTTGGTGGAAGAGAGCCAAGCGGATGTGAATGTCCGTATGGAACTTGGGGTCGGTCGTTGCCGCCTGAGTTTGTGTGTTCCCGAGAACGCGGATATCCAAAACTGTAAACAGCTCGACGGCAAACGGGTGGCCAGCAGCTTTCCAAACGTAACTCGACAATTCCTGGCCAAACACGGTGCCAAGGCACATTTGGTTGAATTATCCGGTTCTGTCGAAATAATGATTTCCCTGGGAGTTGCGGATGCCATCGTGGACCTCGTTGAGACCGGTAGCACGCTGGCCGCCAATCGCCTTCGCGTACTTGCCGATATTGGCCAGTACGAAACGGTACTCATTCAAAATAGGTCTGCCAATCGCAATCCAGCCATGGCGGAGCGCATAGTACGAAGATTGGAAGGCGTGGTGATTGCACGCGACTATTCATTACTCGAATACAACATTCCACGTCAAAAGCTCGCGCAGGCCGAGGCTATCACTCCTGGATTTAACTCGCCAACGATTAGTGCTCTAGAGAGTTCGGATTGGTGTTCGGTGCGGGTGATGGTCAAGCGAAAAGAAGTCATCAACGCCATGGAACAACTCGAAGCCGTCGGAGCTTCGGCCATACTCGAAACCTCCATCAGCAACTGCCGATTGTAATTGGCATCCGCGCGTTTTGCCTTGACCAACGCGACCGAGCGCGATAGCCTATTCGCTGCGTGCGGTTTTCGAAATATTCTACGGTAACTATTACCCATAATTCACCGCACGTAACACCTCAGCGATTGCAGGCGACACGAGAACACGACTAGCGTGCTGAGCTTCAACCGAATTCACAACGGCGACGATCATCCGTCGGCCACAATTGCTCCCCAGTTTTATAGAGGTTACTTGATGACGATTACTCGAGTTGGTACCAACAATGCATACGCAGACGGTTGGGAAAATGCATTTGGCGGAAAGAAGCGCAAGTCGGGCAACAACGGAAACAGTAAGGTTCCCGCAGCCAAGGCTACCAAATCGGCACCTGCAACCAAGCAGGCTGCGGCTACCAAGGTCGAGAAGAAAGTAGTCGCGGCTAAGGAATTGCCGACGGCCACTAAGAAAAAGCCAGCCCCGAAGAAGGCTGCCCCGAAGAAGGCAGCGACCAAAAAGCCAGCGACCAAGAAGGCAGTGGCCAAATCTAAGAAGTAGACGGGTCTTACCGCAAAGCACAGGTTGCGACTGTGCGGGCTGTAGCGTTCGGATTATCGGCGTTCACGAAAAGTTGCCGCAATCCATAAAATTTGTCCAGCTTGTCCAGCGAGCGTGGTCCATAGATCTGTGTCAAAATAGATTCATTGGTTCTCACTGGACAGCCGTCATGCCGACCGAACGATCAAATTCCGAGCGTCCCCATTCCGAGAGACCCAGCTTCGAGAGACCCAGCTTCGAAAGACCCAGCACCGAGCGGAAGGCTTTGGCCATCAACTTGGACCCGCGACGATACGGTTCGTTTGCTGAAATCGGCGCTGGACAGGAAGTTGTTCGTTGGTTTTTCCGGGTTGGCGGGGCGGCGGGCACCATCGCAAAGAGCATGTCCGCCTATGACATGTCGGTGAGCGATGCCATTTACGGTCATTGCGATCGATATGTCTGTCGCAAACGCTTAGAGGATATGCTCGATCGCGAGCACTCTTTGAACCTGGAGCGCCTGCGCGAGAGCCGCGGCGATACGACTGCATTTTTTGCCTTTGCCGATACCGTCTCCGCCCGCAATTTCCATGGCACCAACGAATGCCACGGCTGGATGGGAATCCGATTTCAGGCCCACCCACGCGACCAGGACAGTCAAATCATTCTGCATGTGCGTATGCTGGATACAGAAAACGCACTCCAGCAGGAAGCGCTTGGCATCGTCGGTGTCAATCTACTTTATGGGGCCTTCTTTCTAAACCATGAACCGGACCAGTTGATCGAATCGCTGCTGGATAACTTGAGCACGCGACGTATCGAAATCGACATGATCGAGTTCTCAGGCATTGCATTCCGACACGTGGATAACCGCGTGATGAGCCTGCGACTCGTCCAACTCGGCCTCAGTAGCGCAGCGATGTTCTCGGCCAAAGGCGAAGTCCTACAGCCTTCCGAGGTTCTTTACAAGAAGCCAATCCTGGTCGAACGCGGCAGCTTCAGGCCGCTGACTCACGTCAATCTCGACATGCTGCGGGCCGCTCAAGCCAAATTCTGCGACGAGGCAGATGTGGATGCCGACCACGTTGTCTCGTTGGCTGAAATCACAATGCGAAATCTTCAGGCCAATGGTCAGATCGACTTGAGCGACTTCCTAGCCCGCGTCGATACGTTGGCCGCGTGCGGGATGACCGTACTGATCTCCGACTATTTTGAATACTACCGTTTGGCGGCCTACTTGGCTCGCTACACGAAGAAAAAGATCGGAATCACCATGGGGGCTGGCAGCTTAATAGAGCTGTTCGATGAGAAGTACTACACAAAGCTCGATGGCGGTGTCCTAGAGTCTTTCGGGCGTCTATTTAAGAACGATTTGAAGCTCTACATCTACCCGTTGCTGGATCGAAATACGGATGAGCTAACCACTGTGGACAACCTCAAGTTGGCGCCGGAAATCCGCAAGCTCTATCAATACTTGGTCGACAAAGGCTGCATCGAACAACTCGATAGCTACAATCCACAACACCTCAAAACTTTCTCCCGAGAAGTCCTGCGACAGATCCAGGCTGGTGAACCCAACTGGACCGAACACGTTCCACCGGAAGTGGCGGAAGTTATCCAGCAACGCGGATTTTTCGGATATCGCCGTCCAAAATCGGCTACGCCTGCTATCGCACCGTTGGGTACCGTGCCCACCGTGCTTTCCAGTCTACCGTCCCCAACCGTTTGACTCGGAGGATGGTTGTATAGTTGGAGTCGGTGCTCCCTGCTGCGATTGCCCTTTCCCAATCGCTTGCCGCTCCGGGAGTCGGCGGTGCAACAATGATGGAGGCGAGTGACTGAGTCAATTCCACGTTGTTTCATCAGGAAGATCTCGTGCCAGGCACATACATGGCGGTCGGCAAGCACAGCTCCGCATGAGAGCGAAAAGAAAGCTGCCATCCTGATCATTGGGAAGCCAAGACCTGGTTGTTGTGGAGGCTGCGGGGTAAGCCTTTTGGTTCTCTGCAGTATCGGGCATCGATACGGTGGAGCCATCGTAGGCCAGGACGCGACGACCTTTCCAAAGCCAGCGATCGTCAGACTTGTCATCCAAGGCTTGTCCCGTTTTACGGGCTACGTCCGAAAAGAACTTTTCGGGGAGTCGCTTCCTGGCTTGGCAATATGCGCCTGTCTCGGCTGAGCAGGGACGTTGTCCTTGTGAGACACGGTGGGCAATCAAGCGTGCGACGGCCGCACGATTGGACTCCATCGCTACGGCACGCGGTGATTAAAACACACGGGCAAAAAAACCCGAGAGAAAACTGACGATAAAAACCTGATGGTTGGCCTTTTGAAGCAAACTCATGAGCGCCTTGATACAATCGGTCGGGCTGAGAATTCCCTTTTAAACGTGGCTTAACAATGGCCGATGTAACTCACCTTCTGTCTGAATTTGAATCCGGCGATCCTGCGGCGGCAGACAAGTTATTACCGCTGGTCTACGATGAACTACGCAAGCTGGCAGGAGCCAAGTTTGCCAACGAACGGCCGGGCCAAACGCTGCAAGCAACTGCACTGGTGCACGAGGCGTATGTGCGTCTGGTGGGTAGCCAGGGCGATCGCGATGAGCACTGATGGAAAAAGTTTTGCGAGCGGAGGCCATGACGGCAAAGTAGTTATCTGGGATTTAGCCAATGCTCGAGAATTGTTCGTGCTACGCTCCACTGGATTCGAAGTTTCCTCATTGGCCTGGAATCCAAATGGAAAACAACTCGTAGCGGGGTATAGCAATGGAGCCGTCAAACTTTGGGATTTGCCACAGCGACAGCAACCTGCAACAACAGTGGTGAGCACTGAGCCCATCCGGTCCATCCAATGGAGCGCCGCCGAACACCGGCTAACATTCGAGGGAGTTACAACGGGTGCGCGTAGCAGTTGGGACGTCTTCGCAGATAAGACGGCACAAACAATCGCCGATAGTCCCGCGATACACGAGGCTATGAGTCCCAACGGGCAACTGATGGCCATGGTTGCTAGTGTCGAAATCGATAATGGTTCTAAGATAATCGTGAAGGATCCCAACTCAACGCAGATCCTGTGTGAACTTGACTTTCCATATACCTACGGCAATTCGACTTGGCCACAATTGGTTTGGTCACCAAATAACCAGCGACTTGCCGCCTACATTCGAACCAAAATGGTGTTGTGGGAGATTCCCAGCGGTAAGCGTTTATTTGACTGGGAAGGCCCTGCCATATCTAAATTGGCCTGGGCAGCTGACGGCAAGCGAGTTGCCTTGGCAGGCGGCGGTGACCGAAATGATAACGGGACACAGGCCTATATGAGTCATATTCAAATTTTTGACGTCGACCAGAAATCCCGCTTGCTTAAGAAGAGGACTAGCACTCAGCGGGTGTTAGCTACGTCAGTCGCTTGGAATTCTACTTGTGAAAGGATATCGTCGGGAAACGAAAACGGCGAAGTCGGAGTTTGGGACGTCGCAACTGGAGCACAGATCTTTAAGGCGGGCCCCCCTGTGACGGCTGTTAAGTCAATGGATTGGACTCCCGATGGCACCCGACTTGCGTCGGTTAGCACGGATGGAAGTTTGAAGATCCTCGATGCCTCGACCGGTGAGGATTTGCTCACGTTGGTCGCAGGCAAGCAAGCGCTGACAGCCGTTAAATGGTCGTCCGACGGCACACAGCTGGCGGCAGGCGACAATGCTGGAAGAGCCTATGTTTGGACAGCCCAGGCAACCGATGTTACAAGCTACTCGTCCGACCAGCGTCGAGCGTTAGCCGAGATGCATGCAGCGCGTAGTGCGCTACGAAAAGAGCAAGGGGATCTAGCAATTGCCATCACGGAATTAACCAAGGCGATCGAACTAGCGCCCAGTCGCACAGCCTATCGACGTGCTCGCGCTACCTGTTACGCTCAACAGGGTCAATTCGAGCAAGCTTTGAACGACTTAACCGTCGCATTCGACCTTGATCCAGACGATAAATACATTTTGAGAGCTCGAGTTGGATGCTACGCAAATCTCGGACGTTGGCAAGAGGCACTCGCCGATGCTTCACGCTTGGTCGACCTGACACAAGATTCCACATCTCGCTTTCAACTAGCAGTGGTCCATTTAATGCTGGGCAACTCGCCAGCCTATCGCGAGATTTGCCGACAAGAGTCGGTCGGCGAGGCGAATGAATTCGTCTATGGCGCACAATACCGAGCATGGACATGTTCGCTGGCACCCGGCAATGTCAACGAATTCGAAGATCTGCTGGCTTTAGTCCGAGAAGCAATGCAGCCAGGGTCGGATCCGATGCCAGGCAGCTTGGGAGCTCTGCTCTACCGATCCGGTCAAGTGGAAGATGCCGTCGAAGCGTTGATCGAAGCCAATCGCCATTGGGAACGGTCTGGGAGCATTGAGGCTCCTGGATCCGACTATGACCTCCTGCCTGGGTACACCTGGTATTTTCTGGCGATGGCCAGCCATGACCTGGGGCGATACACAGAGTCTCGCGACTGGTACGACAAAGCGGAAGCCTATTCCCAGACGATGTTGATTAACAAGGCTGGTTCGTTGAACTGGCACCAGCGAACTGTGCTCGAATTGTTACAGCGTGAAACCCGCTTGCACATCGCTGCTGACTCTCCTAGTTCGGCGAAATAGGTCGCTATAGATTGGTAACAACTCGTTGCGATGCCAAGAATACCAAATCGCTGGAGACGCTGCGGCGGCGACCGCCGACGTTGAAGCCGCGTCGCGTTTAGCCGCTGAGGCGGCGGCACAACTCTAGGACTTGCCCTATTACCGAATCTAGGCTTTGTTACTGAGCGAATCAAACAACTAGCACTAGCCGGTAGTTAGGTTCTCGTTTTCACTCTGCCTGCCTAGAAATATCTTGGCTTAACCAATTTCACAGCTGGTTTGCTCTTCCTGCTAAAACCGTCGCCCTTCTCGCGCAATCTCCGTAAAACGTGATTCCATAATGCTTTATGGCTTGGCAAACAGGCCATTGAAGTATCTGTCCGTCTCCCATTTCCCTTAGTCAGATTTATTTTCAGAAAATTCTCGGAATTAGCTGCCCTATTTCGCCCTGGATTACGCATTGGAGTTTGAGCCAAGAGAAGCCAGCCTGCTATCCAACGGGTGGTTTGGTAAATCGGCGTCGATGT
>JBGSJL010000298.1:0-3798 GCA_041741955.1 Pirellulaceae bacterium | reverse complement strand
GAAGCACTGAAGCTGGTTCATACGGTCATCTCCCATCGAGGAACATTCCATCTGGGATCAACCCACGCTTCTTCGCGCGGGCCACGACTTCGAACTCAAGAAAAGTAATTAGGATGCGACTGGTTCGAAAAGACTCCCGTGAACCTATCCGATCGCGAAACGCTTGTCAAACAAATTCCAAGAAAGTTTTTTAAGATTCTTATTGCTGGCTTTTCGCAAACTTTTTCTTCTCCGTTCTGTTGCCTTGTATCAATCAAACACTAGGACCAGTGGTTGTGGACGAGGCAACGAGTCCAGCACGTTCACCAGCGTCAAAAAAAACTCGTACCCTCGTCCACGCCGCCAGAAATTGGTACAAGGCACTGACTAGGTTGGTGCGATTTTATAGGAGTAAGCGGAGGCAACAGAGTGCTCTCTGTTTTCTCGGAAAACTCCTGTTCAACAACGCGCGTAACGACAAAACCGCGCGGAACGACCAATCTTTCAGCTGGACAGTAGGCAACATGACCACCTAATCTTAATCCGTTCTCGTGAACGACTTCTTAGGTCCGCGTATTCCAGGCGTTTGAGATATCGCATTCGACATCAGGCCGAATCAAGACTCGGTAACTCATCGCTTTTTGAAGAGTTCCGCTTTAACCTCATCCCAGGTTCGGCCTTCATTCGGATTTGCTTCGTACCGACGTAAACGCTCATCCACAATGCGGCGGTGCTCTTCGGTCAGCTCGATTTCTTTCGTTTCGATACTGTCCCAAATTTTCCCGACCAATTCAATCTTCTCGGAAGGCGGCAATGCCAGGATTTCGGGAGGTACGGAAATTGCCATGACGAAAGCTCCAAATCTTTTAGTCGGACCGCTGTAACCCTTTTCATATTGTACACGATTTCGGTCAATGCAAATACTAGAACTTCCATAGACTTTGGCAATGTGTGCTACCAATTTCTCCGCCAGCAGTTGAGTCGCTGACAAGTATTCCCTGACGTTCCTCTCCGTTCGCTTCGCCCACTGCGATCCACCCCAGGCTATCTACATACGCAGTTCCGCTGCTACCGCCATCGGCACTAAATCCAAACCGAAAGCCGTGAGAATACGCAACACAGTTTCGACCGCGAATCAAACGAACCAACGGGAATGTTATGCTACAACGGCTTGGCATCCAGAACTTATTGGTTTGCTCTTCGAGCAACGCAGGAGTAGTCTGGCGAGTTGGGGATTCACGGCATGAAACAGATTGCGCACTTGGCCTTCATATGGGCATGTATTCTTCTGGGGATGACGGTCGCCCAGTGGCGGGCGAATCACCACGGTGTTTCGGCGTGGCTCGGTCCGACCTACAACGATCACTTGGGGGCTGAATACGATTGCATCGCCCGAGCCATCCGCTCGGGGCGAGGCTTTGCCGATCCTTTCCGAGTCGCATCGGGACCAACGGCTTGGATGCCTCCGCTGCTCCCATACTTGCAAGCCGCCATCTACTGGATCGCCAGCGATGATCGCGACTCGGTTATTAGCGCGGTACTGTTGCTCAAGGCATTGGTCTTGCTCTCGACGGGCATGATCGTGATGACCGAAGCACGACGTTTACGATTAGCCTGGCTCGGTTACGTCCTTTTCCCAATCGCCCTCATGGCCAATTTCTCGCAATTGTTTCAAGTCACCCATGACGAATGGCTGCTGCTGCTCTCGGTCAACGCGCTGTGGTTGGGTATGACACATTTATGGTGGCCAAAAAGCGCGATGAACGGCGCGCAAGAACTCGACTTACGGCAACGTATCATGTGGCCCATACTATGGGGACTTTTCGGAGGCGTGCTCGCACTGGCCAGCCCCATTCTTGGTGGCGTATGGGCCGTGGTAACCACGCTCCCAATATTGTTTGGGCTGTGGTCATCTTCATTGCATTCCTGCAGTGTTTTTTGGCGCGCGTGGGCTGTAGCCGCGTTAACAAGTATCGCGGTGGTGACGCCCTGGACGGTCCGCAATCGCATCGTCTTCGATCGCTGGCTGCCGATCAAATCCAATGGCGCATTCGAACTCTGGCAATCTCAATGCCTGGGCGATCACGGTTTGGTTGACCAAGCCGTAACGGTATTGCACCCCTATCCTAGCCATAGCCTCGCTCGACAACACTATCTGGAAGTCGGTGAGATCGCTTTTATAGACGAAAAATGGCCCGAGATTAAGGCCTCAATTCGGAGCAATCCATCAGAGTTACTGCGACGAATAGCCAACCGCGCAGCAGCAGCCCTGTTCGACTATCGCGCTTACTCGCCCAGGCATGAACAACAAATCTGGCCGATGCGTTTCAAGCGTTTGGTTTTTCCGTTTCCATTTCTAGCGGCCCTACTACTGTTGGTGGTGGCCATCTGCAGTCTCCAATCACCGCTGCAAGTGTCAGCCGCTTTGTGGATCTACTTTCTCACGCTACTGCCGTACATACTCGTCAGCTATTACGATCGTTACGCCGCGCCGCTGCTGACAATCAAGATGCTGCTCGTCCTTTATGCCGTTGCCAATTTATTTCCCCAGCCGGACCCATCCAAGCCGACTTGCGATTGCAAAACACCCACTGCGAACTAGGTATCGGTGTTGACGGGGTATTCCTTCGAGCGAACTAAGAATAGGGCGATGGCGAGCACGGTGACAGTGTAGAGCGCCAGACAGACCAAGTGCTGCGATGCGGGTTCGTAGCCGAAGAGCTCTTCAGCTTGCGTGCGCAACTCTTCCAAATCAACCCACTCTGCCAGCAGGGCGCGCAGACGATAGCAGACCGTAAACTTGTTGATCGTAGCGGGAATTGTGGATAGGACGGCTTCAAACAATAGCGTGTAGACCACTGCGACCACGGTGGCTCGGGCAGAAAATGCGACGCCTATCAGGACATAAAGGGCCGCATAACACAAGCTGGATAGCAGGACCAACACGAGTAGCCCGCCAGCCAATCGTAACGGATCAGGATACCGACTGGCCCAAGAGATTCCGACGGCGGATATCATGCTGGCCGAGGCGGTCCACATTGCGGCTACTACATATTTACCCAGCAGTATGGCTGTCTTTCCGTGCGGACGTAGCGCCACGTAAATCCAGGTCTGGGCTTCCAGTTCGGAGCCTATCGCGGGCGTCGCCCAGAGTAACAATCCCAACATGCAACCTACTTGCACAACCAGATAGAAACAAATCAAGGCCAATGGTTCTGCGGGAACGGTTCGATTGGCCTGCGACTGGAGTAGCATCACCAACAGCGTTGGCAGGCTGGCAAGCGCCAACCAAATCGCAATGCGTCCGCGAGTCCGCGTGCGACGAAGTTCAAAGCCAATCACATGGAGCAGAGCTAGAAACATGAACTAACACTCTCCTCGATGAGCCCGGAGCAGTACCTCGAAAGCCCCTTCGAGACCGCCATCGGGCGCATGCACCGAGCGGAGGCTGACACCTGGATTGCAAGCCGCGAGTGTCAAGGCCGACAAAAATTGCGATTGATCGGACACACTAACCTTCATGCGCTGTCGATCGTCGCTGAGGGTCAAGCCACGAAACCAACTTTCGCTGGTGAAGTGTCGCGCTAGTTGCGGCAGGCCTTCACCTTGCAATTCGACCTCTACAGGAAAACCGCTGAGCATCGAACGCACTTCGCGAGCATCGCCGCTGGCCAACAGGCGACCGCCGTGGATCAATAGGAACGAAGTGGTAATGGCTTCAACTTCATGCAGAATGTGGCTAGCTAAAATGAGACTCCGCCGCTGCTCAATCCAGACTCGCAGAAACTCCGATAGCTCGTGGCGACCGATAGGATCGAG
>JBGSJL010000297.1:0-42732 GCA_041741955.1 Pirellulaceae bacterium | reverse complement strand
TCTGAGGGATCGAGCCATCATGGAAACGCTCTACTCGTGTGGTGTGCGGCGCAGCGAACTGGCAGCGCTCAAACTCGAAGACATCGATGTCCAGCGTCGCACGATGTTCATCCGCCAGGGCAAGGGGAAAAAGGATCGTGTCATACCCATCGGGCAGCGAGCTCTGAACTGGATCACGGTCTACCTCGAATCGGCCCGCAATGAACTGTTGGTAGATCCCAACGAACGGACGCTATTCATTACCAATGCTGGTGAACCGCTGGAGCCCGATTCGCTGACTGAATATGTACGCCGCTACATTGACGCGAGTGGCATCGGCAAGAAGGGCAGTTGCCACGTATTCCGCCACACGGTGGCCACGCTGATGCTCGAGAATGGTGCAGACATTCGCTTCATTCAAGCCATGTTGGGCCACGCCAAGCTGACCACTACGGAGATTTACACACAAGTCAGCATTCGCAAACTGCAACAGATTCACGACCTCACACATCCTGGTAACAGGCCTGAGGCTGAAGACTTGAGGCCTGAGGAATCCTGCAACGAACCGCTCAAGCCGCCGCAGGATTCACCAGACGAGCCCGAAGGAACTGAAAACGGCTCTGGGTCATAAACTGACCTCGAACCGACCACTTCGCGCCGCGTCTTTCATGATACTCTTCTTAAAGCATCTTCTTTAGCTGCTACTCTTAGCCGCTGAACCCGCCCCAAGTTGCACTGACTGCGTGAACCCCTGCGCAGCGGCTACCTCGGCTGGCTAAAGAAGAAGCATCTTCATCTTCTGGCGGTTGAAAATCTTCGCCAATTCTCGAGACTGAAACTGCCCGCGTCGTACTTCAATCCAGTACAATAAAACGCATGGTAGCCCTCTTAGACAAATCACCGTTACCCTCGAAAACCGCACTTCGCGCGCGCGGGGCTACATCGTCGTTCACTTCGCGTCGAGCCATCGCACTTAAGTCCAGCAATCACACCGAGTTGGATGGGTTTACTTACGATACTTGCAGACGATTGGGTTCTTGCTCCAAGGAAGGCAGTGGATTTTCTTTTGGCTACACTAACTCTCCGGCGGATTCCATCGATCCATCTGGACTTATTTCCGTTTTTCTGGATTCAGTTCCTTCGAAAGACAATTTAGTGCCTTGCAAGAGTCGCGTATCACAGGAGTGGGATGTAGGACTTACCGAAAAGCCGAGACCTGGGCTCACAGGATGGATTATTCAAAGGGTATGCGTATCTTGCGGTGTTTCCGATTGTCCGTGCAATTCCGCGTATACGTGGTGGACGTCTTATGACAAACATAACACTGAAAATGGGCTAGGACAATGTTTTCTGGAGGCGTGGTTCGTCGACGGCAAGGGAAATGTAGAGTTCCCAACTGATACTTTCTTTGTCTCGGCACGCGACAAAACTTGTGGAATGTTTAGCATTACTGGCGAAATGATCTTTATCGATCGGGCGTTTATCAACAAGGTTCTGAAGGATTCGAAGCTAAAGCCACCTTTGTTCACTAAGGGCTATCAGAGTAAGGTGATTAAATGTGATTCCACATTCAAAATTGGACCATGGACGACTGAAGAAGTGGAGCTTTGGGAAAAATTTAAGGCCCATGCGAGTTTTCGGGAGCAAAACGCTGCGAGTCACGAGCTGTGGCGTGAATGGGAATGTTGCGACTGTAAGAAAGATCACTTTAGCTGGATTTCGAGGACTACATCATCTGGAGGCAGTGAAAGTGGTTACGGCCCGTAGCAAAACCAGGATTGTTTCGCAATTGATGGTGGTGATTTTCGCCTTAAGCTCGATTGCACAAGAGCGGCAACTGAAGGAAGGAAATCAATTTTCACAGTCCGAGCTGCAAGCGGCCTCTAAAAATGAAAGTTCTTTCGACAAGGGACTGACCGCCGAGTGGCTACTGGCTTTGAGAACGCAAGATACCAGTCAAGACGCAGTTCGTGTGTTCGAGCAAGCAGTATTTACGCGTACGAAAACGAAAACGCCCGGGTGGTGGTTGCGCCGCCTAACGAGGTTTTCAGAGGGATTGGCATTTACACCAGAGAAGCTCCTTTCAACTAAACTCAAGGTAAGTCGGCGAATTGCGCGATTGGGATCGGAGGTGGTTTTGCTTCCTAAGTCTTTTGAAGACTGCTATGAGGTTTTTGGCTCTGAATTCGCCGAATTTCGTGTCATAACGGCCGTGAGCAAGCAGCAGGGAATTCTTCCAGTGCTAGTATCACACAAAACAGCAAACGTACGCGTCCAGCAGGACTTAACTGAAGTCCCTCCATCAATTTGGAATCCTGCCTTAGCAGTTAGAACGCCACTTGGATTTCCAGCGAAGAGCCTACCAGATCCAGCAGTTGAGTTTCTTCAATGTGGTAAGAAGTTAGTTATATTTATAGACGTTGGCTGCATGCCTTCCATTTCGATATTCGATTGTGAAAGCGGCCAATGCGAGTTAAGTTTTGTCGCGATACATCCTGGCGAAGCTGCTTTTATGAATTACGAAGCCAAGGATTTGCGTCCTGCAGATGCTGGCGGTTAGTGTTGAATGGCTTACGCCATTTGCACTGTGACTGATCAGATGCGAGCAGCCCAGAAACTGCTTGAAGAAACGAAAGAAGATTTCAATTTTCCATCTCTGAGAGTATATCAACGCAATGATCTCAGCTGGAACGTCCAGTAGGTTGGTGACAATTCGCAGGATGCCGTCACTGCTGGGAGCCGGGCTAGAGAAACTTCGACCTTGTCGACGACCACGACTGGCGTGCGGCGAGCACTTGATACAGATTAGGCGGACTGCATGATCGGGACGTGTTTTGGAGGTGCCGCCGAGTGAAATAGTTTGATCGCTTAGAACGCCGGCTGCGATGTCAGCTTCGGTGAGCGCGTGATCTTGAACTACGTCATATACGCTGCCATCGCGAACTCGGCAGATGTAGCTACTTTTCTTTGTTACGATGTCGTTGAACAATGCATACTTAACGTAACCACGGTCCATCACATACAAACGGTCCGATTCAAGCGTGCGTTCCAAGACAGCTTTTTCATCGTCCTGTCCACCATTATTGCCGGTGACGTCGATGCGTGTCGGCACATAACGGTCGACTTCAAAGTGAGTATGCAAACGCCACTTTACCAAGCCGCTACCGGATTGGCTCATGAGTAACGAAGCGTCCATAATGCTGGGCAGAGCGGAAACCAAGGAACCATCGACCAGCGTGATTTGCTGCGTTATGCCGGAGAGTCTTTGATCGCGACCGACCGGATGTACTTTTGCCCCAAGTTCGGCAATGATCTCTTTGAGTCGCTCAGGGTCAAATACTCTGGATGCATCGCTAAGTGATGCCAGCGAGGCTCGTGAACACCCAAGCTTCTTTCGGACTTTGGCCAGCAGACTGGCTTGTTCGATGGCTCTGAGGCTGGTGATCGCCGGGTTAAAGAGATACAGGAGCACCAACATGCAGTACTGGTCGTAGTGCAAAGTACGTTGTTGCGCCTTGTCGCGTTGACTAGCATCGTCGTGCAGCCGTTCAAGCAACGGAGAGAGCATTGCAAAGTACTTCAAACCAGTAACGTCAGAACTCTTGAGTATGGAGTTGGCATCACGCTTGTGTTCTTCGTCAGCTTGGCGTTGCGCAGCATCATCTCGACGGCGCCGGTTGGGGCTTTGTTTTGGAGGCATTCTCGTTTTGGAATTTTTGCTGGTCATCTCAACAGGCATGTTTCGCAACACGCGGAGAAAAGTCATGCCGACCAGCGAAGAAAGCTTGGCGCAGTCAAAATGTTTCACGCGCGCACCAACGCAAAACCCAGAGAAAGGATGCAAGAAAATGTTTCACGGGCGCAATAAAATTCTGCTCGGAATTGCTCCTGCACAGGACGCTTACGCAAGATGAGAAATGGCAAGCGTTGACAACTAAAAGCCTGCAAATCCAAACTCGAAAATGCTAGCTCGATCAATGAGCAAACAATGTGCCGAACACTATTGGCTGTGACCCCAGTGGAGTAACATTGCTTGAGTTTCCCCTGCTATTTTACTCCCGCGCAGGCGGGGGGAAGTAGGCATGTGGCTGAAATCGGTTGGCAGCTACGCAAGGAGTTTGATGGCTTGGAATTCGGTTGGTGATTCGACGATTTGGTACAATCGGCAGACATGGAACCTTTGCCAACGCCACACAACAACTTTTTTCACTTCGCGCTCTCGCACTTACCCAGTGCGCGGAGCTTGATTGAGACACAACTGAGTCAAACTGCGCTCGCGGAGCTTGATCTCGACACGCTGCAATTGGAATCAGGGACATACATTGACGCCGATCTACGCGAGAAATTTTCGGATTTGCTCTTCTCGGTACGGTTAGCGGGCGCGGGCGACGAGAGCCCAGCGGATCAGGCCTTAGTCTACTTTCTGTTTGAGCATAAGAGTCAAACCGATCCGCTCACCGCGTTTCAGTTGTTATCCTACATTGTCCGTATATGGGAAAAACGTGTGCGGGAAGACTTGCCACTTTGTCCGATCGTACCGCTGGTCGTTTACCATGGGGAAAGTGGTTGGACGGCGCCGCGGAACATACGAGAACTTGTGTCTTCGCCCACTGGACTAGCCGACTATCAGGTAGATTTCCGCTTCCCACTGTTGGATTTGAACCAGCTTGCTGACGCAGAAATAGCTGGGGAGCCGATTTTGCAAAGCACGCTTCGACTGCTAAAATACAGTCGAAGCCAGCAATTGGTCGGCATGCTCAATGGTCTGCTCCGACTGATTGCTCAGTCGCTTCCGGAAAGCCATTTGCCGGAATGGATCCAAGCCATAGGAGTTTACGTGATGACAGTCAACAAAGATATTGACGCGGACCAGTATAAGCAGACGCTCAAGAGTGTGTTGCCGACTCAATTCGAGCCTGGCTCACTTGCCGATCGCCTTCTCATCCAGGGCCGCGAAGAAGGACGTGAAGAAGGACGTGAGGAAGGACGTGAGGAGGGCTTAGAACGAGGACTTCTTGCAGGCAAGATTCAGACGCTTCAGGAACTGCTTGGAGAACTCCCTACGCCAAAAGACGATTTAGCCGCAGTCGACTTGGGATCACTTACAACGAAAATTTTCGCTTTGCAACAGCGACTTCGTGACCGCCAAGCCTAACCGTACTTCAACTACGATTCACATGGCTGCACGTACGATGCAATCGCTTACCAATAACCCGCATCTGTGTGCCAAGTTCTCGGCGGCTCGGCAGGTAACTCAAGTTGTGTCCACTTGGAAACCGCACGACCAACGTGTTCAATAGTGTAGGCCAGACGATGGCTCAGATCGACGCGCGTGGCAATCGCCAGAGCTTTACGTACGATGCGGCCGGGGCGCAGACGCAGCAGAACGATGCACTGGGACGCCGCACCACGCTGGGCTACGGTGCGGCCGGACAGCAAGCGCTCAGTCTCGATGCGCGGGGTTACAGAACAACCTACAACTACGATGCAACCGGCTAAGCCTTCGCAACGCGAATGGTTTGCAGCGCGTGGGGCATGGATGTCCTTGGAAGCTACGAACGGAGGCGTTTGAGCCAGTGGTCGAGATCGGCGGGCGTGGGCATCTGGAATTTCAAGTGTTGGCCAGAAAACGGATGGGTAAAAGCCAGGCAATCCGAATGGAGTGCATGTCGCGGTGCTCCGCTGGGATCGTTCGTCAATCCGCCATGCGCGTCGCGAAAGTATAGTTTGTCGCCGCAGAGCATGTGACCTAGCTCGGCCAAGTGAATGCGGATCTGATGCGTGCGTCCGGTTTCGAGCTTGCAACGAATGCGCGAGTAGGCCTGCTGGGTCGGGCCAGCGGTGAAATGCTCAGATGCAACGATGTGTGTAACGGCGCGCTGCGCGGTTTCTTGCAGCGCTGGATCGGCGTCGGCGGGCAAGCTACCGCGGATGCCATCGCCGCGATCGCGGACAAGCTTGCTTTCAATCGTCTGGGGTTGCACGTGCCCGAGGCAGATGCCCACATACTCGCGTTCGATAGTGTGGCGTCGGAACATGCCGACCAACCGCTGCTCGGCGACCAGCGTGCGCGCGAAGAGCATCAAACCGCTGGTGTCGCGATCGAGTCGATGCACGGCGATGACCTGCAGTTCGGGCGGCAACTTTTTGGCATTGTGGATGGGCAGCGATGCTTTGCTGCGTTCTAGGCTGACATGCTTCTTGCCACGGTTCATGCCCTTGGGAGGCAGCGGCGGCCAGCGCAGTCGCTGGAGCTTGGCCAATACGGGCGGCAATAACTCTTCGAGTGTGGGTTGCAATTGTCGGCGGCGGGTGGATAGTTTGCGCTCGGCAAAATGACGGACGCTGGTGACACCCGCCGGTTTCTCGACCACGAGAATGTGTTCATCTAAGTGGGCAATGCGGAGATCGCGGGTTTCGACGGGGCGCGCGAGCGGCTTTTCCCATAACTTGACCACATCCTTTTCTTGGACCCGCCGAGCTTCATCCAAGCACAAATTGCCGTTGACTTGGACTTGGCGTTTGGCGATCCACTGCTTGGCTTTGTTCCAGGATGTGTCGGGCACTAAATCTTTTAGCGCAGCCGCCAAGGTCAAGCCTTCGTGGCGAGGGCCCAGGTGATAGACTATCGAGCTGGCAGGTTGTGGATTTCGCTTCGGCTGAGGCATAAACAGCAGTTATCTCAGAAATATCAACTTTGGAAAGGAAACGTCAAATGGTTTTGGTCAAGAAATACCTAGTATCCCTACTTTGTGTGAGTCTAATTGGCCTCTTCGGCGGCTGCGCAGACAATCCGGGCACCTGGCCGCAACCCAAGTTGGAGGCGAAGGTTAAAGAGAGTCTCGAACTAACCCAGATCGCACTGACGGCACAATCGGAAGGTGGCTACACGGGCACCGGCACGCGAGCTGACGGTGAAACACTCAATGTGACCGTCGCGCAAGACGCCGATGCGCACCGTATCAGTTGGGAAGCCAAGGGTGATCGCGGCTTTGTCGAAGACGGCTATTACGAGCTAAAATAGACATGTCTGGCCAAACTGAACCGCAAGAAAATTTCCAGCAGAATTCCCAGCAGGCGCCGCTTCGCAGTTGGTCCGATGGGGCCGTGGCAGGCGGTTGGTGGAAAACCAGTTCGGATGGTAACCGCATCGATTGCCAACTGTGCCCGCGCGCGTGCAGCCTCAAAGCGGGCGATCGCGGCTTCTGCTTCGTCCGCGAGAATCGCGGTGGCCAAATGGCCCTTTCAACCTATGGAAAGAGCACGGGTTTTTGTATCGATCCGATCGAAAAGAAACCACTCAATCACTTTTTTCCCGGGACGCCCGTGCTGAGCTTCGGAACGGCGGGTTGCAATCTTGGCTGCAAATTTTGTCAGAATTGGGATATCTCAAAATCCCGCGAAGTCCAGCGGCTCAGCGCTCTGGCGCAGCCCGAGACAATCGCAACAGCAGCCGTCGCAACTGGCTGCAAGAGCGTTGCGTTTACTTACAACGATCCTGTCATCTGGGCCGAGTATGCCATCGACACCGCCAAGGCCTGCCAGGCTGTGGGTATCAAAACGGTAGCGGTTACGGCCGGCTACATCTCGCCCGAAGCTCGGGCGGCATTTTTTGCGGAAATGGATGCCGCCAATGTCGACCTCAAGGCATTCACCGAAGAGTTCTATCGCACGATTACCTACTCGCACCTCCAACCAGTCCTGGACACGATCGAGTATTTAAAACGTGAAACAGATGTTTGGTTCGAGTTGACCAACCTGATTATCCCGGATGCCAATGATAGTCCAGGCGAAATACGCAAAATGTGCAGTTGGATTTTGCAGGCCGTAGGAGATGCAGTGCCAATCCACTTTAGCGCGTTTCATCCCGATTTTCGCATGATGGATCGCCCGCGTACCGATCCTGAATCACTGCGCATGGCGTACGAGATCGCAAAATCGGAGGGGCTCAAATTTGTCTATGTGGGCAACGTGCATGACGTCGCACGTCAGAGTACTTTTTGCCACCAATGCGGTCATTTGCTGATCGAGAGAGATTGGTATCGGTTAGGAAACTATACAATCGATGCCAGCGGCAAATGTGCTTCATGCCATGCGACAATACCAGGCCGCTTTGGCACCAGCCAAGGTGATTGGGGGCAGAAGCGGCAGCCCATTCGGATTGAGGACTACGCGCCCGATCGCGAGCACGCGTCCCGGCAGATTCCTCCGATAGTTCACGAGCTTAAGGATGTTAAAGTGACAAGTGCAAACATGAACGCGCCGAGTAGTCCCAGGGCTACATCGGTCGGTGCTCCGCCCAAGCCATTGAAGATCGACGGACTGTCCAGAGACCAGCGCAGTCTGATTCTTAAACTGGCCGCCAATGCGGTGGCCCAAACGGTGACCGGCCAAGCCCTCAAGGCTCCCGAAGAGGCATTGGGAGAATTCCCAAAGTCGATCGTGATGGGAGTGTTTGTGACACTTAAACGCGGCGACATACTGCGCGGTTGCTGTGGGGTGCTCGGCCAGCCCATGGCGCTTGGACCAGCCATCAGTTCGGCTGCTATTCGTACAGCCAAAGACGATCAGCGGATGGCGCCGATCTCGCCCTGCGAACTGCCGTTTCTAGCTTTAGACGTCACGCTGCTAGGACCTTTCAAAAAGATCGAAGCCAAGGGCAGCCAGCGCGCCGATGCAGTCATCGTGGGTAAGCACGGTCTAATGATCCAACGCGGGCAAAAGAGCGGGCTGTTGTTGCCTTCCGTGGCCGTTGAAAGAAACTGGGACGCAAGGCGTTTTCTGCAAGGCCTGTGCGCCAAAGCGGGCTTGCCTCCTTCAGCTTGGGAGAGCGAAGAGGCCAGCGTGATGACCTTCGATGGCGAAACCATCTCCTGTGCGATGGCAGACCAGTTGCCGATTAACCTACCCAACGCGATCGCCGCACCGCTGACCGCCGAGCATGTGTCTGCCTACGCGCAGATCGCCGGTACGAACATCGTCGCGATCCTAACAGGAGGGACACCTTCATACGTGATTCCGCATCTGCCCGACACAACCGTCAACGCGATTGTGCTTTCCCTACAGTGGGGACCCATCGATGATCCTGAAAATTCAGATCAAACGCGCCAGGGAAGCGCGCTGCAAGTTTCCTTTCGTCCCGGCGTGCCACTACAGTCGACGCTCTACCAAATGTGCCAACAAGCGGCTGAACTTTTTTACAAGCAACGTTTTAATGGCCAACTACAAGTCGGACTAACGCTCGGATTTGATCCGTCGATGCACGGTTTTGGCACCAAGGCCGAGTTGGCGGGCGTCGATACATCCACTCGCGCGCTGGTGATCTCCGATCCTAGCCACTGTGGGTTTGCATTCGACCCAGCTAGGGATATCGAAGAGCTGCGGACGATTCTTCGGCGCAGCTTACCCATCAGCTCGCGCGACGCGGGCGTGCACTCCTTGCATGTCCTGTCGACCATGCCAAACGTCATCAGCGTGTCTGGGCCCAGTCCGATCGCTGGGAGCGGGATTCGGCCGCCAGCCGTGGCAGGTAAATTCTATCCCGCCGAAGATGCAGCTCGCCGCGCACTGATCGCCAAGGTCAGCGACAGCGACCAGCCCAAGCAATATGAGCCGCACGCGATTTTGGTTCCTCACGCGGGTCTCAAATACAGCGGTGGAGTTGCCAGCCGTGTGTGGCGCAGCGTCGCGGGGCTCGAAGGCAGAACGCTAGTGATCGTCTCGCCCAAGCACACCGGTGTGGGAGTGAACTGGAGCGTGTGCCCGTTTGAACGTTGGCAGGTTTCCGGCAAGATTGGCTTTGATGCGGATACTGAGTTGGCTCAACGCATTGCCGATCAAGTCGATCCATTGCAGATGGATGCCGCCGCGCATCAGAACGAACACGGCATCGAAGTGCAATTGCCGCTGCTAGAAAGTTTGGCACCGCATGCAAAAGTCGTGGGGCTAGCGCTGCACGGCGGTAGCTGGGAGGACATTCAAGCCGCAGCCGCTCAATTGGCGGAACTGCTTAAGACGCTCGACAAACGCCCACTGCTGGTAATCTCCAGTGACATGAATCATCATGCATCGGACACCGAAAGTCGTCGCCGAGATCGGCTAGCTCTCGATGCTCTGGCTACCGGCGATCCGCAAAAACTCATCGCCGTTTGCAGCGAGCACGAAATCAGCATGTGCGGGCTCATTCCGGCTGCTTTTGTGATGGAAACCCTGCGACAACTCGGGCAAGCGTTTCGCGTCATCGAAGTTGACTACGCAACTAGCGGAGATGTGTCGGGCGATAAGTCGCAGGTCGTCGGATATGCAGGCGCACTGTTGGTTTGAGAAAACGTAGCAGGGCAAACAGACTTCGCAGCAGGCGTAGGGTGGGTCAAGCGTGCCGATAGGCCGCGATGACCCACCATTTTTATGTGATTGCAGTATCGGTGGGTCTTCATCGCTTTCGCGATTTGACCCACCCTACAAAAAACCACAAACGTGTACGGCCTTTGCCCGTGAACGGTTACGAGAAAACGTAGCAGGCCAGACAAACTAGACTTTCCAAAAGACGCATACGTATACGTCCGCTGGGAGCTAGTCTTTGCCATAGTGTTTGACTTGTTCCCAATACTCGTCAAACGCACCCTCGATGTGAAAATCGGGGCTATTGTCGAGGTCGTGACATTCGAGACACTTTTCACGAGCTGAAGCCAGCGGCAGAACCATTTGCTGCTGGAGCTCCTTCAAGCGCTCGCTGGTAACGTCGATGTCGCCGAACTCGGCTGCTGCATGCTCGCTACCGGGTCCGTGGCAGTTTTCGCAGCCGCTGCCAGTCATTTTGGGAGTCGTTTCCAAACCTAGAAACCCCGACTTGTATGGGTAGTACTTTTGGGGGTTCCATCCCGTAGCATGGCAGCTCACGCACTCGGGGTCGTGGTGCCGCGGTATACCGCCACGCTCGTTATCGGGTTCGACAATTGACGTGGTGGCGTGGAAGTGAGGCGTCTCCTGCCATTTTTCAAACGCGGTGGTGTGGCATTCGCCGCACACTTCGGAGCCCACAAATTCTCGCCCATTGGGATGCGCGATCGCGACACTTCCCAGTCGATCAAAGCCCTCGTCGGCGAGTTTCTGTTGGTAGTTGGCGAAATCGGCCAGCAGTCGCTGCGAATCTTTGAATTGCGAGGAGATAGCGATCTTTTGGTAGCGAATGGGCCTCTCCGGATCGGCGAACAGCCCCACGATGCCACCATACATACCCTTGGTACCGACTTGCACCATGACGGCTGTGGAGCCATCGATTTTTTCAGGGGCGAGCGTGGGTTCGCCAAAGCCGCCGGCGGTAACAATCAGATCAAAGCCTGGGACTTTACGCGCGATGTCAGCGGATTCTTCGAGCGAGGCGTGTGCCAGCAGAACTTTGAAATCGCAACCTTCCTTGTCTAGCGTCTCGACGACCGGTTTGAGTTTTTCGACAGGGTCGAAAAATACAATTTCGCTGCTCTGAATCTCATGCTGCAATTCGCGACCGAGTATGGCGGTGATGCCAATCTTTCGTCCACCAGCTTCCACAATGCGATGGCTGGGGAAGAACTCGGGTTGGTACAATAGTACGTTTGCAGACAGAAATGGCTTGGGATTTCTTCCATCCGAACCTGCCATTTGGATCAGTTCGATACTGCGCAACTTCAAATCGTCGATGCCCAGAGCCGCCGCCTTGTAGCCCATTTTTTCGAAGGCATCCACTGTCGCCAAGAATTTCAATTCGGGCTGGCGACCGGTACGTCGAACTTGGTTACCCGCATCGATAGGAACGACTTCCCAGCCGCGTGCCCGAAGCTCAGTCAGCAATGTGTCGCGGCGAATCAAGCCTCCCTTTTGATTTTCCAAGCCGGTACAACCACACGGCTCGATGTAACCATGCTGTTGGCCTGACACAAACAAAACCGCCTGCGGTTGCGGCCAATCGGCGGCAATTTTTTGATCGCGTTCCGCAGCAGTAGTCACATTCGCCTCGCTGGGCAACTGCGGCAGCTTGGGCTCCGTCACCGGTGTCTCGGTTCCGGATTCAGGCTCGGCCTCCGCGCCGGCCACAGCTATGGGCGAAGGAGTCGGTTGGACTTCGGCGACTGTCAGCTCTTCAGTGAGCTGGCTTGGATCGCCTGCCGCTTGCTCAAAAACCGATGGAACAAGTTCGGGTGTTCCAGTTGCCGCAGCCACTGAATCGGATGCAACCGGACCATCCGTGGACAATACGACTTGGCCAATGTCATTGATAGCATCTCCGTCAACGATCGCCGGAGCAGTTTTGACGCCGTCAATATTGGGCAGCCTGGTTTCGCCCGCAGCGGGTTGTTCAGCCGCACTATCGACGGATAGAACCTTCTCCGCTTGCTTCGCTTTGGCAGTCGGAGCGGATTGATCACAGGCTGAAAACGAGATCAAAGAACACATCAGGCAGAGCAGGGGGAACCAAAGCCAAAAACCAATTCGTTGTAACAATTAAAATCCCCCCACCCTGAGACAGTGCCGTCCATAATGTCGCGTTTATTTCACGACATTTAATTGAATGTGTATCGTGATATCTTGAGCGGATTCGGCATTCATTCTGACGACAACCTTACCGAAATCTTTAGGACTGCCACCCGCGTAGTGCGTTTCAGGAGCACCCTTGGGAACTTCAAAAATAATTGGAAACAACTTGCGACTACCGACGATCTTTGCCTCGCCGATCGTGACATTGAGCGACTCGGCGGGTTTCACCGAAACAATTTGGGGATTCAAATTATCCCGAAATTCTCCCTGTGCAGCCAACGAGATACTGACCGCAGCTCCCTCGCTGGACTTAACTGTACCCAACTTGAGCTTATTTTGTTTAGGATCAAAGGATGGGCCGCCAATTAGCACAACGTCGCTGGTGACTAGTCCACTGACGGGTATTTCTAATACCCCAACTTTTTCCTCTTGGTCGGTGGAAAAGGTAATCCGCGCGTTGGCTTGACCCATTTGCAAGCCCGGTTTGATCTTCACCTCGACTTCATGCACGCCAAACGCATTGCGATGTTGAGGAAATTTCTCCAAGTCCAAATCCACTTTCTTGCAGGATATGTCTACCAGCTTCTGTGTCTTCTCATCGGTCCAAACGAAGTCGGTCAGCTCTTTGGCCTTCTTCAAATAAGTGAATACATGAAACGTTCGCGTGACCTCGTCCGACACCGAAAGCGTGCCCAGGTCGAGCGAGCTGGGCTCGATCACAAAACTGTCCGCAATCTGCCCTCTGATTTGCAATCGAACTTCGGGCGAATCGGGGGCCGTGGTTAGGATCGTGGCTGTTTGTCCATATTCCGCCTGAATCGCGACGGCCGTCCATGTCAGCGTTACGATCGTGCTCTCCCCAGGTTGCAAGATCGACGATTTCAATTCGCCAACCGTGCATTTACATGTCGAAGCGCCCATATCCAGGTTGAGCGGCCCGTCGCCAATATTGCGAAATACGAAATCGTGGCTCATCGAATCGCCATGTTGCATCGTCCCAAAACGAAATTCCGTTCCACCCTCCACTTCGACCTTGGGCGTCCCCGTCGACTGAGCCACCACCTCTGCTTTCGTTTTTTCGCCTCGCACTTCTGCCAGTGTGGCCCGCGACCCTGCGAATCGCTCTTCGAAACCGCTGGTAGCAACACTAGCTTGGAAACGTCCCAGACCAATGCCGACTAGCGCGCCGACTACGATTGTGGCAATAATTCGAAACATCGATTGAAGATCCTAATTAGAAAAAGTGGACATGCCGTCCAGTTGTTTACGCAGCCATCCTAGCACCGGTTCTGCATTTAGCCACGGTGGTGCATCATCGAGCTGCAATTGGTAATCGTTGGGCAACAGCGGCAGCCATAAAAGCTGGCTTTGAAGCTTCTTATCCAAATGGGGGGTATTATCACTGAGCTGCCTGGCCGACGCAAGCTCGCGCCCAGCTTCAGGATACCGCCCCGCCATAAAAAGAGTTACGGCTTGCTGCGCCCGTAGACCGGCATGTGTCGGATATCGGAGGATCGCTTCTTGGTAGTAATCGAGGCTCTGGTCCAGTAGCGGGCCTGCATCCAGGCCCAGGTTCTGAGCTTTGGCCGCCAGACCCAAAACGTGGCGAGCTGCCAATTCCCAGTTGAGAGACTTCGTGGAATCAATCGCCAGCCAACGGTCGAACTGGTCGATCGATTTCTGTGCAGCCAATGGAAAAGTAGCTCGGTCGGCATGTTCGGCATCTGCGGCCAAAAATTGAGCTATCCAGCCCACAGGCTCCGAGTCGAGTGGATCGGCCGCCAGCGCGACTTCCGCCAACTGCAGTTGCCGTTCGGGTGTGGTAGCCACGGCGGCTTGCTGCATCCATGACCAACTCGATGTAACCGGACGCCAGCATTGAACGACGAAACAAATCAGACCTACAGCAGGCAGTAAACATACAGCCCACTTGCCGTAGCGACTGCCAGTGCGTTCCGCAGCGACGAGAGATGCTGGACTGCCAAGCACTAGCAGCATTAATAACGGCACCGAAATGCCCGAAGCCTGCCACGACCCGCTGGCCAGCAGGCACACCACCATTGCCATAGCCGCCGATTTCCCCAATGACCTGACACTCTCGGAAGTTCGCACATTGGCTTGACTCCGCAACGTCTCCTGAGAATCGTCGCTGGACGTCAGCGTCCGAATCCACGGAGCCAGCAGGTAAGCGATCAGTCCAGCGGGCAGCCAAGTCAGCGCGACGGTCAACAAATTCAGGCCCGATAGCAACCCTAAGAGTACTGCACACACAGTTCCTCCAGCAGCTCCACCCAGCGTTAGATACCTGGCGACAACTGCGTCCAAAGCCTCGCGTGTGCTCGTGGTACGCCGCGAAAGTGAGGATGCATTTTCGCGACCGCCAACTTCTTCGGGTGCTGATATGTCGACAACTCGTCTTCGGGGTTGAGATACGAACTGACGAATGACCCAGATCAAGATCGCTAGTCCGATGGGCACAGACAGGTTGACTAACAGATCGAGCATCCAATTGTGCGGGTCAGCAATGGTCTCGCTGGCCAAAGGCAGTTTGTACTTCGGGTAGTAGCTTTGGAAATTTCCCAAACCGACGCCCAGCAGCCAATGATCTTTCAGCATCAAACACGTCGAGTACCAGTACTCGAACCGATAACCCAAACTCTTGCGAGCTTGTGACATGAGCTGACCACCATCGCGCATCAAAAAAAAGAAGCCCGATAGGAGCACAACGACTCCGCTCGCGATCGCCACTCGTAAGAGTTTCCAATGCACGCTCCATTTTGCGCGCGTGGCCATCAAACAATAGCAGCCCCCGCCAAACAGCAATCCAACATAAGCCGCATTGCTACGAGTCAGCAACCAACACAGTCCGATGCTCGCTATGGCAAACACCAGCGCGCCTACCTGCACGAGACTTCCACGCGCGTGCTCATGACTGGTAACACGCTGAAGACCCACCATGGCTAAGGCAAACAACACGACGCAGGCCGCGCTCAGCAGGGTCGCCAGCGAGTTGGTCAGCGCAAATGTGGCATAGGGTTCTGCGCTGTTTAGCAAGCGATCTTCGAATTGCATTCGCATCGGAGAACCAGGTGGCGCCTCCATGCCGGGAATGCTTGCCAGCACAGCCTCAGGATCCGCCCGATAGCGCGCCTTGTCCTGCGGAAACTCGACTTGAACTTGATACAAGCCGTGCAATGCCAAAGCCAGGCTACCGACCAACAGCAACTGCAACACGACTGCCTGCGCGCGTGGGCCGCTCAGAAGAATTCGGCTGCTGAACGCACAGCTCGCCAGAGCCATGACCTGCCAAAAACCATACCAGGCTACGCGAGGATTGTTTTCACGGCCAGCCAGCATGGTCGAAATCGCAAACCAAATCAGACAGGCTGCGACCGCTAGCCAAGCTCGTCCACTGAAGCGGTAGCTCCAGCCGCTAACGGCCGAAGCCACGGCTACCAAGCAGGCCAGGAGCAGCCAAAAAAGATTTTGCCCGATGGCCGAACCGTCGAAAACGCTGGTCGAATCGAGCGGTGACAGCATCGACCCGATGAGCAGCGTGCCTGACAGAAATGCCGCGCTACCCCACAGACGTGCAGCGAATGGAAGAGTGCGCGCCGGTGGGCTCGCTCGCGGTTGCTCGAGAGGCGTGACGTATCGCTCTTTTTTTTTATTGCTGGCCATGCGTTTAGTCAGTCTGCCGGACAGATTCAAGGACCGTCACGAGCCCTAACACCAACAAAGTGGACACCAGCACCAGACCGGCTCCCAGTAGATCAACGCGCGGAAGTAGTAAAGCGCCGATCGCGCAGGTGGCCGTGGCCAAGTAAATCGTCAGCACGGCTTGCTTCTTGGTCATACCCAAGTCGACCAGTCGGTGCGAAAAGTGCCGCTTGTCCGCTTCAAACGGACTGCGTCCTTCGCGCAGGCGAATGAGTATCACGCTGCACATATCGTAAAGAGGAACCGCCATCACAATCAACGGTGCCAGCACAGCCTGGGGTGTACTTCCTTGATAACCCGCGTAGGTTGCCAGCAGTGTGGCCACCGCAATCCAGAATCCAACAAAATAGCTGCCCGCATCCCCCATAAAAATTTTTGCAGGTGGCCAGTTATGACACAAAAATCCGAGCAGCGCACCCACGATGGTGAAGAGCATAAGAGCTACGAACAATTGCGGCTGGCCGCCGGCAGGGTCGCGGCTGGTGAGCAACATCACGGCCAACATGCTGGCGGAGATCGCGGCCACTCCACCGCTCAGACCGTCCATATTGTCTAGCATGTTAAACGAATTAATCAGCCCCACGATCCATAGGACGCTCAGCGCGGTCGTCAGCCATGGCCAAGGAATAAAAGCCGTCAATTGCAGGCCTTGCCAGTAAACGCAAAACGTAGCCACAGCAAACTCGACACCCAGACGTAGCCACCACGGGATGCCCCGTCGATCATCGACCAAGCCCAGAATCATCAACACGGTTCCACAGCCAATGATCACCCAGATTTCAGCGATCTTGTCCATTAGGCCGGACAGGTAAACGCTTACCGAATCTGGCAAAAGCGCTGCCAAACTTGCACTCTGGCTGAACATCCAAACTAAGAGTGTGCCCGCACCCAGCGTACCGACGACACCAGCCCAAATCCCCAGACCACCGCCCAGTGGAACTGGCGTGGTATGCACTTTCCGCACGCCGGGTTTATCGAGCAACCCCAGACGCTCGGCGGCGGTGCGTATCCAACCCACCGCCACTAGCGATATGAAGAAACTGGGCAGAACTGCCGCCGCCAAAATTAGGATTAGTATCCAACCTGTCAATTTTTTTTCCGATCATAGGTCGCTCGTCTCATCTAGCCGACTCACCTCCAGCGATTCGGCCAGATGAGACCGCCGTGGCCGCGCTGTTTACTTTTCGTTTAAGTAGTTCTCTTGCTTCGGAAAAGAACTGCTGAAAATCCGCACGCTGATAATCGGGATAGGTCCAGGGCCGCGACTGCCAGCGTTGATCCAGGTAATACAGACACTCCTCGGCGTAGATACCCGAATGCAAATATATTCGATGCGCCCTGTCCTTGGCGCTGGCCAAAACCAGTTTCGTCAGCGTCAAATAGCCCGGATCCACGTTGAGCGGTCTCGCTTCCGCATACTTACCAGTATCGGCAATCTCCCGCTCCCAATCATTGCTGGCCAGTTTGGACGCCGACAGGCCAGCTGGATCGTACAGACCGTCGACAATCACGAACTGTTTGATTAGCCCCGCACCCATCTCCGCAGCGTAGTAGGTTGTCTCGCTGTGATCGAATCGTGGACTTTGCAGCACCAGCGTTCCCCAACTTTCCGCGACGCGCTGGCTGGCCCAATCGAGTACGCTTGCATGGCGACTAAAGATCGCTACTAGTTGCAAACTAGCCGGAGCCTGTTTGGGCTGAGCCATCTAATATGCTTTCGCAAAAACGGCCTTTTTCTCGGCGGGCTGGCCGGTTAGGAAGCATATGCCCGGTATGTCATTGTCATCCAAGGGGATGCAACGAATCGTGACTTTCAACTCGTCCAGCAACGGCTGAACGGCCGCTTCGGAGGCGAAGTAGCACATGGCGAAGCCCCCGTGGATCTCAGGATTGTCGGCGTTCTTGGGTGTAAAGTACTGGCGGAACTCCGTTTCATTCTCGATCTCGCGAGTAAACTCCTCGCGCATTTTTTTTGCCCGAGCGAATAGATCGTTCTGAATCGTGTCGAGTAGTTGGATGATCCCGCTAACCAATTCTGCTCTGGGCATGCTAGTCTGCTCGCCCGTGTCGCGCCGAGCCAAAAACACGGCGTCTTTAGCAATATCTTTAGGGCCAACTTCGATGCGTAGCGGAACACCTCGCTTCACGTGATACCATTTTTTCTCGCCGCCGCGCAGATCGCGATCGTCGATTTGAATTTCGAGGCCGCGACCCGCATACGCCAAACTCGATAGGTCCTGTTTGAGCTGCTGACAGTAGGCGATCACTTCGGCGCGTTGCGACTCGTCGCGATAAATGGGCAGAATCACTGCGTGGGCCGGTGCGAGTTTGGGTGGCAACACCAGGCCATCGTCATCGGCATGGGTCATGATCAGGGCACCCACTAGGCGCGTGCTGACGCCCCACGATGTGGTCCAAGCGTACGCGACTTCGCTATTCTGATCCTGAAACTTGATCTCTTGAGCTCGCGAAAAATTCTGTCCCAGGAAGTGACTCGTGCCGGCTTGAAGTGCCTTGCGATCCTGCATCATCGCTTCGATCGACACCGTGATATCCGCACCCGGAAAACGTTCGCCCGCCGTCTTTTCGCCCTTGATAACGGGCACGGCCATAAAGTTCTCGGCAAAGTCTGCATACACATCCAACATGCGAAAAGTTTCTTCGATGGCTTCTTCTTTGGTCGCATGCACGGTGTGACCCTCTTGCCACAGAAACTCAGTCGTGCGCAGAAACAGTCGCGTGCGAAGTTCCCAGCGGACCACATTCGCCCATTGATTGATCAGGATCGGCAGATCGCGATACGACTGAACCCACTTGGCATACATCGCTCCGATAATTGTTTCGCTGGTCGGACGAACGATCAATGGTTCTTCCAGCGGGCCGGCAGGTCGCAGGCCACCCGTCTCCGGATCGGGCTCGAGTCGATGGTGTGTTACCACCGCGCATTCTTTGGCAAAGCCCTCGACGTGCTTGGCTTCTTTCTCAAGAAAACTCATTGGAATGAACAGCGGGAAATAAGCGTTCTGGTGACCGGTGTCCTTGAACATTTTGTCCAGGACATGCTGCATATTTTCCCACAGGGCGTAACCCCAGGGCTTGATAACCATACAGCCGCGCACCGGCGAGTTTTCCGCCAAGTCCGCACCCTTGATCACCTGCTGGTACCATTCGGGATAATCTTCGGCGCGAGTCGGTGAGATGGCTGATTTGGGTGCTTTATTCATCGTGTGGGCAAAAAGTTAGTGACCAGATACCAGAACCAATGGGCCGGATTTTAGTGGATTTGCGCCAATTGGGTTAGGCGGCAGGCAACGTTTCAACGGCCTAGCCGAACTAGGCTCTACGGCAGACCCCAGGGTATTCATGTCTCATTTGCACGCACCACCCGTAGTCGATCGAGCAATTGCAAAACGCCACATACCACAGCTTGAGCATACAGCTAACCTACAGGGCTCGTTATTCAAGGGCCGGCGCTAGGTTCTCGCTGGAGTCTAGGCTTCAGCCGATCTATTGGTCAATGGTAAGGGCTAGGGCTGGACCACTCAAATTTGGGGGTTGTGAAGTGTAACGGCTGGCGCAGGTTTTATCCCGATAGGGATTCAAGCTATTAGCCGGTGGTCGAGCGCAGCGAACACCACCGGACACATTCTCGCAATCGTCCCCGACCGCAACGCAGTCGCATAAGCATCTGCGAACCCATCAGGATCGACCCTCGCAAGTAGGAAAGGGGTCAGGCCTCTTTGATTAACGGTTTCGAATATGTTATGTTGGTGCTTTGCTTCTTGGAGGCCATCACTGATGCCACGACCACCACGCGCCGACGAAGCTGGCGGACTTTACCATGCCCTGAATCGCGGCAACCTACGAGCAAACATCTTTCATAAAGATGCCGACTTTGAGGCGTTCGAGCGAATCCTTTACGAGAGTCTACAAATTCATCAAGTGGAACTGTACTCGTACCAACTTATGCCCAACCACTACCACTTGGTACTCAGGCCGTTGGTGGACGGCGAGATGAGTCGGTTCATGGGTTGGGTCGGTGGACTCACACCATGCGGTATCATGCTCACTACCACACCAGCGGGTTGGGACATGTTTATCAACAACGCTACAAGAGCTTTCCGATTCAAGACGATGAGCATTTCTATGTCGTTTGTCGGTATGTGGAGCGAAATGCATTACGTGCCGGGCTTGTTCAGCGAGCGGAGCAATGGCGGTGGGGTTCACTGTGTCGTTGGATTTGTAAACCCGAACGCAATCCACAGTTGCTTTCAGCCTGGCCGATGGCGCGACTTCCAGGCTGGGTTGAGCGAGTCAATACGCCGCTGTCGGAAGCTGAACTGGCAGCCGTAAGGTTGTCCGCCCAACGCGGCAAGCCTTTGGGAGATGAAGGGTGGGTGGAGTCCATCGCACGACGCCTAAACCTGGAATCAACCATGCGCCCACGTGGGCGAAAGCGTGTTCGTGCTCCCAAGAATGCAATCAAAGAGGCCTGACCCCTTTCAAAGCTTTCAAAGAAAGACCCCTTCCAAAGAGGCCTGACCCCTTTTACCCCCTGCAAAGAGGCCTGACCCCTTTTACCCCCTGACCCCTTTTACCCCCAGGGGTCACAGCATGTTTATGGGGGAACCTCGGAATCCCTGGGTTCACAGCATGTTCTTGCACAGTAATTTTTTTTTGGACAAGAAGATTGAAGACAAGAAAATACAACGCAACTCTACGTTCAATTCTATTTTCCTGTCCTTAATTTTTCTGTCCAAAAGAAGAGTCACGTGTTTCAAAAACTTGCTGTGACCCCGGTGGGACCGGGTAGAAACTAAACGAAGCCACTTAGCGGCAGGTCAAACGTCTGGAGGAAAAGCTCCAACTCAAGAACGAGGTCATCTCGGAAATGATGAAGCAGAACGTCCAGGCAAAAAAAGCCAATAGGGACCTCTGAAAGGCGTCTGGGTTCCACACGATACTCGCGACACGATTGTCGACTACTTGAAATACTGGAGCGATCGGAGCGACGTTGCAATGCACCGCCTGTTGGTTATGGCTCGGACTAGCAAGTAGCAAATTCCATACGTGGAAAGGGCGTTACGGGAAAGCCAACGAGCACAATGGCAAGATCCCGCGTGATTGGTAGCCTTGCCTCCGCCGAGATGGATTCTGAGCTGGATGTAGAAAGGTCAGTTTGTTGGTGAGCCTGAACTCTAGCATTGGCTCCGGCGAGTCTGTTTCCTGTGACTCGTCTGGGCAGAGTCACGGCGGTGCCATTGGCTGACGCGTTCACGCGAACGTCTAAGACGAAATTGATGTCAAATACGTTTTGACTTTCGACCACTTCGACATCAAAGAGCATTCAAGCGATCGATTAACATTTCGCCTTGGTTTCGAGTTCCATATGCTTGCCACACTTCTGGGCTAACGTTTTGGTCCACCGACTGCACGCGCGCGTCAGCAAAACCACAGTAGACGCGATTCTGGTGCAAACTGCTGGGCGCTAATAAGGCGGAAACGTAGCCCCCACCGTTTAGACAATTGCGAATCTGTTTGGGGTTAATGAAACAAATCCGCGAAATCCCTATCGAGGGGTCGGCCCACACTGAACCGAGCCCCTCCTGTGCTTTGGACGTGTCTGGCACGCTCCCAAAGCACTCATCTTCAAACGAAGTTAGCTCAGATGGCAAATTGTATTTTTGAGATGTCTTAAAAACAGCACCTTTTCGAAAGGGGGCTTCAGTCCCATTAGCGTATCTGAAGTAGGACATTCCTTCCGTGAATGCGACTGTGTTTGAAGTTCCATCTGTCACAGATGCCAGTCGGACAGTGGATTCAGCTCCGTGATACGAGATTAGCAAACCAGTCGTTTCAGCGTTCGCCGCTACTCCGCCTCCTGCAACTCCAAGATAGTTGGTGGAAAAAGCGTTTGCGGTAGAAGTCGTTACCGGATCGGATGGGCACAAAAACGCTCGCGGCACTTTCATGAACGGTTCATTGAGCGACTCTTCGTAGGCTACGCCAAACCTTATGTGGTTGTATCTGTTAGTTTCGCCCAAGTAGGGAAGTAGACGCGACTGAACCGACCAGCCATGACCGCTTGGAGGCATAGCGCGGAACGACGCTTCGTAGTTCTGCAGCGCTAACCCCAGCTCTCGCATCTGCGATGAACACGTTATCATGCGCGCCGACTCTCGGGCGCGAGACAAGGCAAACGCCAGCAGGCTGATGACAATAAACACAATCGTCAACACGACGACTAGCTCAAGCAGCGTTATTCCTCGTTGAATTTGCAAGATAACCTTCTGCTGCGATTTCGAATTCATATGCCATTCCCGGCGTACTTGAATTTAATGTTATGGGTGTCAGCGATATCACCGCTAGGCAATTTCTTAAGCTTTACCGTAGCGTCCCAAGTTGAAGTTCCGCTTCGAGGAAACCAGTCGTTGGATGGCGGTGATACCGTACCACTCCAGGCTCCGTCACAACTCGAACCAGTGCTCGTACCTAACACTGCCTCAGTTAAACTGGTCTGGCCATTGTCAAGCTGGGTAATGCGGCATTCCCAATTGAGCTCGGCGTCTGGAGCTTCCCCAGAACAAGAGACTGAGCTGTCGTTAGCGAATTCTGCATCGTCCGCAGGGCTCAAGACACCCCATTCCGTACAACTTTCCTCCCCGCCTTCCTCTTCCTCAAAAGCTACGGCAAAAGCATGTGTCTACACCAGCATTACTGGAAGAATTGCATAACGCAGAAAAATTTTCATTGGACCACTTCTTTCCGAGTGAAACTTCATACCATGTCGCTGAATTTTCCTTAAATGTCAGGCAAATTGTATGCCAAGGCGTAAGTTTCTAGTGGAGAAAGGAAGACGTCTAGACGGCCCAAGTTGCCTGTCTGTAACGAGTTATGGAAATCCCAGACCGCTGACAGTATTTCTGGCGGTGAGTAGTTTATTGCGGTCTGCGACGAATCGTAGCGAGGGTGCTCGGATAGTTCGCAATTTTGAAGAGCAGAAAATGAGTCAGGAGCCGAATTCGTTGATTAGGCAATTTTTCAGCGGTATGCTAATGGCAAGTCCTAGTAGCATTCTTGTCCATCGTCACTTAGCAAACCCCAGGCGAGAGATTTCAATTGACACTACATACGGATGTGCCTGAGATTCGCGTGCGCGTGCTCAACGACATTGAGGTGCAAGCGGACGGAGCGTGGGTTGTTTACTGGATGACCGCTTTTCGGCGGACACGCTCCAACTACGCTTTACAATACGCCCGCGACTGGTCAAAACAGCTCGCTAGACCGCTGGTTATTCTAGAAGCTCTACGCGTTCGCTATCGATGGGCCAGCGACCGTTTTCACCGCTTCATCATTCAAGGGATGTGCGACAACGCGGCCGAATGCGAATCGAAAAATGTGTTGTACTATCCTTACGTCGAGCCCCAGCCGGGTGCTGGTTCGGGACTGGTGCAAGCCCTGGCCGAGCAAGCTTGTATCGTGATCTCGGACGACTATCCGTGCTTCTTTCACCCCAACATGCTGCGCGTCGTGAGTCGATCGCTGCCGAGCCGATTGGAAGTGGTCGACGCCAACGCTTTGATGCCGCTACGCACGGCCGACCGAACATTTACAGTCGCACATTCCTATCGTCGCTGGATGCAGAAAACACTGCCTCATCACCTAGAACAACCGCCCGAAGAGAATCCCTTAGACAAACGTTCCACGCGAACACTACCGGTGATCAAGTCCCTGCCCAAAGATATTCAGACGCGGTGGCCCTCAGCCGACTTGACGGCGCTCATGGCCGCAAATGGACTCAGCGAAATTCCCATCGATCACAGCATTGGAGACGGGGCGGTGCAGGGAGGTCCCAGCATGGCCGCTTCGCTCCTGGCGCGGTTTGTGGGGCAACGGCTGGGCCAGTACAACACAGACAGAAACGAACCCGACGAATATGGATCGAGCGAATTGTCACCGCACTTGCATTTTGGTCACATCGGCGCGCATGAAATTTTTTTCGCCGTGATGCAAGCCGAGGATTGGAATCCAAGCAAGCTAAAAAAGCCCAATGGAAAAGTGAATGGATTCTGGGGTGTTGACGAGTGTGCCGAAGCATTTTTGGATCAGCTATGCACTTGGCGCGAGATTGGCTTCAACATGTGTTGGCGCGAGCCCCACTACGATCGGCTCCAGTCGCTGCCTGCCTGGACGCTGGAGACCCTGCGCGTCCACGCCGCTGACCAGCGGCCCATCGTGTATTCATTGGAGGAGTTCGAACACGCGAAAACGCATGACGAGATTTGGAACGCCGCTCAGCGGCAGCTTGTCCGCGAGGGCCGCATCCACAATTATTTACGCATGTTGTGGGGCAAGAAGATTTTGCACTGGACGCGCACAGCCAGCGATGCGCTGGAGATCATGATCGAGCTCAATAACAAATATGGACTCGATGGCCGCGATCCGAATTCCTACAGCGGAATTTTTTGGGTACTAGGGAGATACGATCGCGCTTGGGGCCCCGAGCGCGAGATCTTCGGAAAAATTCGCTATATGACCAGCGAGAATACCGCAAAAAAGCATAAGCTCAAAAAGTATCTCCGCCGGTATTCCTAGTGGCTGGCTCTATGTGTCGTTTGCGAGTACCCAAACTTGAACTTCAACTTCAACTTCAGCCCAGCTCGTTTGACGGCAAGCCGCAGGCGCCAGCGAAGCTCGGAAAACGCGGACGCCTGCGGCTTGCCGTCAAACGAGTTACCTTAGTAGGCCCAATCGCAATCAGAAAACGACTCTCGTCTCCTGTCCTGGACCCCTCTGTAGGCGGATAGCCAAATAGGCCATTGGGATCTTATTCCGCCAAGTATCGTGAATTCGTTGCCAGAGCTAACCACCGCCGAAATACAATTCGATTCGTTCGCCCACGTTGAGAGCTTGATTTGCGATGCGCCGAAAAAAATCCGCGCAGGCTATCGCTTCGTTACTTAGAGGCACATCGATGAGAACCGGGACGGGTTTGTTTGAAGGCAAGCACGGCAAGCGTAACAGACTGCTGCGAGCTCTGCGTCGTCGGCATTCGCGGTTCGAGCAACTCGAATCGCGCAACCTACTGATCGGTTCAGATTGGAGCAATGGTCTATCCGCGTTAAACGTCAACAATGACCCGGATGGACTGATCTCGCCCATCGATGTGCTCCTAGTTATCAACGAACTCAATGGAAGGAAAATCCGAGGCTCCAATTCGGGCCCACTACCGCCTGCCCGTCCCGGATTAGAACCACCTCCGTACGTCGACGTCAACTGCGATGGTTTCGTCACGCCCATCGATGCACTGCGAGTCATCAACCACCTCAATGGATTGCCCGATGATGTGGGCATGGCCTTTACGACTGGCGATGGGCAGCGAGGCAATTTTTCTTCTCTGGGATGCGCGCCGGTGCTGCGCGAGGGTACATCGTTTGTCACGACCCTGACAACTCCGCTCACAATTCCGGCCGATGCGGCTGCGGTAACATTCCTAATCGAGGGTATCGAATTCGATTCGGCCAGCAACGGCAACGTCCACGATGCCTTCGAAGCCGCGCTGCTCGACAAATCGGGCCGATCGCTGGTGCGTACAATTGCTGTAGGTCGCGACGCGTTTTTCAATGCTACGGAAGGCTTTGAAATGTTGGGGACAACGCAGGTTGCGATCTCGGGAAATCGAGTCACGTTATCATTGGAGGGCGTACTAGCTGGAACGCAGGCCGATTTGGTGTTTCGATTGGTCAATAACGATCTAGACACCGGCAGTTTGGCCGGTGTGCGCTCTGTCGAATATCTTTCGACGTTCTCGGGCGGTGAAGGACTCCGCAATTCACAACTCAATGCGTCAGTCAATGTGCCTGGTGCTGGGCTGGCCAGCGACACTTTCAGTAGTGGCCCGAGGCTACCTGCGCCTACTCCATCACCGAGCAGTGGAGCTGTCCTGGGGCGGGCTCCTGCGATAGTCGTTAGTTCAATAAGCAATTCGCCGTTTAACAGCGGCGGCGAAGACGGTAGCACTGTCATCGATAGTCGTGGAAAGGAGTTTTGGATCGGCTTTCCCGACAATCTGTTCGAGGGCAATAACCGCCCTCAAAAGGCACTTTACATCACGGGAGATATCGCCACCACGGGTTTCGTCGACATTCCCGGTTTAATCGATCCGTCCACGTCCCTGCCATTCCGTAAGGACTTCGCGGTCAACCCCGGCGAAGTCACTGCGATAGAATTGCCAAGCGCAGATGTGGGTGATAACGTCGATGACGAAACCGATTTTGATGTCGAGGTTGAAGCCATTTCGCGCGTGCAGCGGAAGGGCGTGCATGTTGTCACCAATGAGCCCGTGAATGTGTATGGGCTCGACTTGGCCGTGAGTACGTCCGATGCGTTCTTGGCATTGCCGGTCAAATCGCTGGGGACCGAGTATATCAACTTAGGTTACGAAAACACGTTTGCTTCGATCGCACACGTCGAGGGCACGCAATTACTCGTCGTGGCAACCGAGGATAATACGCAAGTCACGATTACTCCTGGACAATACACGGGTTCCACGGCTGGCAGCGACGCGAAAATACTTCGGCCCAATGGAACCAGCGAGTTCACCCTTGGAAACTCCGGTGGGACTGATATCGGACCGTTCGTCACCGATGCGGCTGGGACTTGGTCTGTGGTGGTAAAGCCTCCTTTCGACGGCTACAGCGGCAACTATCAATTTGAATTGGTCGACGTTGCGTCGGCGGCGTTGCCCGCGAATCTTGGTGACAAGGTCACGCTAAACTTTCCTAGCGGTCGCGAGTCCAAGGTCGTGTCGTTCGATGTGGTTGCCGGTCAGCGTCTGTATTACGACGCTATTAATCCGAGTCCCGCTCCCAACGTTTCGGTGCGAATATATTCACCCAGCGGGGGCGACCAGGCGACGCTGTCTACGCAGACCGACAACAATGCTGTTGTAAATCTGTTTGGTGCGTTGCAGTTTCGCGAGACCGGCAAGTACTATGTGCTAATTACGGGCGAGCAGAACACACCCTTCGATTTCAGTTTCAGGATGATCGACGTCGATGTGGCGCCCAAGATTTCTTTGGGTGCCGACGTCAGCGGCGTCAACGACCCAGCCGGTCGCGCCGACGTTTATCGCCTGGATGGCGTGGCTGGTCAGGTTCTCCGCTTCGACGCCTTCAACGATAATCGCGGAGTACTCTTTTACTTGCTCGGCAAGGGAGGCCAGCAGGTGTCGGTCGTTACCGCCTCGGACGATCACGTCATCGTTCTGCCGGAAACGGGCACGTATGTCGTCATCCTAGACAGTGTTTCATTCGTACCTTCGTCCTATGGATTTCGCCTACTCGACTTAAAGGTTTCGCCCGTTTTACCGTTGGCGACATCGACTAGTACAAGCTTCGCTGGCGGTCGCACTCAAGTGTTCCGCTTCTCTGGGACAGCCGCAGATACCTTCAGTTTCAATATTCAAAATTCCACCAATCCGGGTCGAACTCAATATTTCCTGCTAGACCCCGCTGGTAACTCAGTAGCTTTTTCTAGTATCGGCACGATCGGATCAGCCAAGCTGCTGACCACTGGCGAGTATTATTTCCAGGTTCGCGGTGTGGGCACTAGCGACGTAGGCGACGTGACGTTTGCTCCTATGCTGATTGCCGATGCTGTCGTGGCGAAAACGGGCTTTAATACGAATCAAACACTGACCATCGCGGCTGGTGCTACGGCCACGTATTCATTCACCGCGCAGGCTGGCACGCGGGCTCTGGTCGATAGTCTCGATACGTCCAGCGAAAATTTATACGTTGAATTCAAAGCGCCCGACGGCACACGATTGTTCACCGGTTTTGGGGTAGCCAGCGAGTTGCAAGACATCCCGCGCTTCGATGCGGCCTTTCTCCCCCAGTCGGGGACCTACACTATTACCTTGCGCGGCAACACGGCGACCGACGCGGGCAGCTACAATTTCCGCGTGCTGGATCTGGATACCTTTGCCACACCGTTGGCGCTGAACACAGTTGTTAATGCTTCGTTCCCCACGCAGCGCGAGACGCTGGTCTATGCATTTGATGCAACCGCCGGGGAGCAATTGCTCTTCGACGCGCAGTCGGGTGGTTACATTTTTAGCATTTATGATTCGCAGTTGATTGCGACCTGGTCGCGTGGAATATTCGGTGCGGCCTCAACGGCGGAAGCCGACGGCATCTCGCGGATTTTAAGAACTGGACGCCACTATGTAGTCTTCCATGGCGATCCAAGCATACCCGCCGACTTTAGCTTTCAACTTCTGAACTTGCAAACCGCTCCGAGCTTAACACTGGGCGTCGAAGCCACGGGCACAATCGTCAACAATAACCAAGTCGTCTACCGTGTGCATCTTGATTCGGGGCAGCGTATTCGTCTCGACCACTTGTTGCCCTATGACGAGTTGAATTATGTGATTTTTAACTCGGGCGGAAGAACCCTTTTCAATTCGGGCTTCAATGGTGTCGACTCGGGACCACCTGGAAATCAGCTCATCGTCGCCGCGGAAACAGGTGATTACTACGTCGCAGTTCAGAGTCGTCGGGTCGCACCACAAAATTTTCGCTTCCGTATCGATGACCTGACCGCTGCCCCACAGTTAGCTTTTGATTCGGACTTGCAAGTCATCCTAAATCCCGGTAATTCCGCGCGCGTTTTTCGGATAAATGCCACTGCCGGCGAAACGATTCAACTGGACAATTTCGGCACATTCCTACCGCTCAACTGGGAAATTACCGGACCGCTGAGTCAATACATTGGTGGAAGTAATGATGGCTCCGACTTCTCAGCCAAAATTCTCACCACAGGGACCTACTATTTTACGATGAGTGGTCGGCAAGATAGCGGACCCATCACCATCAATTTCCGCGCGACACGAACTGCTGGACCTGTCGTTCCGCTTTCAGGATTCAATACGCCAGTCAATTTGGATGTAGGACTCAGTGACACCAAGACCTATTCTTTTAACGCGCCCACTGGCCGCTTGGTTTATCTCAACGTCTTAGATTCACGATTTGCCATACCCACGCAGACGGTGACACTCAATCAAGGCGAAACGTATCTTGTCAGAGATTTAGCTGGTACCGATTTTCGAGGCGCGCCAGACCTAACCGGTTCGATCATCAGTGGCACGAAACCGGTAGCTGTGTTTGGAGGTAATCGCGCAACATTTATCCCCAGCCAATTCTTTGCCGCCGATCACTTGGTCGAACAACTTCCACCCACGAATACTTGGGGACGTGAATTCGTCACGCTACCGCTGATGACAAATTCGACCCGTGGTGATCGCTTTAGATTCCTCGCTCAAGCCGACAACACACAAGTCACCGTCAATGGCACTGTGGTCGCCACGCTCAATCGCGGCCAGTTTTTCGAGCAGTCCATCGTGGAGCCGTCCCACATTCAGTCAAGCGGGCCGATTCTTGTCGCTCAGTATGCACATTCGCAGAATTATTATCGCACTAATCCCGGTGGCAATCCTAATTTCCAGGGGGATCCGCTGATGATGATTGTCCCCCCCTCCGAACAATTCCTGGCTAACTATACTGTTTCCACGCCCGTCCCCAGCTCGATTCTCACCGCGCAACGTTTTGACCGCAACTTTATCAACATCGTCACACCCACCGAAGCCGTGGGGCAAATCGAACTGGGCGGTGTCCCCATTAGCGCTGATAAATTTACAACGATTGGCACCAGCGGTTTCTCGGGAGCTCAAGTAGCCATCGAACTCGGGGCATACCAGTTGGCAGGTCCGCTACCCTTCGGCGTTTTCGTCTACGGTTTCGGCAGCTTTGATTCTTATGGCTACGTTGGCGGGCAGTCACTGTCTTCCGTAGCATCCGTCGGGTCGATAGTGCTCACTCCGGCCACGGCCACTCCCACCATCAATACCGCGCAAACATTTACCGTCCGCGTAGCCGATAACTCGGGATCGCCCCTGGCGGGTATTCGCGTCGACTTCGCCATCGATGGTGTTAACCCACGTCGAGATTTTGGATTTAGCGATAACAACGGACAAGTTCAATTCAGTTACATCGGCACCAACCTTGGTCGCGATGTGGCGACCGCCTCGGTGGGTCAGTTGCTCGACGATTCAATCCTCGATTGGCGCAGCGGTTCTTCGGCTCCGACGATCGTTCTATCCGCACCACTAAATGGTAGCTCTGTTCCGGCCGGTACGACGCTACTGGCCAGTGGACTCGCATTGGCGGATTTTCCTTTTGCCACGCTGGACCTCGTGACCGTCAATGGACAACCGATACAAGATATCGACGCTGGCGGGAATTTCTTTGTGTCGTTGTTCGTGGGTCCTGGAGATAATGAGTACGAATTTGCTGCCATCGATTCTGAAAATCGGACGGTTTCGCAAGTCATCATACTCACCGGCACGCAGCGCGATCCCTCTCAGGTTGACTTTACGCAATTCGCGGACGTGACCGGCAGTTTCGACGTGCAGTATTCGCGCACCAGCTATAACCAAGCATCGCGCACTGTTTTTGCAGAAACAGCCGTGAAGAACTCGGGGCAATTCCAGGCCGACGTTCCGCTGCTGGTAGCGATTGCCAACCTGAGCGATCCCAGAGTGCTAGTCCGCGGTGCGGCGGGGACCACACCCGACGGTCTCCCCTACTACGATTTCAGCGGATTAGTCACGGGTGGCACGCTGGCTCCACAGGGCCGAACATCGCTGCTGTCTGTCGCGTTCTTCAATCCGAACCAGACACAGTTCACCTACGACTTAGTTTTTCTGGGACGACTGAACGAGCCGCCAAGAATCACAAGTGTACCGACAACCTCCGCGCGAGCTGGTCGCGCCTATCGCTACGGCGTGGAGGCCGTCGATCCCAACGGCGACTCGCTCACCTACGAGTTACTCGAGTCGCCAGCGACTATGACGATCGACGCTCAAACCGGTTTGATCCAGTGGACGCCTGCCGCTGCGGAAATCGGAACCCAGTCGATTGTCGTACAGATTAGCGACCCACGCGGTGGAGTCGCCACACAGCGGTTTACACTGCGCGTCGAGTCGGCCACCACCAATCGCGCTCCGCTGTTCACTTTCGCTCCGACGACGCTGGGCGAAGTCGGTATCCCTTTGGCCTTTACCGCTACCGCCGTTGATGCCGATGACGACCCACTCAGTTATAGTGTCATTAGCGGTCCGACAGGTTTGACTGTCAATGCCGCCAGTGGTCAAGTGCAGTGGACGCCGACTGCCGCACAGCTCGGCTCGCACAGCATCGAACTGCAAGTCAACGACGGGCGAGGTGGCAGGACGCGGCAAGCCTTCACGATCTGCGTTGTCTCTCCCTTCGAAAACCATCCACCAATCTTCATTAGTTCGCCGCCGCTGTCGACTGCCGTTGGACCGTTTGTCTACGTGGCTCAAGCTCTCGACGGCGATGGCGAACCTTTAACTTATAGTTTACTGGCAGGCCCCAGCGGCCTGACGATTAATCCAGCAACGGGTGTACTTAGCTGGCCAACCACCAGCGCCGACTTGGGCTCGCATCTAGTCACCGTCGCGGCTAGTGATCCACGTGGCGGTAGCGATGTACAAAGTTTCATGCTGTCGATCCTCGACAACTCATCTCCCACCATCAGCAGCCAACCTGTACTGTCCACCAGCCTAGGCGCTGCCTATAGCTATCAGGTTACAGCCGACGATGCCGACAATGATTTACTCGCCTTCCGGTTGACCGCTGCACCGGTTGGCATGACGGTCAGCAGCAGTGGCCTAATAACATGGACCGTTCCCAATACGGCTTTTGAACAAGAACGTGTCTCGGTGCAAGTCAGCGATGGACTAGGCGGCAAAGTCGTGCAATCCTTCACCATCCGAGTAGCCGGTGGTCAGAGCTTAGTACAAAATGCACATCCGATTTTCTTAAGCCAACCTTTAATAATTGCGGCGGTCGGTCAAAAGTATATTTATCATCCGCAGGCTCGGGATCCCAACGGCGATGCGATGTCGTTTGATTTGCCGCTCGCACCCGCCGGCATGGCCATTGACTCGGCAACAGGCATTGTCGCTTGGACCCCGCAAGCCGACCAGACCGGATCCCAAACCATAGTACTCCGCGTTCGCGATAGCCAGGGTGCAGTTTGGCTGCAGTCGTTCGAACTGCAAGTTGCTGGGATGAACGCTGCACCGGTGATAACTTCCTCGCCCGTACCCATCGCTTCGGTTGGCAACCCCTGGGAATATCGCCTATGGGTCCAAGACGCCGAAAACAATCCGTTGATGTTCGAGCTCATTTCGCCATCTGCAGGCATGTTATTGACGCCGCTAACCAACAGCGATGCCAGCGCAGTGTTAAGCTTCACGCCTGCCAGCGTGGGGAATGTGGTTGTGCGTTTGCGAGTGACCGATAGCCAGGGTGGACAGACCGAACAACAGTTTACGCTTCAAGTCGTGGCCACTAACGCCAATGTGGCCCCGCTGATTAGTTCGACTCCGCGAGCTCGGATTGCCGCTGGTCAGCAATGGGTCTACAAGCTGGATGCCAGCGATCCCAATTCAGATCCCTTGAGTTTCACCATTACTTCGACGCCGTCGGGGATGAGCTTTGACGCGGACATGCGCGTATTAAACTGGACTCCGACAATATCGCAACTCGGTTCGCATCCAGTGACTATTCAAGTTGACGATGGTCGGGGCGGTATTTTTGAGCAGCCGTTCACGATCGACGTCACCGCTGAAGCGATTAACAACCCGCCGCGCATCGTATCGCCACCCACCGCTTACAGCGCGACCGTTGGCGAGCCGTTCGTCTACGATTTGCGAGCGCTGGATGCAGACGGTGACCCGCTGGAGTGGAGTCTGGCGGCAGCGCCGCGCGGCGCGTCGATCGATCGGCTGCGTGGCACAGTGCGCTGGACACCCGGACTGGATCAACTGGGTCCTCAGCGGTTTACGATTGCCGCGACCGATCCGTCGGGACGTACCGCCCTACAAAGTTTTTCGCTGGTTGTTTCCTGTGCCAACCTGCCACCCATGATTGCCTCGCGAGCTCCAGCAGAAGCCACGGTCGACGAGCGATATGTGTACGGCGTACGAGCCATCGACCCCGAAGGGGACGCGATCACTTTTACATTAACAGCCGCACCTACGGGCATGACCATTGATCCCCAGCGTGGCCTGATTCGCTGGACCCCCACGACAGGTCAACTTGGCACAGTCACCGTAACCCTAACCGCCACCGATGCGCGTGGCAACACGGCCACGCAGAGTTTTGACATTGATGTCAGCAACGTCGTTCGCAATGCTCCACCCGTGATTAGCTCGCGCGCCAGCTTCCGTGCTCGTGTAGACGCCGCCTATAGCTATCAAGTCGTCGCCCGCGATCCAGAAGGGGATGCCATAACTTATACGTTACTCAGTTCACCGACTGGCATGACCATCGATCGAAACACGGGACTGATCGCCTGGACCCCAAGCACTGCACAGGCAGGTGCGCACTTGGTACAAGTCCAAGCGCGTGACACAGCCGGCAACGCGGCCGTCCAACGCTTTGCAATTCTCGCACGCATCAATCAAGCTCCCGTGATTACCTCGACAGCTCCGACGAGCGTTTCATTGGGTGGAACGTATCGTTACGACGTGTCTGTCAATGAACCGGACGGCGACCCGGTGAGTTTTGCTTTGCTGGTCGCTCCCACGGGGATGACCATCGATCCGCACGGACGAATTGCTTGGCCCACGATGCCCGGAGTGGAGCTGGCCAATTCCGTGGTGATTGAGGTGACCGATTCGTATGGTGCTGTCGCCACGCAAACTTTCACATTGAACGTTACACCTGACCAGACCGCCCCACGCGTTGTCATTCAACTCAGCACCAATCCGCTCGCCTTGGGCCAGGATGTAGTCGTGGTTGTACAAGCCACCGACGACGTGGGTGTGGAACGCGTACAGCTTGCGATGAATGGCCAGATGTTGGTGCTCGACGCAAATCATTCCATCACGCTGCGCGGCACTACAGCGGGACTCTTCAACTTGACCGCCACGACTCGCGACAGTTCTGGCAATGTGGGAATGGCCGATGTGCAATTGCGAGTATTCGATCCGGCGGACACGCAAGGGCCAAGTATCAGGATCTCTTCGCCCATTCCCAACGCGACGGTAACCAGCCTGACAGATATTATCGGCTCGATCACTGACGACAATTTGCAATTCTATCGCATCGACTATGGCCGCGCGGATCTAGTCGACGTCAATCGCCCTGAGGCCGACGATGCTGACTATCGTACGTTGTTAACCAGCAACACTGCCGCCGTAGATGCCGTGCTGGCTAGCTTCGATCCCACCATGCTGATCAATGACGACTATATCATTCGCATTCTGGCCCAGGATCTGAGCGGCAATATTTCGGCTAAGACACTACCCATCAGTCTCGATGGGCAGTTGAAGTTAGGACAGTTCACACTGGATTTCACTGACTTGAGCATCCCTGTCGCTGGCATACCGATTACAGTGACTCGCAGTTACGACACACGCAACGCCAATGAGCAAGGTGACTTTGGTTACGGCTGGACGTTATCGGTTTCCGATCCACAGATCCGCGAGTCGATACCGGTTAATCCGCTGGAGGAGCAGGGCTTGTTCTTTGCGGCAACTCCGTTCCGCGAGGGGACGCGGGTTTACTTGACCAATCCCGACGGTCGTCGCGTCGGCTTTACATTTAAGCCCACTCGGCAATTCAGTCTCTTTGGTGGCGGATCGTTTGCACCAACTTTTGTGGCTGACCGCGGCGTGTATGAAAAACTGGATGTCGGCTCGGTTCCACTGCGTCAAGTCAACGGAGCCTTCTACAGCGGCTTTTTCGGCGACCCCTTCAATCCCTCTGCCTATCGACTAACTACCAAAGACGGCACCGTTTACGAGTACGGACAGTTTAGCGGCTTGGACAACATCCACGATCGAAACGAAAATCGCCTTGAGATCCGCACAGATGGCATCTTCAGTTCTGTCGGACCATCGATCCAGTTTGTACGTGATCCACAGGGAAGGATTAACCAGATTATTGACCCTGCGGGAAATGCGCTGAGCTATAGTCTCGACTTGCATGGAAATCTTGCATCCGCCACCAACCAAATCGGAGACATCGAAAGGTACAATTATTCGCCTCGCTCAGAACACATCCTGGAGTCCATCGTCGATTCAACTGGCGTCGTCGTTTTCAGTTTAGTATACGATGAAAATGGACGACTAGTCGCATCTCGGGACGCGCTGGGAAATTTGTCTAGGCAGAATCTTGACGTGGAAGATAACTTCTTTACAACCACCGACGCCAACGGTAACGAGACTAATACTCGCTTCGACGACCGTGGAAACGTCATTGAGACTGTTGATGCGTTGGGTCGTCGCACACAGCACGAGTATTTGGATGTGCGTAACCCAGATCTCGAGACACAGATTATCGATCCAAATGGCCAAGTCACGAGCTTTAGTTACGATGGATTCGGCAATCTATTGCGTCGCGTTAGCAGTATTGGAGCAGAAACGCGAATTAGCTATTCGGCCACGAACAATCCACTGCGAATAGTAGATCCACTCGAACACGAAACGATTTATGCATACGACTCACAAGACAATGTAATATCGATTACGGATGCGAACGGTCAGACAACTCGATTTAGTTACGACCAGAATGGACAAATCACAACCATTGCGGATAGCAACAATAGGTCCACTACTTTCCAATATTCTAGTGCCGTTCTTTACGGCCAACCAATTAAAACTACCTATTCAGATGGTAGCGTCGGGATGCAAACTTTCGATAATCTTGGGAACTTGACGTCGTCCATCGACGAGTTGGGGAACGTTACAAAATTCTCATATGATGCATTAGGTAGATTGGATCGTGTGCTTGGAGCCAATGGCCAGGAGGTGATCAGAGTCTACGAGGGCGAGCGAATCGTTGAAGAGAAAACTCGCAGTTCCGAAACTCTCTTTTTGGTAACACGCTTTACTTACGACGACAATGGAAATCTGATTGAGAGGACCGATCCCTCAGGCTCACAAACGCAATTCCAATACGATGCAGCGGGCAATCAGGTCGAAATTCGCGACGCAAATGGCAATGTAACGCACTACTCATACAACGAATTGAATCTCGTAAATGAAGTTAAAGACTCGCTCGGAAGTTTAACTCGGTTTTTTTACGACGCGAATGGGCGCCCAAGCGAAACAATTGACCGAAGCGGATTGCGGAGAACATTTCAATATGATTCGATTGGTCGGTTAATTGCGGAAGATTGGTTTACTGACGGACAGCATGTTGAAACGATTCGATATGGTTACGACAAGGCGAGTAACCTACTTTTTGGTTCTGACTCGCGTTCTGAGAGTACATTCACGTACGACAATCTGAATCGACCGACTTCGTCCGCTCAAATTGACGGAACGAATCGCTTTAGCCTAGTTTATCGCTACGATAGCGCGGGAGATTTAGTCGAGACGAAAGACAATACCGGAGTTACCATCTCGTCAAGTTACGATCTTCGACATCGACTCGTAAATCGCGAATGGAATGTTGGATTGCAGGAAATTGACGCACGCTTTGCTTACGATGTGTCGGGGAATTTGGTTCGCGTGGATCGATTTTCCGAGAGTGGTTCGTTCATTGGTAGGACCTCAAATTCCTATGACGCTTCCTCCAGACTCACTCGGCTAACACATTTCGGACCGACTGGTCAATTATTGTCAGATACCACTTATTCATTTGACACATTGGACCGGATTACGGAGTCGCGAGTGGGGGACGTGATTACACAGTTTCAATACGATATGTCCAATCAACTGTTAACAGCTAGTCATGCCGTCACACTGGACGAAGTTTACAATTACGATCCAAACGGCAACCGAACCGATTCTCATCTCAGCTCAGGAGGTTACGTTGTCGATGCATTGAACCGCGTGCTGTCGGATGGTACGCAAGAGTACAGTTACGATGCTGAAGGACAATTAATCGCAAAACGCGAGCTTTTGTCAGGAACCGAAACAAAATACTCCTACGATCACCGTGGAAGACTGATAGAGGTCGTAAAGCGTTCATCTGCCGGATTAATTTTGGGAGAATCCAGGTTTGCATATGACGCATTCGATCGACGAGTTCGCATCGAAACGAATGGAAACTCGATTTATGTTGGCTTCGACGGGCGAAACGCCTGGACGGACTTCGACTCCGACGGCGCGGTATTGACCCGATACTTATTCGGCACAACGTTAGATAGTCTACTCGCCAGCATGCAGAGCGATGGCACAGTTCGGTGGTACCTCGCGGACCAAGTCGGGACCATCACGCAGATACTCGACTCGGTCGGTGGAGCATCTAGCCAGATAGCCTACGATTCATTTGGCAACGTTTTGCAGGAGACTGGGCCCGCGTTTGACAATCGATTCTATTTCATGGGAAGAGAGCTAGATTCCGTCTCAAATATGTATGACTTTCGAGGTAGATTCTATGACCCATTGCTGGGGAGATTCTCCTCGCAAGACAAGTTGGGATTTGCCGCAGGTGACGCAAATCTATATCGCTTCGTTGGCAACAACCCGCTCTATTCGATTGATCCGCTAGGGACCATTTCGCTCGATTTTGCGTCTTTGAGATCGTCGATAGTCAGTTTAGCAACAAAGACTTTAAATGGCTCGAAATCCGTTGGCGGTAAAGTCGCACGGTGTGTTGGTAACACATTTAAGACTAGCGCGAACTTTACGCTCGCGGTTGCCGCCGCCGCTCAGATTGCCTCAGTTGGGCCAGCACCCATTGGAATCACTAACTCACCAACCCCTGCCCCAACGGCGTTAGAACTTGCGGGAGAAGTAGCTGGACTGTGCGAAGCAAGAGCGAAAATTCGGAGACTGAGCAAACCTCCCAAAGTACGGATTAGCGGTAGTTCTCCACCAAAAAAACCACCCAACAAAACGATTGATTTTGCGCCAAATCGAGACTTTTCTGGGGGCGCAAATCCGTACGGTCCGGGTGGAATTGCGGAAGGACCTTTCCCAGGCAACCCATTTGGATTTTGACTATATTCGTGTTTTCTTTCAAAGTCACGGCGTGGAACGCAGGTCTAGGGAGACTGCAAAAGGGGACGAGTGGAGTAGAGACTGGAGACACTCAACTACTCTAGTGCCGTGAAAGAGTAGACTAAATCAACACTACGTTTTCCCACTTCCTACTGACGCAAAACATGGTTGGTGGGATACTTTTTGTGTCACAGTTCTGTCTCTGTCGCGCTTCAATGGGGTAGTGACCTCTGGGCATTTCGCCTGAGTCTTTCACGTCAGGTTTCCAACAGGGCTGCCCTTGCGCTGCTTGCGACCACCCATTCTCAAGGGCACATTGGTAAGGAACAGAATTATGGATCGTGTCAAGCTGGAACCGGTTGAGCTATCGGAGTTGACTCAGGTCGAAGGGGGCCTCGTAGGGATCGTCCTGGGTTTGGGAGCTGGGTTCATGATGGGCTTGTGGATCGGTGGGTACGCCCACGACGTGTTGAATGGCCAAACATCCATGGGTCGATCGGAGTCGGCTGCGATATTGGGTGCGCTGAGGCAAGGCGGGATTATTTAACACCGCCCAGAAAGTCGACCCGCAGTCGCACAATGCCAGGACGGGAATTAGTCTGGCGAGGCCACCGTCGCAACCGAAAAGAATGATCCGGTTCTTATTGGAAAGCACTCCGTCCGTGTAGGTGTTGGCACTCCAGCTATCTTCACGAAATCGAGGCTGTGCTTGATCTCGCTACTCTTGATACTTTGCTTGCACCTGCGCATTCTTTTCCCGATCCCATTTGGCCCCCTTCACGACTAACGGACGCAGGATTCGCTTCTAGTCCTGGCCATGATTGACGATCGATCAGGTTGACCGTCAAGCGACCGATTGTTGTTGCTGCACCTTACACAACTCGCTTGGCACACCGTTCGCACACTGTCGCGGACGTGGGAATACAAATCAGCGAACTGGAAATAGAAACCATGGTGCGAACGGATAATTATTGGAGATTATTTCCATTGATTGCGATTTCGATTGTCTTTGGAATTGCGATTATTGCGTTAGGTAGTTGGATTTACTTCGCGCGCGATATTCTCATCATCCTCTTCCTGAGTCTGCTCTTTTCGATTTTCCTGACGAAGTCTTCACGTGCAATTCTCAGTGCGACCAAGCTGCCCTACAGATGTGCTTTATCGATAATGATCGCGCTGCTGCTGGGATGTACGGTGGGGTTTATCGCATTCTTTGGCAATCGAGTGCAGAGCGAGCTGATTCGCGCGAGTGAGAACATGGACGAAGCGAAGGTCGAGCTGCGTCACCAACTTCGGAAACATCCCAATATTTCGGACATGTTGCGAGATACGCCCCTAGTTAACCGTTGGTTGGGTGAAATATTGTTTGACGAAAGCAGCGCAGACACAGAATCTACCAACTTGGATTCAACGCACAACGAATCGTCCGAGCAGAATCGAGGCCTGGGACCCGCAGGAGGCCAGCGACAGTCGACCAAAGACAAACTTAGTACGAGTGATACAAGCAGCGGCACAACAGCGCGGAAGAACGGAGGGGCAGCACGTTCGATGGCGGCCAGCTTGATGGGAACGGTGGGCGGTATGATGAAGACTTCAGCGGGCCTCATACTTAATGGCTTGATCATCCTCTTCGTAGGACTCTTTCTGGCCACGAGTCCAGCGAAAGCTCGCGATGGCATTGTAAACTTGGTGCCACGTGACGGACGCGACGAAACGCGCAGAGTTATGAATTGCTTAGGAGATTCGCTTTGGAAGTGGCTTATTGGTAGATTCGCAACGATGGCGATCACCGGTATCGGAGTCGGTATTGGCTTGGCTGTGCTGGGCGTTCCTCTGGCTGCGATCCTCGGCATCGTCACGGCGCTGCTGACTTTTGTTCCGAACATTGGTGGCGCACTGGCGCTCGGCTTGGCAATGTTTGTCGCTCTACCCAGCGGGCTTTCAACCGTTGGCTGGGTCGTATGTTTGTTCCTTGTATTCCAGCTCGTCGAAAGCTACTTGATTACGCCGTTGATACAACAATACCAAGTAGACATACCGCCGGCCCTATTAATTGCAGTTCAAGCCATCTTCGGAATCCTGCTCGGTTTTATGGGAGCTATGATCGCTTCGCCGATGGTCGTCGTTGGTTTGGTGTTGCACAAAGAGGTCTACCAAAAACATCTTCTGAGACAAGCATAAGTCTTCATGGAAATGGGTCGACGAAGTCTGAGTCTGCGGTCAGGGTGTAGTGACCAGTCCCAATCCGAGCGTCCTGAGTACTGCGTGGACATCTGTTAAGCATTGCGGATTGTATCAATGAATAGGAATCGTCTGAATCTATGCGGCAGCGAGCTCGCTATGTGCCGAATAAAGGGCTTGTATCGAAGTACATGGAAGACGGGATTTGACGGCGAAAAATGTGAAAAGGATTTGGAATGTGGAAAGCTTTCAATTTTAGTCTGTTGTTGTTCAACTTGGCATGTTTTTCGGGATGCAGCAGTCTGGGCTTGAGCTTGTGGCCATCTCAATTCCCCCTGCTGCGGGAAACGAAGGTTCTAGCGGCGCAGTCTCCTATGCCCAGCGGACTGGCGAGCGAACTAGCCAAGGAAGCTCTACCAACCTACTTCGTGGAGCCCGGTGATCGATTGCTGATCGAGCCCGCGAAACTAGATTCCGATTTTCGCGCTATCGGCGACCAAAAAGTTCAAATTGACGGTTCCGTTGACCTCGGTCACTTTGGGCGGCTACGAGTTTCAGGTATGCCAGTGGAAGCTATCGAGATAGCTATCGAAGATCGCATTCGCGAAGCGACTGGTGAACCCCAATCGATCAACGTGCAACTCCTCGAACCCAACGCAGCGGAATTCTACGTGCTGGGAGAAGTGGGCTCCCCCGGTGCATATACCCTGGATGGTCACGAGACGGTGCTCGACGCGATCTTGACGGCAGGTGGGCTGACCTCGCAAGCCTCCCCCTGTGATATTGTGCTCGTACGTCCAACTGCGCACTGTGAAAGGCGTGTCGTACTCCCCGTCTGTTATCGCCAACTGACGCAAATTGGTGACACAACAACTAACTATCAAGTGCAGCCCGGCGACCGGATCGTGGTAGGCGCGCGAACACTGTGCGAAGAGCTCGCTGTATGGAAACAAACCACATCCTGTCCACGCTGCAACTGCGAGCAGAGTGTCAATTGTCGGCCGGCTTCCAAGCATTATGTGAATCGCTTCGTTAGCTGGCTCAACCCGTTCCCCATGCCTCGTGATTATTCGAAGACTGATAGCGCTGAATCGAATCAGAGCAGCAGGCGAGGTGAAAGTACGGACGTGAATTCAGTTCCGGAGCTTGGCCAAGATAGTGGCCGCGACGCGAGCGATGCCAACGCAGACAGGGATTTGTTTCTACCGCCGATACCCGAGCCAAGTCCCCCAGCTAGCTTCTGAGGTTCTCGGAAGCGTCCTCGATTACTTGTCGCTAGGGCCACTGGCTGTAGCCGTAGTAGTGGGTGCTGCCAACAATTCAGTACGAACTCGCTGCAGCAAGGCACGAGCTAAAGTGGGTGCAATTTTTGGCTGTAGCACCGGTTGTGATGTTGTTCCTCCAACTCGGAAATAGAGAGTTCGATTGCGGAGAAGACTATCGATTTCGGCAATCAAAAGCGCCTGTGGCGCGATGACGGCCGCGAGCTTCTTGGCGGCAGACTGTGAAACCTGTGCTTCGATACCGCCGCCTGTTTGCAAGACACCCTGCAACTCGAGTCTGCCACTGGCCAACCCTGCATCACCAGTGGCCGCAATCCAAAACGCTTCACTATTGAGCAGCAAATCTTGAATACGCAACTCACCGTGACCAATTAACGCGTGTAGCCTGCCACCGGTGATATCTGTAGACGCCAATTGCATGAGTGGCACTAATCGATTTAAGTCCGACAAGATCGGTACTGTCTGCGCGTCGCCGTCTTCGAAATCAAGTTGCACGCGACCTTGCAATGCGTTGAGTTCCAGGGCTTGGCGAGACGCCACGCTAAATGTACTTTTGAAAACTCCGCGCCCCACTATGTTCTCGAATCCCAGCGCCCGACTGAGTTGTTCCATCTTTCCGCGATCCACGCGTCCACTGGCCGCCAGTTCGTAACTGGTCCCACCGCGCAGTTGTGCTTTTCCGGTGAACTGCCCTCCCAATACCGTGCCTGTCAAATTGCTGGACGACAATTGTTGCAATCTGCCATCGCTGCCCAAGTCCACTGATAGTGAGCCTCGCAATTCCTGGAGTGGAATACCAAACGCAAATCCATCGCGGACTGTGGCGGCTCCATTGACTTGAATCGAACGGCCAATTCGACCACGACCACGATAAGAAATCCTGCCTGCGAATTCGTCAGACATGGATGGGTAAAGCAAATCGACCAGTGCTCGAGTCTCGGAACCCTCAATGGAGAAAAGGAACTCTCCGGCAGGTTGACGACCGCTTGGCCGCGCAAAATTGTATTT
>JBGSJL010000296.1:0-34137 GCA_041741955.1 Pirellulaceae bacterium | reverse complement strand
GGGGCGATTCTTGGGATTTCTTCCCACGCTTGGATCAATGCGAACCTGATAACGCTCGTCCACCCATGCCAAGCAAGCAAATGCTACAATTCAGCCAAAGACGCCACCCTGAGGCACACCTTGTGCCGAACGGGATTGGCTTCTAGCCTGTCGACTCCGCTATGACAGGCTGGAAGCCTATCCCACTTATTTTCCGCTCAATCCTTCGATAGCGCCACTGACTTTACTTGCTTTCGAATTCTCGGAGCATAGCCTGAAAGGCATCTATGTTCTGTAGCGGCGCAAAGTCTTTATCCATACGCCGCAGCGCTTCCAAATCGCTCCTGCCGAGGGTGATCAGGCGGCGTGTCAGCTCGATCGCTTGCTCGATCAACGGCTCGCGCCGTGTGGGCTGATCGTGCAGACGCTCTGCGGCCAACCCCAAACAACGGCCGCATAGCCGGTATGCATTAGCGAATCCGAGTGCGATGCCAAGTCATTGGCGAGCTCGATGTTACTCCGGAACGTCGACATACTGCCTGCACTCTGGGCAAGACTCGACGCCGCCGCGACGAAAAGCGGGAAAGGAAATGGGCAATCCGCAATTCTCGCACTCAAATTGCACCAACTCACCACTCTTGTCGTCCTTGGCGCTGGTGCGACGTTTGTCTTGGACCTCTTTGACAAGACTCATCGCGGCGGCGACGTCCGCTGGAGCTACTTGCAATTTGACTCCGCCAACGGCTGCTGACATCAACCAGTCCATCGCGATGAGATGGTCGTCTGCCAGGTAGGCATCAATGCCTGCCTGGTCAAGCGTGGCTCGCATGAGCTCCGCTTCGGCGACAAATTGGTACGCTTCGATCGTGACAAGACTAGTTTTCAAACGACACCCTTCTCCGGAAAAAAATTTTGGATGGGCTTAAAGGTGTCAGGAGTCAATTGCCGCCAGCGGCCCTTGGTGTGCTTCGCATAATTGACTCCTGACACCTTTAATCCAATCGATCTAGCCTACATGCGCTCGACGACGCCAATTCCGAGCAGCGCGAGACCTTGTTTGAGTACTCGACCCGCCGCATAACACATCGCTAGTCGACTGTTTTGAAGTTCCTTCGATTCGGCGTTCAGCACATGACACTGATCAAAAAAAGTGGCGAATTGCTTGGCCACCCCAAACAGATATGTGGCGAGTATGCTTGGGTAATACTCTTCGACGCTCTGATGCAGTGCATCTTCGAATTGCAGTAGTTGCAGCGCCAGGTCCCGCTCGGCTGGCTCCTGAAGTCTAAATTCAAATTCCGCAATCGTCGACGCATCGACCTGCACACCCGACTTGCGGATGATGTTGTAGGAGCGTGCCACCATATATTGGATATAGGCCGAGGTATTGCCTTCTAATTGTACCATTTTTTCGGTATTGAACTCGTAGTCGCTGGTCCGGTTGTGCGACAAGTCGGCGTATTTGATCGCACCCAAGCCTACCGTTTGAGCGATCTCGCGTTGTTCTTCTGGGGACATCGGCACGCCGGATTTCTGCATCCGCTCGGGATCGCAAACGGCTTGGTAAGCGCGCTCGACGGCTTCATCCAGCAAATATTCCAGCCCAACAATACTACCGCTTCGCGTCTTGAACGGTTTGCCGTCGGGGCCTAGTACGGTACCGAAGCTAATATGGCGAAGCTGGAGATTCGAGAAGCCGATGGCGCGGGCGGCGGCAAATAACTTCGCGAAATGTTCGCTTTGTCGATGGTCGACAACGTACAACACCACATCGGGCTGAAAGTGCTCCACACGATACTGGATAGTGGCAATATCGGTGGTCGCATAGAGGAAAGCGCCATCGCTCTTGCGGATGATCATCGGCGTATCGAAGCCCGGCAGGAAAATACAAGTGGCTCCGTCGCTTTCAACCGCCATGCCTGTTGTTGTTAGTTTCTCAACCACTCCCGCCAGCAGCGGCTGATAAAAACTTTCACCATAGGTAACGTCGAATTCGATGCCCAGTCGGCGATAGACGGCTTCGATCTCTGTGATTGACAGCGGCAGGAACTGACGCCACAGCGCCAAATTATCTTCGTCACCAGCGTGCAACTTGGCCGTTTCGAGCTGCGCACGCTGCTCCATATCGGGATGTTGCTCAGTCACGCGCAGGAGACTTTCGTCGCAGGCGACCGCATCCATTTTCGCAGCCAGCGAGCTGAGCGCTTCTTCGGCCGTACGCAGGTCTTTCTCGGCGGCTTTGATATCCCTTTTTTTGCTAGAGTCGGTGGCTGCGAGTGCTCGGATATCAGCCAACTTTTGTCCCGCAAGTTGGGTGGCGTGTGCGGCCGCCTGCAACTTGGGGGCTGCCGCTTGATAGCCAATAATCTGCTGCACCAAGCGATATAGGCGACTCAATTCGGGCACGGGCTGGCGCGCGTAGGCAGCCGCGTCTACAAAGTGCTTGTAACCATAGATGATCATTCCAAATTGCGTACCCCAATCACCCAAGTGATTATCCGAGGTGACGTGGTGCCCCAGAAAACGCAGGATGCGATTGAGCGCATCGCCGATTACCGTCGAACGAATATGACCGACGTGCATCGGTTTCGCGACATTAGGGGCCGAGAAATCGATCACATATTTCAGCGGCTCGACCGGGGCCACGCCCAACCGAGAGTCGCGCACCAACTCCTTCAAAGCGGCTACCAAAAATTCGGATTTTAGCTTGAGATTGATGAAGCCAGGCCCTGCCACTTCGGGCGGCATGCACAAATCTTCGATCGACAGACGGGTTATGATTTGGTGGGCAATATCAAGCGGTTTGGCCCCCAGCACTTTCTGGAGCGGCATGGCGATATTGGCTTGATAGTCGCCGTGTCGGGGGTCGCGAGCAACCGTGACGCGCTGCGCATGTTCGGCCGCGTTTTCAACCCAACCTTCGAGCGCCTGTTCAAAGCGTCCACGGATCAAAGACAGTATTTGCATAGTTCGAAATTGTTAGCTGGAAAAGCGTCCCTATCTTCGGCGGGCTGCGATCATTCCGTAAACCGCGCCATCTGAGCCGATGCGGTCGCTACCACTTGAGAAATGTCGACTTGTTTCCCATCCGCCCACAGCGATTCGAGATCGTAAAACTCGCGGGTCTCTTCATCGAACAAGTGGACTACGATGCTGCCGTAGTCGAGCACGATCCAGCGACTCTCTTCGTAGCCGGCCACACTCATTTTCCGCTCGTGCAAATCGTATTTGAGCACGCGATCGATCTCCGTGCTCATCGCAGCCAGTTGCCGACGACTCGATCCAGACGCAATGACAAAGAAATCGAAGAGCGCCGTTTGCTCGGTCAAATCCAACAGGATGATATCTTGCCCACGATTTTCAGCGGCCGCTTTGACGGCAGCCAGCGCCATCCGCCGCGATTGTTCGACCTGCTCTGGCGTCAAGTGCGTGCCCAACCCCGAGGACTGCGGCAATGCCGGAATAGGATGGATTTTTTTCTCTAGTTTTGGAGACTCAGAGGTCATAAGCAATGCGGTCAAGTGGATGCCAGTCGTAAAAAGGGAGGTGACAGTTTATAGCCAATCCTACAACTTAGACAGCCTTAAAGCGCCAAAAGTTCTCGCCTCAACCACACCTCTCGACAAAACGACTGAAAATTCGCCCCCCCCGAGCCTGACTAGGACAAAAAAACGCAAGTCCAGTCCTTTCGTGAACCTCCGGCACTAGTCCTGTTATTGCCCAAAAATCTAGGCATCGAACCCAAGGAAATCCTGAGTACGAGTACGACCTAAAGATCTTGCCGCAACCCGTGTCGCCAGATTTCGGTGCCTGAAGCCTGAAGCCTGAAGCGTCTATCTCCAACCCAGCCTACGGCATATCAAGGAGTATGCATGTAGGATGGCCGCTACCACCACAGCCAAACCAGCATAGCGATGAAGCACGGCGACATCTCGCAGCTCTTGGGTATCCAGCAACGGTAGCATGCTCAGCAGCATCGTGCCTGCCGCGAGAAGGCTGCTCAGGATCAATGCCCAAGCGGACCAATCGACCGCCCACCACGGCCGCGCAAGCGTACTGGATTCGAAGGCCGCTTCGGAACTCATTGGCAAATACAGGGCGGCAATGATCGCCATGAGGAACACAAATCCGCCTGCTGCCGCTACGTGCAACTGTAGCGCGTACCCCGACAGGCGACCGTACTGAACTAACGAACCAAACGATGAGATCGCCAGTACGGCAATTATGGCCAAGTAACCGATGTACACCAGGCGGCTGATCCAACCCAAACGTCGTCGCAGAGAATCTCGTCGCGGAAAATAATGGCGATTGCTCGCAGAGAGAAAAAGTGTCGACACAGCCAGCAACAATGCCAAACACACCCCAGTCGCGAGCAGCAACTGCCCAATCGGCCAATCGACCTTAGATAATTCGGCAATGGGCAATTCGGCCAAGGGCAAAGTTTGAATGCTCATCTAGCAATTATGTCCTTCTGCAAGTTTGAGAAATAGTAAGTCCGCAAAACAAATGGCTTCTAAGAAAAAAAAATTTTTTGGGTAACAACCCCGAGCCACGGGTTTTTCGAAGCATCGCAGGCTACTACGTCCTACCGCGCCAAGCAGAACCGGCACTGCGTGCAAAAGCAATCAGTGTTACCAAGCAGGCTACTGCAAACGCCGCTAAGCTTGCGATCTTGAACGTCGATCGACCCGCAAACATCTTGTTCCAATTTTGCAGTCGCGGCATGTCTGCGTTCTGCAGCACGTGCACTTTCACCGGTGCAACATATTGTTCTGGAAGGACCGCCGTCGGGGCGATGTCTGCATGGAAGAAGGTGGCTGTGTCGCTATGGCACTCCGTGCATCCCTTAACGCCTAGTGCCAATCTGGCAGGTCTAACGTTGTGAGCCAGAGGCCAAGCGTAGGGATTCGCAGCCGCGCCGAGCTCTTGCGATGCCAGCTCCTTGATTTTGGTGTTTCCGTCCCGTACAAAGCCCACACCGCCCGTTACAAAGACGGCTTGCCCCGCAACCTTTTCTTCGATCGCAGTCAGTGCACCGAGCATGCGTTCATCCATCTGTAGCCGCCTGGCAATGGCCTCTGCCTCAGTAATTTTTTTCTTTTCTTCGGCGGTGCGCTCGTCGTCTTTGACGCGCGCGCGCGCGTCGCCGAGCAACTCCTTGCGCTGACTCAGCGACAAGCTGACTTCGGCCAGCTCCTGGGTAAATTCCTTGCGGACTTTGAGGGGCTTGCGAACCAATTCGTACGCGACCTCGGGATTGAGCGGCAGCACTCGCCCTTTTTCCAAGGTACCCCAAAACGAGGGCCACATCAGCCGGTGCGGTGTGTACTTGGCGGCCGCAGGTTCTTGCGCATTTTGACTTTGGGCTTCCGAGGATTCGACCGGCGCAGAAGAGCTGCCGTAGGTGACCGGCAAGTTGACAGGGCCCACAATCCCAGGCAATTCTTGCCCCGTGCGCTTCACGTGCTCCCCTAGGTGGTGCGCGATCGAGTTGACTTGCCGACCCACACTCTGCTGGGGTTCGGGACCGGAATGGCAAGCGGTGCAGCTCAATTTTTCAAAGTGTACGGGTGGCAGTCCACGGTGGGCGGGCAGCGGTGCTCCCAGCCGGCCTGGACCGCTCCCAGCGGTGGATAGGGAATGGTCGGGTTGGCCCACATGGCATCCTTGACAGGAAAACGATGCCACCAGCGAGCCTGCCGGATGCGATTCGCCTTCGAAGCCGCGCACGGTCTGGTGGTCGAGCGAATTGCGATGGCAATCGGCGCACGACAATCCGGCTCGCAAGTGTACGTCCTCGTCGTGCGACCAACGACTGCCGCCGATCGAGTCGGCTTGAGCATTGGTATGGCAGTAGTAACACGCATTGTTTTGCGGCTTGCGAACCAGATCAAAGAACACCTTGCCGTCGGAGCGAAAGCGTCCCAAGTCGTAGTCGACTTTGGGCAGCTTGCTGGCCGCATCCGCGGCGGCTGGCTCCAGCTCCTTCAGTCGAGCCATGTTGCCGGTCACTTCGGCCAGACCCGCAGCTACCGTGGGCGCGTACGCAAAATTCTGACTCTCGATTTGATGTGTCCATTCAAACGGACTGTAACCGCTGCCCTGTTGGTTGTGACAAAGCATACAATCGACTGGCAACGAGCCGGTGATCTGCGTTCGGTTTTCGGCTTCAGCCGTACCCGCAGCCGCAGCTACAGGTTGTGCGAGTGAGTCGGCTGAACCGACACCGCCACCGGGCATGAATCCACCCAACTTGGCCGCCACCTGCCAGCGCGACAATCCCAGTATGTCGGGATCATACGTGCCCTCCCAACCGCGATAGGAAAGCGGCAGGTGCGTACCGGTTCTCGGATCGCTCCAAATCCATGGCTGTCCAGGCCGACCGGCAGCGACCTGTCGATCCACTGCATCAAAGTGCCAACCATGGGAGATGGTATCGAAGTCGTGGCATCTCCCACACGTTCGCTCTGGCGAATACGGCTTAGGGAACTCGGCCTGCGGGTCGATTCGCGTATTGGACGCATCGTACAAATCGATCCAGTGTACATAGCCGCTCAGACTGTCAGAAGTTGCGTATCGATTTTGCGCAAGTAGTTTGGGAGCCCAGCCGCCTACCCCACACATCCACGTAACCACCAGCACGGCGTGCCACAGCCGTGGCGTACAAAGTTCTAGTTTCCAATTCAGCACGGTTTAAAGATCCTGACAGATTGTTCGGTTGTTTGCGAAATTACCGGAACTGAATCCGGTCTGCCGAAGGTAATCGCTGGGCACAAACTGGCTTGCGGCTTGGCATTGATCGTTCCCAGGATGCCGGTCGAAGCGTCTGTATAGCTGTGCAGCTACTCACTACAGTAAGCGGTTTCCCGCAACCGAGAAAGCCTATTACGGTCCAGATTTTCGCGAGCGCTTGGTCACCGTTAGGGTTAGGCAGCTTGACGACTTGCTGAACCTCACGCACTAGCCGTGGGCACCAACTGTGCTGCGCAGCCCACGGCTAGCGCCTGAGGTTCACAAAGTGACCCGACGGCGCTAGCTGCGGGTTACAGGTTTGTGAGTTCAACGAGCCCGAAGCTAGCGCTTTGGGCTCTCAAAGTGATGAAACCATGATTGCTCTGCTGTCTTTACTTTGCTTGTCGGTCTTGCCAGCTTCGCTGTCGCCGGGCGACCATTTGGGTTCGGTTCAAGCCGACGGCGAGAGTCGAGACTATCGATTGCACCTTCCGGCTTGCTACAACGGCTGCCGACCACTCCCCGTCATTCTTGCTTTCCACGGCATGTCAGCCAACGCCAAGTTGTTGCAGCGCTTGATCGAGTTGGATGAATCGGCGAGCAAGTACGGGTTTATAACAGTTTATCCCGAAGGCACTGGCCTCGGCCCTCTGAAGGGGTTTAAGGCGGGTGCATCCACGCAAAAGCGGGAAGAGCGAAAACCGGACGACGTGCGCTTTGTCAATGCGCTGCTGGACAAATTGGAACGTACGGTTTGCATAGATTCGAATCGCGTTTATGCCACTGGTTTGTCCAACGGAGCCATGATGTGTTACCGCTTGGCCGTGGACATGCCTCATCGACTGGCCGCCATTGCACCCGTTAGCGGCGGGCTGGGTACGCAGGGTTGTTTGCCAAAGTGTCCCATCTCGGTCTTACACTTCCATGGAACCTGCGACGACGTACTACCGTTCAATGGTCCGCGCGAGAAGGGTATCCTACCGCAAACGTATTACCCCGTGCCCAGGACCATTCAACTGTTTGCGGAAGCTGCAGGTGTCCGATACGCACCTGAAATCGAAGTGCTTCCCAACACAGCCGACGACGGCACTAGCGTTTGCATCCAGACGCATTTGAATCACGAAACGGGTGCGGAAGTCGTGCTGGTGAAAATCGTCGGTGGTGGACACCAATGGCCGATGCACCCGCTGCCATTTCGATACTTGGGTCGCGGCACGACGGAGATTGATGCCAACGACATGATGTGCCAGTTCTTCTTACGGCATTCGCTTGCTCAATAGCAGGCACACTGGGCGTGGGCATTGAAGAGACACAATCGCGATATGGTTCCTACCATTACAGTCTGGATAGACAGCGCCAGGTCTAAAAGACAGCAGCGACGCAAATCCATTAGAGTCAGGGCTTTAGCTGGGCTGTGCGGTAAAAAGCAATTTCACTTGATTTCTTTTCGAATCATTTGAGAACCACCTGCCGTCGCTTCGCGACTTATGCGTGTTACACACCGATACCTGGGACTTGCGTCCCGGGCTACCACCTACCGTCGCTTCGCGACTGAAAACGATACCGTCGCTTCGCGACTGAAAACGCATGTCCAGAACAAAACGCGCAACAAAAGGAAATTCCCAATTATCTATTTGTCGCACAGTCCGGCTCTAACCCATGCCGTTTTCCGGAAAAGATCGGCTAAAGCCTAGGCACCAGCGCGAGCCTGGCACTGTCCCGCTAGAGCTGAACATCCAAGTGTCCGCTGACAAGTTGGCTGGTTATCTGGGCGGCTTGTTTAACGAGACTAACGGCCGCTTCGCCCTGTTGTTTCTGAACGGACTGGCTCTTCTGGGCAACGGCCAGAGCGACCTGGTTGGAAACCTGGGACTGGGAAATTGCTGAGGCAGCGGCCACTGTAAGGTTTCCGTCCATTGTGCGTCTACCTATGATCACGTTCGCGGAGGTTACTGAGTCTCACTCCACAGAGTGTCACCCAGAGGATAACTGATAAATTGGCATTCGGCGGTTGTTCGCAGCGGCCCGAATGGATGAAAGCGACGAACAAGTCTTCGTCAGCGCCATGCCGTCGCTATAATCGGCAAGCTTACATTCCCAGCCAGCGTCAGCGGTCCCAGACAGCAGCCTTATTTGCAATTGCCCCACTCAAACTAAGCGACTCAAAGCATGACGATCTCAAGCTCGGTGGATTTACAGCAGGTACTGGTCGAGAAATTTGGCCTCAAGGGGTTCCGTGGCGGTCAGCAAGCAGTCATCGAGCGCTTGCTGCAAGGCAAATCGGCGGCCGCGATTTTTCCAACCGGTGGCGGAAAGTCTCTGTGCTATCAACTGCCAGCTGTATTGCTAGATGGCTTGACGTTGGTCGTTTCGCCACTGCTGGCCCTCATGCGCGAGCAAGTGGACACGCTGTGTGGACTGGGAATCGCCGCAGCGCGACTCGATTCCACTTTATCGGCCGATGAAGCTCGCCAAACGATGGACGCGATTCGCGACGGCACAACAAAGATTTTATATGTCGCGCCGGAGCGTTTTTTTAATGAACGATTTCGCGAGTTCATTTGCAATGTGAATGTCAGCCTGTTTGCAATCGATGAAGCTCACTGCATCAGCCAGTGGGGTCACAATTTTCGGCCAGACTACCTGAAGCTCGCAAAAATCGCACGCGAGTTGGGGGCCATTCGTGTGCTGGCACTGACGGCAACCGCCACTCCATCGGTGCTTGAAGATATTCGTCGTGAGTTCTCGATCGCTCCCGAAGACGCGGTACAGACGCCCTTCTATCGATCCAATTTGACTGTGCGATTTACGCTTTGCACGCCCGCTTCGCGAGACGCGACACTGATCAAACGCCTCAAGGTGCAGCCGTCATCGGCTGCGTTGGTCTACGTGACTCTACAGAAAACGGCAGAGACCGTCACCCAATTGCTCGAGCAAGCTGGGATCGAAGCGCGTGCCTACCACGCTGGGCAGGAGGATGAAGTACGCAAACAAACTCAGGACTGGTTCATGCAATCTGAAACAGGAGTTGTCGTCGCGACCATCGCCTTTGGAATGGGTGTCGACAAAGCCAACATCCGCGCTATCTATCACTACAATCCGTCGAAATCGATCGAGAACCTAGCGCAGGAGATTGGCCGCGCAGGCCGCGATGGGCAAGTAGCCATCTGCGAAACATTGCTGGTACCCGAGGACCGTGTCACGCTAGAAAACTTTGCATACGGCGACACGCCCGGGCTCCATTCGCTGCAACGGTTCGTGGAGTTGCTGGTCGGCCAACCGGAACGCTTCTTCCTGAGCTACTATTCCACGGCCTATGAAACCGATATGCGTGACAGCGTCGTGCGAACGCTCATGACCTATCTGGAACTACAGGGAGTTCTGGAAGCCACCGCACCGCGTTACGAATCGTATAAATTTAAGCCGCGCGTCCCCTCATCCACGATTCTCGGTCATTTTGAAGGCGAGCGCCGCCAGTTCGCTGCTTCCGTGCTGGCCCTGACGGTCAAGAAAAAAATCTGGTTCGAAATCAGCCTGCCTCAGGCCGCCCAGCGGCTTGGCTGCGATCGCGTCCGGATCGTCAAGATGCTCGACTTCTTTGCAGAAAAGGGCTGGGTCGAATTGCAGGTCAGCGGACTGGTACACGGCTATCGCAAAATCAAACCCATCGCGGATATCGAAGCTCTCGTTCAGGAGCTCTATCAAGTTTCACTGGATCGCGAGATCGGCGAATTGACGCGCCTGGACGAACTCTTCTCATTGATGTGCGGTCAGCAGTGTCAGAGCGCCGCACTGTCGGAACACTTTGGGCAAGCCCTGGCCTCCGAGTGCGGTCATTGCAGCGTGTGCGAAGGACACGCTGTGGATAAATTACCCGAACCCAATTATCCGCGCATCGGCGATGCGGCACTGACGGGCGTGCAGCGGTTGAGTAAACAAAAACCTGATCAATTGAGCGAAGCGCGGCAGCAAGCCCGTTTTCTGTGTGGGCTGTCATCGCCGAAAATGGTCCGAGCCCGTCTGACGCAGGATCCACTTTACGGTTGCTGCTCCGAAATCCCCTTCGATCAAGTGCTCGAAGCGCTCACTCAGTAGCCCGAGACTACACCACCGGCTGCGAATTTGATCGGCTCGAAGCCCAACTCCAGTCGAGCTTCATCGAGCATCATCTGCGTGCGGCTGGCACCACAGCGGGTGACACCCAGCGCTTGGACTTGTTTCAAAGTCGCGAAGTCGCGCACGCCGCCGGCCGCCTTGACCTGCACACCAGGTCCCACGCTGGCGACCATCAATTTTAAGTCCTCCATGGTGGCACCGCCCGAACCGTAGCCCGTACTGGTCTTTACCCAGTCTGCATTTAGGTCGGTGCAGATTTGACACAGACGCCGCTTGTGGGCCTCCTGCAAGAAGCAGTTTTCGAAAATAACTTTTACTTTTCGCCCAGCCGCGTGCGCCACCAGGATCACCGCTTCGATGTCGCTGGTAACGTAGTCCCATTTTCCGCTGAGCACCTGACTGATATTGACGACCATATCCAGCTCTTGGCAACCATCTTCGATTGCGCGCTCGGCTTCGAATCTTTTTGCGGCGGTGGTATGGCCACCATGCGGAAAGCCAATCGTCGTGCTGGGCTGGACTGTAGAACCGGCCAATATCGAGACGCAACGTTTGAGGTAGTACGGCAGGATGCACACGCTGGCGACGTCGTAGGTCGCTGCCAATTGGCAGCCCTCCTCAAGCTGCTTTTCGTCCAGGGTCGGTTGCAACAACGAATGATCGATCATTTTCGAATACGTTTGGTATGGGTCAGTCATCTGGTATTGGTCAGTCATCTTCGAATCTCCTATTTTTTGCATTCTAAACTATCAATCATCAGCTCGAATCAATATCAGATCGAAGCGCCAGCGAATGGGTCGTCTGCGAATGGGTCGTCAGCTCGCACACGTCTTATAGGCGTTAGCTTACTATAAAGGCGTTTTACTGGCAGCACCGGCCGTTTCGCGAACGAGTTTGGGGACTGCGTAGCCGGGCAGATGCTCTCGCAAATCGCTCACGATCGAAAGTGCCGTGGCATCCGGGACGGCAAAATGCAAAGCACCTTGGACGGGGTCGAGCTGATGCAAATAGTACGGCAACACACGGCGGTCGACCAGCTTCAGGCATAAATCGCGTTGGGCTTCGAAGCTGTCGTTGACACCCTTGAGCAAGACGGCTTGATTCAGCAGCGTAGCCCCGGCCCCGAGCAAGCGCGAAAGCGACTGACTAACTGCTACGTCAATTTCAGCCGAGTGGTTGAAGTGCAATACAAAGTAGATCGCCAGCTTGGAATCAGCCACCCAGGCCAGCAGCGGCTCGCAAACGCGTTGAGGAATTACGACGGGAACACGTGTGTGAATGCGGAGCCGACGGATGTGTTGGATTTGACCGATCTGATCGACGAGCCAGCGAAGCGTGCTGTCGGCCAAAGTCAAGGGATCACCTCCGCTAAGAATCACTTCGTCCAGCGAAGGATCGTCGGAAATTGTTTTCAGAGCGGCCAGCCAGCCAGCTTGGCTGCGTGGGGCGGTTTCGTAGGGAAAATGACGACGGAAACAGTAGCGGCAGTGGACGGCACACGCGCCCGTGGCAATCAACAACACGCGGCGATCGTATTTCTGTAGCAGGCCCGGAGAGCGCTCCGCCGCTAAGTCGCCAACCGGATCCAGCAATCCATCAGCGGCATATTGCGTTTCGGGCGGGCCGCCGAGAACTTGCCGCAGCAACGGGTCGCACGGATTTCCGACTTGCATCCGCCGAGCGTATTCCACGGGCACAAACACGGGAAAATCCGCTTCGGCCGCCGGATGGGCTAACGCGGTGGGAACCTGCACGTGTTGGCACAGTTCGACGCCGCTGCGAATGGCCCGTTTCATGGCGGCTTGCCACGAAACCTGCTCTGGGAAAGTGGCTTCGACAGAGTCGTCAATTGCGGCTAAAATCTCCGCCATTGCGAATCGCCCTCCTAGATGTAGTTTTGCGTCCGGTAAATATCACCCCAGTATACGAAGCGATGAGGTTTTGACGTGGTCAGCACTTACAAGACAAACGATTTCAAAAAAGGTTTGAAAATTCAAATCGACGGGGATCCGTATGTGATGGTCGAGATGATTTTTGTAAAGCCCGGCAAGGGGAATGCGCTCTACAAATGCAAGTTGCGCAATCTACTTCGCGGGACGATGCTGGATCGAACCTACAAGGGTGGCGACGAATTGGAAGCGGCTGACATCGAAGAAATCTCCGCTCAGTTTTTGTACAAACAGGGCGAAACATTCGTCTTTATGCACAATGAGACCTTCGAGCAGTATGAATTGACGGCCGAGCAAGTGGACGATGCTTGGAAATACCTGAAAGATGGCATGAAGTGCGACGTGCTGCTGTTCAACGGCAATCCGATCATGATGACCCCACCAATTCACGTCGAGCTGCTGATCACACAGTGCGAACCGGGCGCCAAGGGCGATACAGCCACTAACGTGACGAAGCCAGCCATCGTCGAAACTGGGGCTGAGTTCATTGTGCCTGGATTTATGAAACAGGGCAACGTGATCAAAATTGACACGCGCACGGGCAGCTACGTAGAACGCGTCAACATTTAAAGTGCTGCTCCGCCACGTCCCGCATCGACTTTAGGTCGAGCTTGCCGCTGCCAAGCACCGGGATGGCTTCGACTTCGACGAAGCTGTCTTCGCTGGGAATGTACAAGTTCGGCAAGCCAGCTAGGCTCAGTTTCGATAGCAGCTCGGACTTGGATATCGGCAGCCGCGTATGCAGGACCACCAGTCGCTCGCCCCGTTTCTCGTCGGGCACGGCGGTGACAGCCACCCGCATGGCTCCGTCCTCTTCCGCACCGACTAGGCCAGCCAGTGTTTCTTCAATCTGGATATGCGGGACCATCTCGCCACCGATTTTCGAAAATCGACTCATGCGGCCCGTGATGTGAATAAAACCGTCTGCGTCCAGATAGGCGACATCGCCAGTGCGATACCAATCGTCGTGCATCACAGAAGCCGTTAATTCAGGTTGGTCCAAGTAGCCAGCCATGACGTTTGGGCCGCGAATCTCCAGCAAGCCTGCTTCGCCAACTGGCAATGGTTGATCGTTGTCGATTGATACGATGCGTGCCTCCACGTCGGTCATCGGCAGTCCAACGCTTCCTTCGCGAATGCGCGAGCTGCCCGCGCTGCCAGCTCGGCGCGGCGGTACGTTCACCGATACTAGGGGACTCAGCTCCGTCGTGCCATAGCCTTCAACGGGTCGTATGCCAAATTTTTGCTCGAATTCGTCGGCTAGCCCAAGCGGCATCTTTTCAGCACCCAAAACGACAACTTCCATCCATTGAAATTGCTCTGGCTCGACACGGCGAATGTAGGCCCGCAAGAAAGTGGGCGTGGCCAGCAGGACGGAGGCTTTATAGTCCGCCGCCAACTTGCCGATGGCGCGGGCTTCGAGCGGGCTGAAATGATAAACGGCCGCGCACGGCAGCGTCATGGCGGACCACAGCGCAATGGTGTAACCGAACGAATGGAAGAAGGGTAGGATGCCCAGCACCACGTCCGTTTCGCTTAGATGGATCGTGTCGTTAATGCCCACGATGTTGCTGGTGATATTGCTGCCCGTCAACACAACTCCCTTGGGAACGCCCGTGGAACCCGATGTGAAAATGATGGTCACGGTATCGCTATGCTTTTCGTGCTGCAAGCCGAGAAAACGATGCAGCCCGGTGGCGGATCGGAGGCGACTGTTGAGCAAAGCCGACAGTTTGTCGCCGATGGTGATTCGCTCTTTAACATCTTCGAGAAAGATAGTCGAACAGCCAACGTCCAAGCCAACTTTCTCGATAAACTTGCGACTGGTAATAACATGCCGCAGACCCGCTTTTTCGCAACACTTTTTGAGCATCGCCGAATTGACCGTGTAATTGAGATTCACGGCCACGCGACCGGCCAGGGCGAGCGCCAAGTTGGTAGCGACGGCCGGTACTGTCGGGGGCAGAAAAACGCCGACTCGTTTCTCGTCCGGCGCGATGACTTCGCGGAGCAGGTAGCGACGGAGCACGAGCGTGCGTAATAGCAATTCGCGAGCCGAGAGTTTAACGCCCGTAGAATCCGCGCACTTCAGACGATTGCCCGTCCGCTGTAGCTGCTGGATAAGACGCAAGGTCAGGACAGGTTCGGAAGCGTCATTGCGCGACATGCTCATAAAATCCGCTATAGGGGGCTGGTAGGCATGAACCAACGTAGCGTGCCCCGTAAAGCGGCCGCAAGGTTTGCCGTTGCGGCCTTATTGTGCGAATTTTTCGGCTGGGAGAAAAGGGTAGAGACCGTTTAGGCGGCCATACGCAGGGCTGGTTTGCTGCCCAGCGTGATTGGCATCGCCAAAGGCAGCGCGTCCGTGGTGATGACTTGGCAGGCTAGCCGCTTCGTCAAATTCACAACAATGGGACTGCGCAAATTGGCGGTTAGCGTCCTGCCAGACTTGCTGACCACATTGAGCACGTACACCCGGTCGGTGCTGCGAAGCTTCAAAGGCGACAATTGTCGCGTTGGAATGTTCACTTTATATTCCGGCGCGAATTTGCGTGGGCTGATCATCGGCAGAGCAACCTGCGGTTGCGATATCGACTGAAGCCAAGCCACGTCGGTATTTTCTGGATCGGGAACAATCAACCAATGCCGACTCGATTCAAATCCGATCAACCCCTGCGGGAAGATAATCACTTCTTCTTGACTGGACTGTACCTGTCCAAAACGGCTTGTCTTTACCAGCATAGCGGCGTCCTAAGTACTCATTGGTTTGATCGACCCATCGCCTAACCTAGTGCTTATCGGCACAAACGGACCGCTCTCCGCAGATTCTTTAAGTTGTTTCAAAGTTTTCCTACAGCTCTAGACCGTTAATAAAGCGATTTCCGCGACTAGGCCAGGCCCAAAGCCCAGCAGCACACAGCGCTTGGGCGAGCTGGCCTGTTGGAGCCTATGTTGCTGTCTAAACTCATTAAGAATAAACAGCACCGTCGGCGAAGACATGTTGCCATGCCGCTGCAGGATACTACGCGATGTGGCTAGGTCTGCATCGCTCAGTCCGAGACTGTTTTGCACGGCGCTCAGGATGCGTGGACCGCCCGGATGCACGCCCCAATAGTCGACTTGCTCGAGCGTTAGGTTTTGGCTGGCCAGCCAGGTTTGCATCCAGTCCGACAATTGCTCTTGGATTTTATCCCCAACGTCGCTGGTCAGACGCATTTCGAAGCCGTGGTCGCCTATCTTCCAGCTCATCGTATCCCGCGAATCACGGATTACAGCCGAGCCGGTGGCATTGACCCGCCACGTTGGTGCACTTGGCTCGGTCGGCTGTGGCTCTGCGGGTGTGCTGCTGCCACCCCCTAGCACCATGGCTGCCGAGCCGTCGCCAAACAGGGCGTTGCCAATAATGCCTTCCAAATCCCAAGTATAGCGGTAGTGCAGGCTACACAATTCAATCGCACACAGCAGCACCTTTGCAGTTGGATCTGCATCCACAATAGCCAAGGCTACGCGAATCCCATTGACCGCCCCATGGCAGCCCATAAAGCCGACTTGGATGCGCTGTGTCGTTCGCGGCAACGACAATTGCTCGATCAAATCCAAATCGACTCCTGGCGCGGCAAAACCCGTACACGTCACAACGACTAAATGCGTTATCGACTCGGGTGCGACTTGGGCCCGCGCCAACGCTTGCTGGGACGACGCCACGGCCAGATCGGAAGCGAAGCGGGCGTACAGCTCCATCCGTTCGCCAGTCGTTGGCCCAGAGCTCTGGCCGGGCTTTACAACCGGCGTAATTTCGCTGGGCACTGTCCGATCCACGGACTGTAGGGGGCGCTTTTCTGCCGCCGTATCTTCGCACCAGTTGTAGGCAATCTTGTGCGGTACGACCATGCTGCGACTGAGGACTTCGGCTTTGCGAAACAACACGCTTGCCAAACGGGCTTGCCGCTCCTCCTCACAAGCAATTTCCGTGAACATTTTCGTGGCCTCGTCCTGGCTCATTTTATGCGGCGGGTTGGCGGTGCCCAGGCCGAGGATCGCTGCGCTCATGTGGTGTTTCCTAAAAGTGTGTCAAGCTCGGTTGAGTCGAGCGATAATCGAAGTTGCAAATCGAGGCTGAAAACGGAGCGTTTGATGGGCCAGCCAACGAGTTGTAGCGTGCTTAAGTCCAGTCGTAATATGTCGGCAGAGACGCTGCTCGGGTTCGATGTGCAAGCGATACCAACGCTCCCACTGTCGGATCAAATCGTCCTCCCAGCCCTGCACCGCACGGGTGACCAGCGGGCCTACCCCAGTCCCAGTTTCCAATGCCCAACGAATTCCTTCGCCGGTAAAGGGCTCGACATAGCTGGCCGCGTCGCCGACTAAGAAAACACGCCGCTCGGCTAGGTGCTTGGCTTTGGCCGTGAGCGGCGGAGTTCCACGCCAAGTGGCCGAGTCATCGCCGAGTAGTGGTGCCGCGCCTGCCGTCCGTAGAATCGCTTGCGCCAATTCGGCTGGACCCTGCCGCTGCAATGCCAATCGATCCACGGCGGCGGCGACATGCAGGCGGCCAGCGGAAATGCGTGTTAAGCCAACATAACCCGTGGAGGCAACGACCATGTGAATCGTGCGCTCAGAATATTCTGCGGGAATTCGCGTAAAGATCGCTTCAATGCCCACACGCGATGAATCGCTGGGGATTTGCTGGAGTGCGATATTCTCGCCCACCGCCCGTCCGCCAAGTCCGCAAGCAACGACGACCACTTTAGCCGACACGTTTTGGGCAACATGATCGCAGACCAATTCCAGCTCGCGTGGGGGCGTCGAGCCGAATTTCAAAATCCCTAGCGGCAAGAGCTCGGCAGCCGTGGCGGGACGAAATTCCGCACCGCTGCGTTGGGCTTCGTCCACCAAGCTCTGATCTAGCTCGCCGCGATCGACCGCAAATCCAGTCGGCAATGCAAAACAGAATTTTTGGCGGCGATGCGTCAGTTCGAAACCATCGAGCGGCAAAGACGTGCGCCACAATGGATGCTCTGCCCCGAGGAGCTGTTCTGCTAGTCGCGTCGATATCTGATTCAGGCAACCGCCACAAACTTTGCGCCGCGGAAATCGTTTGGCATCCACCAGCAGTACGCGGTGACCAGCCCGTGCGGCTGAGATAGCGGCCGCAGCACCCGCTGGGCCTGCCCCGATAACGACCACGTCCCACTCTGCTCCGTTACTCGAACCGTGCATACGACTCCGATCCATCGGGCCGCCACTGGATCTGAAAACGCTCCGGCCAAGTCTTACGGAGGTCGGCGTCCGTCATGGCGGCCTGCTGCAGGAGCTGCCGCATTTCAACTAACGTGAAGGCCGCTCGAACCGATAACGGACCATCGATATGGACCACTCGGCTGCGCGTCAATGCGCGGACACCCAATAGGCACATGCCATATCCAAGCCGGCTGCGAATTAGGTCTTCAACCACGACCAGCTTACGGGCCGCGTGTTTAAACTGAACCAAAATTCGCACGACCTCGGCCTCCTTGAAATGATGCAGGAACAGGGAATTGATAACAACATCGGCCGGACCGGGCAACAATTGTCGTAGTACATCCACACCGTGCAGTTCGATGGGTATGCCATCCCGCTGGCAAGCTTGCTCGCATAACTCCAGAGCCCGCATGCTAAAGTCGCAGCCAATCAAGCGGACTTTGCAGTCCGTTGCCTGCGCGCGTTTCCAAATCTGACGGAGCAGCCAGCCGTCGCTGCAACCAACGTCCATGATCGTCAATTCCCGCAGCGACTCCGATTGGATCAGCGTGCGAACCGGATTCCATAAACTGCGCGCCGTTCCCGTAAGCCAATGAATGCGCGCCAAGCCGCGGAGCGCAGCGACATGCTGTGCCTGCTCCAGCGCTGGATCATCCATAACTTCGGGTTGTAAAGCTCTGGTGGTAAGCATGAACAGTGTGAATCATAAATCCAAAATCGAGCTAATTAAGCACCTTGGGAAGACGTGAGCTCAATTGTAGAGGCATAGTCACGATTGCAGCAGCCCTACATGGCAGCGTGCACGGTGCTAGTGCGAAAAACCGCCAGGTCCACCCGGTCGTGAACCTCAGGCGCTAGTGCCCAAACCCTAAGTTCTGTCCGTTCTTGTGTCCTAGCAAGCGCAGTCGGCTGACCTATCCCGAGAAATCGATAAGATGGGACAGTCGAACTAAATAAACTACAAGTCCTAGTATTTTCTTTGAAAGTCAAAACATGAGCCTCCGAACTTCACTAGCTGCCAGGCTGGTCGTCACTTTGCTAATTATGCTTGGCGTTGGTTCGACCGGCTGTTCATCGTCACCGGATCGTCCGTTAGCGACAAACACCGAGATGCCTGTCGAGCAAGTCGCGATCGTCGAGCAACCCGTGCCGGTAACGAATGCAACAGCTATTGATGCAACCCTGGCAAATTTAGACGATCTGCAAACGCACATAGCGAAGTTTGCAGGCCAGCATGTTGTGGTCGATATTTGGAGCACAGCCTGTGCCCCGTGCATGCGCGAATTCCCGCACTTGGTGGAACTTAGCCAGCGTTACGCTGGACGAGTCGCCTGCATTTCGCTGAACGTGGACTACATCGGCTTGAAAAGCAAGCCGCCGGAAAGCTTGGTCCCCAGGGTCCTTGAATTTCTGCAGAAGCAAAATGCCGTCATGACAAATCTGGTCTCGTCGATTCCCGACGAAGAGGTGATGACAAAATTCGATGTGGAATCGATCCCAGCCATCTTGATTTTCGATACGCGCGGCCAGCTTATCGCAAAATATACCGACGCGAACTCCGGCGACGATGGACTCACCTATCAGGGAGATGTCATTCCCAAGCTCGCAGAACTATTGTCGGTCAAGTAGCAAGTGCATAACGCAGCAGGACCATGCTAGCTATGCGAATTCATTTTGTCCGGCAACATAAATTCGCTGTTGTCGCCATAGCGGTGAAACGCTATCTAAGAACCCATCGCCGAATGGCGCTAAGACCCGCCGAAAGGCGCGTGATCACGGAGGTAATTCTCCACCATACACCGAAGTCCACACACGGAAGTGTCGATGACGACTGCTAAATTGAGTCAACTGGCTGAACTAACGGGCGGCAGACTGGTAGGCTGCGGGGATACACCAATCACCGCTGCGCTGCCGCTCCAAGATGCTATCGCGGGCTGCGTAACCCTAGCTGATCATCCGAAGCACGCGGCACGGGTGCAGACCTGCCCCGCAGCGGCGGTGATCGTGCGCGAGGAGTTAACGCACTGCTCCAAGCCCATGCTGGTGGTAGCGGACATTCACCGGGCCTTCCGAAGTGTTATCCTATTTCTGCGACCGCAGCCGACTGAGAGCAAGCTGCGTGGCATTCACGTCTCCGCCGAAGTGGACTCGACGGCGCATATCGGGCAGGGCACAACCATGGCCGCCGGTGTGTCCATTGCCGAGGGATGTAGCGTGGGCCAAAGATGCACTTTGCATGGTGGAGTTACGCTCATGGCAGGCTGCACGATCGGTGATGATTGCGAAATATTTCCTCGCGCGACTTTATATCCCGATACGCGCCTGGGCGACCGAGTACTCATACATGCCGGCGCCGTGCTGGGCGCTTACGGCTTCGGCTATCGACTGATAAATGGCGAACACGTGAGGACTGCCCAATTGGGTTGGGTCGAGGTCGGAAATGACGTCGAGATCGGCGCGTCGACTACCATCGATCGTGGCACCTACGGAGCTACCAAAATCGGCGACGGCACAAAAATTGATAACCTGGTGCAGATCGGACACAACTGCCACATCGGCAAACGCAATTTGATATGTGCACAAGTGGGCATCGCTGGCTCCACGTCGACCGGCGACCATGTTGTGCTGGCCGGCCAAGTTGGCATTGCAGACCATTTGCAGGTAGCCGACAACGTTACCGTCGGCGCGCAGGCGGGTGTGATTGGTAACTTGGAAGCAGGTGCCGTTGTCGTCGGCAGCCCAGCTACGCCCCGACGACAACATCTACTGGAGTGGACTTACATCGCCAAGTTGCCGGAAATGCGACGTGAACTACGCGACATGCAAGCCATCGTCCAATCATTACAAAATCAGCTCGCTGCTGTTGTGCCGCAGAGCACAGAAAATCGCCGCACCGCTTAGTCGGAAGGCGTCAACTCGCCCAATCGTTTGACGGCAAGCCGCTGGCGACAGTTCGTTTTAGAACTTACGCCTGCGGCTAAACGTCAAACAACAACAGCCGCTCTGGGGCTTGTCCCCGACGGCTGAAGCTTTGGAGTCCTAATCTGCCGCTGACGCGGAGCCTAGGTTGCTATCCCTCCGCCCGCAGTGCGGGCGGAGGGATAGCAACTGTCGTGGTGAGCTCTGCGCCCGGCCTAGGACGCTAAAGCGGTGTCCGTCGGGGACAAGCCCCAAAGCGGACAGGTAATGCAAATAGCAACCGAGTTCCTGGGCAACCGAAAAATAGGCTGACTGCAAATTGATTGCATATTGATCTTGCGAAATCCCACTGGCAAAAACCTGTGTAATGCGAAAACAGCGTGAACGGCTGCGTTAAATCTTCAGCTTTCTCTAAAACTGACTCTTGCCTCTGGAATCTCACGACCTAAGATTCCCACACAAGACTTGCGGAATTCTTTGATTGCCTGCGCGGGTTGGCGCAATCGCTACAACCCAAACACGCGACGTGGATCGAGCCCGAAAAGTCATACTTTTTCTGAAGTCCGGTGATGCAAGCATTGACCAACGGTGGGGCGCGGGCATCAATTGATGACGTCAATCGTTTCGGACTTTCCAGCAGAGTCTCAGGGAGATCTCAAGCCATGTCGCACAACATTTCAAAGCTGCTCGTCGCACTGACTGCGATCGTTGGCTGTGGAGTATCGCCGCGCGAAGTCGAAGCTGGCCCGTTGCTTGACTGGCTCTTCGGCCGCCGACCAGCCACAGCCGCTTACGCGGTTGGACAACCGGTACCCGTTGGCAACGCCTATGGCGCCGGATATCCAGGTAGCTACGGTACTGGCTATGCGCCTGGAACGGCCGCCCCTTCCGGTCCAGCGATCGCACCCGCGCCCGGTTACGCAGGCAATTATGGAACTTACTACAGCACACAGTTGCCAGCAATTGGACCGGCAGGCGCAGGCTATACGGCTCCTATGCCCTCGGGTATTATCGCCGCGACTCTACCTTCGGCCCAGTCGCCAACTTTGTCCTATGTGCCCAACTACCAAACCAATTCAGCCCGTGCTCCTGTAACCTATTACCGTCCCATTTTGACGACGGACCCAAACACCGGAGCGCAGGTCGTAGCTATGGCTCCCTGCACTTCTTACGAGTACCTTGCGCAGCGAAGTCCAACACTGGGACGCAGCGCACTGTTCGGCTCCAGCGCTCCGCCAGTGTTCCAACCGCCCTCGCCAGCTCTGCCAACCTACACTTTGCCAAGCGGCGGAATCCCACTAGCAAACAACTCTGCTCCCTACGCTCTACCCCAGTACAGTGGTTCGGCCTACGGCAGTGGCTATGGCAGCTACTCGGCACCCCAAGCACCTGTTGGGCAGTATCCATCAACGCCGTATCGATCAACGCAGCCGGGCACGTTCCAGCCACCTTTCGGCAGCGCGATCGTCGTCGGTCCCACCAGTGTTGGACCTGCCGGTGCCTATCCAACGTCTCCTTTGGGACAGTCGTCGTATTACGGCTCCCAGAGTGGCGGCAGCAATGGCAGCTACTCGGCCCCGTCGACTTGGCAGAGTGTGCCCGGCTTGGTAGCTCCACAATCGCCCAGTGCGCCAGTGCCAAGCACGCCAGTACCCGGCACTCTGCCGCCGAATTACGGGCCCTCGGGTGGATTGCCAAGCACGGCTGCGCCAGGCGAATTTTATCCACCGAACAACTATGTGCCATCCGACCCAGCCAACCAGTCCCCCTCGCTACCGGCATTCCCAACATCCGAGAATCGGCCAGATTCGGGGATGCGTCCGCAGCTTCGCAGTATTGTTCGTCAACCCACAACTCCTGACTCGCCTCAGCAGAATGCGTCCACGAATCAACTCGACGAGCTCCGGCAGTTGCCGGCTATGTTGCCGATTCCTGTTCCCCAAGATTTTGATCGTGAAAAACGCTGGAATCCAGGCCTGCTTCGGGAACAGGATTTGACCGCGATGCGCCCCGTTTCGCCACAGTTTGCGCAGTTGGCTGGACAGTCGAAGACCATCCAATGGGCGAGCTTCGAAACAGCTCAACCCTCCTCTCTACCTACCGCCAGATCCGGACTACGACCTATCTCCCCAACCGCACCGTCCACAACTGGGACTGCTACAACAGGGACTGCTACAACTGGGACTCCCACTACCGCATTGCGTCCTACCTTTCCAACGGCTGGCAATCCAAACGCACCCGTCGAACTGCGTAAGTCTGGTGGCTGGAAAGCAAGTCGCTAGCTTGGTCGTGGCATAGGCCTAGCGAACGGCCGGTAGATGGTCGACGAAGGGGGCGTGGGTCCTGCGCAGCTCATCGATGGTTTTTTGCCGAAGCCGTTCAAGTCTCGACTTTTGCTCGGGTAAAGCTACCAAGTTTTGCAGCTCTTCTGGATCCTGCTGAAGATCGTAGAGCTCCTCGGTTTCACCAGCCAGCAAATAGCGAACATATTTGTACTGGCCATCGCGTAGCAGGACATACCAGGGCACTCCTGACGTTTCAAACAAGTCGACTCCCGTGGGAATTTCGCGTGTATCGCTTCCGTAGATCCGCGACGTGTGCGTCAGTAACATGGGCGAATTCCAATCTTCGGTTTCGGGAACTGCCAGCAGCGGCCGAATGTCTCGTCCGTGCATCGGCCATGGAATTTCTACTCCGGCGATGGCACAAGTCAACTGAGTCAAGTCTGGCGAGTTGACGGCATGTTTGCAAACTTTATCCTTAGGCAGCTTGCCAGGTTGGCTGATGATCAGCGCAGACGCCAGACTCGAATCGTAGGGCGCGACTTTCTGATTCAGACCATGTTCTCCCAGTCCATATCCTTGGTCGGCCGTGTAGATCACCAGTGTATTTTCAAGCTGTCCCGAGTCCTTGAGCGACTGCAGGACGCGCCCCACACCTTCGTCAACCGCCATGTTGCATTCGTTGACTTGCTGTACCCAAGCGTCGTAACTCAGGCCGGCTTCGCTGGAGTCGAAATTGCTGGCGACACGTTTTTTACTACGTAGTACGGGTCGGCCTGCGGGACCAGCGATCCACGCGGATGTGTCCTGAAGATAAGCCGGTTTGTCGGGCCAGGGTCCGAGAATATCCGCTGGGATGGTAGCCGTTCGACCCTGAAGCGCTCCCAGATGGCGATCGGCGGGCGTTGTCGGTCCATGGATCGCGCCGTAGCACAGCCAGAGATACCACGGCTTCTGCGGGTCGCGGTGCTCGCCCTGGATATACTCCACGGCCCAATCGGTATAGTTATCGGTCGAGTAGCCTAGGTCGCGACGCTCCTGCCCGTTGATGGATAAAATCTGATCGGTGTAATAGTTGCCTGCATTGTCGGGTTGCCCCGGTCGGTTCCACACAATTTGATAGTCCCAGTCGCGACCCCAACCTGTATCGACGCCCGTATGCCACTTGCCGATCTGGGCCGTGTGGTAGCCTCCCTTGCGAAGTTGGGCAGGCACAAACGGACATAGGCCTGGATCGTAGGCACTACCCGGATAGGTGCCTTCCATCCGCATCGATTCCACACCATGCTGCAAGCGACCGGTCAGTATACTGGCTCGGGAGGGCATGCACCAAGCGCCCAAATAAGCCCGCTCAAATCGGACTCCGTTGCGAGCAAGCAGATCGATATTCGGCGTCCGAACCCACTCCGGACTCGACTGGTAGCAACTGATCGTCTTATACGATTGATCGTCGGCATAGATAAACAAAATATTGGGTCGATCGCGAGTCGCTTCGACGGCCAGGACCGAGTTCAACGCGACCCAGTAAAGCCCCAAGGCGCTCAACAAGAATTGGATAGCCCGCGCGTGCTGACCGAGTAGAGATTTTGACGACATAGTAAAATTTCCTGCGGTGAGAGTCGTTGGGAACGGGGGCAAATGGGCAATGTTGTTCGCCGCGCTGCCCAAATCGAATAGTTACGGGACAACGCGCGAGAGCCATTGCAGCATTCGAGTGAGCGTGGCAGTATGTTGCATAAACTGCCTATCACGGCGCTGCTATCATACCATTGAATCGGAGTGCTTTGTCACTGCAGCATTACACGTAGACTATGCAGCCAACCGTTTCCATTTAATGAACTGCTTCCATTTAGTGAACTCAAAAAAGCCATGACAAAACCCACCTGTGCCGTCAATGTGGTCTTCAATATCATCCCCGAGCATTGTGCTCAGTTTCGTCAGGCCGTGCTGCAGCAAGCCCAAAACTCGGTCGAGAAAGAGCCTTGGTGCCATCAATTCGACGTGTGTACGATCCCAGATAGGCCCAACAGTTTCCTACTTTACGAAACCTACGACGATCGGGCGGCTTTTGTCAAACATCGCGAAACGCCGCACTTCGCAGATTTCAATCAAACCGTCGCGCCGTGGGTCGAATCGAAAGAGGTCGGTATCTGGGATATTTTGTAGGGCAATCGTAGTAGATGTAGGGTGGGTCGAGCGTGCCGATAGGCCACGATGACCCACCATTTTTATGTGATTGCAGCATCGGTGGGTCTTCATCGCTATCGCGATTCGACCCACCCTACAAAAAATCAGATCCGTGAACGGTTACAGAAAAAGGCTCTTCAGAAAAAAATTGCACAGAGCAGGCCAGTCGGCGTGGATGGCCGAAGAAGAGCTAACTGAATGAGGCAAGTTGGGTTGCGCTGCCTAACCCGGCGGCCAAGCCATACCCCGCCCGCCCAGCAAGTGGAAGTGCAAGTGATCGACGGACTGCCCGCCGTCTTTACCGCAATTCACGACGACTCGATAGCCATTTGTAGCCAGATCGAGCTCGCGGGCTAGGCGTTGAATGATCAGCCACAGATGCCCCATGAGCGCCGCATCTTCGGGCCCTAGATCGTCGATCGAAACTATCGGCTTCTTGGGAATGACCAGGACGTGGACCGGAGCTTGCGGCGCGACATCGTGAAAAGCGATGCACAAGCTATCTTCGAAAATAATTTTTGCCGAAATCTCTTTACGAATGATTTTCGAAAATATTGTCTCTGGCATGTTCAGCGATCCGAAGAGTCCGAGTTAATTGCTACCACCCAGCGAACGCAGGATGCCTTCAAAGTTGTGTCGCACACTGGACAGCGACTCAACCATCATGTCAGGTTTTTGAGTTCTAACGATCGCGGCACCGAGCGAAAGATTGTTTTTCCAGTCCTCAACCGTGTAGGCTCGGATATCGCGATACGGAAACTCCAGCTTTGCGGCCACCTTCGGAACCAAATGTACCGACTCGGTCGAACGGACAATGTAGTAGTTCTCCGACAGAAACAGCCCAGTTGCTCCCACGATAATGCCAAGGAAAAAAGTTGTCAGGCGATTCATGCTGCAGCCCTAATACGACGAACGTTGAAAATTTCCGCGAAATCTCAGTCCAACCCGTGTTGAAAAAGCCAGCATTGTAAGGCCTAGAGCGATTGCATTCCCAGACCAGTTAGGGGAGCACCGAATCGACCATGTCCCGAAAAATGACTTTGAACATCAGCCAAGCCATGAACAGCGTGAGTACCAGGTTGAGTGCTTGCCCACAAAGATAGAGTATCACCGGTTTGCCGCCTCTCAAGTAGGGCAACAATTCTTTGAAGTTTGTCTCCAGTCCGATGCTCACGAAGGCCAAGCAAAAGAACCAACCGCGAAATGTCTTGGTGGAACCGCCAATTACGGAGTCAATGATCTCTGGGCCGCCCACCAGCGTGGCTTGCAGGATCGAGAATAGTACCGAAATAAAAACGAAGCCTAACACAAATTTGGGAAAGCGATACCAAATCTCCATTAGACTCGGACGCGCTCCCGCTGGATCCTTTTCGACATGCGTGACCCAGTAGACGGCTACGCAGAAGGCAGTAACTCCGATCAAAATGTTCTGAATCATTTTGACCGTCGCCGCCACGTCGAGCGCTTGCTTTCCCAGCACCGCGCCGGCGGCTGCGACGGCTCCGGTCGAGTCGATGGTACCACCCATCCACGCACCACCCAGCACCTCATCCATACCCACCAACTTGATAAAAGCTGGCATGGCGATCATCATGAACACAGTAAACGTAAGCGACATGCCGATGGCCAATGAGAGCTCCTCCTTCTTGGCCTTGCACGCCGCCGCCGTGGCGATGGCCGCTGACACGCCACACACCGACATGTCGGCAGAGATAACCATGTTCAGAGAACGCGACTCCATCTTGAGTACTTTTTGACCAAACACATAGGTGCTGATCAGCACGATGGGCGTGACGACCCAAGCTACAAAAATGCCCGGAATCCCTAGCGCCAATAAACGATTCATGAGCACTTCCGCTCCCAGCAAGACCAGACCGGTCTTGATATAAAATTCGGTCAACATTGCAGGCCGCATGAAATGAGGCGTGCCAATGGTGTTGCTGATGATCAATCCCAACAACAGTGCCCACAGCGCGTATTCGAGGTTGTACGCGGCGATGACTTTCTGAGTGGACATGGCGTAGGCGATCACGGCCAAGACGAAGACACTGGGAAAAGCTTCCAGGAATTGCCAGCCCGATTGGCTCTGCACTTGCTTGGCCGCAGCCAATAGCAACGCAATCACTAAGAACGCGCCCAACGTGCCGGGCAGCGTATTGACGGCCGCACCATCGTCGGAGGCAGGCACATAAAAAGCCGTCAGCGGGCTGACCGTCCATTCGGCAGGTTTTGACAGCCAGGACTTCAGTGGGTTGGCGACTTTTAAAGGTTCGCCCGCTGCGATCTTCTCCGCCAGATCGCCGGGTCGAGCGGTCCAAACCGCTAAGAACGAGACACCCAGCAGAACCGCGGCGCACCAAATAGCCCACCAGTCATCGTGCGTTCGCATTTCCTGCAATAGACTTGGGCGCGTAGGCGGTTGTTCTTGGGCGGCCATCTGGCGTCTTCCTGGTGAATTTTCTCTGCTGTACGAGCGGGCTTGGCAGCTGTAGTTTCTACTCAATGACGGAGTACTTGTGTAGCCGGAGTCGCCAGACTTCGGTGCTTGCCGACTGAAGTCTGGCGACTCCAGCTACGATCCACACCAACGAACCTCAAAGGTCCCAACATCGTGCAGCGAAACTTTGAACTCGAAGTATGCGTCCAGAGCGCCGAAGATGCGCTGTCTGCAGCGGCGGCCGGTGCCACACGGATCGAACTCAACAGCGCCCTACAGCTCGATGGACTAACGCCCTCGCTGGCGACATGTCAGTGGTTGACAGCGCACTGCACGACACCGCTGATCGCGATGCTGCGCCCGCACAACGACGGATTTCAGTTCACGGCGGTTGAAAAGTCGATCATGCTAGCCGACTGCGACCTGCTGTTGTCTGCCGGAGTAGCCGGGGTCGCGGTAGGAGCTATCGATGGTTCTGGAAACCTCGATATAAAATTCTTGCGGGACGTTGCGGAGCTATGTCGCGGCCGGGAGCTGGTGTGCCATCGAGCCTTTGATCGCGTGGTGGATCAGCGGATAGGGCTGGAGCAGTTGATTGATTGCGGTGTGCGACGCGTATTGACATCCGGTGAGGCCCAGACAGCGGAGCTCGGCAGCGCGCGGCTGCGTGAATTGGTGGATTGGTCCCGAGGGCGGATCGAGATCCTACCCGGTGCGGGCGTGAATAGCACCAATGCTCGTCACTTGCTCGAAGCGACAGGCTGTACACAACTTCACGGTACATTTCGCCGCAACCCAGCTGAGATAGGTCAGGTTCGCAAGGTCATCGAAGACTACTTGGGCGGTATCGGTCAGCCTTGGAACAGTGAGAACGGATAGACTAACCTCCGGCACGCCGCCTTAGAACGCCAAAGCGGCGTCCGTCAGCGGCAAGCCCTGAACGGACGTGAACTCGCACTGACTGGGATTGGGTCGGCAAGCTTGGACGAACCAACCTAGCGCGAGGCGATGCCTACCACATGCTGCGCAGACGACTCATGGCGCTCCTCCGTTTGCCGGCGCGGTGTCGGGCAACAGGCGATAGACGACATGCGTCCCACCCAAATACTGGTGGACGGGAAGTGGATCGAATTGCTCTTCAAAGGGGGTGTGCATCACATAGTCGCTCTTACTCACGACCAACCAGCAGGGCTTGCGGAGTTGTTCGACGATGCCACCAAAATCCTCGAACTCTTCGGCCCCCACGGCGCGAATTTCGCGAATGCCGCTAATGGAGGATTGGACGTAGATCGGTGTGCCATCTTGATGGGCATTGATCCAGTCGCGGACGCGATAGGTATCTTGTCCCCAGTCGGACGCATCGTTAAACAATCGCTTGAAGCCGCTGGTATTGCCGCCGGCCAAGCCATTGAACGCGCTCAACCAATTCGGTGCCGCGCTGATGCACCCGGCCACACTTAGCGCGAACCCGAGTAGGATAGTGCGTTCAAAATATTTGAGCGGCACGCCCAGCAGCGACTGGACGGAAGCAAACGTTCGGGCGGCCACGACGCCGATGATTAGGAATAACAATGGGTAGGCCGGTAGGATATAGCGATGTTGTTGCGCAAAACCGTCCTGCAGACATGTCGCGACAATGAGCGCAGCCAGCGTGAGCAGCGGCCAAGCCAATCCAACAGCCATCTGGTTCCGTCCGCCTGCCAGCGCAACGCCTGCGGCCGCTACACAGAGCAATGTCCCCAGCGGCATTTTGACGGCCATGCTATACAGGTAGAACCACCACCAGCCGTGGATCCCTCGATAGCCTGCGGCGTAAGACGGCAGGCCGTGTTCGAAATCTAATTGTTGCCGGTCCATCCCCAGTAGCAGTTGTTCGGGCACAGGCACAGGCAGAGCGAACAGAGCTTGGGCAGTTCCCAAGTTAGCGACTCCAGCGATATGCTGTTGCAGATCGTGAAAAGTCGCACTGAGAAATTGGTACTCCAACAGGTTTTTACCCCAGCCTTCGAACCGATAGGGCAATGCAATGGTCGCCATGAACATTAGGCATGTCAGGGTCAAACACACGGCCAGGCGCCGCAGCGAGTAGCGGTCGGCGTTCCAAGCAAACGCCAGAACTACGATGGGCAACAGCACCAGAGCGGTGAATTTTGTGAGCACGGCTGCGGCCACCGCGAGCCCCAGCGTCAGAGCTCGGCGGACCGTCAGTTGTTCGAAAGTCCACAGCAGGCAGCGAACGGCCACGATCACGGCCGCAGCGCAGACCACATCGCCGGTAATCAATGTTCCGTGCGCCAGGATCTGAGGTTGGCACAACCATAGTCCAGCGGCCAACCACCCCGCCTGATAGCCTGCCAAGGCAGTGGCCCAGTGGTAGAGCACGCCTGCTGCTGCCAGGGTGATCAGCGCGACGTGCAAGCGTCCGATAATTAAGAACCGTTGAAAGCGTTCGGGCTCGGCCATGAACAGTTCTCGTCCCGATTTGAACTCGGTACGCAAAGCATAGCTGTTGGGCGGCGGTGTTTGGACCCTCATGCCTGACACGAAGGCAGGCCACGTAGCCAGTGCTCGCACCAGCGGCGGGTTGACGTTGAACGTGGCCGTATCGCCAGTTTGCCAATAGCACAAACCCGCAAAAAAGTGTCCGAACTCGTCGTTGACCGGTGCATTGAAGATCGCCGCGCAAACCAAGCAGACGACGGCGGCAAGTGTAGCGAGCTTAGCACTCATGATTTTTCACCAAATTGCCGATTTTTTTCGCGCTTTACCATTTTGCTGAGGCGCCTTGCAACGACAATTCCGGTAACTATCCACGAGGCGACTTTCGAAGCAAATGCGTCTGCGTATTTGATGTTGACTGGGTTTACATGCGTCCAAGCTCTTGGGTCCCTTTTCCCCTTTGCAGAAGTGAATCATCGCCGCGGTAGGAATTGTGTTCGACGTCTGCTGAGAGAATGAGTTTACCACTGCAGTAATCGGCTTACGTTATAACCTGCGCGCTCTCAGGTCGACGTTGGATTTCATCTAGCCCATCTGCAATTTCGCGGAGATCAGTATTTTCAACAGTTTAAGACGATGAAACTGAAATGGTGACGAACACCGCCGCACACACCACTCGATGCGATTGCGCATCATCGACAACGGTCACCATGCCGTATTCCGCCTTCCTTTCTGTCAAACCATGATCGCTGCGCTTAGCAATGTGAAAATAACGATAGTTTTGACTAGCCCCATCAGCGCGAGGTAAGCGGCTACGGGTCTGAAGATGCGCGCGGATTTTCAGAATCATTGCGTCGCTCCTGCATTGCTCCAACAACTATGACAGGAAGTGAAACGTATCCGAAAAGACCCGTATCTGGAAGTCGATATTGAACACGAAGCGATTGTCCCAAAATCGTCTGTTCCGGCACGCGAAGTAAAGAACAATCGAAACTAACTTTGTCATCATTGACTCTCACTGTTAGCCATTTAACGAGCGCATCAGGAATCTCGACTTGTTCTATTGCGATTGTATTTCCATGGACTCGATTTAACCAGAACGTCTGACGAGACTTTTCTGTAGTGCTAGTTGGAACTTGGCGATAATCCGAAAGGTTTTGTAAATAGGCGGTCGGATGAATTGTGGCTACGTCTGCCTCAATTGCAACCTTTCCGACCACTTGGTTTCGGTCAGACACTCGCGTGAGCTCCAAGAAAGCCGTTTGATCTTTAATGCTATTTATGCCGGTCCGCAATGCGAAGCTAAATCGCCTACGATCTCGCGATCGACTGACTTCCTCTATGGAGATCCCACTCAAATTACTTCGCCAAAGCAACGTCGAAAATTCCGATTCAGACGCCCCGACTCGACTGACCTCAATAAACGATGGTTCTTGACTGCAAACGAAAAGTTCTTCGTGGGACAATTTGACCAGCGGGACAATTTTCGCAGTGATTGTCAAATTGCGGGAAGGCACCGAAGGAGGTCGGAATGTAATTCGTACGTCCTTGTGAACAACTTGCTCCGAAATCAAGCCAGTAGCGCTGAGAGAGAAAGCCAGTGTGGCATCCTCTCCTGGCGCAAGAGAATCCTTCTCTGCTTGTACCGAAATACATCCGCAACTCGTTTCTATACTTTCGATTAGAACATGGGACTTCGTGTTGTTTCTGAATACGACGCTGCCGAGTACATTCGTACCATGCACGACTTCGCCGAGGTCAATTTCTCGACGCTCGAACTCAACCGCAGTCTGACGACTACAGCCCTGCGCAATAAAGATTAGGAGAGCTAAAATGCGCAGTGATACGTATGAATGCATTTGTTAGTACATGCCTTTCACTGCGAACCGCAGAGCAAAATCCACACCGCGAGTCAGAACAGCGCCACAGTAGTAAGCATCGGAAAGCTCGTCGCCGATGCAGTCGATCGACAATCGAAGTAGGATCGCTCGTATGCGTTAATCACATGAATCGTAGTCGCAATGTTTCTTTCTGAGGATATAGTTTACTGTCCCTCCGGATGGGGTCATACATTCGTCGACGTACAATGCCGTTTGCCCTTGAAAGCAGATTTTCATCGGGTCTTCTTCGCAAACGAGAGGGGCGGTATACGTCTGGCAATGATAAATCACGTTTGTACCAATATTAACCCAACCTATTCCTCCAGGCTTGCATCCGGAACATCCTTCCTGATCTTCCAAATTGCAACATTCACCACCGGGACTGCCGCCTCGTACATTGGTTAAAACAGCAACCACAAAAACAAAGAAAAAGACGGCCGCCACTTTACGCCAAAGGGGAGTGAAAGTTGAACGCATGATTCTAACTCCTTCTAAAAAGTTACTTCAAAACCGCGAACTACAACAAATTTTTGCGCTTTTTTATCGTGATGTAAACGACTAAGGAAATCACAAACACAGTCAAAAAGATCAACTTCGTTTGTGAAAAGAAACTTGGGCTCGCAGCAACCGTCAGCGCAGTTGTGTCGAATGTCCTGTACGTTTCAGGGCATTTAAGCGCGATCGCGTCCTCGACGTTGACGCTCACAGTTGTTGCTTCCAGCCTGCTTTCAATTGTTTGCCAAACTGAACCCGAATTGTCGGTCGCCGCTGTCGAGTTGAGTACATAGACGGTCTTGAGACACTGTTTCGGGAAGCGAGCCTGAGTCGTACCGAGCATTGCGTAAGTAACTGATGCATCATTAACAAGTTTTCCACCGCGCATATGCATTTCGGTGGAGATAGGAAGTAATCCTGCACTAGCGGCAAACGATATGAGTAAGTAGTGGGAGCCGCGGTCAACCTTTAGGGTGAACGATCCATCAGGTTCCTGCGCTGCGACTGTCAGCGCGGATCCTTCGTCCGTTAGCACAGACCGAAGAGATTGTTTGGAATCACTGTAAAGTAGGTTGAACGGATGGAATGGTAATAGTCCAGGCATCTCCTCACTGAGGCGCCGACTGCATAGACCCTTGGTAGAGTCAACTTCGGTCCACATCTCGCCGTCGAACGAATATCTTTTCGGGGCAACATCGCGTGCATCCTCAATTTCAAAACGCCCACGTTCAACAAGTAAAGTTCCCGTGACTTTGACTTTCGCTGTCGGGGATTGCAGAATGACCGCAGTTCCGCCGTCCGGAAGCTTGACTTCCGATTCCCGTCGTGTTTGTACGGCACTATCTTTGATTTCGGTAGTCATATTAAAATTCACGCAGGCGAGTTTTTCCAGGTTCACTTGAAATGCGGACAAGGCGGCCATTGCCAATTCTGATGCACGACCATCGGCTGAAAAACACTTTGGCGCTAAACAAAAAACGAATGCGATACCAAAGCCGTACGCCATTCGCATCCTACAGGAAGCAAAGAGAAGTACCCTGGGCCAGCAACTCATCGGACTTATCGCAGCCATAAACACGAACCTTTCACCCCGCTGTGAGACATCGACGGTTAAATCAGAACCACCCTAATTTTGAACGAATGTGCATTTCCCGTTGCCGTCCGAAGAGTAACATTCACCATTAATTGTTGGGAATGTGGAGGACCGTTGGCAGGCGGGAAATGAACGATAGTTAAACGAGCCCCAGCAGTTCGGACTGATCTAGCATCGAGATAGTCGACGATTTTGATGTCAACGCATTCGCAACTTGATTCGACCGTAACGATATCAGCGCTAGTGAGCTCACTTGCCGTATTCAATGGGACCGTGACAATCGTGGGCTCGCCAGGCAGAACGATTCCGCAGTCCCATACAGCTCCTTGAACCTCGACAACATCACTGTTTTTCTCTTTGCCAGAGTCTGTTCGTGCGGCTGCGCGCG
>JBGSJL010000295.1:0-19172 GCA_041741955.1 Pirellulaceae bacterium | reverse complement strand
GCTCAGTTGGAGCGAAAGAAAGGCAAATGTTCGCCATGCTTTTGAAATTCGTTCTGCCGAGAGTCTAAACGGAAGGCATGTTTTACTTGTTGACGACGTGCTGACCAGTGGAACCACGGCTGCTGAGATCTCGCGGTTACTGATGAAAGCTGGAGCTGCCAGGGTCGACGTGGTCGTAGCCGCCCGCGCCACCGGCGTGCGCGAGTCTCCCGCAGCCGCGCCCTAGCCACTGCTGGTGTTTCGCGTATGCTTCTGCAGAATATACCGGTATGAGATTGCCAACAGCGGCGCAGTCGCTCACCAAGACAGTTTTTTCAGTCGCCAAGTGATAGCGTTATGGATCCCGAAATAGACTTAGGCCTGCCCAAAAAGAAAGCTAATTCTCCTTTGCGTCGGGCGATCTGGCGAGGCAGTAGTATCATTGCGCCTCCGCTGGTGACTCTGCTGCTGCTGATTTGGATCGCCAGTGCAATCGAGCAATATGTAATCTTTCCTCTTGAACTTACCGGTCGTTGGGCCATGGTTCGGATGACAGCGGATATCAAGACTGTTCCGCCTGAGGGCGCAATACTCGTCGATGAGGAGGATGAAACTAAAGGATTTGACTTTGAAGGCTTGTCCTACGTTCGCGCTCCCTTGGGAGGCAAGTATTTGCCAGAATACGTCGTCGGTTGGGTCTCGGCGCGTCTCGATCAACTGCCTAGAGACATGCAGAATCCACTTTCGGCACAGAACTATTATCAAGCTTATGTCAAACTCAGGTATATGTCCCGGTGGCTCACAATCCCGTTGCTGCTGCTGATACTCCTGAGCGTGCTGTTCTTCGTTGGACGCTTCCTGGCTGCCGGCGTTGGACGATTCTTTGTGACTGGCTTTGAGAGAATGCTGAATCAGTTGCCGATCGTGCGCAATCTTTATTCTTCGGTGAAACAAGTCACTGATTTTGTGCTGACAGAGCGTGAAATCGAATTTACGCGAGTCGTTGCCATCGAATATCCACGCGTCGGTATTTGGTCGTTGGGTTTTGTGACCAGCGACAGTCTACCTCCTCTGCGGACCGCGTTGAGCGAAGAATTGGTAACGATTTTTGTGCCGACATCGCCAATGCCTATGACTGGATTCACGGTCAACGTTCGCAAGCGCGAAGCGATCGATCTCGAGTTGACAATCGATCAGGCGGTGCAATTCATCGTTAGCTGTGGGGTGGTCTGTCCCCTGCCATCAAAGCCGAATTTACGATCGAGCAAACCGGCACTCCTCGAAGACCAGTGACGCCACCCACTGGTGACTGGGCTCCGACGTGTAACCCAATGATTTGCTGGCTCTGCCGGCCATGGCTGGGGATCGAGGAACCCCGTGTGTGCGCTCGCGAGGCCGAGCCCTCCCAGACAGGGCGTTACTAGGCAGGAATCTAGTGACCAGCCGTTCGCATGGCGGCGTTTAGCGATAAGTGTCAAAATTGTGCTTCGATTTACCGACCCTCGCACCTTGGGTGGGGATCGCTCTGTAGAATCGAGCTAACGGCAAACAAGGCGTGCTTGCTACTTTCTTCGGGCGGAGTGAGATACCATGAAATCTGTTTTCTATTTGTTGGTAGTTCTCCAGTGTTCCGTGCTGCATTCGCAGGAAATCGTCGACACCTGGACATATACCTTCCGCAAGCCCGAACCTGGTTGGCAAGTCGCTGCGTTTGATGATGCCCAATGGGAAAAGGGAAACGGAGGATTCGGGACCAGCGATACACCGGGCTCCCGAGTCGGGACGACTTGGGAGACCAACAATATTTGGCTAAGAAAGTCTTTCGAGCTCACACAAATTCCGGCTAAGCCAGCTCTGCTGATTCACCACGATGAAAACGCACAAGTTTATCTCAACGGTCAACAAGTCGCCGCTCTGGAAGGTTTTACCTCTGAGTTCATCGTTATACCCATTCCAAGCGATAAAGTTGGAGCTGTCCAAGTGGGTCGCAATATTCTGGCCGTGCATTGTAATCAAACTGCTGGCGGGCAATTCATCGATGCGCACGTGATCGACGCTACTCGAGTTCCGGAATTGCCCATACCGAAACGCGATACAAAGCCTTTCCTGTCGGAATTGATCACCCAGTGGGGCGCCGAAGTGACCGCGGAAAATGCGTGGACGGAATATCCCCGTCCGCAATTAAAACGGGACAACTGGACAAACTTAAATGGGTATTGGGAATACGCGGTTACGCCCATAGCTCAGCGAGCTATGCCCGCTGCATGGAGCGAGAAGATTCTGGTGCCCTACTGCTTGGAGTCCAAGCTGGGCGGTGTACAGCGGTTGCTCGACTCCACCGAAGCATTGTGGTATCACCGCAATTTCCAGTGGGCTGGCAACTCGCTGGTCAACTATGCAGCTAGCAGCAAACCAGCCACCCGCCGAACCTTGCTTAATTTTGATGCGGTCGATTACCGCTGCGAAGTTTTCGTCAATGGCAAGTCCGTTGGCCAACATGTCGGCGGAAACACTCCGTTCTCGTTCGATATCAGCGGTGCCGTTCAAAATGGCGACAACGAATTGGTGGTTCGCGTCGAAGATGCGACAGAGGAATATCAGCTTCGTGGTAAACAGGTACTCAATGCACGTGGCATCTGGTACACACAGTCGTCTGGGATCTGGCAGACAGTTTGGCTGGAAGAGGTGCCAACGGTTTATGCTGAGCAAATAAAAATTGAGACCAAACTCAACGGCGAGGTGGCTATAAAGGTCATCACACAGGACCGCGCCACCAGTGGACTAAACGTCGAAGCCATTGCGCGACTAGATGGCCGCGAAGTCGCTCGTGCAACTGGCTCTGCTGACCGGTTAGCCTTGAATATCCCAGCGCCGCGACTCTGGTCACCCGATTCACCCACGCTGTACGAACTTGAAATTCGAGTCAACGACGATGTGATACACTCGTATTTCGGCGTTCGCGAAGTTGGCAAAGTACTCGACGCCAACGGTCATTGGCGTTTCACTCTCAATGGAAAAATCATCTTCCACTGGGGGCCGCTCGACCAGGGTTGGTGGCCGGATGGCTTGCTTACCCCACCGTCCGACGCAGCAATGTTGTTTGACATCGAGTGGCTGAAGTCTGCAGGCTTCAACATGATACGCAAACACATCAAAGTCGAACCGCGACGCTACTACTATCACTGCGATCGCGTAGGCATGTTGGTTTGGCAGGATCAAGTAAGCGGCGGCACCAAGAACAAAGCATGGCCCGAATGGACTCGGCTGCAGCCTGACCCAGTGGATGCCACTTGGCCGCCAGAGCAGCACACTCAATTTATGGCAGAGTTCGACGCCATGATCGGCACGCTCGAAAACCACCCTTCGATCGTGTGTTGGGTTCCATTTAATGAAGCCTGGGGGCAGCATAAAACGTTGGAGGTCGGCAAGTGGACCGCCGAGCGTGATCCCAGTCGTTCTGTCAACATCGCCAGCGGCGGGAATTTCTGGCCGGTCGGCGACATCGTGGATGAGCATCGCTATCCGGACCCTGGTTTTCCCTTCGAGCTCGACACGGCCGAGCGATTCAAAAACTTCATTCATGTGATGGGTGAATTTGGTGGTCACGGCTTACCCGTGCAAGGACATCTTTGGGACGCCAATCGCCGCAACTGGGGTTACGGTAGCTTGCCGAAAGATGAAGCCGAGTATAGAGCTCGTTACGTCACTTCGCTAAAAAAACTAAACGAACTACGCAGCCAGGGCATCGCGGCAGGTGTTTACACGCAGACCACTGACGTCGAAGGCGAGGTTAACGGCTTGATGACCTACGATCGCAAGGTCATCAAGATTCCTGCAAATGAATTGGCAGAGCTACACAAAATCTTGTTCGCCGCCGATTAAAAATCACAGTCTGCCGGACTGCCCAGCGTAACCCAATCCGACTCCGGCAGAAAAAGTACCATCGGTCTGCCGACGAATTCGCCCGATGTCGACCAGTTCCCCAGCTTAGCCCTCGACGAATACGCGACCGATCGTACACCCCGGCCCGCGATGGATGCGGCCAACATATCCAAGCTGGCCTCGACGAATCGCAGATGTTCACGATCAGCCATGAGGTGACGGGTTGAGGCTTGCTGAAAACGATGCGAAGGATGTACGGGGTTGCAAGCGGGCATTTGAAGTTCACGCACGTTCCGGCAACTCCGATCCAGGAACTACTTGTGCTTGTTCAGGTGTAGGAGCCACGCGTCGGCTTGGTGAATCTTCATCTTTGGGTGTTGGCATCAGGGCTTTTTGGATTCAGCCAGGAATGTCAACTTGGGCAGCTCGATGTGCTGTCGCCATTGATCGGCAGGCAAGTCCCATGCTGGGCGACGCAGTGGTTCATTCTGTGGCATGATCCAAGCGCGATCATAGAAGCCGCGTAGCTGCTTGGTTAGGTCAACGTTCGGGTCAATCAACAATTGGGGTTTGCGACCATTGAGCGAGGCCAAAACTAAAGCATACACTTCAGCCGGACGACCTTCCGTGCGTTCGAATTCTTTTGACAGGAAATGTGCGAACTGCAAGATCATTTCCGGATCGCGACCTAGCCGTTCCGACTGTTCTGCGTTGAGAAATCGATTGACTTGTCCATCCAATGTTTGGCCTGTTTGCGGGTCATGGATAGCGAACCCGATCACAGTTGCCTTACCACGCAGCATCATCCGCCACGAGAAAAAGTGCCCCCGCTCTGTCCAACTGGCATCGCCAGAGTAGAGATGATGTCGCAGAGGCCAAACGCAATGAAAGACAACATAGCCAACGAAAAACGCAGCCGCCCATGTGCGTCTCGCGGAGCCGGTAGACACGATATTGTGAGGTAGCTCAACCGGTGCGCCTCCCAGCACGCGACGCGGCCAGTCTGGCGAAAAGAAGATGGGTGTCGCTGCTAACATAAACCAGGGAAAGACGTGAATGTTGAAGATCACTGCGTTCATCAAATGGAAGATGATACACAGCGCGTAGGCCAGTCCGCGAGTTTTGGGATATAACAACAATGGAACGATGGCCAAGTCGAACAGCACACCACCCCACGCCAGTCCCAACGCGACCGACGGGCTAGAAAACAGTTCTCCGATAATTGGCAGCCCACGATTTGCCGCCAACATTTGCGCTAGTGGCTGACCTAATATCCAATCCGGCGTCAGCTTGGCGAGACCGCCAAAGAAATATGGCAAGGCGATATGGAATTGCAGTACCCAGACCGACCATCTTGGCACAGACTGGCTCTTTATACTTGGCCACATCCAACTATCAAACGAGACACTGCGATTGAGTGGCAACCAAGGTAGCCACCAAGCCACTAGGCAAATCAAGTAGTAATGATTCTGGTAGTTGGCTCGATCGAGTAGAAACACATACGTGAAACCGGCTGCAAACAGTAGACTGGCGAACCGGTAGAGGCAGCCGGTGGCGATGCAGACTGCCAGCAACATCAGAAGCAGGAAATGCACCGTCATCCATTGACCGGGCAGCGGGTGAACCCAGTCAAAGAAATAGTAAGTAAAGTGAAATTTGGGTTCGATATAGAATCGGTTCACGCGCCCCATGGCCAAATAGTCCCAAGACCATTTAGCCATGAGGCAACCGAAACAGACGCGGAAGAATATGCTGCTGGCACCGTCGATCGAGCCAAATGCGGATCGCTTGACTTCGTCGATATTACCTAGCAATTGGCAATCCCCATCTCGTTCATTCGTCAACAGGTTGACTGGCACGTCGTCGATCCGCACTGGTCGCAGGGGGCAAATCAATAGTAAACTCGTTCACCTGCCCCGACTTGACCTCAGCTTGCATGACATCGCGTTCTGCATTAAGGCTGCAATCGCATTGAATGCCAGCTCCGCTCACGCGCACGCGATGGCTACCGACAACCGCACCATCGTTCGACCCGTAGGTGGACAGCGTGAAGCGGCCTTGCGCATCGGAAAAGGCGATCGCTTGCTTGCCAACCATGGGATTCTCCGAGCTGGTGGATCGCAAGGGCTCAAAAAATATCGAAGCATCTGCCACGGGTTCTCCCTTACACAGCACGATGCCTTGAACCTTGGCGGTCGGAAAATCTGACGAACCGCAACCCACAAGTACAGGACTTGTTAGGCATATCAGACTGGCCACCAACCGAGGTCGCAAAGTGCGTATGTGGCTGAACACTTGAACTGTAACAACTGGCTTGTTCATCGCTTACTCCCACTGTCCGAGTACTTGACCATCGGTCTTGGCATTGAGATGGCACCAAGTTTCGATGGCGATATTCTCAGACAGAAAATGCACAGAGCCATCGCAGAACACGACTTGTACTCCGCCCGTATGGTAGCTGAAGGCACAATCGTCGCTGAGCGCTTGATACATAGACGTTGGCTTGCACTGACAATTGATGGGTGCGGTCGTACGTCCATTGAAACGAACTGTTTCGTCCTGTCCACTTCCAAACGCGCCTATCCAAGTAGGCCAGTCGCGAAACGTGCTTACGGGTGTCGGCGGGTTCTGTCGCCGCCCAGCTCCTTCGCCCACGTTGCTCGAAACATAGGATGATTCGGCGATGGCTACAGTGTTGCTTAGGCCATCTGTGATCTGTCCGAATCCAATGTGACGCTGCTCGCGAATTTTGTGCATCACTCCGTCGTCCCCAAACGGAGCGCACGCTCCGCCAGCAGCCTTGTAGTCGTTGGTCGCATAGCCAATCGAGCGCGGGAACTGTGTGGGAGCGGAGTTCGGTGCGCCCGGAATGCTGAAAGTGGCCGGCACAACGTCGGGTAGCCCGGACGACGGGCAACGGTAGGTTGCGACTTTGGTATCGCCACCAGGCACGATCGTCAGACCTGGGTAGAACCGATCAAATATGGCTTGATCACCAAGAATCCCAGGTGTTCCATTGGGGTTGATTTGATTGTACAGATTTGTCTGTTCGATAAAGGGCAGGATACTCACCGCCCATCCGAACCCGTCGTCGTCCAATGCAGATCCATTGGGATTGGCCATCAGAGCGACGGGAAGCTTCTTGTAAGTGCTCTCGTAATTGTGCAAGGCCAATCCCATTTGCTTGAGATTGTTTGAACACTGCATTCGCCGTGCAGCTTCGCGGGCTGCTTGTACGGCTGGAAGCAATAAGCCCACCAGTATCCCAATAATTGCAATTACTACCAACAGCTCCACCAGAGTAAAACCTGTCATCCGGCCACGCTTCACCAGCATTTTTCAATCCTTAACGAAAAAAACGACTCGCGGTGGTTCATCGAATGTTCGTTGCCATACCACCGTTGCTCGAGCGAAATTGTAAGGATGCCCTTCACGATTCGATTAAGGTCGCGTTAAGAAGTCGCGAATAACTGTTGAAGTTTCGCGCGCTGCGCGAATTGAAATTGTGTATTTCTATGTACAATTTCTGGGATGAATGATGAAGAACTTCGAATGCTTGTTCGCGAGCAAGAGCCCTACATTTTTGACAGGATGTTTCACGCCGTGGAAAAAGTTCGCGAGCGGTTGGAAAGAGCTTGCCGCGCTCTAAATAATGCCAGCATCCCCTACGCGGTCATTGGCGGCAATGCCGTAGCGGCATGGGTAGCTACCAAGGACGACGGAGCCGTACGCAACACCCGCGACGTTGACTTGCTGCTTAGAGATGACGATGTTGGGAAGGCGACGTTTGCATTGCATAGCGAAGGCTTTTACCGCGACTCTGTTTTGGACGTCACGGTATTCCTCGACGGCCCAGACGGTAAGCCCAGCCAGGGCATTCATATCTTGCTAGCCGGTCGGAAAGTGCAAGAGTCGTACGCCAGCCCAACACCGCAGGTCGATCAGGTGGTGGTCATCGACGGCAAACGCACTGTGATGCTAGGGCCGCTCGTGGAAATGAAACTCAATAGTTTCCGCGACAAAGATCGAACTCATCTACGCGATATGATCGGAGTCGGCTTGATCGACGCGACTTGGCCCGCCCGATTCGTACCTTCGCTGCGCGACCGACTACAACGAATTATTGACGATCCCGACGGTTAGTCCGTGCCGCTAAAATTTTTCTCTGCGGCAAATTTGTCCCGGCGGCTCCTTTCTCACAGCAGAATTTCTTCTACGGCGGACGAAGGCTCGACCCCAGTTAGGCGTTGGTCCAGTCCCTGGAATTGAAATGTGAAGCGTTCGTGATCGATACCCAGGCAACGCAGTATGGTTGCATTGACGTCGTTGATGTGAACCGGACGCTCGGTAATGTTGTAGCTGAAATCATCCGTCTCCCCAACCGAAATGCCAGGCTTCACGCCACCTCCGGCCATCCAAATTGGGAAGCATCGTGGATGGTGATCGCGTCCGTAGTTTTCGCGGGTGAGGTTCCCCTGGCAATAGACCGTGCGCCCAAATTCTCCACCCCAAATGACCAGCGTTGACTCCAGCAGGCCGCGCTGCTTGAGGTCCTTGAGCAGCGCTGCACACGGCTGGTCAACATCCCCACACTGCGCGGGTAGATCTCCAGCGATGTTGCCATGCTGATCCCAGCCACGATGCAGTAGTTGCACGACGCGCACACCCCGTTCGACCAAACGCCGCGCGAGCAACGTACTGGCAGCAAATGTTCCAGGCGTGTGAACATCGGGGCCATACATTGCCAACGTCTCTGCCGACTCGTCGGACCAATCCGTCAAACTGGGTACGCTGCTTTGCATACGAAATGCCATCTCATACTGCGCAATTCGCGTTTGGATCTCGGGATCGCCGATTTGATCCAGTCGATGTTGATTAAGCCGCGACAGTGAATCGAGCCAATTGCGACGATCGGTGCTGGTCACTCCAGGTGGATTGGGAAGGTACAGCACTGGATCACCACCGCTGCGTAAAGCCACGCCGTTAAAACGCGTCGGCAGGAAGCCGCTACTCCACATGCGCGTGAATAACGCTTGCGCGGCGGCCTTACCCGACCAACTCGGCGTCAAGACCACAAAAGCAGGCAGGTCGTTACTTTCGCTTCCAAGTCCATAGGCCAACCAACTACCCAAGCTCGCTTTGCCGGGTACTTCGCTGCCGGTCATTACAAAGGTACAGGCAGGGTCATGATTGATGGCGTTGGTATATACGGATTTAATCAGCGCGATATCATCCACGCACTCAGCCGTATGTGGTAGCAGTTCGCTGACCCAACGTCCACACTGGCCGTGCTGTGCGAATTTGTACTTACTGGGTGCTACCGGCAGACGCTTTTGACCGCTGGTCATGGTGGTGATTCGCTGCCCCAAGCGAATTGAATCGGGAAGGTCTTTATCGAACTGATCGGTCAGACCGGGTTTGTAATCCCACGTATCGATTTGCGATGGTCCGCCATTGGTGTGCAGGTAGATCACCGATTTTGCTTTGGCAGCAAAATGCGGCAGACCAGCTAATGGCGGATGCACTCGGGCCGCGTGCGCCGCCCCAGCGTTCTTTTGAGGGCCCGCCAAAGCGGCCAGGGCCAAGCCACCCAGCCTGAGGCCGGTGTTGCCAAAAAACTGCCGCCGCGACAGTCCCAGATCGAATTCAAGCCGAGGGTCCATAGGATCAATTCCGTGTTACGGTTTCGTCTAGGTTTAGGATTAGGTTGGCGAGCAGCGTGTAGGCCGCCAGCTCGGGCGAACCGAGCGTAGGTGAAGGTGCGGTTTCGCCAACATGTATGAGTGCTTCTGCAGCAACTGGATCGGCAGCGTATCGATCCTCAAACTGCTCGAGTACTGCCGCCAACTCTTTCGATTCGATGGTATCGGGAAATCGCGATACAACTAGTCGGAACATCGTGTCGATACGTTCTTTAGTCAGTGGGCTGGACTTGAGCGTCCGCTGAGCTAAGTGACGGGCCGCTTCAACATGCTGTACATCATTCATCAGTTGAAGTGCCTGGAGCGGCGTATTACTTCGCTCGCGCCGAGTACAGAACATCTCGCGATTGGGTGCGTCGAAGTTGCTCATGAAAGGCGGTGGTGCCGTGCGTTTCACAAAACTGTAGAGACTCCTGCGATAGAGATCTTCACCCTGATCGCGCAGGTAATAACGTGTATTGCTATTGCCGTAGCCAACCGGTTCCCAAATATTCGGCGGCTGGTAGCCTAGGAACGGAGCACCACCCTGTTTGAGATTTAGCAGCCCACTCGTTGCTAGAGCTGCATCGCGAATCTGTTCAGCTTCCAAGCGTATCCGTGGACCACGCGCCAGCCAACGATTCCTGGGATCTGTCGCCAAATTTTGCGGATGCGAATAACTGGCTTGCTTGAATGCTTCCGTCGTTACAAGACTGCGGACCAAACGTTTCACATCCCAATGTTGGCGAAAATCGCGCGCCAACCAATCGAGTAATTCGGGATGACTGGGCACCGCACCCTGAGCTCCAAAGTCATCGCTGGTTTCGACCAAGCCTATACCGAAGATCTGTTGCCAGAAGCGATTAACGGTAACGCGAGCCGTCAATGGTTGGTCGTCGCGCACCAGCCAGCGTGCAAGGTCCAATCGCGTGAGTCTGTCAGTTCCCTCAGTTAGTTGCAGTTTCGGTAGGCAGGCGGGTGTTGCGGGTGTCACTTTCTCGCCGGGTTGATCGTACTGACCACGTTGCATCACAAATGCTTCACGGGGTTTGTCCAGCTCTCCGTAGATTAGTGTACCTGGAATCGAATCGGCAAGCGTGCTCACGGCTTGCTCGGCTCGACTCCATTCACTTCGCGCACGCGCCACTTCGTTTGGAACGACGCGGGCAACGTGCTTTAGAAACTCGGATCGCGACTGAAACAGAATTCCTTCGCTGCGTGCTTGTTCCGCATCGGGTGACTCCAGCGCCTCAGCGACTGGCTTGGGCAGGATCGGCAGCGACTTGCCTTTTGCATACGCCTGCCACGCACCAAAGGTATCCCTAGGATCGCTTGCGATGGACAAACCCTGGATTGCCAATGCATCCCACTGGCAAATCCCACCAAATTCAGCCAGTGTAAATGCCTTGACAATCGTCCCCGCAGGCAAATTGAGTAACGTCTCATCCAACGTCAGCTTCGTCCATTGTGCGGGTGCGGGCAAATCGCCAACCCGTACCTTTTTGTCGCTCTTGAAATCTCCCTGTCCAAGCTGCGCAACATCACCCCAACCGAACGTGCGTTTGCCCTGGCTGCTTTCTAATTCCAGCATGACCGCAGCGGGCGGATGCAGCGCATCGATGCGCAGCCAAACTTCGAGCTGTGGTGACTGAGGAACAACCCGCGGAACCAGCCCGTCCTCGAAACTCTGACTGTGATAATCACCGAACGACTGCTCCAGCGCCCGAGACCCCGAGGGTATCTCCATGTCTGCGGCTGTCAGCCAGACTTCGGAGTTTCGCGACGTGTTCTTTCCCATGGCTCCTAGCGGAATCCCATCGTCCAGCCAGATATCGTAGACCGGTTGCGCGGCCGCGTCCCGGTCATGGGAAACGAGCCATTGATCCCAATGGCTAGCCACATCCTCGGCGGCCGTGTGCAATCGCTTTTCAGCCGCGCTTGCCAACTCTCGCAACGACTCGAGTTGCTGCGCTTGCTCGGTGGTGGCCAGCGATAGAAACGGTGGTGTGTCGAGTCGATTGCCATCCATCGCCGGATCGGCGGCACTGTAGAAAAATGCGTAGAAGGAGTAAAATTCTTGCGTGGAAATCGGATCGAATTTGTGGTCGTGGCACACGGCGCAACCACCGGTCAGTCCCAGCCATCCTTGGAACGTTGTGCTCGCACGCTCGACCGCGTAGCGATAGAGAAATTCATCGGCAATGGCACCTCCCTCGCTGGTGGTCACATTGCAGCGATTGAATCCTGTTGCAATCAATTGCTGCTGCGTGGGTTTGTCGAGCAGATCACCCGCCAATTGCTCGATTGTAAAATCGCGAAACGACTGGTTGGCATTAAACGATTGCACAACCCAGTCGCGATAGGCCCAGATCTGCCGCACGTTGTCCAAGTGTAAACCGTGCGTATCCCCATAACGGGCCACATCCAGCCAATGCCTAGCCATTTCTTCGCCGTAATGTGGCGACTGCAAATAGTGATCGACCATCTTTTCATAAGCTTCTGCCGATGTGTCGAGCAGAAATCTTTCCACTTCTTCAAGCGTGGGCGGCAGGCCAGTCAACGTAAACGAAACGCGGCGTACAAGTGTTTCTCGATCAGCCTGGGATTGCGGTGACAAGCCCTGCTGCTGCATTTCCGAAAGCAGGAAGCGATCGACGGGGTGCGCCTGCCAAGCAGCGAAACTCTGCTGCGCGACGGGTGGCTCTAGTGGCTCAATGGGTTCGAAAGCCCAATGCCCTTGAAACTTGCTTCCCTGCTGGATCCATTTGCGAATCAACTCCTTTTCCTCAGCCGACAACTGGCGATTCTCGTCGGCAGGCGGCATGATCTCTTCCATGTCCGTCGAGTTAATTCGCTGCCAGATCGAATTGTTATCGGGTTGGTCCGAATCGCTCGCTCGCTTGACTCCGTCCGCACTGTCTAGTCGTAGTTCGGACTGACGTGCCTTTTCGTCAAAGCCATGGCACTTGAAACAAGTCGCACTGAGTATCGGCCGAATGTCGCGATTGAACTGAATGGTTTCCTCGGCTACTGCCAGCGGGCCGGTAACCTGTGCGGTCATAACCATCAGGCAAGCAAAGCCAAGGATCTTCAGCCTGCGAGCTGGATTGTACGTACAAAAGCGTGTCATGGCGGGTCGCGTTCGAATTTTGAAAGGTAGGCGAGAAGCGTCAAACGTCTCTACCATTATAACGAGCCGATAACGTGCCTGCAGTCGTTACCAGGCACACAACTTGCCAATTTCGTCAGCCGAGCCGTCTCGCAGCCAACCGTCTAATTGCGATTGCTCTTTTAATTGCTGCCCACGCACCTGAGGGACCACAATAAACTGGCAGTCGATCTCGGGTAGCGCAGTCATATCGCCCCACAACTTTTCGAATTGGGCTACTGGGTAGACGTCTTCCTGACCGTTGCCCCACCGCTTCTTTACGTCTTTCAGTGTGATATAGGTAGGCATGCGCCGCCCTAACTTCCTCACGGACTCGTCGACCTGACTCTGTCGGTCAAGCCGGCCACGCGAGAGCCCGAAGACATCGAGCAAGCGATCGATATCAATCCAGGTTGTCATCGAATTGTAGTACGACAACTTGAACTCGTCCGCCTCGTTGGGCATGGCCAGGCCCTCGACCAGGCGCGGTCGCCCGTCTACCCGAGCCAACCCGCCGCCGCGATCTTCCAACCTCCGTGTGATGACTTCGAACGACAGGCATGCCCCGTTGGTGATGTGCAGCGCAAGTAGGTTTGGGTCCAGACTAGCACCCAGTGTGTCCACATTGTGCAACAGCAGATAACGCAATTGGGGTTGTTGTTTGATCAGATTGCGAAGCGTTCCATTTCGGAGCAGGTTCGGCACTTCGTACCAATGGCCCACTGGATGCATGCACTGCATCGGCAAGTTGTCCGTGTAGTCGGCGGCATCGCCAGTCACACTTGCCCAAGTCTGCAAGGCTGCTCTGCCGCTCTGACGCAGTTTTTCTTGCTGCTCATCCAAGGTCTGCTGGGGCATTTCCTCCCAAGCAAATCGTAGATCTCGAACAGTCGGCACAGTGCGCAGGCCAACACTCTTGCCTCGTGAGACGATCTTAGTGCCTGCATAATCCACCGCGTCAAGATAGGCCCTTATGGGGCCATCGGTCATGTAGCCTGTCGAAACGATATGCGTGGGGGCGGCGCCATACAGTTGCCCTGCTTTTCGACTCTTAGCAAAGTGGAAGTCGAGAAACGTTCGATGCTTGCCGCCAACCTTACAAAACGGATGCAGGGCCTTCACCACGCCCGCTCCCTGCGTCCAGCGGCTGCCCACTCCGGCAGCCAGCGTCAGTACGGCGATTTCCCCGGCCGCGATGGCCCGTTCAGCAACTTGCCGAATCGAGCTCGATATGGGTTGGCGGGCATCGATTACATCCTCGGGTAACACATCTTCGATGCTGGCCGTCGACGGTAACCTATTCTGCTGCAGTCCAAGCCGGCCCAGCTGTAGGTCTTCGCGAATCTGCTGATGAGCAATCGGGTCAAAGCCATTCTCTTGTAGAAGTGCGTCCAGCGATTGGCCGCTCGTCAATTTCTTGATGGGCGCTGGCAGGATGCGATCGAGCAGACGCCGCGCCAAATCGCCGTTGGCAAAATTGTGGCTTGGCTCTAATGTTTCATCAGGGGTGGTTGAGTGCAGACCGCATAAAGCTCCCACCCGTTGGAGCTCGACACGTCGGCAGGGACTGAGCGATTGAATATCCTGCCGCAACAGCGCCGGAATGATCAATTCGTAGTAGCCGCGCGGTAAGCTTGCGTCACTCTGCAATTCAGCGCAAGTGCCCACATCATTTATCTTGAAATCGTAGACCACCGGATCCATGGCAAACGGCAAACTGTTTTCAAGCTCGCGTTTCGTAGCGAGCATGATTTTCTCGAGCCAATCTGCAGCTTCGCCACGACATAGGGGATCGAAAATAAATCCCATCCCGCCTCCCGCCATCCCACCGAGCATCCAGAATCCCCAGAATCGATCGCCATACTGCCGCTGGCACTGTTCAATGAGCGACTCGGTATAGCGGTTGGAACACCAAGGAATTATTTTTTGCAACGGCTCTGCGAAATTGCGGCCGGTTAGGCGTCCAACTTCCTGCAGATTTCCTGCTCGCAGTGCAATCGTCATCTGATCGAGGATCGACATGGCATCCTGCCTGGCGAGCCATTCCTGCGCGCCTCGCAACAGATATTTCTCCGTGACCATCTCGAGAATAGGCCCCACGTTTTGAGCCATACCGCCGTGTACGAGCACCAACGAATCCTGGAGGCTCTGACGGGTAGTGTCAGAGATTTCCTCGCGTGTGAAGACATGGTGCGTGGGCAGTAATCGCCCACGGCTGATTCCCCATTCCGGATCAGTCTCGCGGGCTGGTGTACCGGCAATCAATTTGATTCCGGGCCAAACACCGCCTGAGTCTTGCCAGCCTCCGCCCGAACCGCCAATCCATTCGCCGAGAATCGCTCGCGCCGCCACAATACTTCGATCCTCTTCCGACAACGGACCGGTCAGCTCTTCGACCTGCCCACTGGCCCGCATGCACAGCGAAATAAGCGAACCGAGCAGATTGGTTGAAACCGCCAAGCGCGAACCCTTTGGAATGTCGTTGACTCGACTGATAACCTCCAGCCCCTTGCCCGGCCCCACCAACTTAATCAACACGTTTTCGATTCCGGCATCGCATCCCTCCATGCCTGGAGGTATCAGCCCCGACGCAATGATGGCCGCTTTGAGCAAACCCAAGTAGTCGCGAGCAAAGTCGTAAACTTCGTTCAACGAATGGATATCGACGGTCGCATCCAAGTCGATACTCGCCAAGCGGATCACGGGTTCGTCGATGACTCTCAAAGCACATTCGATGGGCGGTTCCGGCACAATGTGTTTTCCGCGCACGGCCAAATCGATCGAGGCGTTGATCACTCTTGCTCCCGCTGGAAAATCCATCCCAAGGAAGAAAATATCGCTCCAGCCACTGTGCGTGAAATCCATGCGCACTGCGGTTCGTTCGCGCAGTATCGGGTACAGGCCTTGCGAATTGGGCATACACAATTCGCGGCGGATGCGTAGCGGCAAATCTTCCGGATGTCCTGTGCGAAACATCCATTGATTGCCTCGCACCGTCCGCACGCTGCTGCGAACTTGATCGGCTAGAGTCTGAAACGCCAGGCGATGGTAAGCAGCGGCCAGCGAACTGGAAAGTGTAATGCTGGGGCCGTTAAGCTCTTGCTCGCGCAGAAAGTCGTGAATCGCTTCCTGGAATCTTCGACGCAGCAGATTCTCATAGCCTCGAAACGGAATCTCTCCACATTCGCGTCCGACTAATGCACGCGGCAGATGGAATCGATGAATCGCGTACAGAAAAAAAAGTGCACGCACGCGATGGTAGAGATTCGTACTTTGGCGACGGAACGACTCCAATTGCCGACAGGCTTCCATCAGTTCGACCTGCGTCATATCGCAGCACTGTGCGTCCAGCGACAGATTGCGGACGGTATCCGTGGTGGACGTGATAATGTCGATCAAGTTGGCGCGGGACGCGGAAACGTTCACTGCTGGCATGTCCATTCAGATCGGGAAACCTAGGTCTTACTCTTGGCGAATAGCTCGAGCAACTCGATTAGCACTCGATCGCGTTCGTCGCCCGAAAGTGCAATTGCAAGTTGAGCGATGAGCAAGCCGTATTTTTCGCCGATGTTGTAGCGCACTCCATTTAGTTCCGACGCCAAGTAGCGTTGGGATTGCGAGAGTCGATTAAGGGCTTGCGAGAGATTCGCATACTGCCCCTCCTGCAATTGCGACACGGACTCATCGAGCAATTCGAAGACATGTGGCGTCAATACGTGCATGCCGAAGAGACACAAATAATGCCCCGCTCGCTGCCCAGCAACGATGAGCTGTTGCTCGGCCACGGTCGGTGTGGGTTTTTCGAGGACTTTCGTGACCTCGAACAGCCCGCTGTGTCGGGGGACCGGCGAACCGCCGATTGCGCCAAAATAGGCCAGTTGATTTTCGCGTGTTGCCTGGATGGCCGAAACCGAACACTGCTCGCGGCCAGCCACCTCCAGCAACTGCTTGGCGCAAGAATTGCCGTTGCGACTGACATACAGGTGGTCGCTCACTAGGTGCAAAAACGGCTCGTCGTTCGCAAAGCTGCGGGCCCTAAGCAGCGCATCCCCGTAACCCCGCGGGTTATCCTGCTCGAAGAACGTAATGCGTTCTGCTTGATCGCCCGCCGCAACGCGATATGCGTCTGCCTTACCAGGCCGGATCACGATTGCGACTTTTTCGATACCCGCGCCGACCACTTCATCAAGTAGCAATTCCAGCGCCGTGCGCACGGCGCCAGTGCGATCTACCACAGTTTGCAGTGGCAATTGCGACTGCTCCGGCCCAGCCGCCGTAATGATGGCGTTCGTAATAATCATTGGCACTGTAGCTGCGAGTTAGCAATTCCGAACATTAACACATCCCCAATCCCCGCTTCATTAAACTTGCTCCATTGTTATTGGCGAGGCCGAAATTTACGAGTCGCCAACGCACGTTTATTGCGATGCTTTAGGCCGTCAATCCCTCCAAATACCGATTATTCCAGCCAATTTGAACGAGTCCCTGCCAGTTGCGACTTGCTAAGGGCAGTAATCATCGAGAAATTGCAGCCCGCATTGCAGGAAACGACGCAATCGTATAGATTCCTGTCTGTTCGGGGTGTAGCGCAGCCTGGCTAGCGCATCTGGTTTGGGACCAGAGGGTCGTAGGTTCAAATCCTATCACCCCGACTTTTTCTAAACAACGCTGAAACAAGTACTTACGTTACCTGCCGATGTTCGGCAGTGCAGCCTGAAATTCGACGAAATCCGGTAGTCTACCGGATTCGGTGAAATTGGAGGTTGCACGCCATGCCGAAACCAACTACTTCCCGCGTTCCTTCTTACCGTCGCCACAAGCCCACTGGGCAAGCTGTGGTGACCATCAATGGCCGAGACATTTACCTCGGAAAATGGAACTCTGCGGCAAGCAAGGACGAATATGACCGTCTGATTTCCGAATTCCTTGCCAACGGTCGCCAGTTGAGCGATGCCGACGCGACCGTGGTGGAAGTGCTCAATGCATATCGGAAATTCGCGGAAAACTATTACCGCAAAGACGGTCGGGTCACGAGCGAATACGGTTGCATCCTAGAATCTCTGAAGATCGTACGGCAACTGTACGGGCGCAAGATCGCCAACGACTTCGGCCCCCTGGCGCTCAAAGCGGTTCGTCAAAAGATGGTCGATAAAGGTTGGAGTCGCGGCCACATCAACAAGTCGATCGGCAGGATTCGCCGCTGCTTCAAATGGGCGGTGGAGAATGAACTGGTTCGACGTGACATGTACCACGGCCTAATGGCTGTTTCAGGCCTGCGCAAAGGCCGCTCCGAGGCCCACGAGCCGGATCCGGTACTGCCAGTGGAAGATGTGACCGTTCAGGCCACGCTGCCCCAACTGACCTGTGTAGTGGCAGATATGGTTCGATTTCAGCGAATCACAGGTTGTCGCCCTCAAGACGTTTGCAATCTGCGCCCCTGCGATGTGGACATGTCTGGTGAAGTCTGGTTGTACCGTCCAGCAACTCACAAGACGGAACATCATGGACGAGAACGTATCATCCCGATTGGACCAAAAGGGCAGGACATTTTGAGACCTTACCTGTTGCGAGAAAAGGAAACGCATTGCTTACGCCCAGTGGATTCGGAGAAAAACCGCCGCGAGGAGCTTCATGCGAGTCGATCGACTCGGCTTTCATGTGGCAACCGACCAGGAACAAACCGAAAGCGAAAACCGAAACGCACCGCTGGGGAGCAGTACACAGCCCACAGTTACCGCCGAGCCATCCATCGGGCGTGCGATATTGCCTTTCCCGCACCCGAACCGCTTTGTCGCCGCGAGGACGAAAGCCAAGTGCAATGGCTCGATCGCCTGACGGACAGGCAGCGAGCTGAATTGGAGAAGTGGAAATCAGACCACCGCTGGTCTCCGAATCGCCTGCGTCACTCCGCCGGAACCGAAATTCGCAAACGGTTCGGGTTGGAAGGCGCCCAAGTCATCTTGGGACATGCATCGGCTGATGTTACCCAAGTCTACGCGGAACGGGATCTGCAAAAGGCCGTTGAGATCATGCGAGAAGTCGGGTGACTAAGAAAGGACTTTAGTTCGTACTGCTAACGGTATAGAATAACCGTTAGCACTCTGGAACACGAACGCAAAGGATTATTCATGGACGTGTCAGGTCAGGTTGATCGAGTTGACGGAGCGGCGCAGTCCCCGAGGTTTTTAACCGCTAAAGCCACTCAAACGCGGCAGGTTGATCCGCTGAGCGTGACAAAGCGATTACAACGGGATGGCCGCTGGCCTGAGGTCGAGCCGGTGCGAAATCGCATGATCAAGGAATGTCGGAAACAGGGCATGAGTAAGCCCGATGCCCAAGCGTGGACCTATTCGGAGCTGGACCGCCTCTACCCACCAGAGGTCACCGATTCGGCAGAGCCAGCAGTCGCGGATCACGCAGACCAGGGTGTTTCTGGCCTCGGCGATCTGCCACCAGACTGGCCGCCACTGCCAGCCAACGCC